>JAYTOY010000079.1:0-11581 GCA_043747555.1 Pseudobdellovibrionaceae bacterium | reverse complement strand
CTGGCTTACAAGAGGGACGACGGTAGGCTCGATTTCTATGTGGGCATGGGTGAGATTTTAAACGGGAAAACGATGGCGAGGGAGCAAGAAGTATTGCGTTTTCGGATAGTCAACTCCGGACGTAGACCGCTAATTGTCGATCAGATTGGTGGTGACTTAAAAGGATATGGCCTAATTCGACTTCTGGCAAAAATAAATCCACATCGATTCAAGGCTCGTGCATACATTTTTAATAGCCCGATTGCTCATCCACATTTGATGCCGAATGGAAATCCTCGTGTTTTAAGCGAGGGAGAAAATGCTTCGTTTAATCTTCCTTTGCCCGCAGCCAACGAAATATTGAGACAAATGGCCGAAGAAAGTTCGTCAATCTACATTTTTGATACAATCGGAAGAAAGCATAAAGTTCCCCGTCGAGTTTTAAAAAAGCTTCGGCGTGATTTTAAAGAGCGGCAGCTTGAGCAGAACAAATAGACTAGGTATTTCCGTACAGGCGTTTCGTTTCAAAGATATTGCCGTGGCCCATGAGCGTCTGCAAATCGCCGAGTGAACTGTTTTTTTTGGAGTGGGACGAACTGATGAGTTATGAAGATCGAAGTAACCTACTAATAAAAATAATTGCACCTGTTTTGGACTTGGGCTTGGAATAGGTCAATAATTAAAGGATGATAGTGTCCTCTGAATTGGTTGCTGCTGCGATAGGTGTGGTATTCCCGGGAATGATGGTCTGGCCATTGTTTAGGCATATCATACTGTTGATACATACTCCTCAACTGCCCAATGTATCAGAGGCTAAGCGGCGATTTGCTATCGCTTACCTCAGCATTGGGTTAGTCTGCCTTTGCTTTTGGTGTGCAATCTCAATATTTTCGATCGTTACCCGATGGGATGAATGGACAGCGGGATAAATTCATCCTTTACCGTGCCAGAGATTATTTTCCATGCTCAAGTGATTGAATATATCTATGATGGTTTGCAGCGCCGTGTGGGTAAAAAAGTAGACGGCATTTTAACTCAAAGCTTTATCTATCAATCACAAACCCAAATTGCCGCTGAACTTGATGGCTTGGGAAATCTGGTGCGTCGCTATGTTTACGCAAGTAAACCCAATACACCTGATTATTTTATCCAATCCGGAAAAGAGTATAGAATTATTAGTGATCACCAAGGTGAGGGTCCCCCTTTTACCAAGCCAATCTTAACAGTAGAAATCCAGTTTTCTTAAGCTGCCAATCGGTCACCCAAGTCCTTCGGGATTAATCCGTTGAGCAAACTGTTGGATCTTTTTTTCTCTGCACGGCCTTCGTTAGAAATCAAAGAAGCCAACATAGGACTGCTCAGCTTGAACCAGCGATACTTGCAAAAATATAAAAGAAATTAGAAAGAAAACTTCATAGACTATCTAGGCACAACCTTTAAATACTCAACAAAACTCTTAAAAGGGATATAAGTGTGTTTCGCGTGGAAGTAATTCAGAACAAAAGCATCTTTTCTTAACTGAGTGATTTCTTTTAAGACGCTAGGATCAACTTCATCCAAGTTCTCAGAATCAGCTCTGGTGACAAGACTTGTCGATAGTTCCTTAAAACCGACACCAGGTTTTTTTGAAGTGATCTCAACAACACAGACAGACTTAGAATTTTTAATTCCAGTCGGCAAAACCTTTTTAGACACTTCCATAGAAAAAACATTGTCTGCTAAAAGTTCGTCTTCAATACTTTTTAAACTAGCTTGTAAACCTGACGTCAGCTCAAGACATTTTGAATCAAACTCAGAACTGGTTTTGTCGGTTAATTTAATTTCTGTATCGATAGTGACCTTGCCGCCAGTGCGATCAACTCGAATATCATTGATATAATGACTGACAATGATGGCAGGTCCGCGGCTGGTTTGAGCAAGAGCAGCAGTCCCTAAACACATGATAAGAATTGAACTTAAAGCAGCAGCAAGTTTCATAGAATCTCCTCGTGTCTGAAAACTATTGCCAGATGCGTACCGCTTCTAAAGCCAACCTATTGCCGCTCGCTGAAGAGAAACGACTAAACCTTAGACAAAGCGACGGGTTAAGATTTAGCCCTCTGCGTTGCTATTGCATCTTATCCGATCACTGGGTAACTAATTAGGACCGTGTCTAACTTAACTCCGTTGATGAAACAGTACTGGGATATTAAGTCCTTGCATCAAGATAAAATCTTGATGTTTCGGATGGGTGATTTTTATGAAATGTTTTTTGATGATGCGATTAAAGCAGCACCACTTTTAGGAATTACGCTGACTTCCCGAAATAAAAAATCGCAGGATGAAACGCCGATGTGTGGGATGCCTCATCATTCAGTGGCAGGGCCTATCAATAAGCTTCTTTCCCACGGATTAAAAATTGCTATTTGTGATCAGATCGAAGATCCAAAATTAGCAAAAGGGATTGTTAAGCGCGCCGTCACCAGGGTTCTGACACCTGGAATGGTTTACGATCCTGAAACACTGGAGCAGAACTCCTCGCACTATGTTGCAAGCCTCGATGCGGGCTCGGTTAGTTTTATTGATGTGACGACCGGTGAAAGCTTTTATTTAAGAGCAACTTCGCGCGACCAGCTTCTTTCGTTTTTAGAAGTTCTTCCCGTTGCTGAGGTTGTGATTGCGGTCGGAGAAGAGGACGCTTATAAATCCCTCGTTCGTTGCACCTTAAGTCCTTTTGATGCGCCAACGGATTTTTCAAGCGAGCTTTTAAATGCGGAGGCTCCCGATTCTGCCAGACGGCTACTAGCCTACGTGCAAAATTTAAGCGTTGCTGACGCAGCAAAAATGCTTAGACCCTTTGAAGAGCGGCCTTTAAAATCCCGAATGACTTTAAGTCCAACAGTCATCAGACACTTAGAAATTTTTAGTAATCTTAAAGGTGATCCGAAGGGCAGTTTACTCAACAGCTTAGATCGCACAAAAACTCCCGCTGGCGGTCGCAGACTGCGCGAGCATTTGCAGTTTCCTCTGCTTGATGAGAAGGAAATTTCCCAAAGACTTGATGCCGTTGAATGGTGGCGGGGGCAGGTTCCAAAACTTAAAACTTTGCGCGAAGTGTTTGGTCGAATGGGTGATCTAGAGCGCAGGTTGATCAAAGTTTCTTATCCTCAAGCTGGAGCCCGCGACCTCCTCAGTTTGATTCAAGGTTTACAATCGGGACTCGAGGCCTTGCAGTTTGATCCGATGGAAGACGTGCGCAAACAGGAATTAAAAACGTTGAACGAAATCACTCAAGGCGTACTTACAACACTTATTGAAGAGCCGCCGATCAGTATCAAGCAAGGCGATTTAATCCGTAAAGGAATCTCGCCCTTGCTTGATGAGTATATCGAGCTGACCACTGAGTCCCATAAGTTACTTCAAGAGATGGAACTTCGGGAAAAAGAAAAGACCGGAATTTCAAGTTTAAAAATTAGATATAATAATGTTTTTGGTTATTATATCGAAATCACCAACACTCATAAAGATAAAGCACCGGCTCATTACCAGCGCAAACAAACCCTTTCGACCGCTGAAAGATTTGTTACTGATGAGCTTTTAGATCTTGAGCGCCGGGTGATCACGGCAGAAACAAAACGTTTCGAACTTGAATTTGAGATTTTTGAAAATTTGCGAAAGAAAACTTTAGAATTGGCGCCGCTGATTCTAAAAGTGGCCCGGCGATGCAGCTATTTAGATGTTGAAAGTTCTTTAGCATGGCTTAGTTTAGAACAAAAATATGTTCGTCCTACATTCAATGCTCTGTCGATCGTGAATTTAGAATCTTGTAGGCACCCCGTGGTAGAGCAATCATTAAAAGGTCGATTCACAGCAAACTCTCTGCATCTTGAAAAACAAGGCTGTCTGCTTTTAACCGGACCGAATATGGCTGGAAAAAGCACCTTGATGCGACAGATGGCATTGATTGCCATTATGGCTCAGATGGGATCGTATGTTCCTGCGGCGCAAGCCTTCTTACCGCTGTTTGATCAAATTTTCACCCGCATTGGCGCTAGCGACTCTTTAACAGAAGGTCTTTCAACTTTTATGGTCGAGATGACTGAGACTTCTGAAATGTTAAAGCGTGCAACTTCAAAGTCCTTACTTATTTTGGATGAGGTCGGGCGCGGCACCAGTACTTTTGATGGGATGGCTTTAGCTCAAGCGATTTTGGAATATATTTTGAAACAGGTGAAGTGTCTGACCTTGTTTGCCACTCACTACCATGAGCTGACTTCCCTCGAAAATGATTTTTCAACGATTCAAAATGTCCATATGGCCGTTTCAGATAGAAATCAAAAAATTGAATTCTTGCACACTTTACAAAAAGGTCCGGCTTTAAAATCTTACGGTTTGCATGTGGCAGAACTGGCCGGAGTTCCCTCAGCCGTCATTCACCGAGCTGATATATTATTAAAAGGTCTTGAAGTGTCAGCGTCTGCTAAAAAGCAACTTTCATTACTTGAGTGGCAAGAAACGGGTCTTAAAGATTTAGCTCCAGATCTGCAAAAATGGAAAGATCAGCTCACTGCATTTTCGTTAACTGAGAAAACGCCGCTCGATGCCCTCAACCAAATCGCCGAATGGCAAAAATCATGTCGCGATCTTTCTTAAATTCGGATGAGAAATCTCAGTTTCTTCACCATCTAAAAAGTCCTCGCTGGGTCGATCTTACGCAAGGAAATGATGTTCGAAAAATTGTGGAACATAATTCTTTTTTTCTTGAAGGTGTCTTAGAAAAAAAACTCTCAAGCTTTGGAAACTGGAAAGAACTAGATCCTATTTTATTAGGTTCGTGGGCCCGCCATGAGCTTTGTCCCATTTCAGATCTAGATTTAATTTTTTTAGGGGACGACGAGAAGGTTTTTAGTTTTATTGAAAAAGTACAAGAGGCTGGCTTAAAACTAAGGTACCGAGTTCCAAAAAATAAAATAGATTGGACCGAAGGTGTTCAGCCATTTGATCTGTTGGCCTTATTGGGCGGGCGTGCCATTACAAAATCTGGTGCCGAAAAATTAGATCAGCAAAAAAAACTTCTTCGAAGTCGAATTAAAAATGTAAGAAAAAATATTTTAAAAGAAGTCGGATTAGAGCGCAAGCGGCGACAGAAACGCTTGGATTCCATCACAAACTTCTTAGAGCCCCATATTAAATACACGCCCGGTGGTCTGCGGGATATCGAGCAAGCCTTATCGCTTGCGCCCCTATTTACGGATAAAGACCCCAATGACCAACACGCCGTCGGCATCCTCAAATTTTATAAAGATGTTTTGCTTCTGATCCGGCAAAGATTACACACCGAATCGGGGCAGGATGTTTTATCAGGTGCCGATCAATTAGAAATTTCCAAAGCTTTCGGCGCTGAAAACTTAAGTGATTTTATGCGTGCCGTAGAGCGAGGTCTTTCAAGAACATTTTTTTATTCAGAATGGCTGTTAGAAATTTTTAAAACTCCGCATAAAGAAATAAGTCGAATCCAGAATAAAAAGCTTAACACTGTGCCAGCAATGATGAAGGCCCTGGAAAAAGAGCCAGGCATCCTGATGCAAAAAAAGGTGAGACAATCCTTAGATGATTGTTTTAAAGTAAAACCCACTATCAGGTTGTCTGAAGCTCAACTGCAAGGCCTGCGCTTGATGTTGGGGCCGAAAAGTAAAGATGCACTAATTGTCGACGTCTTCAGCAGTCGACTGATTGATAAGTTATTGCCACCAGTTCAGAAGCTTGTAGGGCACGTTCAGCATGATCAATACCATCGTTTTACGGCGGATATTCATTTACAACAAGCTTGTCGTAACTTTTTAAAAATCCGAAAGTCCGCTAAAGAATTAGGTCCTTTGGCTTTTTTGCATAAAGAGCTTTCCGCCAAAGACTGGGAGTTGATCGGGTGGAATTGTCTGTTTCATGATCTTTCAAAAGGCGAGGGCGGCGATCACAGTCACAAAGGCGCAAAAAACGTTCTACAAATGTTGCCGGCTCATCTCGTTTCAAAAAGTTTTAAGGCTGAACTTTCTTGGCTTGTAGAAAATCACTTATTGCTTTCGGCTCTAGCTTTTAAGCGAAGCTCGATTTCTTCAGAAACACTCAAAGAACTGCAGGAGCACGAGGCTTCAGATAAACGTATGCAAAGGCTTGCCGTTTTTACCGTGATCGATATCAAAGCTACCAATCCCGACGCTTGGACAACGTGGAAGGGTCAGCTGTTAAAAGATTTCCTCGTCGATCTAAGATCACCCGAAAGCTTGCAACGACAAAAGCTGATTCCTATGCTTAAAGAAAAAGTTAAAAATATTCCAAGCACCCTTGTAGATGAGTTTGAATCTTTTTTACTGCAGCGAATTCCTTTAAAAATTTTGGTCAAAGACTTGTCGCAAATTCAATCCGGAGAACCCTCATCAATTCAAATCTTTAAAATTGCGGGAAGAACCTGGGTGCGATTTTTTGATCGAACTGACAAACCGGGATTGATGGTCAATTACGTGGATAGATTACATCAGGCTGGCGCCAACGTCATGCATGCCAGTATCCATACGCTACCAGGACTTGGTGTTTACGATTGGTTCCAAGTTCATCTACCGAAGGGTAAAGAGAAAATTTTGCGCGAATCAGTCAATCAAACTCAAGCCTTACAGAAAGTGCAGTTCGACACGGTTCAGGTGACACCCTTAGGCTCTAATGAGTGGTTAGTGAATTTGAAAGCCAAAGATCAAAAAGGATTACTCAAGTACGCCTGCTACGGCTTAAGCCAAGCTGGAGCCAATATTAAATCCGCCCGAGTTCACACATGGGGGCTAAAAGTCGAAGATGTTTTTAGAATTAGCTTTAAAGGATCAGAGGATGAATTAAAAAAGAACATCACTTCTTTTTTTGGGAACTTCCAGTAACGCCGGCGTGATTACGCCAGTTATTTTCAGGATCGATTTTTGTGCGATTATGCCAAGCGTCCCATTTCTTTTTTGGAAGCTTATGAAGAACCTGACCACGCTCATCAAAAATATCAGGATCTTTGCCAAAGAGAACATCTAAAATTTTGCTACCAATGCCCATAAAAACCTCGTGTCCATACTCGTGCCTTCAATATAAGGCAGGGTTTTTTAATTGTGAAGCCTTTATTGCCTAGATATTTCGTGGGTTAGCACAAACGTCAACGGCATCAAGCTTTTGATCGTGGGTTAATTTAGCTTGAGCAGTAAAGAATTTAAAACATTTATCAGCACCGGCTTCGATGGCGGTTTCATAGCTTGTTGTATGAACGGGCACTTCTAGATGCTTTTCGCCCATGCGGTAGTGAAGGTTAAATTTTTTAAGCTCCGTTGCTGCTGATGCCGAAACCGTGACCATTAAAGTGATACTCATTAAAGGGATTAGGACTAATAAGTTTTTCATAATATCTCCTCCTGCCTTGTTAGAGTTGCAAGCGCTTGGCCATGTCCCATCTTAGAACGCAGGTAAGTCTCTGATATTCAGAGGGATTTTATGTCTCAGAAGGGGAATCTAAAGCCGAGCTTTAAACCGGTGCCTAAGGTGCCACTTTTGGGCTAGACTCGGGTCACATGAAATTCAAACACCTGACGCCGCCGCTTTATCATGACCTGCTTCACAGCGAAATTTTGCGCATGGAGCCGCAGGAAACAAAAGCGACTTGTGATGCTTGTATCATGGCGCGGTCGCCTGTGGCCTTAAAGAAGCGCTACCAGGATCACTTAAAATGCTGCACCTATTATCCACTAGTTCCCAATTTTGCCGTCGGCGCCATCCTTTCAGACTCAACGGGCCGCTACCAGTACGCCCAAAAAGTGATTCGCGAAATAATCCAGAAGCGTCAGTATTCTCTCCCCATAGGGCTTTTGCCGCCAGTGGCTTATCAGCTCGAGTTTAAAAATAGAAAAGACGGGGACTTTGGCCAAAAAGAAAGTTGGCTCTGTCCGTATTTTCACAAGGAACAAAACCAATGTTCCATTTGGGCTTACCGGGGCGCTGTTTGCACCAGTTTTTATTGCAAAAGTTCGTACGGGAAAAAAGGCCAAAAATATTGGTCCCAAATGAGTGACTATTTAACTTACGTCGAAATGGCATTGATGGAAGAGGCCTTGATTAGGTTAGACTTTTCACCGCGACAGATCTCGTCTTGTTTTACTTACCTTAATTGTGACACAGGCACGAAAGCCGAAATGAAGTCATGGTCGATGCCCGAAAAAACAGCCAAGGTCTTTTGGCGGGATTATGATTCAGATCAAGAGGGATTTTTTATTAAATGCTTTAAAATTGTATCAACTTTCGATAGAAGTGACTTTAAGGAAATGATGGGCGAACAAGGTTTAGATATTCAAAATCAATTGCTGGCCATATATAAAACTTTGACCCCCCCCTCTCTCTCTAACTCGTAGGAAACAATGACGACGATCCTTCAGCGGCAAAAAAAAATTGTAGACGAATTTGCAGCCCTAGCTGACTGGGAAGACAGATACAAACGCATTATTGAGCTCGGAAAAAAACTGCCACCTTTTCCTGAAGTTCTAAAAACCGAACAATTAAAAGTTAAAGGCTGTCAGTCGCAAGTATGGCTTAAGGCCGAGCGCCAATCGACTGGCGAAATTGTCTTCCTAGGCGATAGCGATGCACTTCTGGTCAAAGGACTTCTTGCTTTAGTATTGCACGTGTTTTCATCGGCAAAGGCCCAGGAAATATTGGAAGCGCCGATGGAATTTTTAAAAGAATTAGGCTTAGAATCCCACTTGTCTCCCAGTCGTAGCAATGGTGTTTTCGCAATGATTAAGCAAATGCGTCTTTACGCGCAGGCGTTTCTAATGATGGAAAAATCAAAAGGGTAATATGAGGATAGGGCCGATTAAGACCGGAATAAAAATTTTCTTATTTTTTATAGCTATGGGCCCACTCGCCGGCGCGGATCTAAAACCGCAGGTTGTCTTTGGACCAGACGATCGACGGGATTTATATCAAGTCTCGCGTCCCGAGTTAAGGGCAAAAGCTGATTCAACGGTGGCCCTCATCAGCGTCGATAAGCTGAGGAAATCAAAGTCCGGAAATTATGAAATCAAGGCGGCGCCAATGGGGCGTACCTTTCATCTTTGTTTAGATGAGCCTTTTATTCAACAACCATCAGCCGCTAGTTGTTCAGGATTTTTAGTCGGTGCAGATTTAATTGCGACGGCGGGCCATTGCGTGCCTGAAACATGTGATCCTAAGGTAAAGATCGTGTTTGATTTTTCACTAAAAAGTGCAGACCAAGGAACGCCAGGCATTTCAGGACATCAGGTTTATAAATGCAAAAAAGTGATCGTTCGAAAAAGCACCAACAGCGAAGATTTTGCCTTGATTCAATTAGATCGTCTTGTTCCTGATCATCAGCCTTTGAAGTTAAGCGCCCGCGCGCCTGAAACAAGTGATAAGTTAGTAGTCTTTGGTCACCCTCTGGGTCTGCCGCTAAAAGTGGCTGATCGCGCGCAAGTGCAAAAAGTTTATAATTCTTTTTTTGTCACTGACACCGATACCTTCGATGGCAATTCGGGTTCAGCGGTGTTGAATGCAAATAGGCTAGAAGTCGTGGGAATCTTAGTTCGAGGTGATCCTGATTTTATTCAAGATGAAAAGCTTCAGTGTCAACGCACCAGAAAATGCCAGCAAGGACTTTGTCACTTCGAAGAGGCAACAAAGATTTCTTTGCTGGCGCCTTATTTAAAGCGATAGATTTAGACCGTCGCATAGACTCGGTGGGCATCATCTAAATCATCAAGCGCCATTAAGAATTCTTCGATATCGGCTTTTTGCTCCGCGGTTAATTCGGTGATGTTTTTTGCTTTATACGAAGGCTCAAAAGATTGAACCGTCCAGCCACGTTTTTGCAAAGCTTGGCGAACTTCATCTAAACTTTCAAGGGACGTATAAAAACTGTAACCCTCATCCGATTTTTCAACCTCATTGGCACCGGCTTCGATGGCTTCTTCCTCAGGATCAAAAGTCCCTGTTTTTTGCGCTTCAATCAGCCCCACGCGGTCAAACATCCAAGTCACCGAGCCTGTTTCGCCCATAGAGCCTTCGTGCTTTTTAAATGTGCTTCGAACTTCCGGCACTGTTCTGTGACGATTGTCGGTTTGGCATTCAACTAAAACTCCAACACCAAATGGACCGCGGCCTTCGTAAAGGACTTCTTCAATTTGGGCCCCGTCATCTAAAAGCCCGGCGCCTTTTTTAACAGCTCGGTCAATAGTATCGTTCGGACAAGATTGTTTTTTTGCAGCATCGATGGCCATACGAAGGCGGGCATTCATGGCAGGATCAGCGCCGCCGGCTTTTGTGGCCACAGAGATCTCACGTGCTAATTTTGTAAAGACCAAACCCTTTTTTTGCGAGTTCGCCGTCTTTAGACCATTTTTCCAAGATTTTCCCATATCCACACCACCTAGAGTTCAATCTTAACAAGAGAAACCGCCCGTGTTGAAGCTGGACTGCACCGCTTCCAAACAGTAAATTTCAAAGGATGTTCGGGAAATCGGGCATTAAATTTTTTCGTCAGGCGCTAAAAATCGCCATTTTCCTTCTGGAAGCGTGCCCAATTTAATATTCCCAACGCGGACTCGTTTTAAGCCAGCAATGGTTAAGCCGACAAGTTCACACATACGACGGATCTGCCGATGACGACCTTCGCGCAAAACAAAACGCAGCTGATCTTCATTCACCCACTCAACTAGCGCTGGCTTCAAGGGTCTAGAGTCTAAAGAAAGGCCATGTCTTAAAAGTTGCAATTGGTCTTTGGGTAAAGCGCCCCGAACACGGACCAGATATTCTTTTTCAATTTCAGTTTCTTCGCCGATAATTTTTTTAGCGACTCTGCCATCTTGAGTAAAAATAAGTAACCCTTGTGAATCAATATCAAGTCTGCCGGCAACAGCCAAGCCTTCAAACATATCGTGATCAATGTGAACTTCCTCATCGCTAAAATAATTTTCTTCCGTGATCAGTCTTACGGCAGGAATATAATCTTTTTCAGGTTGGGCAGACACCCAGCCAATCGGCTTGTTCAGTAAAATCGTCACCAAAGTTTTTTGTTGTTTCATGGCTTCAGCCGCCAAAGTGACGCGCGCATGGCGGGTGACTTTAAAGCCCAGTTCTTGAATCACCACTCCGTCGACAAGCACTAAGCCTTTTTCAATATATTCATCGGCTTCGCGGCGGGAACAAATCCCACGCTCTGACATCAATTTTGAGAGACGGATTTTTTCGTCTGTCACCTTACCAGTCACCCTAACTCCAGCTCGGCCCAAAGATCAGGGGCCTCGTAAACTCGTATCACTTTGAGGCCTGGAATCGAAGATTTAATTCTTTCAGCTATAAAAAGTGCAATGTTTTCGGTGGTCGGGACATGTTCCTTAAACCAATCGGTATCAAAGTTAAGATGATGATGATCAAGGGTTTTTAAGACCGGGGCCAGGGCTTTGCGAACGACCTCTTCCGGGGTTGAAAGCTCGACGCCCACGTCGAGGCGGTAATTGTGCCCGTGACCGTAGGGAGTGTAACAAGCACCGAAGACCTCTTGGTTTTTTTCCTTGGACCAAAGTTTTTGCTC
>JAYTOY010000078.1:0-14893 GCA_043747555.1 Pseudobdellovibrionaceae bacterium | reverse complement strand
TTTGTGAAGCTTGATAAAGCGTTGAATTTCTTCAACTATCAGGACTTCTTGCTCTGCCAAGGTCAGAACTTTTGAAGACTCTTTTTGACTGGAACCTGTGGTTTCTTCTTTCATCAAATCCCCTTATTTATCCCTGTGCAGATCTTTATTCAGTGCCGCCAGATCCTTTTGTATATTCATGATCTGTTCCATCTTTTCCGAAGTCGGCTGAGCCCTCAGCTCTTCGGTCACACCTTTTAATTTATTTCGCAAGAAGGACTCTTTTACTTTTCTCATAGCGTCCTTCAGAACTTTCTCCTCGACGTCGCCATCAGCGGCAGAGATCTGCGCCAGCAAAAGTGATTCGCTAGGAAACAGTTTTTCTGGTTGATCGACAAAACTAACGAGTAGACTGGTCAACCTATCAAATTTTTCTGGCTCTTGTCTATAGAGGGAATCAGCTCTTTGCAGAATTCCTTTCACAGAATTAGAAAGAATAAAATTCATCATACTTTCACTGACAAAATTTTCAAAGTTGGCACGACTTTTGAGAGCCAGCGACATCATCGTAATTTCTGCAGCTCCCGCTTTTTTTAGCGAGATTTTTTCGTCACCCTCAACAAGTTTTCCCATCAAGCCCGCAGCAGAATCTGTGCCAGAACTGGTATTTTCAGAGGGAATCCTGACGGGGACCCCCGTGGGCACGCGTTGTGGAGCAGAATTTTTGCTTAAGGACAAAGCTTGATGCAGCCACTGAGCGCTTAATCCCGCGCGGGTGGCAAGTTCAGCGATATACAGATCTTTCAATCGATAGTCTGGAATGGCGCTTAAAATAGGTTTCACTTTATCAATCAGTTTAATTTTATCGGCCGGCTCGCCTTTAAAGCTCACCATCCAAGATTTTAACACCACAGAAAAAAGATCGGGAGCCTCAGAAACAAGAATCTTTAAAGCTTCAGCACCAAAATTTTTAACATAATCATCAGGGTCCATGCCCTGGGGCAAAATAAGCCCCTTGGGGTAAAGATCGGCCTGCAGTAAAAGTGGCAAACTGCGCTCTGCCGCATCTTGCCCGGCTTGATCTCCATCAAAAAGGACTAATACATTCCGGGTCAGACGTTTTAAAATTTTTGCGTGATCCAAGGTTAGTGCGGTTCCCAGGGTGGCCGCTACATTCCTAATACCTGATTGGTATAAGGACACGAGGTCCATGTAGCCTTCAACAATCAAAGCCTGATCTTCAGATCTGATGTAGCGAGCAGTTTGATGCAGCCCATAAAGAACACGACCCTTAATAAATACCGGCGTCTCGGGCGAGTTTAAATATTTTGGTTCGCCTTGATCAATAATCCGACCCCCAAAAGCCAGAACTTCGCTCATGGAATTTAAAATCGGAAACATCAGCCGATCTCGAAACATATCGAAGTGGCCTGACTTTCCTTCTTTACGAGCCACTAGCAAGCGCGCTTCTTCAGCTACAGAGGTGGAAATCCCATTGGCTTCCAAATACAAAGTCAGTGCGTCCCACTCTTTGGGAGCGTAACCAACTTGAAATGCTTCTAGCGTTTCCGCGGTCAGACCACGCTTTTCAATATATTTTTTAACAGCATGATCAGCTGGCGCCTTTTTCATTTGTTCATTAAAAAAATTCGCCGTTAATTTATTCGCTTTAAAAAGTTGTTTGCGGCGTTCTTTCGCCTTGTCGTCTTCGCTGCTTTGCGCCGCATCCACGGACGGTAATGCCAAATTTGCGCGATGAGCCAGGTATTCAACGGCCTCCGGAAAATTAAGTCCTTGGTAATCCCTTAGAAAAGAAAAAATATTGCCGCTCTTGTGGCAACCAAAGCAGTGATAAACTTGTTTTGTTTCTGAGACAGAAAAGCTGGCGGTTTTTTCCTGATGATCCGGAAAAGGGCAGCGGCCCATCAGGCCGCTACCAGTGTGTTTTAATTGTGTGTACTGAGAGATGATGTCGACAACGTTGTTAGATTCTTGAACCCGCTCAATAAATTCTTGAGAAAATCGCATGCCGATGTTTTCCCATCTTTTTTACTGAAGTTTAGATTTAATCACTTCGCTGACGGTTTTGTTGTCAGCAGAGCCTTTGGCTCGAGCAATGACTTCTTTCATCACGTTACCCATGTCTTTAACAGACTTAGCTCCGGTCGAAGAAATCACTTCAGCCACAAGTTTTTCAATTTGCTCACGACCCATTTGCGCCGGCATATATTGTTCTAGGATTTGAAGTTCCAGCGATTCTTGATCCACCAAATCTTGGCGGGCCGCTGCTGTGTATTGCTCGATGGATTCTTTGCGTTGCTTCACCATTTTTTTAATAACGCCAAGAACTTCTTCTTCGTTAATGGCGTTAGGTCGAAGTTCAATCTCACGGTTTTTAATCGCTGCTTGCAGAAATCGCAGGGCATTGAGTTTTAATTGATCTTTTGATTTCATGGCCGTCTTAACGTCGTCCATGATTTTTTCTTTTAAAACCACATTGCCTCCGCTGCTTAGGGGAATCCGCTTTCGCGGCTTCCTTAACTTCTAGAAATTATTCGTAAGTTCTTCTGCTTTTTTTCACCGCACGTTTGCGGGCTGCGATCGACTTTTTCTTTAGTCGTACGCTTGGCTTTTCAAAATGCTCGCGCTTTTTAACTTCAGATAAAATGCCTGCTTTTTCGCAAGATTTTTTAAAACGTCTGAAAGCTGATTCAAAACTTTCACCGTCTTTAATACGAGTCATTGCCACAGAAATCACCATCCCTTCGGGCGGTTAGATGTTACGAGAACGGGTTTTATAACAAACAGGGTCATAGATGACAAACAAAAGCTAGCTCACAGGACGACTTTCGAATGAAAATAAGCCGATTGCGTTGCAAACTTTAAAAATGCCAATACTAAAAATCAAGTGGTGCTGTAAGTGTTTGAATTTACTGATGAAGATGAAAAGTGGATGCGCCTTGCTTTACTCGAGGCTGAGAAAGCTCGGGACTTATCCGAGGTTCCCATTGGGGCCGTGGTTGTTAATTCGAACGGTCTTGTGGCGAAAGCCCACAACCGCAGGGAAACCTGGCAAACACCCATCGGACATGCCGAGGTCATTGCCCTTCATCAAGCGTCCAAGAAGCTTAAGGCCTGGCGCCTGACGGGGACAACCTTGTACGTCACCCTTGAACCTTGCGTGATGTGCGCCGGCGCTTTGGTTTTATCTCGGGTGGATCGCGTTGTTTTTGGCGCTTTGGATCCCAAGGCCGGTGGCAGCCACAGCCTTTACCAAATCACTCATGACATTCGTCTTAATCATCGGTTGAAAGTTCAAGGTGGCTTGCTTCAAAAAGAATGCTCACAAATTTTATCAGATTTTTTTAAATTAAAGCGGGCACCAAAAAAATAGACTATTCACTGACTTCAAGGCGGTAACCAAGGCTGGGGACCGCCTGAATTTTTCCCTTAAATTTTTCAATTTTTCTTTTCAAATAATTAATCTGAGAATCCACATTCCGCGACGTCACTTCGGTGTCGCCCCAGACGGTCTCTAAACATTTTTCTCGAGTCACTAAATTATTTTTATTAGAAACTAGCAGGCGTAAAATTTCAAATTGCTTTGGTGTCAGCTGAACTTCATCAGCATCAACAAAGACTTGCCTAGACAAAAGGTTCATTTTCAAATTCGCTGCACCAATTTCAGAAGCCCCGTCCGAGTGCTTCAGGCCTAACCGTGCCTTAACTCTTAAAAGCAATTCCTTAACATGAAAAGGTTTCGTAATAAAATCGTCAGCGCCCATTTCCAAAGCTTTTATGCGCTCATCAATTGTAGCGGCACCCGACACAAAAATAATCGGAGTTTCTTTGATCGCCTTGTCTTCACGCACTAATTTACAAACATCGACGCCCAAAAGACCTGGCATTTTATAATCTAACAAAACCATATCGGGTTTTAAATCAATGATCATCTGGACCGCACGGGTGCTATCATCAGAGTAAAAACACTTATAATCGGGGCCAAGAACGTCTGCCAGCATCTTGCAGTTTTCTTCTTGGTCATCAATTATCAAGACCCTCTTCAGATCGGCCATCATCCCCTTCGAACTGGGATTTATCCCAATCGTTCAATAATATTTTTAAACAAGAGATAGATCAAGGAAAAGGATTTTCAGTTCCGGTCAAACACCTTTGTACCTAATTTGTTTGGCTTCTAAAAGGGCTTTTATGGTGACTCGTTTATCGCCTTGGATTTCAATTTTCGCTGTTTTTTCGTCTAATTTATAAGTTCCACCAGTTCCACACTTTATTTTCAACTCTTTAGTTAACTCTTTTAAAAATGGCTCGTTCTTCGGAAGCCCATCTAAAACCGTCACGGTTTTTCCGCCGCGACCGTTTGATTCCATTCTAAAAATAACCATTAACTTTGAAGGATCAAAGGATTGATCGACCTTACAGCGGCAAATATCCAAAGTTTTGTGACAACGTCCGCACATGACTTTATCGCGAGGATCCGTGCTATAAACTGGCCTGTAATTTGAATTCATTTTATTTTTCTTCTTGGGTGGGTGCCGGCGTCTTACGATCCGCCAATTTATGCTGAGAATATTCTTTTCCATCAAACCGGTAAAGAAAACCTTCGCCCTCCATGCCGGTGACTAAATTGACAGGTCTTGACCAAAGCTTTTGAACATTTTTTAAAGTGGCCGCCATAAAATCGGGCTGCATATCAACGCCCTCATGCATATGGGTCAATAGTAATTCTCCTCGATTTTCAAAATTGGCGTCTTCCACTTTTATAATGGGTTGCCCAAAATTAGTCATATGAAATAAAAGCTTGGCTTTGATCGCTTTAAAATCTCGAGTGTCGACTTCAAACTTGTTGGTGCGTTTGTTAAATTTATAAACAAACATTTTATTTCGAATACAAAAATCTTCAGTTAAAAACTCATCAATAAATGTGACATCATTATATATTTTTCGAACTTCGAAAATTTTTTCGCGGCCTAATTTTAAATTTTTGTCCCAATTTTTCTTCTCGCGAATATCATCACATTGCTCCCATTCACGACCGAATTGACCCTTGTTCCAACGGGTTTCGATATCGCGAAAAAGCTCAATTCCCACCTTGTAGGGATTATATCCTTGAGGATGCATAGCCATAGTTCCGCTGTGGTGATCGGCAAAATCAATAATTTCAGAATCAGTCAAAATATTTTCAGTCATCAGTCTTGAATGCCAGTAAGAAGCCCAGCCTTCATTCATGGTCTTTGTCATCCCCTGCGGTGAAAAATAGTAAGCTTCATCGCGAATAATTGACACAATATCCTGCTGCCATTCCTGCAGGGGTGCAAAATGCATTAAAAATTTCAAGACGTCTTTTTCAGGCTGCGCCGGGAATTTTGAATCTTTAGCGGCCGCAGTTTCTGCCATTTTTTTTCTCTGCTCAGCGATAAACTCCGGTGGATTGATATAATCCCGCATATAAGACCGCTGAACTTTCAACATTCCATGCGCATGATCGGGATCTTCCACTCGAGGCATTTGTTGCTTGGGGGCATCAACGTAAGGGCTATAACGATCGATCAGGTTTTCAAGGCTCAAGCAAACATCAATAAAACTTTCGACAGTCTCGTAACCATATCGATCCACATATCGACGGATGCGTGTGGCATGGTTGGCCATCTGGTCCATCATTTTGCGGTTTGTTTTAGAAAACCAAATATTATTTTTAAAAAAGTCACAGTGACCGTAAACATGGGCCATCACAAGTTTTTGATCCATCATCATATTGCCTTCCATCAAATAGGCATAGCAAGGATCTGTGTTGATCACCATTTCATAAATTTTTGAAAGACCGTACTCGTAACTTTTTGAAAGATGCTCGTACTCCATACCAAATTTCCAATGTGGATATCTGACTGGAAATCCACCATAGGCAGCGAACTGATTAATTTGATCATAACTGATCAGTTCAAAGATTGTCTCAAAGCAGTCCAGACCAACGCTCTTCGCAATTTTGCAAATCTTTGCTCGTTCTGCCTCAAGTTCCGGCGTCAGATTGGACATTTATTTGCCTTTTCCTAGGAAGTCTTTAATGGAATCTAAGATTTTATCTTTACTGTCGATTTGACTCACCACAACCCGATCATCATCCGGAAAGTCTTTTTGCAGGTCTTTTAAAAACTGTCCGCTTCCGTACTTGCTTTCTACCTGGCCGTAACAAAAAACATTTACTGCTGGTAAAAAGAATTCCTTCAATAGCTTAACGCAAAGTCTGGTGTCTTCACCGCTCCAATTATCGCCATCACTGAAATGAAAGGGATAAATATTCCACTCATTTGGAGGATAATCAGTTTCTATGATTTGCTGGCATAATTTATAAGCCGAACTGATAAGTGTACCACCCGATTCACTGGTGCGAAAGAATGTGTCTTCGTCGACTTCTTTGGCTGCGGCATCGTGAATGATAAATCTGGTTTCAAGGCCCTTGTAATGTTTTTTCAGCCAAGTATTAATCCAAAAGCTTTCCAATCGAACGATCTCTTTTTGTTCATCGCCCATCGATCCCGAAACATCCATCATATAAATCACAACGGCTTTGGTCTGCGGCTGAGTGACTTTTTTAAAAGTTCGATACTGAAAATCTCTGCGGATAGGAATAATCACTGGATCATCGGGCGTATAAGTTCCTGATGTAATGTACCTTTGCAGAGCCCGCTTATAAGAAGATTTAAAATGTTTTAAACCGTCAGGTCCGACGGGCGCTAAACCTGTGTATTTGGTTTTCACCGAATCAATATTTTTATTTCCTTTGGGCTGGATACGGGGCAGCTCTAATTTTTCACCCATAATTTCAGCTAACTCATCAATACTTAAATCGACTTCGACTAAATGCTCGCCGGCTGAATTTCCAGCTTGGCCTTGCGAATTTTCGCCGGGTTCGCCGACATCTTCGCCCTGCTGGCCTTCGCCTTGGCCGACGCCTCCCTGTTGCTTGGGACCATAACGAAAATTAGGAATATCAATCTGTGGCAAGGGAATTTTGATGAATTCGTTTTCACGCTTCCCGATCATTTCACCTTGGGACACGTATTTTTTAAAGTCTTCTTTGACCTTACCTTTAACGATATCCCTGAATCTATTTTGGTCTTCCTTGATCGGCATTATTTATTCTTCACATCACCACGAGCAAATATGCTGGCGACATACTGCAGAACATCGGTCGCAGAAATTTCGTCATAACCAAAATCTTTGATCAGCCGAGATTTCACGATATCGATTTTTTCTTGCGTGTCTTTGTCGACTACAGCACTTACCATCGTTGTGATTTTGATACTGTCTTTTTGATCTTCAAAAAGTTTCAGCTCAAGAGCTTTGTGAAGCCTTTCGTTCATTTTAAAATTAAACTTTTTATTTTCTAAAGCCAAGGCGCCGATATAATTCATAATTTCCCTGCGGAAATCATCTTTGCGCGAATCTGTTATTTCGATCTTTTCTTCAATTGATCGCATCAGGCGCTCATCTGGCTCGTCATCCAAACCTGTGAATTGATTACGCACTTTTTCCCGTTGAGTAAAGGCCTTAACATTATCGATATAGTTCGCGCAAAGTCTTTGCAGAGCACTTTCATCAGCACTGACTGCTCTTTGCACTTCGCCTTTGATAATTTCTTCGTACTCTTGGCGAACAACACCCAACAGTTCGCGGTATTCCGCTTTTAATTCTTCATTAGATAACAAGGAATGATTTTTTAATCCTGATTCAAGCTCATTTAAAACCATAAACGCGTTCACTGAGCCTCGATTATTCTGAGTTGCGGCCACGATCGAATTTGAAAGTTTATCTTGAATATAACGTGGCGAAATCCCCTCTAGACCTTCGCGAATGGTTTCTTTACGAAGCTCACGGACGTTGTCCTCTGTATAGCCGGCCAAAGTTTTACCATTATAAAGTTTTAGCTTTTGCAATCTTGTTAGATTTGCTTTCTTCGGCTTTTCTAAGCGGGTCAGAATGGCCCACATGGCCGCCATCTCAATCGTGTGCGGAGCAATGCTAATCCCACGCATTTTCTGAGAGTTAAAATCTTTTTTATAAATCTGAATTTCGTCTCTCCAGCGAGTGATATAAGGAATATCAATTTTGACTGTTCGATCGCGTAAGGCTTCCATGAATTCATTGTCTTGCAATCTGCGATACTCTGGCTCATTCGTATGACCAATGATGACTTCATCAATATGAGTCTGCGCAAATTTCTTCGGCTTCACTCGATGTTCTTGTGAGGCTCCCAAAAGGTCGTACAAGAAGGCAACATCAAGCTTTAGCACCTCGACGAATTCAATCATGCCGCGATTGGCGACATTGAATTCTCCGTCGAAATTAAAAGCGCGTGGGTCTGAGTCGGATCCATACTCAGCAATTTTTCGATAGTTAATGTCACCGGTGAGTTCTGTTGAGTCTTGATTCTTT
This sequence comes from Pseudobdellovibrionaceae bacterium, assembly GCA_043747555.1. GTDB lineage: Bacteria > Bdellovibrionota > Bdellovibrionia > Bdellovibrionales > Bdellovibrionaceae > JAYWDA01. Next base: position 6,463 of record JAYTOY010000078.1, on the reverse strand, counting down.
TCGTCCTTTGGTTGGAAAGTTCCAATTCCAATTCGATCGGCTTCTGACAAGAACATTCGGCGCACGCGGACATGCGACAATACTTTTTGCATATCGCCGTTATATTTATCCATAAGATTTCTAAAAATAAACCGTGACGGAGGACTGAGCTCGCCTTCAATTTTAATTCGGAATTCACCTTCTTGCCCGCGATTTACTTCTTCACAAACTTGCGCTCGCAAATCGTCAGGAATTAATAAGAGTGGTTCTTCGTGCATTGGTGATGGAAATGATTTAATACTTTTTCCAAGCATCCCATCTAGAACGCCACTTTCATCGACCCATTCAAAAGTGTAAAGCGCACCAGCTTCTGTCATTGAATAAGCTTCAAGGCCTTTTTTTAGCATCCGACAAATGGTGGATTTGGCGCTACCGACAGGACCGTGAAGAAGGATGACTCGCTTTTCAGTTCCATAACCAAGCGCCGCTGCTTTTAAAACATTCACCAGCTTCATCAGCGCAATATCTAAACCAAAAACGGCGTCTTTACCGTTGGCCACAGCATCGTCAAAAAATTTGTAACGAATCACACGTTTTTTAAAATCCTCATACTCTTCAGTGCCGCCATCCACAATCATGTCATACATACGTTGAAAAGCATTACGCGTGATTTTTGGATTTGCTTTTACCAAAGTCAGATAATCTTCAAAAGATCCTGACCAGTGAAGCTTGGCTCGCGAGCTTGTCGATTGCCATTGATTGATCATTGATTTCAGGTCGATTTTTGCCGCCATGAAGGACTCCGTGGGGTGGTTAGACTAAGCCCCTGTATGTATAGGATTATGCCCGATTCAATCTCGGTTAGAAACTTTTTAATCATGCCTAAAATAATCTTTTCACCTAGACCAAGGTCACAAGAGTCTTAATAGGTGTGTCTTAACAAGTGTTTTAGAATGAGAATTCTTAAAATGGAGCCTTATAAAGGGACAACAGTGTATCCAGCAGGAGCTTCTAATTTAAAAGAATCTGCTTTGACAGGATTTAATGCCGTTGAGGTTTGAAACAACCATTGCATTTCAAACTGAGGACCGTGAATGACAACTCGTTTAGTAGCGTCTTTTCGCTCCTGCCACACAACAACTACTTCCCCGTTTTTTGTCATTCGCTTGCAGGAGGCGACTAGACCATCATCGGCGGCCATACAATTCCACCCTTTGATCGCTGTATCATAAACAATACTTTGAAAAACATTAGGATCTAAGGGGAATCCAAGCATCGGGCGAAGTGCTTCCTCCGAGTTGGGACCGAAATAAAATTTCTTTTGAGGATAAATCGCCATTTTTAAATTTTGTGGCGTTGAAATAAAAGTGGCCACGGGATATCCCAATGTCGCGGACACTTCCATGCGCAGGTGCGAATTTTTAACTGAAATAATATCAATATTTAAATTTGTATTTTTATTATTTTTAAAATCCCGAACCTGAGCTTTAGTTTCCCATCTAACCCCAGTGGCCGACGGCCCGGACTCTTTCTTAGCCTTCGAGGCACAACCAAACCCAACAAATAAAAATCCCAGTACAAATGGAAGAACGATTATTTTTTTCATGCTCCCAGATTATGATAAAGCTCAAAAGATTTTACAAGACCTTATCCGCCCCGCATAACCCTCCCTGGCCCAGCTCCCCTCCCCTTGGGGGTACCGGTCACTTCTTTACGCGCGAGGTTTCTTTATGCAACAGAACTTTTTTGGCAAAACTCATTGGCAACATCGTTTTTCTTATGGAGGGACGCTTCGACAGTGCCGAGCTGGGCGAGGAGCTCGGCCTCTTTCCTGTCGTGAACCATTGCACTTAGTCCTAAAAGCAAAACGAGAAAAAATCAGGCCCGGCTTTCGCACTTCTAAAAGGTTCGCACTCATTCACTTTATTTTACGTAAATATGCCGCTCATTTTTTTGTAAAGATTGAACAGGTTTCTATTCAAGGCGATCATATTCATTTGCTGATCCGAACCACGCGTCGGTCCAACTACCAAAATTTCTTTCGCGTCTTTGCAGGCCAAATAGCGCAAAGACTTGAGAAGGAAGGGCTTCTTACTTTCACAAAACAACCCCTCTCCCGACCGGCAGGGAACCCAGCGCACGCAAAGGTGACCGGTACCCCCGGAGTGACGGGGAGAGCGGGGGTGGCGGGCTTATAAAATCGTGCGGGATTATATTCAGCTCAATGAGAAAGAGGCGCTTCGGCAAATTCCTTATCGCAAGGAAAGACTTAAGGGACTTTCTAATAGCGAATGGCAGATTTTGTGGAGATAGAAAAATGGGCTGAAACTTTATTTTTCTCCGGGCAAAATTTTTGCGTAAATCGCTGTATTTCTGAATTGGCCACCCACTATTTCGTGATCTTGAAGTAGGCCCTCTAGAACGTAATGATTTCTTTCAGCCACCATGCAGGATTTTCGATTGAGCGGATTACACCTGATTTCAATTCTGTGAAATCCCATTTGTTGCAATTGCAATTCCACTATTTTTAAAGCTTTGGAAATCAAACCTTGGCCTTCGAATTCAAAATGAACCCAATAGCCCATTTCAAGCCGTCGGTTTTTCCAAGATACCGAATGCAAGTGCAAACTTCCGACGATCTGATTTTTGAAGTAAAGGCAGTAGCCAACTTCGTCCGCCAGTGGGTTTTCAATATCACAGTTTTTTAGATAATCTTTTGTGGCCATCAAGTTGCTGGCACCTGGCCAAGAATTTTTTCGTTCCGGAGAATGCCGGTCAGAAATAATCAAGGCCCACAAATCTTCTGCTTGATTCGGGGCAAAAGCTTTAAAAGTTAAGGCGTCTTTGGTGGATTCTAAGAATTGAGGAAATGGCGTGCTCTGAATCACCTGCATCACAGCAAGTTAGCAGGCCCCGCTTACTGAGGGCCAGCCTTTTCTTTAACATTCGCAGGAATGCGATCAGGTAATTGCTGTCGATCAATACCTGTGATTTTTTGACGAAGCTCTTCAATTCGCTTTGGATCTGTTTCCATATTTAGAGCTTTATTGTACATTTTCAAAGCTCGGTCCGTCAGAGTTTTTTTATAGTAAACATCACCCAGATGTTCAGCGATAATGGCAACGGCGGGCTGCGACTTATGGGCGCCTTCCAGAATTTTAATCGATTCATCCAGCTGACCTGCTTTGAATAAAATCCAACCTAAAGTATCCATCACGTAACCATCTTTAGGCTCAAGCTTTAAAGCTCGACGGGCCAAAGCTTCGGCCTGATCCATATTTTCGCCCTGTTCAGCCCAGGTGTAAGCTAAATAATTCAGCCCTTGAATATGGTTTGGATTTAATTCTAAAACCTTTTTCATCGTTGAAACGACTTCTTCTTTTTCACCCGTTTTATCTTGAAGCGTGCCATAATAAAAATGAACTTGGGCTTCTTCAGGGAAAGTTTTTACAGCGCCTTGCATAACTGCTAAGGCTTTCGTAAGCTCGCCTCTTTCTTCTAATAAAGAAGCGTACATCGAGTAAACTTGTGGTTGCCCTTTTTTATCAGCAATTGCTTTTTCTAAAAGTTTGACACCTTCATCGACCTTATTTCGATTCTTTAAAAGAAACGCTGCGTGCGTGACGGCGTCTGAATAAAAGCGACTGCCACTAGGAATCTTGCGGTACTGAACGATCGCTTTTTCTTCGAACTTTGTCTCTTCATAAACCGCGCCCAAATAAAATCTAATCTTATCCGACTCAGGGGCTTCTTTTAAAATTTCTTCTAATTTAATTGTGGCCTTATCATAAATCTTTTTTTCGATCAGAATGAGCGCCATTTTTAATTTCACATTTAAGGCATCGTCGGCGCCTTCAAGATACTCAAGCTGCTCGTAAGCCTCATCATATTTTCCGGCTTCCATATAAAACTGAGCCAGGATTTCAGCCACTCGCGTGTTCGGCCCTTGATTTTTTTGAAATCGAACAAGTAAGTCTGTTGATTCTTTTTCTTTCTTCTCGCGGCTGTAAAGAGCGCTTAATGCAATGGCCGCATCGGCAAAGCCTGGTTTGGCTTCCAGAGATTTTTTGAAAGCCTGTTCGGCGGCTTTCTGATATTTTAACTCTGGCTGATCCAAACGTACGCGTCCCATGTAATAATAGATCAGATGGACATTTGCATAATCAGGCTTTTTAGCTAAACTTTCAAAGTAGCGGACGGCTTTGTCATATAACTTTTGCTCTGAATAGACTGCGCCCAAATAAAGTGGAGCTTCGTTATTATTAGGATCTAATTTTAAAACGATCTCATACTGCTCAACAGCTTTTGGGTACAACTTCATCGTTGAATAAAGACCACCTAACAACATGTGGGCTTCCATATTTTGAGGATTTTTTTTCGTTACTTCCTGAGCTTGCTCGACGGCCTCAGTCACCATTCCAGCTTTAAGGTATTCAGCAGCAAGCCTCAAGCGAACAGCGCTTGAATCTGCGTCGTAAAGCAAAGTCATTTTAAAAGCTTCAATCGATTTTTGTCTCTGGCCTTCCATCGAAAGTGCTTCACCCACCGAGTAATGATAATCGGCTTGGGTTCTCATGTAGAGGGGATCGATCGTTGATGTTTGCTCTGTAGCAGATGGCGGCGTTAGCGATGCAGGCGCTCGGTTATGGTCGTTAAAAGAGGATTCAAAATACAAACCGTTTCCAGAGATGGATTCGGTTTCGATTGGACTTGAGGCACATGCGGAAATCAAAGTTGCAATAGTGACCGCTGTTAAAAGCTTGAAAGAGGCAGACATTAAATCTCCTTTATCTCTTAAGCTTTTCGGGTATTTCATTCTGATACTTGAAGGAACAATGGTCTAAAATTAAGAATCTGGCCTGCCAATAATACCAGCAGGCCGTCCTTATCGTGAACTCGCCTCAGGCAGAGGTAACTGGACGCGAATATCATCGCCTTGAAGTGGCGCTGTTAGGGCCTGGCCCGAATCACTCATTAAAACTTGGTTATCTAGACTTCCGTTTGGACCCAAAGACCAGACGATTAATTTTGAATCTGAACCATTCGGAAAAATTTTGTACTGATAGGGATGGCCCCAAGGGTCGATTCCCATTGTTCCTTGGTTTTTAAATTCTTTTAATATTCCGCCTGCTTCCACACGACTTTGCACAGATGCAAGTCCTCGACTTTGAATAGGAGCAGTTTCAGAAGGCGTTTCAGCTTTTGCCTCTTTGTAAATTTCGACAATCTGATACGCTAAGACTTCGGCCTTTTTGTGGGCCCGAACCAGTTCGATCTCTTTGGTATCAACGCTCCAAGGGCAAAAAATCATCACAGCTGTTAAACTACCTAAAACCAAAACTCCTATTAGACCAGAGGTCCTAACTATCTGAATTTTATTGTTTTTCACAGCATCTTCTCCCCGGTCGTTGGGTTCTTATATTGATAGATCGGTGGCCAGATCGAAAAACTTTAGGACCATTTGCTAGTTTTCCATTTTGCCATTTGACCCGATGTGTCTAAGTGTGGTTTAAACTTCACAAGTTAAGAGCGGGAATCTTCGAAATGGTGTTTTTCCCTTGAAATTGCCACTACTTGACAAGGAGTGGCGCCAAGGGCTAAGTTGCCGCCATTGAACGGTTCTCGAGAGTTTTTCTGAAGTATCCCTTGTTGAAGTTAACACTTCACGCTAAGGGTTCTCCAGAGAAGTAACCGGGGGAAATCCAAAATGGGAGGCACTTTGATCAACCAAAACGAAACCATGACGAGCAAGCCGAATTCTAAAGTTAAAATCATCAAGCGTTATCAGAATCGCAAGCTCTATGACACTCAACAGAGTTGTTATGTTACTTTAGATGACATCGCTAAGATGATTCGGACTAACGAAGAAGTGATGGTCATCGATAATAAATCAAAAAATGATATCACTGCAGCAACGCTAACTCAGATTATTTTTGAAGCAGAAAAAAAGGCTTCTCAATATGCTCCGTTATTCACATTGCGCGAAATCATTCAAAACGGAAATGGCAGCATCTCTAATTTCTTAGCGAAATTGGGGGCCTTCCCTGAAGATTACGTGATGAAGCAAGCTCAAGCCCAGTCTCTTGAAAAAGCTTCGTCAGATGATGTTAAACAAAACTTGGAAAACCGCGTTGTTGCAGCGACTCGCTACAATACAGACAACGCCGTAAAAGCAGCTGCTGAAAAAGCAACTGTTCTTCCTGGTGGCAATCAAGAAGAAGAGACTCCTAATCTTCCTTCTAGCAACCAAAGTTTGAACACTAACCAGTAATAATTCTTTAATTTAAGAATAAAAAAACCCAAGCTTTGAAACCTTGGGTTTTTTTATTTCTTTTTCGTTTAGAAACTGCTCCACTTGAGTGTGCTTAGTGCAGACCATTCCATTGCCTCAAGATTATTTTGTTATCCTAGGGGTTTAAGTGGTTCGTTGTTACCCTACGAATTCCGTAGGAATTCGTAGGGGCCGCAAGGAGAAGATAGGATC
>JAYTOY010000077.1:0-5760 GCA_043747555.1 Pseudobdellovibrionaceae bacterium | reverse complement strand
GGAATTCGTAAGGCAACAACGAACCACTTAAGCCCTTTAAATATCAGAACAATCTTGAGGCGTAACGCTGCCCTAAGCACACTTAAGTGAGGCAGTTTCTAAAAATTATGCTAAGACACCTCCTGAAGCGAGGGCTTTTCATGAAACTGATTTCAGCTTTAATTTCAGCATGTCTTCTCCTTACGCCCACAGTTTGGGCCTACTCGATTGATAAAGTAACCTACCAGCGTTCCAGCCAAACACTTTTTGTTAGCCTCTCTTTTGAAGGTGGTTTAAAAAAACACGAATTCAGTGCTTTGTTTGATCCTTGCGAAAAAGGAACAACACCATTTCAGCAAGCCATTCGTCTTATTGATACAGGTTGGGATGACACGGGAACAACCAGTATGACCGAAGTTGTGCCGATTGATTTATCAACAGCCAATTGTTCGCCTGCCGAAGTGACAGTTTTTATTTCAGAACGTCACGCGACGATCTTCATTGATTAATTTTTTTATTAGCGCTTTAAGATTTTCTGAAGTGCTTCATTGTCCTGCTCTTCAACGCTTCGAGCCTGGCCCTGACGATGCAAAAGGGCTCTCTGCCCATGATCATTAATAAAAGTATCTTGAACCTGACTCAGCGCACGTCGCAAGTTCTCTGTGGCTTGGGGTGATGGGTGGGATTCTAAACCTTCAATCGCTCGGGCTCGTAAGGATTGTTCAAAGCCCGCACTGCGCAGGTCGATCGAATCAGGCCATGTCGAAATAATAATTTTCTCTAGGGGTTTAAGAGCAGAGGTGGATTGATTTCGAACCAGTAAATCCGCAGCGAGTGCCCGCAAGTCACCGTTCATTGATCGCGTCTTAACGATCTCAGCCATTGAATTGATTTCGGCATCCGTTAAATTTCGAGCTAAGTTATCCAGTCTTTTTTCAGTGGTGTTAGGATCTGTATCTATCATTCCTGCGAGGTGGGCCTCTTTAAGAATTTCAGCAGAAACTGCAGCCGGTGAAGGCTTGCGATCGGCCTCCTTTGCCACCGGTAGATCTTTTGATAAATTGGTTTCTTGAGTTCTGTGACTGCTTGCCTGCTGCGCAGGCGGGATCATCGGCCAGAGTAATGTCAGCAAACCTGCTGACATTACGATAAGTAAGATAAAAAATATTCGCCTGGTTGGCATTAAGGTGCGACCTCGAAAGCGTCATACAAAGGAACAGCCACCATATTTACAAATTTTTGTTTCTGAGAAGGCGCCCACGGCGTCCACTGGTCGCCCTTCATTTCATAAATCTGTCCATCGGTTCTTAAGCTTAAAACTTGGCCATCAATTTTTGCGGCTGCTGTTAAGTCAGTGGCCCATTTAAAATTTTTCAATGTTGCAAAATTATTTCGAGCTGGATCAAATTGGCGGATCTCGCCCTGCTCAGACACCAAGAAAAATCCTTGTTCGCCATTTTCTAAAGTGGTGGCAACTTTTGAAACTTGAACAGGAGCTGCGGCGAAGGATCCCCAAGCGCCCTCAGGAAAAACGAAAAAACTAATCTGGTCAGTTGTTGTCACTCCAGCGACAAAGCGCTTTGTTCCCAAATCGAATTCTTCAAATTCTTTAAAATCCTGACCACGGTCTAAAAGCTTGAAATAGGAATAGTCGTCTTTAATGTCAGGCTTTAAATTTGTATTGCCATACATTTCAATCGAATAGGCTTCACTGCCTTCGCGGATCGAGGCGCCTGCAGAACTTCTTTTAAGTTGGCCATTTTTTGTCGGAAGCTCGCGCTCTTTCCAAACGCCGTGATCATAAAGTTGTGCTTTGGATTGGGAATCAATCGCTAATAAGCCTTCACGTTTTTTTAAAATAGGAGAATTAAAAACAAAATTCGCCCGAGCCATCGCCATCAAACGAGCCATGCTTTTATAAACAGGATGAAAGTTAGTGCCGACCGTGGACACGCGGGCGTAATATTCCATCTCGATCGCATGCGATCCCGCTTGCTGATAATTTTGATCGCAGCCAGGAAGGTTGCTATCTTGGTAAGAGCCTTGTGTGCAAGGATAGTGGCGATAGCCCGCCGTGTGCCGCGCTTCATGAACAACCGTGCCGACGCGGCCTAAAGTTGAAAGCTGCGCCCAGCCGTCTTGCATGGTGAAATTTCCCCAGCTGTTATAAGCCGTTGCATAAGGAATATCATTTCCACGGGAAATACTGCTGGTTTGCTCTTTGAGCCAAGAGTAATAATTATTGGCATCAATAAAGCCGCGGATCAGGTGATTAGTTCCGCTTGAAGAAAATTTTCCTTCTTCTATAATTTGCAAATCATTAAAAAGTTTTTTGGTATCAACGTTGCCATCGCACAACTCAAGACCTCCGAAAGAGGTGACATCAATGTGAAAATCGCGGGTGTATTTTTGTGCGTTTGTTTGCGTGATACAGGCAAAGTCGCCATCTTTAAAAGGCATATCAGCTGCAAAAGTTGAACTTGCGAAAAGTAAAAGCGCTGTCATCCACTGACTTAGATTCATTATTCCCCCTAAAAGAAGCGACCTCAAACATAAGGTCACAGTAAAAAGAGGCTATTGAATTAAGATTTGCCTGTCACGATTAAATCGAAAAGCGATTTTGACTTATTCCTGAAATAAAATTTAATATGGTTATCTTTGGTCTCACGGGAGGTTCGATGTGTCAGAAAATTTAATGCCGGTTCTCTTTATCGGACATGGATCTCCACTGAACGCCATTGAAGACAATGCCTTTACGAAAATGCTACGACAATTAGCCACTAAAATCCAAAAGCCAAAAGCTATTTTGATGGTCTCAGCTCATTGGATGACCGAGGGAACTTGGGTCCTTGGAATGGACAAGCCGAAAACAATCCATGATTTTTATGGTTTTCCGCAAAGCCTTTTTGATGTTCAATATCCAGCCCTTGGAAGCAAAGAAACAGCGCGCCTCGTACAAAGTGTCGTGACCCATCCAAAAATTAATATAGATACAGAGATGTGGGGTCTTGATCATGGGACTTGGTCTGTGCTTCGTCATATGTATCCAAAAGCAGATATTCCTGTTGTGCAATTAAGTCTGTATATGGCGCGCCCGCCTGAGTATCATTTTCAAGTGGGCGAGCAACTGTTGAAACTGCGCGATCAAGGCGTTTTAATTATAGGAAGCGGTAACCTCGTTCATAACCTTCAAAAAATAGATTGGAACACCTACGCTAAGCCACATGACTGGGCGATCGAAACCGACACTTGGTTTAAGGACAAATTAGAAGCTAGGGATTTCTCTGCCTTAACTAACGACTTTCATAAAACGGACGCCGGCAAATTAAGTATCCCCACCATGGATCATTTACTGCCTGTTTATTATATTTTAGGAGCATCAGATTCAAAAGATGAACTTCGTTTTGAATTTGAAGAAATTCACAATGCCGCCATCAGTATGAGAACTTTCGGCTTTTGGAGATAATTTGGAGGTGGGTGAGGGCTTCGCACCCCCGTAACAGCTTTTGCAGAGCCGTGCCTAACTCCTCGGCCAACCCACCATATATAAGAGGTGCCAAAATAAGCGGGCACCTGAGTTTAAGTCAACAGCTCACTGGGTTTCCCACGTGAAGCAAATCAGAACTCTCTTTGAAAAATTTTTTTAGATGGCCTCGAATCTTAAAACCATCATAGCACTTGCGTCAGAAAATCTTACATTCGCAGAGGACTGATTGTGATCGATCTAATAACGTCAGCTTATACTAGGCCTCCTTTGGGAGCTAATTTCCATCTGAGACAGCTTTGTCAAATTTTGCATTGCGCAAAGGAATTTAAGATTTCTGCGGGAAAAAAATAGTTTCAAACAACACTTGAAAGTTTTTCTGAGATGAAATGAATTGGTGCCACTGTGGAACTAAGGGAATCGTTCCAAGGATTAATCAAGGGGGGATGAATGAAAATAACTGGGGTGATAGTAGGGATTTTGGCTTTGGCTTTAACAGCGCAAGCCAGTTCTAATAAAGTCATGGTCGTTTTGAAAGCGAACCGTCAGGCGGCTGGGACGATAACATCTGGTGTTCAAGTTTCTGCAATAACGGCCTTTTCACAAGGTTTGCAGAATAGTCCCATGAAGGTTCAAAGCGCATTGAAGGCTTTAAACTCGGTGGTTGTTTTAATCAGCGGTCCGCAAGATCTTCAGGATTTGCGAAATAACCCACTGGTGGCCTTTGTTGATGAAGAAATTATGTTCCCAGCTCCAAAACCTAGTTATGGAGTTTTTAATTACAACCACAGCACTCAAGCTTCCATTCAGTCTTTATCTGCTTTGGGTTCTGCCATGACAACGCCATGGGGAATCAATGCGATTCATGCTCAGAAAGCTTGGAAGGCGTCTCGCAAAGGGCAGGGCGCTCGTATTGGAATTCTTGATACAGGAGTGGATAAAGATCACCCCGCCTTAGTCGGCAATCTTGAATTGGGTCAGGACTTTGTTCATGACGGCAATAGGCCTTATGAATTTGCAGATAAAGTCGGCCATGGAACTCACGTTGCGGGCACCGTTGCTGGAGCTTTAAGTGCATCTGGTTTTTCTGGTGTGGCTCCAGAAGCAAAAATATTAATGGGCCGAGTTTGCAGTGAAGAAGGTTGCAGCAGCATCGCCATTGCTGAGGGTTTAAACTGGGCTGTGGATCAAAAAGTTGACGCTATTTCAATGTCTCTTGGTGGGGCAATGTCACCTCCGTCGATTCGAATGGCCATTCAAAAAGCCGAAGATATGGGAATTGTTGTGGTGGCCGCTTCTGGAAATGACGGAACAGCCCGCGTCGGTTATCCCGCTGCGCTGGGAACTGTGTTGGCCGTTGGCGCTGTCGATTCACAGCTAGCAAGAGCCAAATTTTCGCAGTACGGGCCTGAGCTTGGAATTTGTGCTCCAGGTGTTGAAGTGCTTTCAAGTTTACCATTAGGAAGCGGTCGCGAAAGTGTCGTTACAGCTAGTAAAGATTCGGGCCAAGAAGTGATCTTGCCGAATGCACCTGTGCATGGCGCTGGCGAATTTCTTGGGAAAATCGAAGGTGATTTTGTGGCCACAGGAATCGGTCAGCCGGATGATTTTAAAAATGTCGATGTTAAAGGCAAAGTTGCTTTGATGGGTCGTGGAACAATTGCTTTTACCGATAAAGTCATCAACGCCATGCATGCTGGAGCCATCGCGGTTGTTATCCATAATAACGAACCAGGACTTGTTCGCGGTGGAATTCAACCGCCTGAGCCTGTCAATATTCCTGTTTTTATGATCGAACAACAAGCCGGTTTAGATATGATTGCAGCTCTCAATCAAGGTGCAAAGATCCATACAACCATGAGTCTTGAAGCAACGGATTATGGGGCTTTGGATGGGACATCAATGGCGACTCCGCATGTTGCTGGTGTTGTCGCTTTAATAAAGGCCGCCAACAAAACTTTAACTCCTGCGCAAGTTCGAGAAATTATCAAAAAGACCGCAGCGCCAATGTCAGTCAATGCTGATAATGAGTGCGGTGCTGGTTTCATTGACGCAGCATCGGCTGTTTCTGCCGCTCGTTCTGCTCGCTTGCATTCTCGCCACTAATTGATTCAAACTTAAACCCTGGAAAGAATATTTTCTTTCCAGGGTTTTTTTTTGGAAGCTGCTCCAATTGAGTATGCTTAGTGAAGACTAACGCCTCAAGATTATTTTGTTATCCTAGGGGTTTAAGTGGTTCGTTGTTACCCTACGAATTCCGTAGGAATTCGTAGGGGCCGCAAGGAGAAGATAGGATC
>JAYTOY010000076.1:0-44626 GCA_043747555.1 Pseudobdellovibrionaceae bacterium | reverse complement strand
TTATCCTAGGGGTTTAAGTGGTTCGTTGTTACCCTACGAATTCCGTAGGAATTCGTAGGGGCCGCAAGGAGAAGATAGGATCATAGAAAAACTGATCTTCTTCGACGCGCGAGTTGACGTAAGCAAACTTAGGTAGGGCAGTTTAAAATTTTTTTGACCAAAAGGAGTTGGTTGCATGCAGCGTCGCTTATTTTTAGGTTTATTGGGTGTTGTTTTTATCTGTTTTTTTGTTTTTGATTTGCAGCGCTACTTTGCCCTCGACTTTGTCAAAACGCAGTTGGACACCTTCCGTCAGTATAATCAAAGCCAACCTGCAACGACGGCCCTTATCTATTTAATTATCTACATTATTTCAGTCACTTTTTCTTTTCCCGGCGCGGCGGTTCTGACCTTACTAGGTGGAGCTATTTTTGGGCTTGGATGGGGGACGGTCTTAGTTTCTTTTGCCAGTACCGTAGGGGCGACATTGGCATTTTTGGGAACGCGCTGGTTACTGGGCGATTATGTCCGTGAAAAATGGCAGCAAAAATGGAAAGAAGTCGAACAAGGATTTCAAAAAGAAGGTCCATTTTATCTTCTGACCTTAAGATTGATTCCGATTGTTCCCTTTTTCCTGGTGAATATATTAATGGGTGTAACGCCGATCCGTTGGACGTCCTACGTTTTTTTCAGTTGGATTGGCATGCTGCCGGGAACAATTGCTTATGTAAATGCGGGCGAGCAACTTTCAACTTTAACCAGCTTAAGTGGAATATTATCGCCCAGCTTTATCGGTGCAACCGTTGTCTTAGGAATAGTTCCGTTTTTAGCAAAAGCGGTGATCACTGCTTTAAAAAATCGCAAGCTGTATGCTGGTTTTAAAAAGCCTAAGAAGTACGACTTTAATATTGTTGTGATAGGTGGAGGATCTGCAGGCCTTGTCACGTCCTACATTGCAGCGGCCGTAAAAGCAAAAGTGGCCCTGATTGAAAAACATAAAATGGGCGGTGATTGCCTCAACACAGGCTGTGTTCCCAGTAAGGCTTTACTTAGAACCGCTAAATTTATGGCGGAACTTCGCAGCTGTCAGGAATTAGGAATAAAAAAAGTTGATGTGCAGTTCGAATTCTCTGATGTCATGAAGCGAGTCCACTCTTTGATTGCGCAGATTGAGCCCCATGATTCTATCGATCGCTATCAAAGCTTGGGAGTTGATTGCATCACCGGGGAAGCCCAAATTATTTCGCCTTATGAAGTGAAAGTGAATGGAAAAATCTTAACTACAAAAAATATTGTTATTGCAACAGGGGCATCGCCTCGGATTCCAGCTGTTCCGGGTCTTTCAGAAATCTCATATCTGACTTCGGAAAATTTATGGAATTTAAAAGAGCTGCCTAAAAAATTATTGGTTGTCGGTGGTGGAGCTATCGGTTGTGAAATGGCCCAGGCTTTTACTTTGTTGGGCAGTCAAGTGACCCTAGTCGAAGGAACTGAACGAATTCTTGTGCGAGAAGATCCCGAAGTTTCGGGGCTCATTCAAGAACAATTTAAAAAGCAAGGTATGGATTTAAAGATGGGATGTCAGCTGACCCGATTTGATAAAGCTTCCATGACTGCGGTTGTGCAGGATCAGCAGAAAAAAGAAATCAGCATTCCCTTTGATCACGTGTTGATTGCATCGGGCCGAAAATCGCAACTGTCAGGGTTCGGCCTAGAGAACCTAAAAGTTGAAACGGTGAATGGTGAACTTGTATTGGATCCATTTATGCGAACCAATTATCCAAACATTTTTGCCTGTGGGGATGTGATCGGCCGCTATCAGTTCACCCATGGAGCCGCTCACGAGGCCTGGTTTGTCGCCGTGAACGCGCTTTTTTCACCTTTGAAAAAATTTAAGATTCACTACAAGGCTTTTCCATGGGTGACTTACACCTTGCCTGAAGTGGCCCGGGTCGGCTTGAATGAAACTGAAGCCAAGGCTCAAAAAATAGATTACGAAGTGACCAGTTATGACCTTGCCGAGTTGGATCGTGCTATTACGGATTCAGAAGCCCATGGTTTTGTTAAAGTGATCACTCCAAAAAATAAGGATCAAATTTTGGGAGCAACCATTGTCGGCGCCCACGCCGGCGATATGTTACCAGAGTTCGTATTAGCGATGCGTTGGGGTTTGGGTTTAAATAAAATTTTATCAACTGTGCATCCTTACCCGACTTTGGCTGAAGCCAATAAGTATGCGGCAGGAATGTGGCGAAAAAAACATGCGCCCGAAAAAGTTTTATCTTGGCTTGAAAAAGTACATCGTTTTCGCCGTCAGGGTTTATGACCGGAATCGATCCCTTATTTGTCAGATTGGCAAAAAAATATCGGACGCCTCGGCAGGTGCAAAGATTTATTCAATCCTTAAAGTATAATTCTGAAGATGAAAAAGTGACCTTAAGATCGGCCCGTTCTGCTGTCCTCAGCGGTGCGGCTCATTGTATTGAGGCCGCCTTTATTGCTGCAGCGATTTTGGAAGTTCATCAATATCCACCTTTAATTTTAGACTTTGAAAGCCAAGATGGGCTTGATCACGTTGTATTTGTATTTCAAGAAAAAGGCCTCTGGGGCTCGATCGGTCGGTCGCGTGATATTGGTCTTGAAGGAAGGGCCCCCGTTTTTCGGACCTTGCGAGATTTAGCTTGGAGCTATTTTGATCCTTATGTCGATGGCACTGGCAGATTAAAGGCCTACCAGTTTCTTCATCTGGATGACACCGGGTCACCCTGGCGCAGCAGTTCCCGCAACGTGTGGCGCGCCGAAAACTATTTATTGTCAATTCCTCACATTAAGTTGAAGTCCTCACCCCGTCGCTATTACAAATTAAAAAAGCTTCATAGAACTAAGATTTCGCTGCCTCGATTAAAGGAATGGTGGTGAGAAAGCACCGCATCCCTTGCCAAGGTAAAAATAATTTGACTGAAAAATGAGTCCAGCTTGGCTTGAGGCCCATTCTGAAATAACCTATAACTAGGTCAACAAATAGTATTTGCAAAAAGGAATTTCTGTGAAAGATGTGAAGGATCTATCGAAGTTTTTAAGGGAAGCCCGCGAAAAAGCAGGGTTGACTCAAATGGATGTTGCTGAGCGCCTCGGATACTCATCGGCCCAGTTTATCTCTAATTGGGAGCGCGGTCTTTCTTCACCCCCAATGAAAACCCTCACTGTATTAGCTCAGATGTATAAAGTCGGGACTGAAGAAATTTTCCAAGCCATCTTGGCCATCACCCTGAGCACCGCCGAAGATTCTTTGCGCCGCGAATACAAGTCAGTGGTTCGAAAGCGCGCCTGAAATAACTTCAGGATTGTTCGCAAAATGACAGCGGCTGTTTTTTGATCCATGAAAAATTTTTAGCTAAGCTATAAACAAAGCCCTTTCTGGCCAAAAATCTGTTGTCCGGATAGCGGCCCGGTTTTCGCATTAGCCTTGTTCGTCCCAAAGGGGGGAGCATGGAAAATAGTAAGAAACTGACTTTAACGATTCTGACCTTATTAGGTTGTCTGAGCTTATGGTCTTGTGTGCAGCCGGGTGAACTGAACTTAACGTCCCATCCTGCACAGAGCAACGTTCAAGCGGCACCGGCGCCAGAGGCTCCACCGGTCGTGACACCGACAAAGATCACGCCGCCGCCTCCTCCTGAGCTTGTTAAAATCAATCGCCAAGCGAAGATCAAAGTGGGAGCTCAGCCTAAAGTTGACGTCTTATTTGTCGATGATAACTCGAAATCAATGACCAATACGCAAAAACAAATGGCGCAAAAGTTTAATAACTTTATCGATACCTTAGCAGGTTTAAATTGGCAGCTGGCCATCACAACAACGGATGTCGAAGATTATAAAGATGATATGCGCCCAGCTCGGACGCCCCTGCAAGAGGACATTAAAAAGCGCACTAAAATTCCAATGGTCAAAGCCGTTGGACATGATGGTCACTTCTTACAGTTTCCTAATCGTGAGTATATTTTAAATTCATCTTTAAGTCGAAAAGAAGCCCAAGAGCTTTTTGCAAAGACAATTCAACGGCGCCCTGACGAAGGAAGTCGTTGGGAGCAGGGAATCAAAGCGACCTATCGTTCCATTCAAAGAATTATGGATTCAACCTCGGAGGAAGGGAAATCGCATGCTGAATTCTTCCGTCCTGATGCCTCTTTGGCAGTTGTTTTTATCACGGACGCGGATGAATCCTTGCCCCCTGAAAAAACCGCTGAGGAGTCCAATACGCCAGAGGGTTTGATGGCTTTAATTCAGAAAACTTTTGGACTGGATAAGAAAATTGTCTTTAATTCCATTATTGTTCCTGATGGGGACAAGGCTTGTTTGAAGGCCGATCAGCGCCATGAAGCTTATGGGTTGAGTTACATTGCTTTATCGAATTTAACGAAAGGTTCGATCGGGAGCGTTTGCGCCACTGATTATGCTAAACAGCTCACCATCATGGGTGAAAAAGTACAGCAAGTGATCCATACCTGGGAGCTTGAGTGTGATGGGGCTCAGGATCTAACTTTAACAGATTCCAAAGGCCAAGTCGTAAAAATGCCTATGAATATTGATGGTCACCTTGTGCATTTCAGCCAAACTTTACCAGAAGGCGAGTACAACCTAGATTACTCTTGTCTTATTAAAAAGTAATTGGATGTCTTTAAAAGATACTTAAATAAAAGGCCGCTGCCAGTCAGTGGCCTTTTTATTTTGTGGCTGGCGAGCAAGAATCTATGATTTAATCTTGATCAGATGAAAAATAAAAAAATTCTGAGCTGGGCCTTATATGATTGGGGTAATAGTGCTTTTGCCACAACGATTATGGCGGGATTTTTCCCGGTATTTTTAAAAGAATATTGGGGTAAAGGAGTTAATCCCAGTCATACGACGGCTCAGTTGGGAACGACGCTGTCCTTAGCAAGCTTTGGAATTGCTTTAATCAGTCCATTTCTAGGTGTTCTTTCTGATAGCCAAGGGTCCAAGAAAAGATTTTTATTTGTAGCTATGCTTTTTGGTGTGGCTGGTTGTGGGGCTTTGGCGACTTTACAACAAGGGCAATGGGTTCAAGCTCTGTTTATCTATGGTTTTACCTATATGGCCTTTAACGCCAGTTGCGTCTTTTACGATTCGCTTCTTCCCAGTATCGCCCGCGGAACCGAGATGGATTATGCTTCGTCGGTCGGATATTCCTTTGGATATTTAGGCGGCGGACTTTTGTTTTTAATCAACGTCATGTGGTTTTTAAAGCCTGAATGGTTTGGTTTTTCTGATGGGATTATGGCCGTTAAAGCCTCCTTTATCTCGGTCGGTCTGTGGTGGTTTATTTTTACTTTTCCATTGATGAAGAATGTCCCTGAACCAAAAGTTTTACAGAAAAACTCCTTAGGCCTTTGGCGAATGACCTTAGAAAGTATTACGATTTTAAAAGCCACCTTTAAAGATTTATTAAAAAACAAAAACATCCTGACGTTTATGGTTAGCTACTGGCTTTTTATCGACGGCGTTTACACGGTGATCACCATGGCTGTTGATTTTGGAATTGGCTTGGGTTTAGAGTCCAAGGATTTAATCAGTGCCTTGCTGATCACACAATTTATCGGTTTTCCTTTTGCTTGGATTTTTGGTTTATTAACCCCCAAGTTTGGTTGTCGTAAGCCTATTTTATTTTGCATTCTTGTCTACAGTGTCGCTGTGATCTTAGCGACCCAGATGTCACAGGCTTGGCATTTTTATGTTTTAGCGGCCGTCATTGGAATGGTTCAGGGTGGCGTACAATCTTTAAGTCGTAGTTTATTTGGTAATATGGTTCCTGCTGAAAAAGCAGGAGAGTATTTTGCTTTTTTTAATTTGGTCGGAAAATTTGCGTCTATTTTTGGTCCACTTCTTGTCGCCGGTACCGTCTTACTGACTGGCCATCAGCGCTTGGGAATGATGGGGCTCTTGGTCCTATTTATTGTGGGGGGGGCTTTACTTTTTCGGGTTCAGGAGCCTGGTCACCGCGCTGATGCCGTGTGACTTCCTGGGCTTTTTTTCCCGTAATCCCCAGCCATTCGGGTAAAAAAAATGCAATGGCAAAGAAAACGAACAAACAGGCAATAAAAAGACCCAATAGGGCTAAAAGCATTTCCATATTTTCCTTTTGAAGACTAAATTTATCTTAATTGCTGGGACGGGGAATGTGAAATGACTTTTAAAGTAAAAGACCATTATTATAAAAAAGCAAAAAAAGAAAATTTTGCCGCCCGGTCCGTCTTTAAGTTAGAAGAGATTGATCTGAAATACAGGCTTTTCCAAAGTGGCCAAAAAGTTTTGGATTTAGGCGCAGCTCCGGGTTCGTGGTCGCAATATTCGTCCAAAAAAATTGGTCCTTCGGGGAAAGTTTTAGGCCTGGATTTAACCGCGATCACCATCAAACTTCCAAATGCCAGTTTTGTGCAGGCAGATTTGCGTGATTTAAATTTGGAAAATATCATGAAAGAAAATGGTTTCGAGCCCCCTTTCGATTTGGTTTTATCAGATATGGCTCCCAACACCATCGGTGTGCGTATGACAGATCAAGCCAGATCCTTTGAACTTTGTGAATTGGCCTTGGGGCAAGCCCGGAAATATTTAAAACCAGGTGGGCATTTTGTTTGTAAACTTTTTCATTCAGATGAATTTACGACTTTGAAAAAAGAAATTTTAGCAACTTTCGAACGATTTGAAGCGGTCAAACCAGACTCCACCCGAAAAATTTCCAAAGAAATTTTTTTGGTGGGTCTTAAAAAGAAAAAATAAAAGGGGTCTTTTATGAAATGGCTTTTAATTTTTGTCCCAATGCTTGCGATGGCTTCAAACTGTCCTAAAGGGGATTATTCTGCCTGTGAAAAGTATCTCAAAGGTGTTCATGCGAAAAACCAAAGCCGAGCTTTTAGTGATAAATACGACGAAGTGTGTGGGGAAAATAAAACATTTCAGTGTATTAAAATAGTGGTGCGAGGAAATGTGGCTGAAGAAATGAAAATGCAAACTAAAGAGCGTGGTCCTCAATCGGCCTTGTATGCGGTGACGATCGAAGAAGAAAAATATATTTTTGTATTTACAAAAAAATAATGAAAAATATCTGCGTGTTTTTAGGCTCAAGATCAGGAATTGATCCCACTCTTCGGGAGGCCACTGAAAATTTAGGTCAATTGATGGCCGAACACTCTTTGCGCCTGGTGTATGGGGGCGGTCGAGTTGGCCTTATGGGAATTTTAGCTGATAAAGTCCTCAGCTGCGGGGGTGAGGTCATTGGCGTGATTCCCACGGCGTTATTTTCAAAAGAGGTGGCCCACACGGAATTAACCGAGCTTTTTGAAGTGACAACAATGCATGAACGAAAAGCCATGATGGAAAATCTTTCAGAAGGTTTTATCGCTTTACCTGGTGGCTTTGGAACTTTGGATGAACTTTGTGAGATTATCACTTGGGCCCAGATTGGAATCCATAAAAAGCCTGTGGCCTTGCTGAATGTAAAAGGTTTTTTCGATCACTTTATGGAATTTATTAAACACTCTTGTACGCAAGGATTTATTTTACCCAAAGATGTCAGTGACTTAATATTTTCTAAAGATCCTGCTGTTGTTATCCAGCAGTTGCAAGAGCGCTTATAAATTCAGAACGATCTTCCCCAACCTGCTCGCACATAAAGAATATTTGCTTTTACTGTTGCAGAGTTTGGAAACAATCCATAATCAATACTTAATGGAATAAAGGCACCCTGATTTAAAGGGTAATCCATGCCAAAAGATAAAACCCACAGCTGGTTACTTGTAATATCAGCTGTTTTTAAAACTGTGCTGGATTTACTAATAGCAAATAAAAAGCCGTAGTAAGCTCCCGCCCAAAGTTTAAAATTTTTCTGATAAAAATAATATTTTGCTCCGCCGTAAGTGGATAAATAAGTAAGATCGACATTACAATCTGATCCGCCATCACAATCGGTTGCATTGCCAGTGCCTGCAACTTTAAACATTTCTAGGCCGCCTAAGGCTCGAATTTGAATCTCGGGGGATAAAGTGTAATCGTAAAAACCTAAAACTCCAAAGCTAGTCCCTTTCATGGCTATGGATGTTTTTGTGCTTGAGCCCGCCGGAATAAAGCTGGCTTGTAGATCATTTTGCAACAGGCTTCCCAGAACTCCCCATGAGTTTCCCACCTGAGAACTGACCCGGCTGTAAGCTTTCCTTGAAGGCGGCTTTATATCAGGCGGCGCTGGTGAGGACGGGGAAGGGGATAGTTTGTAACCAGCCTGAACTTGTCCTTTGATCAATTCAGCAATGGCGCGATCATCTTTGACCTGCCGGATACGAATCAGGGCCTTTTTTTTACCAGTTCCATCAAGCACAAAAAAACGTTCACCGGCGTGCACGCTTTGCCCTTGAAGTTGAATTAACATCTTTTCGTTTTTAAGACTTTGAATGGTGGCGGCAAAGGCCGTGCTGGAAAAGATAAATGCGATAAATAAGAAAGCTCGTATAACCACAAGGTTTAGTGTGGTGGGAAGAGGTCAGATCTGTCTAGGAATTACTATAGATGTTGCAGGAAATAGGCTTTGTTAGCCTGCCAAGCCGTCGCATCGTCGTATTGATAAGTGCATATTTTTTCATTTTTATGATCAACCACCTGGACGACCACAGTAGCGATTGAAAGTTCTTCGGCCACCCAAAAATCTTCTGTTTTATAAAAACTGCGATTTGAAAAACTGTCCAAAAAACCTTCGTCATAATCTTTTTGTTCAATTGGGTCGCAACCGACGAAAGCCAAAGTTCTTACGTAATCAGGTGATTTTGTTTCAAAGTCTTTGCGGCCAGCAGAGCTATAAACAGTGCAAGAAAAAAGTCCGGTCGTAATGAGGAGTACTATCAACCAACGCATACAATAGTGTGGCGGGTTTTCTAAAAAAAGAAAAGCCCTTCTTAACGAAAGGCTTTTTTGGAGAATCTATTTGGTTATTTAAAAAAATCCTTAAAATGGAATTTCCTCTGAAGAATCAAAGCTAGGCTCCGGACCAAAATCTTGGAAGTTATCGCCACCGGTGCTCTGGGCACCTTGAGAAGGGCTGCCAGCGCGCTGTTCACCTTGGGCACCCAAGAATTGAACAGTCGTTGCAACGATCTCAGTGGTGTATCGTTTTTGGCCCTGCTTATCGTCCCATTGACGAGTTTGCAGACGACCTTCAACATAAATTTGACGACCTTTAGTTAAGTGCTTGCCACAAATTTCAGCCAATTTTCCCCAAACGACAATACGATGCCATTCAGTTTTTTCTTGGCGCTGACCATTTTTATCCGTCCAGTTTTCACTGGTCGCTAAATTCAAAGTCGCAACAGTTGAGCCTTGAGCGATGGTTTTCACTTCAGGATCTGCCCCCAAACGGCCAACGAGGATAACTTTATTAATTCCCGACATATCTATTCCCTCCAATTCAAAAGGATTCTTGTTATAGGCTTGCTAGAAGTCAATCAAGGACTTCAAGTGTTTGATGAGGTTTGCAAGTATTGGTTCAGGCTCTAGGCTAAGCCATTGGAAGTCTTTAAAAAACCAGAGTCCCAAAGGCGGATGCTGGGGGCTTTTTAACGCAAGGCTCCCATTGAAGGAGGCACCATAAAATTGGCTGCCGAAATTTTGATTCGGTATTGGCCTCCGTCAGGAGTTTGGGTTTTATAGCCATCCACGAAAGCCAAGAACAGCGCGGCTTTGTCTTGAAAGCTGCGTTTTATATTTAAATCGATATCAAAGCTATAGCCGCCTAAAAGAGGCGTTAAAATTCCACCGTTTTTTGAAATCGTGATCTGCAGATTGCCTTTAATATGTCCAAAAATCTCATCACCTTCGCGTCCAATAGTTCCGTCCATAATAGTTAATCGGCCCGCAGATAACCGGCCTTTTAAAGAAACTTGTCCCAGCTTAAGCTCTGGCAAAGTAAGTCCGCCCATCGGCGTTTGCAAATTCGAAGCGGGCAATTCGAACTTATCAATTTTCAAAACAACATCACCTTCAGGCTGTTCAGAAAAAGAAGGATCCATCTGACTGTTTGTTAAATCCATCGACAGTTGTCCCCGTAAAAGAACGGGCAAATTAACAAGTCTGCGAATCTCAAGAAGGCTCAAGTTTGCGATGTTTACATCCATTTGATAGCGTTCAATATTATTATCCGAGCGTTTGCCGCTGCCAAGTTTAACGTCGACGGAGCCTTTCATAAAGCCGTGCGCACTGAAATGCCCAAATGGTTTTTGTTGTAGTAAGCCCGGGATGGATGGGGCCAGTGTCAGTTCTTGAGCTGACAGGGGTGCTAAATTGGTTGTTTCAATATAAACTTGTTTTAATTGCATGCCCGGCTGGGGAACAATGCTAATTCCCATTTTATCAAAGCGCACATAAATACTATTATTCGTCAGTTTTGCCACTTGCGAAGAAACCAAATCACCCAAGTCATCCAAAGGAAAAAGAACAAAGACAAAAACCAAAACAAAAACTAAAAAGAGGATAAATTTTCCCCAATTGTTTTTAATGGCTGAAAGAAGCTTACCTAACTTTTCGATCACTCGTCGCCCTCATTGATTTTTTCTTTGTTGCTTGTGCCTTTTCGAAAGCTTGGTTTTTTTGGCGGAGCTTCCGGTTCAGGAATAGGCGGTGGAGCGACTTGCGGGACCGCTAAAGAAACTAATTTAAAAACGACATCAAAGTATCTGGCATCTTGCTTGTCAGGGAACATCTGCATGCCAGTCATTTTCACGCTCGGGCTAAGGGCTTTCAGTTTATAGCCAATATCTAAAACTTGTCTTAAATTGAGCTTTGCTAAATTAACGGCCACGGAACCTTGTGCCATATCCGCCGGAATTAATTTTGAATCTACGGGAATCACTTCGACGGATTTAATTTGTTCTGGAATCAGTTGAACCTCTCGAAGGTAATTTTCGATTTGAGTCCGTAAAGCTTCCGGTGCGGGGGCTTGGGGAATATCTGGAACATCGGCCGATTCGCGGGATGCTTTTAAAAGTCTGCGAACAATGTCGCGCCGATCTTCAAAGCCTTTGACTGAAGTTTGGCTTTCAGACCAATAACCATAGGGCATCGAAAAAATTAAAAAACCAAAGATAAAAACAGCAGCTGCTAAAACCGCTTTTTGACCCCGAGGAGTTAAGTTTTCAAAACGATCACGTAAATGATTGTAAGCGCTGCTTTCTTGAATTCGCTCCCAAGTTTGCTTGAGTGAACTTAAAATTCGTTCTTTCAAATCGTCAAAGTTCATTCCTGAGATCCTTTTTGAATATTGCGATCGATTTGAAAAGCCACCGCAAAAGGAATTTTATTTTTCCAGGCCCCCAAATTAGATTTTTGCGGGGTCACTTTACCATCTTCAGCAACATTGGCCAGCGCCTGTTGAAAAAGAGTTAACTCTTTAGCCGATCCTAAGTAGCCCTCCATCAGGACCATATTATCCTGCACATTAAAAATACGAACATCTAAACTGATCGCTGATTTAACAGGGGTGGCATCGCTGATTTTTTTTAAGACTTCCAGACTGGAATTCATACCAGCTAAGCGAGTCAGCTTTTTTAAGTCATCGGCTTGCTTAGCGGTGGTGCGAATAAATTCTTGAATTTTCTTATCGGTGGCCGCTTTTCCAGTTAAACCTGCCACACTTTTAGCCTGCTGTTTTAAATTGCTGCGCGCGGCTTGTTCCATTGTATCTGCAAAATGACTGCGAGCGATGGTCCAAACCAGTAAACCGACGACCAAAGCAGCGGTCCATTGCAGAGTTGGTGCCCAATTTTGCCAAAACCGTTTAGCCCGATTACTTTGCCGAGCAAATTCACCTTTTAAAAAATTCACGGCTGGATTGCGCGGCTTGCGTAACGATTCAATAGCTAAGCCAAGGGCAATGCCCAATGTCGCCTGGGCATGGTCCGTTTTTTCAAAATTGACTTGGGCATAATTATTTAATGATGGGGAGCGATTGACGGGCACTTCTAGAAGCTGAGTTAAAAATGGACCTAAGCCTTTAATTTGCGACACTCCGCCTGTCATATCAACTCTTTGAATTTGGCCATTAAATTCGGCGCCAAATTCTAATAGAACCAATTGCAAATCGCGAGCAAGGTCGCGAACATTTTTTGCAATCAAATCGGAAAATAGTTTAGCTTCATAGCTAGCTTCTTGCCTGGTTGGTAAAATAAAAGCTTTTTGTTCCATCTCTCGCTGAGCTTCGCGGGGAGGCAAATTATACTTTTTGGCGATGGAATCGATAATCTGTGAGCCACCCCAAAGAATCGATCTAACGCCGACCAATTGATACATTTCATAAGCACATACTAAAGTGCGTGTGTGACCGATATTTAAAACAATTGAGATGGGACGTTTTCTGCGATCGACGCTGTCTTCGATGGCTAAATCTAAAGCTGGTTTCTGCGAAGGAACATCATCCCAACGCTCGAAAGTATTGGCGAGGGCTGCGGCTTCCGTACTAATCAAATAAGGCGAGATCCCACCATCTGAAATTAATTGAGCCAAATTTTTAACATGCTGATTGGGAACTGCGCAGGCTAAAATCTCTGTGGCGTTTCCGTGGTACTGAATAATTTTTGCATCAAAGACGGCCGCATCACTTGAAAATGGAATATCTTCTTCAAGTTCAAAGGGTAAGCTCTTATTAATTTTGAGTCGGTCTTTGAACGGAAAAATTTTATTTCTAATAGAAACGCGGTCTTGACGAATCGCAAAACAAAATCTTGTTGAGTTGACATCAAAGCGAGTGGCTAAATCTCGGAGGTATTCAATCACTTCAATATCTTGATCAGTTCCCGGCGGACGGGTTAAAGAATGCACTTGATAGCTAAGAACGGAAAAGCCTTTGGAAGTCGATTGCACTTCGACAACTTTGATATGGCTTGAACCTATATCAACTCCGACTGACTTCATCTCTTCCTTCCTTGAAAGAGTTTTTACTAGGCAGGCCAAAGCCAGACCTTAGTTCAGGAAAAATTTTCCTTTAATTCTCGGACCAGTATACGACACGAGGAGGCCCTTTGGAAAGTCTTTCTGGTGGTTTTTTCGGAGGAGGTGTTTTTGGAGGTGCGCCTCCGCCAGGTGGCGGATCTTTCGGTTTGTCTTTATCAACAAAAGATTTAATCCGTGCTGATGTTTGACTGATATCCATAACAATCGCAGTGATTTCTCGGGACGTATTTTGGTAAACTCCGTGGGCTGTGACGCGGAAGCTGGTCATACTGTCAAAAGTGATGGGCCATTCCTCAGATTTTCGAGCTTTTAACTTTTGCCCTGATTTTTCGCTGGCAAAGGCAAAAAAGCTGTCGGCACTGGTGAACGGATTTTTTTGGCGTTCCTGTAAAACGGCTTGCGCCACTTCTTTTGTCACACCAGGGTCTAGGGACTGCAAAGATTCGACGCTGGCCGTATTGGGATTAACTCCTTT
Organism: Pseudobdellovibrionaceae bacterium; assembly: GCA_043747555.1. GTDB lineage: Bacteria > Bdellovibrionota > Bdellovibrionia > Bdellovibrionales > Bdellovibrionaceae > JAYWDA01. Next base: position 31,170 of record JAYTOY010000076.1, on the reverse strand, counting down.
AAGACCATAAATTGTAATCCGAGGCTGTAGCATTTCAAATAAATTATCATCCATCAAAGGAATCATGTGCAGTTCACCGATGGTACGGAAGCCTCGATTGGGCGGAAGCTCTTGGGTTTGAAATTCACTGTACCCGCCGCGCTTATCACCATTTTTACTATTCCATGTGGAAGACATAAAATCGCGCATTGATTCAATCAGATCTTCAAACTTAAAATTCCCGTATTCACTTCGAAACTGCTCATCTGATTTGACTCTTTCTTCAAAAATACTCAGAAGCATGCGCTCTGCATTTTTTCTTAATGTTTCTGATGGTGAAACAAGATCGTTGATATCGATTTTTGATCCTTCATCAGCAATATCAAGAGTGTACTGGGCATCCACTAACGATTCTTCTTTTTTTTCTTCGGCGGTGTCCTTGTCAACGGCATTTAAAAGTTCTGTAGGTAGGGGCCACTGAATAGGGAAGCTCCAAATTTGATCAATATAAGGGGCATAGGGGCTTCCCTGCAGCTGATCGCCTAACTTATTTTTTACACTTTGGTAAATTTTGATTCGAAGTAACCCAATTTCGACAGCCCCGCGGGCGGCATAGTATGATTTTAACCGATTCAATTCCTGAGCATTGACATTGTATTCAACGCTTGTGTCATACATAATTTCAACGGCTAAATAAATAATTAAGGCCATTGTTGAAACGGCCATAATCATAGCCATTCCACGATTATTTTTAAGAGGTCTAAGAACCTGGCTGCGCTGGATTAGTCGGCGTAGTCCCATTGCTTAAGTCCTCCTCTTTATTATTAGGGAAATGGATAGGGGCGACAATCTGAGTGGAGTATTTTTTCATCGTATCGCCTTCGCCTTTTTGAAAAGTCAGTGAAATTTCAACGGCCGCTGGAAAATGATCTTTTGTAACGGCATCACCGCTGGGGTCCGAGTGCCATTCATTCACCCAATCTTGTTTTCCTTTTCCAATAAAACGAAATTTTAATTCCTGGACATGATCCAGAAGCGCAATATCATTTCCGCCACGAGTGACATTGGAATCAACGACGGCACTGGTTCTGCGCCATAAGCATTTGCCTTGAGTCCTTTCGCGGCAATCCTTCAGCGCATAGCCGACCTCTTGAAAATCAGCTTGCCTCGAATTGGCTTGAATTCGACTGTTATTCAACGTGACAAAATTTACTTCTGATTCCGAACCCATAAAGAAAGTTGTTGGATCTTGACGGGGAGCTTCGCGCACCTCGGGGATCTCGGTTGGGGGAGCAAAACCCGGCTGCCCTGGAGGAGGTATTGGTTTACCCAAAGCTTTCACTTTATCAGCGATTTCTTTTTCGAAATCCCTATGGTGGTAAGCTAAACCTAAATCCCGCTCCATCAACCTTAAGGCATCTCGAACGCGTGATAAGTCATCAATCTGATCTTGTAGTTTAACTTTGGCTTGCATGCTGCGCTGAATAGTTTGGGCAGCTAAAATCGACATGACGGCTAAGATCGAAACCGTTAGCAAAGTTTCAATTAAAGTAAAGCCACGCTGTGATTTCATTGCGGAAGCCCGGGAACTGCAATTTCTTTATCGTAATCGACAAAGTAAGTTGTTACCGAATAGGTCTGTTCATTGCCGTTTTCTGGCTTGTACATCACGCTGACTTTAACTTCTTTGACGGTTTTGTTCAGGTGTTCTTGCAGCTGTTTCATAATCATGATCATGGCTTGATTAGCACCACCATCACGACTGGTCAGCGCCCCACTCACATCTGGAAAATCAAATTTTCTGGATTCCACAGTGGATCGATACTGCGGATATTCAGAGCCAAAATCTTCTTCTTCAGGTCCCTCGGGAATCGAATCTAGAGGTTTGCCTTTATATTTTAAATCGACTTCGACCATTCTTCTTTGCAGCAAGGCCATCACTTCAGTTTTAACTTTGGTTTTGCGAACACGGGCATAACTTCCGCCCCAAGATGTGGCTAGCAAAACAAGTGCTGAAGATAAGATAATCATCGCCAGCAACACTTCGACTAAGGTAAAACCTTTCTTACTCATTGATTTAAATCCTTTAAGGACTTGGCCTCTTCAATGATTTCACATTGGCCCGTTAGGGGACTGATGACAAAGCTCCAAGTGAGATTCTTTTTATTGGTGACCTGAATGACGGCCGCTTCGACAAAGCCTTCTGGAAAATAATGAACATACGCAAGACCTTCTGAAAGGGGTGTCTTCGTATTAATTGTTTCGATGGATGCAAACGAAAGTCCATTTGGAAGCTCACGCTCTTTTTTTACTAGTGATGCGTCTTTTTGAAAAGTTCTAGAACGGGAAGTTTCGCTGTCGTCATCTTTCTTCGATTCATACAAATTGGCGGGAATAGGTTTTGAGCCTTGCATAAATTCGACCCAGTAGCGATGGGGTTCCGCTGTCATATCAAAAACGATTCGGTAGGTGGAATTTTTTAGCTTGGCGCGATTACGAACTTCCTTGGTTAAAGATGTCAGCTGGCGAGCCACTTTTTTAATATTGTCACTTTTTTTAAACAGCGCTGGAATGCCCATAGCTGCTATACCTGCAAAGATTGCAAGAACGATGAGGATTTCAACGAGTGTAAAACCCTTTGATGACTTTATTTTAAAGAGCTTCAGAGGAGATATCAGAGTCAAAGCCCTCTCCCCCCTCTTGACCATCTTTTCCTAAAGAAATAATGGTGAAGGTTTGGCCTTTGGATTCATAAGAAAAATCATTTCCCCAGGCGTCTTTAACATCACCCTTTTTAGAATAGGCCACCGGGCCCCAGTTGGTGCAATCATCTTTCGTGATTAAAGCTTGTAAAGCTCCTGGAAATTTATTGCAGTCCGAATAATAACCTTGCAAGGCATTGCTTAAATTTGAAATTCGAATTTGTGTTTCTCGGACTTTGGCTTTTTGGTTTTGACCAAAAAGATTTGGAACCAAGTAAGCCGCCATTGCGCCAATAATTGTTAAAACAATAAGAATTTCGATAAGTGTCATACCACGTTGATTTAAGCGCTGCTGATCCATGCAAAAGCTCCTTTTTGAAAGCTTCTAACAAACTACTTCAACCAACAGAAGATGTCATCTCGAAGATGGGAACCATGACAGAAAAAACAATGATGGCGATGACAATTCCCATCATGATGGTGACAATCGGTCCCATAAGGCTAGTGACCGACTCTAATTTATTTTTGACTTGAAAATCATAAGCATCAGCGACCTGGGACAGCATATTTTCTAATTCGCCGGTTTTTTCACCGATATTAACCATATGGATCACGATCGGGGGAAATTGCCCTGATTTTTTTAAAGGTCCAGCGATGGATTCCCCTTCGCTGATATTATTTCTAGCACCATCGACAGCTTCAGCGATCACTGCGTTGTTAACAACATTACGAACGATATCCAAAGCGTTAAGCATAGGAACGCCGCCCGTGAGTAACGTTGCTAAGGTCCTCGTAAAACGGCTGACAGCAACCATTCGTACAATGGGTCCCACGTAAGGAATATTTAAAGCAATAGCATCCCATTGAGGCGCACCGGTCGGGCTTTTTCGCCAATTTTGAAACAGCAAGTAAACAATCACAATGGTGCCGGCAATCAAGTACCAATAATTTACCATAAAGCCACTGATGTTGATGATGACCACAGTGATAAAGGGCAACTTCAAACCCGGAGTGGATTCAAAAACGGCCACCATTTTTGGAATCACAAAAATAAATAATCCACTTAAAACCAATAACACCGAAACCAACATAATGATCGGGTAGGTCAGGGCGCTTCCAACTTTTTGCCGAAGTTCTGCCGAGGCTTCTGTAAATTCGGCAAGACGCATTAAAATCACATCCAAAGAACCTGACATTTCGCCAGCCTCTGTCATAGAAATAAAGATATTTGAAAAAATATTTGGATATTTTGCGAGGGCCTTATGAAAAGGGCTGCCTTCATTGACCATGTTTTTACAATCAGCAATGGCTTCAGATAAAACCGGATGTTCGACTTGTTCAGCCACCGCAGCTAAGGCATCGACTAAGGGAATATTAGCTTTAATTAATGTGGCCAGCTGCCGGGTCATTAAAGCGAGGTCTTTAACATTCACTCCACCGCGGTTGGATGTTTTTTTCTTCCGGTTAGTGTCGGCTTTTTTTCGGTCACGAATATCGACAACAAAGATATGATCTTTTTTTAATCGCGAGCGGGCCGAGCGTAGATTATCCGCATCGATCACTCCTTTAAGATTTTTTCCTTGGCGGTTCAGGCCGCGATATTCAAATAAAGGCATCGTTACACATCAAGCTGAGTGTTGCTCAGCAATTCTTCGATGGTTGTTATTCCACTTAAAACCTTTTGGATGCCATGATCACGGAAGGTCTTCATGCCATTATTAACGGCTTGTTTTTTAATCGTGTTGCCGTCTTTTCTTTGCATAATCAAAGACCTGATATCTTCAGTGACTTCTAAGACTTCAGAAATAACAGTTCGGCCGACGGTGCCTTTTTGATTGCAGTGCTCACAACCGACAGCTTTACAAATATTAGAATTTTTAGCGATTTCACGAGTCACACCTAAAAGGCCAAGTTCAAATTCAGAAGGTTCATAAGTGGCTTTGCAGTGCGGGCACAGGACGCGCACCAGACGCTGGGAAATCACAGCTAAGATGGAAGTTGCAATTAAAAAAGGTTCCGCGCCAATATCGATCAAGCGAGGAAAAGACCCTGCCGCATCGTTTGTATGTAGTGTGGAAAACACGATATGACCAGTCAGTGAAGATTGAACAGCCAGTTCACAAGTTTCTAAATCACGAATCTCTCCAACCATAATGACATCGGGATCTTGCCGCAGAAAAGATCTTAAGCCGGCTGCAAAAGTAAGACCAATTTTTGCATTCACTTGCACTTGTCCGATGCCGTGAATTCGATTCTCGATCGGATCTTCGATGGTTAAAATATTCACGTCGGTGTTATTAATTCGGGTCAAGCAAGCATACAAAGTTGTGGATTTGCCTGAGCCTGTGGGACCTGTGACAAGTAGAATCCCATAACTGCGCAAACACATATCAGAAATCTTTTTTAAGTTTTCATCGGAAAATCCAAGCTGTTCCAGTTCAAAAACAACATTAGACCTATCTTGTAAACGCATAACAACCCGCTCACCATGGGCGGTGGGAACAGTGGATAAACGAATATCAATATCTTTACCGCCGACTTTTAATGGAATTCGACCATCTTGCGGCAGACGTTTTTCAGCAATATTTAAATTTGCCATCACTTTAATTCGCGACGTGATGGCGTTTTGAAGTTTTTTAGGTGGTTTGTAAATATCAAACAGCACACCATCAATTCGGAAGCGCACAACCATATCTTTTTCGTAAGGTTCTAAATGGATGTCTGAAGCTTTTTCTTTGACAGCGCGGAATAGAAGGGAATTGACCAGTTTTATAACGGGCGCATCATCTTCACCAGCTTCAAGCAAATCAATAATGGGATCATCTAAATCGTAATCTTCACCGTCGATTTCATCTAAACCTGAAAGATTGGCCGTGGATTTTTCATAGACCCTATTAATGGCATCTTGAAGTTTAGATAATGTTGCCGTTAAAAAGCGAACCTTTTTTCCAAAGATCACCTGTAAATCATCAAGAGCTTTGATATTGACAGGATTTGCTGTCAGGGCAATCACGCAGTCACTATCTTCCTTGTAGGGAAGAATGGCGTTGGTCTTTGCATAATTAATAGGAATATCGCGAATTAAGTCTGATGAAATATCATTGACCGGAATATCTTTGATAAACTCAACACCCATCTCGTGACAAAGGGCTGAAACAAGCTCTTCTGCAGAAGTGTATTCTTTTTGATCAAGAGCCGCCCCCACCGTCATCGGGCGAACGGCCGATGTACTGGCTAAGACCGATCGCAGTTGATCGGCCGAAAGGGCTGTGCTTTTACTAAGGATATTTTGAATATCCATGAATCGGGTGTCCTATTCTTTGATCGTTTTATTTTCTTCGTCAGTTTTTTTAACACCAACGCTACTTTGAATTTCATCGGCTGTTGATCCAAAGGGATCTTTGCCGCCTTGGCCTTTGATATAATCTAGCCGCTGGCTTAATTTATCTCGTACGATCTCCTTTTGACGAGCCACCGTGCGGATGACTTTGGGAGTTAAAAAGACAGTTAGGTTTGTTTTTGCTCGCCTTGAAGCTCGTGATTTAAACAGCCAGCCAATGATCGGCAGATCGCCTAGCAACGGCACTTTTGAAATCTCTTCAGAGTCTTGATCGCGCATTAATCCACCAATAATCGCAGTGTCGCCATCATTGACAACAATTGTGGTTTTGATCGTACGAGTGGCTAGGGGAGTCGTATTTTCTGCCAGTGCTTTTGGTAGATTTTCGACGGTTGTAGGTTGCTTAATCTTTTGATCAACAACCATCCGAACCGAATTGGTGGTGGGTGAAATCACCGGCTTAATAACTAATTTAATCGTCGCTTCTTCTAAATTAGGAGTGAAAGTATCACCAGCTCCATTCGTTCCAGCCGTCTTTACCAAACTAGTGGCAATTTTGTCGCCCACTTCAATTTCGCCTTCTTGATTATCAAGAACAGTAATTTGTGGACGAGATAAGATGTTCGCCTTTGTCGTGGATTTCAAAAAGTTAATAAAGCCGATCAAAGAAGGAATTTTAAGGATTGATTTGTCGGGACCTGTGATTGAAATCTCTTTCCCTTGGCCAAATCCAATAATAGTTCCGACTCCGCCTGTAGGGCTTAACATCGCTGGCAAATCAATACCGCCATTAAAACCAGTTTTTCCAACGCCGCCTTCGTTAAACTGATAATACCCGATTTTCCAGTCGTCGCCCATGCTGGCTTTCATTTCCATAATGATGGCTTCAACAAAAACTTGGTCGCGCGCAATGTCCAATTTGGAAAGCAAATTCAGAACAATTTCGTAATCTTGTTTGCTAGCAACAATCACTAAACTGTTAGTGCTTTTATCGGCGCTGATTTTAACATCGCCGCCGAATATCTCAGTGGCGCCAGCCGCATTACTAGTGACAGCAGGCGGCCCAAACGGAGACGAAGGACCACCGCCGCCAGGACCGGATTTTGGAGCGCCTTCTTTTGCCACACCTTGCATGACAGTCGCAATTTTTTCGGCATCACCATATTTCATATAATAAACATGCACGCCGCCTGAGTCTTCAGGTCTGATTCGGAAGTCTAATTGTTGAATTAGTTTTTTTACACGGATAATGCCGGCCTTGCTGCCTGTGACAACAATCGAGTTTGTGCGATCATCAGGGATCGCCATAAAAAAGCCGCCGCCAGCCTGGCCGGAGCCTGCACGGGTGAATCTTGGAACACCGCTAGAAAATGTTCCGCCTCTAGAGTTATTTCCCTTTTCGCCTTTATTCACGATGCGGTCGACAAGATCAGCAAGGTCCTTGGCTTTACCGTAGCGAACAGGAATCACTTCCAACTGATCTTCGAAGCCTGGAACATCCAACTGATTTAAAATTTTCATAACTCTGTCAATATTTGAACCGAAGTCAGAAATAATAATCGAATTGGTCGGAGCGTAATGATTGATTTCACCATTTGTTGAAACTAAAACTCGCAAATCCCTGGTTACTTGTTCGGCTTGAATATGTTTTAAGGTGACGATCCTTGTGATCAGTTGATCCGTATTAGGGTAGTAAGCACCAGAGTATGTTTCAATACTGTCCCGCTGAGCATTTCTTGCTAGTTTTACTTTTAGAAAGCTGCCACTCGGAACGATTGTAAAACCATTGATGGCTAAGGCAGACAAAAAAGCTTTGTAGGCTTCGGCCACCGTGATTTTACTGGGGGCTACGATCGTGATTTTTCCTCTGACACCGGGATCGATGATAAAGTTTTTTCCAGTCAGCTCACTGATGGCTTTAATAATATCGTTGATATCGACGTTGGGAAAATCAAAGGATTCGATAGTTTCCGGAAAATTTTCGTTAGTGATATCTTCAGGACTGGCTTTTGCAAATTTGCTTTTTTGGGATTGCGTCATGCCGCTTGGTTTTTTTGCATCCGTCGAAGTTTGCGCGCCCGCCATCGGAGTGATTATACATAAAATGACCAGCCCTGAAACAGATTTTCTCATCTTAAACTCCCTCTTCGCATAAGCTACTTCACCTGATATTTCAGGGTCTGTCGTCTTCCATCACGTTCAACTTGTATTTCGATATCACCAGCAGATCTTAAAGTTTGATACATTTCCATGGCTTGCTGAGCACTTGTTACAGGGTTCCCTTGAACACCAGTGATCACATCACCATTGGTAATTCCAAGCTCGGTGTAAACGCTGCCGGGCTCGATGGCAGTGATACGAAAGCCATAAACATTGCCACTAGCATCGGTGGCGGGGAGCGCTTTGGCTTGGCGAAGAATTTCTGGCAGATTTGAAAGTTGAGCATTTAAAGTCGCACGCGTGACGTGAAATTCATTTTCACCGACTTTGCTGACTAAGCCGCCACCACCACCAGAGGTGATTTTTGCGGTCGTCCCGAAGCTCACTTTGCTATCCGTTTTAATTTCTAAATACTCCAGGCGATTATTATTCAAATTTCTTAGAATCACCTTCATACGCTCGACTCTTTCAACTGTCGCTAAGCCTTCGATTTCCTTTTTTGGAGTGTAAGAGATCACTTGATTCTTTGATTTAACTTCAATGGCAGCAATGGACTTTTCGGCATTTGAATGAACTAAAGTTCCAATTAAAACGAGTGGCAGCTGAGATAAAACCGGAGGAGCATCTTTTTGACCGCCCCCAGTTTCGCCTTGGAGCGACGGTGGAATAATTCCATCCGACGAAAATATATTGCGACCAATGATTGTGTTGAAAGCACCCTGCTCGAGACCCGTTGTGATAGGCGCAGGCTTGGGATGGGCGGGTGGAACTTGCGTCGGAAGCATTCGATCGCGGAAAGCTAATATTAAAACGTCGGCGGTGGCAAAAGCCAAAAACAAAATAAAGAGGTAAGGATAAAATCCCTCCCAAACAGGTCGTGGACCTGATTTGTTCTTTAAGCCGCGAATTATAGCCACACCAAATCCTTTGATGAGTTCAGACCATGAATCCTTCATGTCAGTTTAGTTATACTTGCCTGGTAGAGTAACAAAAAACCAAGCCTATGGCATGGGAAAAAAAATCCCTGGACCTCGGGCGATCACCTAGACTTTTGGCGAAGTAAAGGATCTCGGCTTTTAGGCCAGCAGCTCGGTCAGTGGAGAATAAAATCTGGAAGTGTACGGCGTTGAAATACTTGTGTCGTAAAATCCAAATCCCTTTTGGCCAGAAGCGTACGGAGAATACTCGGACTGTGGAACGCCCATCAGCTGTAAAAGGGTGATCATAAATGTGTTGTAAGGAATTCTGGAATAATCGGGTCCTGGCATCGATGTATAACGACCCGCTCGCAGAGCACCGCCCATAGAACCGATCATCATCTGTTGCATATCGGAACTGCCATGGCCCGAAGTGTACTTTGTGCTTTCCATTCCCATCTGGGTTAAAACAACGGTCAACATATTGTCTAAATATGTTTTTCCAGTATTTCCTTCGAGTTGATTCATTGGTGTTATAAATCGATCGGCGATCACATTCAGATAATACTTATTCCAAACTTCATAAACTCGACTTTTCAGCGCAATGGCTGTGGCATCTCCCGTTGTGCCATGAATAGCTCCATGCAGGTCGATGCCAGCTGGTAAATTAAGTCCCGGAATCCAAGCTGGATCATGGGCTTCAAAATACATCGTTGAAAATTTCGTCATTCCACATTTGAAAGCAATGACAAGTAGGTCCAAATAGTTGCCAACGTACTGAGTGGGATCATGGTTCAGAATCGGTGCATTCGGTTTTGTGCAGGCCAAAATCGGCGCCGGTCCGGACGTAAATCGTCTTTGCAAGTCTGTTAAAAAGCCCAAGTGTTGATCCAAACGTGCGATATCATTGCTGGAAATTTTTCGATTGGACCTAAAAGAAACAAAAGACTCATGCACTCGATTTAAAATATTTGTTTTTAATAAATTCGTATTATCAATTGGGGCTGTCGTTCCCCCGGTTAAATATTTGAAAACGTCATTATACATCTGGATGATCGTATAATAATCCGTATTGCTTTGAACACTGTCGTAACCGTAAAACGGCGTAAACTGACTTAATGTTCCGGTTTTTTGCAAAAACTGATGGTTTCCAGAAAAGTCGATGCGAATGGCTTTTGTGACGGAAGCTGGAGTTGTCGATGGATAAACGCTCGGAGAATTTTCAATGTACATGTCCATCGTCGGATAATTCGAAGGCCCTTGTACAAGGGCACCCGCATTTGTTTCGGCATGGCCACCAAGTGCCGCAAGGCCGTGACCACCATATCTGTGAACGTCCAGACCTCGCACGATCGAAAGTTGATTTTGTTTTCTGATCGTATCATACATCGGATGGGAAAGCACTGGACTGATCGCCGTCGCTGATGACATCGTACTGAGCATCATTTCCATCGCCCCCGAACTTCCAATGGGAGTCGTGGCGATGGATCGTTGAGGCCAGAACTCTTGAAGTGGATTATGATCCAACCAAAAAACCATCATCTTTCTATTTGTCAGCGCCGTTTGAGCTTCAGCTTCTGACAAAAAAAGGCTTGGAAGGAATGGCAAAGCCAAGAGCGTGCTGCCGGAGCCCACTAAAAATTGTCTTCTCGTTTTTTTACAAGTAACGATGCTCATAAAATCTCCTTAGTAGCTCCACGTCCTAAAATCATTAGAAAGAATTAAATTTTTAATCGCTTCAGTGATGGATCCCTGACTATTTCCGGTGCCGTAAAGTGCTGACAAACTAGAATTCATTTGGCAATTGTCAGCGGCGGCAGGAGTGAGCCGGGCTTCAAAGCTTTTTAGTTGTTTCACAAAACACATCATCGCTTTGTCGTTTGTTGATAGTTGCCGAGTCAAATCGACAGCATCCATGATCGCTGTAGGTGTTGCCAAGATATCAGGCGAGATCGCTCGGGGATCGATCGGAACGGTGGCAACAGCAGGTCCGGTGAGCCCCGTAAAAATACTTTCTTGATTTCGCCTTCGGCCAATACTGTCGTAGCTTTCAAATGCAAAGCCCAAACTATTGATGCGCGAGTGACAATAAATACAACTTGTTCCTGGCACCAATGTCAGATGTTCGTAACGCTGCCGAGTCGACTGATACTGGCTATCAAGTTGAACTTCAGACACTGAAGTGGGTGCATTCGGGGGTGGGTCGCCAATTTTTTCGCAAAGGACCGACTCAAGAACAGCTAGGCCCCTTTTCACCGGCGAGGTATAATTTCCAGATTTTCGCGACATAAAAGCCGCTCGGCTCATGAACCCAGCGCGATCCCCCGGCAGTGTCACGGATCCTGAGGCTGCGCCCAGTCCGTAAATTTGAGCCAGGCTGCTATTGGTAATATGAGCTTGCTGGGAGGTCATGATATTTTCGAAGGTCCCTTTTTTAGTTAAAACTGTATCGACAAAATACTGGTCAAGTTCTTGAGTCATAGCTGTTGGCAAATTAGTCGTATCAAGACCATTCAAAAAGTCTGGGCTGTAAGAAAAACTGCCGAAGCGATCGTAGCCATAGGTCTCTTTAAAAAGCCGTTTGATCATATCCTGAGCACCAGGCTGTAAAAGCAAGCGATCGACTTGCTGACTTAAAATGGTTGGCTCTAGAATTTGGCCTGATTTTGCTAGATCGGCCAAAGTAGAGTCTGGTAGTTTTCCAACTAAAAAGAAGGAAAGCTTGGTGGCCAATTCGAAAGCCGTTAAATTTAATACGCGGGCTCCGCGGGGAGAGGGCATACCCTGATCGTAAACTTTATATAAAAACTCGGGCATCTGCGTGATCGTTGCAAAAGTGGACTTCAGCAAATCTGATTTAGAAAGGGTCGAGTCCCAAATTTTTACAGCTAAAGCATTTGCATCCACCTGGGAGATTGGTGTTCTGAAGGCACGCGATGAAAGCTCTTTGACAAATAATTGATGGCAAGATGCGGTGATCGTCGCAGTGGCAAGACAGCCATTCGTGTTCGGGTATTTTGACAATCCCGGAGCCGCTGCTAGCAGCTCACCAGCTCTAAACGCCATATCAAAATAGCCAGTGACCATCAATTGATTCAATAGGAACGGTTGCTCCTTAAAGGTTGCTCGGCCAGCGCTGATCAGGTCAGACGATAAATTATTAGCCAAGTTTTGTAACGTCCCATCTGCACTGATGGGCCCTGCAGTGCCAGAAAAATCATCTAGCAAAGTAAACAAAGCCGCCCTGTATTCGCGATTCGTCATCTTCATGGCGGGCGTCAATGCGACCTGTGAAGGATCACAACTAAATGATCCACGCGATGAAATTGACGACTGCGGAATAGTTCCACTTAATAACTCGTTGACGTTGGGACCAAGTGCAGCAGATTTAAATCCACCGGAACAGTTATTGAATGAAAGGACCGTTGGAATAGCGACAAGAAAAAATGACAGCTTGTGGACAAATCGAGCCTTACCAAACGCGGAAGCCTTCTTTAATTGACGCGTTTTTTTGCTGATTAAAGAGATTAGATTTTTCACTCAAGGCTCCTTTTTTTACAGACAATGCTTCGCTTGGACAGCGCTGACGCATAGATCATCCCCCACCCGAGACCTTATGATCCCATATCCCTATCGGAGCTGTGAAGTTTTCTATGACTGAAATTAAAAAAAAGTCTCATTCCGAGAGACCTTAGAAAAAGACAATGTCTCAATCTAATCCACACTTTACTGGAAAAGCACGTACACATCCGAAAGTTCCCGAGAACCACCGCAGTCAAGGGCACGGAGGTCAATCGTGTAGTCTGCCATCGTTTGAAGATCGTTGACTAGCTCTAAGGGTTCAACTGTTGCTGTTCCGCCAGAGGCAAAAGGCTGGAGAGGAATTTGATCATTTTTAAACTCAATATAAGTTTCACCAGAATCGATCGTGGCATCTTTTGTTCCATAAGATTTGTAAGAATATTTAAGGGGCTGTGATCCTAACGGATAAATTCCAACCAAAATAAAATTATCAACTAAAATTCGTGCGCTAGCGCTTAAGCCTCCGGACAGTTTAACCTTGCGCGGGCCTTCTAATCTGAGATTGAAAAGGCTACTGCCCAGCGAATATGGATTTCTTGTGCCAAGACCGCCGGTATCGTGATTCCTAGACACAACATCATACTCAAGTTGCGAAGTCAGATTCGACTTACTATGAGCGATCGCATCGAAAAGTTTTACGGCATAGCAAGTGCCATTACCGGATCGTGCCGGAATGACCAAATTAGGTGATGATTGTAAAAGCACAACTGTTTGGCAGGTGAAATCGCCAGCAGGCGTTCCCGCGGGAGTTAAAGACGCCTCTGGAATTTGGCCAGCACTTTTAAGTGCAAGGTCGCCCGGCTGTCCGCAGTTTTGGAAAAATGCGACAAAAAGGATCGCTAAAATCAATAGCTTTCGGTTTACCGAATTAAATGGCATAACAGATTCCCCCAACTCTTACGATAGCATTTAAGGCCTTGCTCGCTATAAAAATATGTTAAGAAGTCTCAACTTGAGACTTCTTAACCGACGAAGAAGGGTTCGATCTCGACGTGATTTTCATTATTGGGATGTAGAAACGAAGGTGCCGGTCGATCCGGAGGAACCATACAGTAAAGTCCATAGGGAATCCTTGCGCCGACCCATCCGGACGGTTTTCGCAAGTGCATATCAGATCGCATCTGAGTGTAAACTAAAAACTCATTTTCTTCAGCTTCGTTGTAAGCCGCGTGCACAAGGTTATCAAAAATATCTTCGTTATCGGCATTTAAAAAAGACAGATAACGAAAGTTCATCGGTGCTTCCATTTGCAGTCGTGTGATGGGTTTGGTTAAAGTCCGAGTCCATCCTAAAAGTTTTCCAAATTTTAGAAACTGCCGAAAATTATGGGCGACTAAAGAATATTGCAGCGGAATAAATTCTTGCACTTGCCTGGAGGACCATGGGGCAACACAGCCAACAATATTTTCGCTAGAATCAAAGGCAATCAAGAAATTTTCTAAGCTTAAGCCTTCCCAGCGTTTGAGCTTATCTTCGAAACTTTTTCGGTCCCAAGTTGTGGATAAATCCCTGGCCTGAGATTTTCGTAAAAGATAATCGACCAGGGCCTCTTGCTGTCGAAAACTTCCGCGTCGCACACGCACACTGGCCAGCGGCGAACGGGCCCAAGGAAATTGTCCATGAAGGCTGACTAAATTAAATCTTCGAAATAAGAAGTATCGGGGCAGGGGTCGGCGAATCTGGTGGGGCCGCACGAAAGCATTCAAGGCCTTAGCTTCAGCCATATTCAAAATAGAAAAAAAATGTGCGATCTCGAATTTTTTTTCAATGTCGGCCATGGCTGGCAAAAAATGATGGGCCCAAGAAACGATGGCTTTTCGATTTGACGAAATTCTTAGGTCGCGACCGAATGCTACGGATGAAATTTGGCCCTCAAGCAAAACATTATTAATCACAAAGCTTGCACTGCCTTCAATCTTGCCAGTCTCATCGTCTTGCATAACATAAGTGATATGGCGGTCTGACTGAAGTTCATAAGGTTTAAAAAAATTTTGACCGCGATCGACTTTTAATTGAACCAATCCAGGCGTTGGGAAGCTTTTGTAGAATTCCACCAGACCATGACTGTGGCGGGCTCCCGCAACTGCTAATTTCATGAATTTTTCTTCCAGGGGACATCTGGTTGATTATTTTTAAAATTCACCCACCGCGCGGCAACAAATAAATAATCGCTGAGGCGATTTAAAAAAATCAAACCTTCTTGAAAACGCGGATCTTGGTGATGAAGTTCGGCTGTTCTTCGCTCCGCTCGGCGGCAAAGAGTGCGGGCAAAATGCAAATGGCTGGCGATCGCGGTTCCACCTGGCAAAATAAACTGATGAAGCTCTGGCATTTCAGTCTCCATCGCATCAATTTTATTCTCCATTTGCAGAACCGCTTCTGAAGACAAAGCGGGTAATTTTAAACTGATCTTTTCATCTTCGCAAGCAAGCCTACTTCCGACATTGAAAAGTTCATTTTGAATAAATTCTAAGTGGTTGTTAAGTGCCATCAGTAAAGCGGCACCGCCCAATTGGTTTCGAACGATCCCAAGATAGCTATTCAATTCATCGACGGTCCCATAAGCTTCTACCCGAGGATTGAACTTATCGACGCAACCACCACCAACCAATCGAGTTTTTCCCTGATCGCCAGTTCGCGTGTAGATCTTTGCTTTGGGTGGTGCTGTCATGGAAAATCCTTTGCTTTCACAATGTTAAACTATATCTTTAGCGAGTCAATAAAGTGGGGTCGAATTGTCAAACTTAATAGTTACCATTCCACATTCCGGAGAAAAGATTCCGCCGGAAGCAATATGGCTAAAAGCTTTGCCTGAAGAAATTCTGATGTGTGATGTTGATCGTTTTGTCGATCGACTGTACACTCCAAGTTTAGTTCAGCTAGGGATTCCATTGATTAAAACAGATTGGCACAGGTATGTTGTTGACCTCAACCGCATCCCTGAAGATGTCGACGCGGCCAGTGTTGAAGGTTCGATCAATACGCCAGGATTGCATTCAAGGGGCTATCATTGGTGTGTAACAACTTACGATCACCCTCTAATGAAAGCGCCAATTTCAAAAGCATTGCACCAAAAACTAACGGATCTAATTTATACACCTTTTCATCAGCAGGTTCAGGATCAGTATCAGCAGATATTGAAAAACCATTCAGAAGTTTTTCATATCGATGCTCATAGTATGCCTTCAGTCGGTACAAAAATGCATCGTGATCCTGGGCACAGGCGGGCTGATATTGTTGTCAGCGATGGCTCAGGGAAAAGCTGTAAACCTGAGTTTAAAGATTTGGTGATTGCGGCTTACTGTACGGCAGGCTTTAAGGTGGCGTACAATTGGCCTTATCTTGGCGGTCGTGTCACAGAACAGTATGGGCGCCCTGCCATGGGTCATCATGCTTTGCAAGTCGAGCTTGTGCGTGACCTGTATATGGATGAAAAAACCAAGCAGTTTAAAGCAGATGAAGCTTTGAAGGTGCAAGAGAAAATTTCTTCAGCTCTGAGCTATATTCAAGCCCACTTGCCAGTTAAAAACTAATTGTCTAGATTCGGTGAAGAATGATCTATGCTAAAAAAATAATCCACAGGTTGGCTTCGCTGAAACTTGCCGTCGTGGTGATTCTTTATATTTGTGTTGTCATCGGCGTTGGCACTGTTGTCGAGTCAAGGCTTGATGCAGTGGCAGCCAAAGCGCATGTCTATGACAGCGTTTGGATGTATATCGGTTTAGGGATGCTTTCTCTGTCGTTGATTTCTGTTATGGTGGATCGATGGCCTTGGAAGAAACGTCACACGTCTTTCGTGCTAGCTCATATAGGAATTATAACGCTTTTAGTGGGCTCGATCTTAACTATGAAATATGGCCTTGATGGATCGATGATGATTGGCACAGGGGAAACACAGCGATCCGTATCGGTGCCTCAGCCGCAAATCCTTATTTATGCATCCTTTGGAGACCGGCTTTCAAAGGTTTTTGAAATGCCTGTTAACTTTTTTAAGCGCGATCTAAAAAAAGATCCGATTATTTTTAGCTCCGATGCCGGCGAATTTCGTTTTTCAGAATTTAAGCCCTACGCAATCCCTGAGCGTAAAATTAATCCCGCCGATGAATCCAATTTGGGAGCGGCGGTGCGCTTTCAAATCTCGAACGGCCAGTTTCAGCAAATCGACTGGATGGTGCAAAGAAAAGCAGGGCTGGTCACCCAAAAGGATTTCGGGCCCTTGCGGGTTAAGTTGGGTGGAAGTCACATTGAAGATGGACACAATGAAGTCATTCTAATGCCGATTTCAAAGGATGAAATGACTTATCAAATTTTTTCTAAGGATCAAAAAGTAGCCCGCGCGCACGGAAAAGTTAAAGAAGGGCATAGCTTTGATCTTGGGTGGATGGGGTTAAAACTTAAAGTCTTACGTTATCATTTTAAAGCCCAGGAAAAATGGGAGATTCAAGACCGAGAGGCGCCTACGCCACTCACGGTTTCAGCCGTAAAGTTGATTTTTAAAGGCGAGGAACACTGGATTATTTTAAATGATACGCTTCGAATATTTACCGAAACGACAGCTTATTTTGTGTCCTATGTTCATCAAAGCATTGATCTGGGTTTTGGCCTGACCTTAAAGGAATTTATCAAAGAAAATTACGAAGGCACTCAGAAGGCCATGGATTATAAAAGTTTAGTGGACGTTCAAGGTCTAGGACTTCAAGAAATCAAAATGAACGAGCCCTTAGATTATAAGGGACTGACTTTTTATCAGGCCAGCTTCCAGGAAGACAGTTTTGGAAAGCCGATCGCAACGGTTTTGACAGTAAATTACGATCCAGGGCGCCCATTTAAATATATTGGTTCATTGATGATGTTCTTCGGGATAGTCTTTTTGTTCTACTATAGAAAGCGTTGATCGAAAACGTTGACTGAGCACGCTAGGAGCTTTGCATGAAAAAGTTAATTCTTCTTTTGGCTTTGGCATTTGGCGGCCAGACTTTCGCAAAAGAAGGTGATGGCCTTCGGTATCTGCCCGTTCAAGATGGCGGGCGCATTAAGCCTTACGATACTTTTGCCCGCGAGATGTTGCAGCTCGTGCACGGTAAAACAACCTATCAGGGCCGCGAAGCCTATGAAATTATTTTTACTTGGATGCTGGCTCCCCAGGATTGGCAAGATCGCGATTTATTTGAAGTCAGAAATAAAGAAGTTCTTAAGCAGCTAAAGCTAAGTGATGAGAAACGTTGGTTTACCGCTAAAGAAATTTTTGATAACGAAACTTTTCAGCTTTTACGAGCCGAGCTGCGCACAAAGCAAGAAGCTAAAGAAAAGCTAAACCCCTACTTACAAGCATTGCAGCGTTTAGAAAACCAATTTGGTGCCTTTCAAGAACTGGCGGCGGGACGTCTACTGCGCGTGGCTCCTCCAAAAGAGGGCTCAACATGGGTGTCGGTGGTTGAGCTGCAAGAGCCTTTAAGAAGTGCTTTTGTGGAGATGACTAAAGGCTTTATTTCGCAGATTGGTGCCACATCCGGAGGTTCTAATTTAGACGTGAGTGTTCAAAATTTTAAAGATTTGGCACGAGCTGAAAATCCCGCACTTTATGAAGCGACTTCGAAAGTGGACGCCGAAGTGGCGTACAATATCTTTCACCCCTTTCGTTGGGCGTATCTGTTTTATCTGGTGTCCGCCATTATTATGCTGATTTCGTGGGTTTCTAGAAAAGATTCTTTAGTTAAAGGCGTATGGTTTTTTACGATCATGGGTTTTTGCCTGCACGTTTACGGTTTTTCTGTACGAATTTATTTAGCCGGTCGTCCACCGGTCTCAAATATGTATGAAACCGTCGTATGGGTGGCCTTCGGAGCTGTTTTATTTGCGATGATCTTAGAGTCTATATATAAGTATCGTTTTATTTTATTTGCGGGCACGCTGGTGGGTCTTTTTTCTTTGGTGATTGCAGACTCGGCGCCAGCGGTTTTGGACCCAAGCTTGCAACCACTGGAAGCGGTGTTGCGGTCAAACTATTGGCTGATCATTCATGTGATGCCCATCACCATTTCCTATGCTGCTTTTTTCTTAGCATTTGTGTTGGGTGACATTGGCCTAGTCTATTATCTAAAAGGCGAAGAAAAATACAGCGGACAACTAAAAGCCATCGTCCTAGCGATTTACCGTTCGATTCAAATTGGTGTTGTTTTTATTGCACCCGGAATTGTCCTTGGCGGCCTGTGGGCCGACGTTTCATGGGGCCGATTTTGGGGCTGGGATCCTAAAGAAACATGGGCCTTGATTGTCCTTTTAGGGTACATGGCCGTGTTGCATGGACGAATGACAACATGGATTCGCGATTTTGGTATGATTGCTTCTGCGGTGGTTGGATTTAATCTGGTGATCATGGCATGGTATGGGGTCAACTTTATACTAGGAGCTGGGCTGCACTCTTACGGCTGGAGCGCCGGCGGTGTCGAGTATGTCGCCCTTTTTGTGGTCGTCCATTTGTTAGCCGTTCTTTACGTAGGAATTTTGAGAAAAAACCGTCGTACTAAAATAAGCTAGAGTTTTTCGCTTTTTTGCGACAGTTGTTTTTATCTGCGGCTTACCCCTTCAGCACTTTCGATGCGCCTCGGTTATTTTCATTTGGTTTGCAAAAGGAAGTTGCCAAGTCTGTTAAGACATCTTTAAATGATGAAAATTTAAATATCAAGTAGGGCCATTTATTATGCAGCATGATTTGAAGTCGTTCTCCGTAGTTGCGGCTGTGATGGGGTTTTTACTATTGGCCGGATGTTCGAAATTTCAGCCGGGTTGGGGTTATAACCAAGGTTATGCGCCGACTCAGCCGATTGCTTTTGATCACTCTCTCCATGTCAGCACCCACAAAATCCAGTGTCAGTATTGTCATAGCCAGGTCGAGCGCTCGCGGCACTCGAACATTCCCGCCTTGAGCACATGCATGAATTGTCATTTGCAAGTGGCCACCGATAAGCCAGAAATTCAAAAATTGCGAGAGGCTTACAATAAGGGAACTTCGATTGAATGGGTTCGCGTTCACATGCTTCCCGATCACGTCAATTTTAATCATGCGGCGCATTTGGCAAAAGGTGTGAACTGTCAAACTTGTCATGGCCCCATTGAGACCATGAGCAAAGTCTATCAGTTTAAAGATCTTTCCATGGGTTGGTGTGTAAACTGTCACCGTCAGCCAGAAAATAAAGCGCCATTGAACTGTACGACTTGTCATCATTAAGGGTGGAATAAAAATGTCACACGATAATCATCACGATCACACGGACGATCACGGTCACAGTCACAGCGAAGCCGAACTGGCCGCTAAGAAAGCTTTGCGTCCACAAATTCAGCGCGATAACAGATACTGGCTAAGCCTTGAGCAATACAATCAAGATCCTGAATTTTTAAAACAAGTCGATGCTGAATTTCAATCTTCACCCTTAAAAGAAGACGATGATAAAGAGGGTTTTGCTCGACGAGATTTTTTGAAATTAATGGGCGCCTCTGTAGCTCTTGCAAGCTCTGGTTGTATCCGTCGACCTGTGCAAAAAATTGTTCCTTATGTTCAGCAGCCCGAAGAAGTGACGTTGGGAATTCCAAATTTTTACACATCAACTTATTTTGATGGATCTGAAGGTCTGGGACTGCTTGTAAAAACTCGTGAAGGACGTCCGATCAAGATCGAAGGAAATCCTCAGTTTCCTTTAAACCAAGGCGGAGTTTCCGTCAGGTCGCAAGCGTCTATCTTAAGTTTGTATGATCCCGAGCGTTTGCGCGCGCCAAGAAAAAATCTTTTCAATACAGCCCGAACTAATAAAGACACGATCACTGCGGTTTGGGATGATATGGATGCAAAAATCGCTGAGCAACTTAAAAAAGGCGGCGTTGTTGTCTTAACGGGGGCCCTCGCTTCACCAAGCACTCGGTCCATCGTTCGCGAATTTGGCGAAGCTTTCAAAGCCGCGCACGTGACTTGGGAGCCCTTGAGTCACGAAGAAGTTCGTGAGGGTCAAAAAGCTTCGTTTGGTGAAGGTTCTGTTCCGTTCTACCGTTTTGACAAGGCAAAGGTGATTGTTTCCATTGATGCTGATTTCTTAGGAACTTGGCTTGCGCCTGTGACCTTTACCAAACAGTTTTCTGAATCTCGTAGGGATCCATCAAAAATGTCCCGGTTAATTGCTTTTGATTCTCATTTTTCTTTAACAGCGGCTAATTCAGATCTGCGTTTTAAAATTAAACCGTCGCAGCAGCTGACAGTGGTGATGGGTCTTTTGCATGAGCTTGTTGTCGGCCAAGGAAAATCTTCCTACGCGGGCAATGGAACGGTGAAAAGCACTTTAGGAAATTACGCCGGAGCCGCTCAAACCTTAGGAATCCCTGCTGAAGTTTTCAAAAAAATGGCCAGTGATCTTTGGGAACACCGCGGAGAAAGTTTAGTCGTGGCCGGTGGTTTACCGACACGCTCTGAAAATGCACGTGACTTGCAAGTTGCAGTGAATATGTTGAACTCTGTCCTTGAAAACGACGGAAAAACGATCGAAGCCAAAGCCGGTTCGCCTGGCTTGACGGGTTCAACGGCTGAATTATTAAAATTAGTTGCAGATATGAAGGCCGGAAAAATCAAAACACTGATCCTTCATAAAACAAATCCTATGTATGCTTTGCCTGCCTCTGTCGGTTTTGCCGAGGCTTTGAAAAAAGTCGATATGGTGATTTCAACGACAAGCCACATGGATGAAGTCGCTCATCACTGTCATTATATTATTCCGGATAATCATAACTTAGAAAGCTGGGGCGACGCTGAATTTGCGAATGGTATTTTGGCCATTCAGCAGCCGACGATCCGAAGCATGTATGATACTCGGTCCTTCCAATTATCGCTCATGACTTGGGGATTCTTAGCCAAACAAGGTCCAAAGCGCCTTTTGGCTTATGAGACTTTTTATGACTACTTAAAAAATTATTGGAAAGAAGAAGTTTTTCCAAAGCATGGCAAGGGTTCAAACTTTGAAGATTTCTGGCAAAAAGTTTTGCAAGAGGGTTATGTCGGCGAAGCTAGCAATGGCGGAGCTCGAAGCTTTAAGGCGGATTCCTTTTCAAGTATTAAATCACCGGCTGCACAAAGTGGTTATGAGTTAGTTTTGTATCCAACAGTTCAAATGGGTGATGGAACTGAGACCAATATTTCGTGGTTGCATGAGCTTCCAGACCCAGTCACAAAAATTGTGTGGGATAATTACGTCAGTGTTTCCGTTGCAACCGCTGAAAAATTAAAATTGGTTGAGGGAATGATTCTAGAGCTTTCTGTGGCTGGAAATAAAATGGAATTGCCGGCTCATATTCAGCCAGGATTGCATGACGATGTGATGGCTGTCGCGGTTGGTTACGGTCGAACTGAAGGCGGCAAGATTGCCAGCGGCATTGGTAAAAATGCTTACCAGTTGATGACGATCAAAGGCGATCAGGCTATTTTTTCTGGCCAAAAGGTAGAAGTTAAAAATACGTTAAAAAAATACGAGCTGGCTTGCACTCAAGGTCACCATTCAATGGAAGGTCGACTGATTGTTGCAGAAGCGACGAAAACTGATTACGTCAAAAATAAAAAAGTCGGTTTTCATCGCCATCATACTTGGTCTATTTGGTCGGGGCACAAGTACAATGGTCATAAATGGGCTATGGCGGTGGATTTAAATACTTGCACAGGTTGCTCGGCCTGTATGACAGCTTGCCAGTCAGAAAATAATATTCCTGTGGTTGGTAAAAAATATGTTCTGCAGGGTCGTGAAATGCATTGGATCCGCGTAGATCGATATTACACCGGAACGCCCGATGCGCCGGATACAGTTTTTCAACCTATCATGTGTCAGCATTGTGATAATGCACCTTGTGAATCAGTCTGTCCTGTTTTAGCGACAGTTCATACTGATGATGGTTTGAACGCGATGGTTTACAACCGCTGCGTTGGAACCAGATATTGCTCGAATAATTGTCCTTACAAAGTTCGCCGTTTTAATTGGTTTAATTATACAGCGGGCAAAATAGAAAAGCCTCTTCATATGGCTTTGAATCCAGAAGTCACTGTTCGCACCCGAGGGGTGATGGAAAAATGTACTTTTTGTGTTCATAGAATTAAAGAGGGTCGGATTGCTGCCAAAGTGGCAAAGCGCGAACTGAAAGATGGAGATATCAAAACAGCTTGTCAGACAGCGTGTCCAGCTTCTGCGATCACTTTCGGAGATATGAACGATCCTGAAAGTAAAGTTTCTCAGATGTTTAAAAACGAAAGAGCTTATGCCCTTCTTGAGGAATGGAATGCGGCGCCATCTGTTCGATACATGTCGAAAATTCGAAATAATGATAAAGAAACGGGTCAACACGTATGATGAAACGTAATCTACTGATTCTTGGGGACAAGGATCTTAAAACCATCACAGATGATATCTGCGCTCCAGTTGAAACTGTCCCCGGCAAGGGTTGGCTCGCCCTATTTATGGGCGCTCAAGGTCTGCTTATTTTTTATCTGATTATCTTAGGAACTGTGATCTCTCAAGGGATGGGTTTACTAGGGGTGAATCATCCGAATGCTTGGGGCACGATGATTATCACCTTCGTATTTTGGATTGGTATCGGCCATGCCGGAACGCTGATCTCGGCGATTTTATTTTTATTCCGGCAAAAATGGCGAACATCGGTGGCAAGAACCGCTGAAGCTATGACAGTTTTTGCCGTGATGACCGCGGGATTATTTCCGCTGCTTCATACGGGTCGACCTTGGCTTGATTTTTGGCTTTTTCCTTATCCGAATCAACGCGGCCCACTTTGGGTGAATTTCAGATCACCGCTTTTGTGGGACGTTTTTGCCGTATCAACTTATGCGACTGTGTCTATCACGTTTTGGTATATCGGCATGGTTCCAGATTTTGCGACCATTAAAGATCGCGCCAAAAATAAATATCGCCGGCTGATTTACGGTGGGTTGTCTTTGGGATGGCGGGGAACGGCTCGTAACTGGAGCCACTATGAGATGCTTTATTTAATCTTAGCAGGCCTCTCTACGCCGCTCGTTTTATCAGTTCACACGATCGTATCCTTCGACTTTGCGGTGGCAAGCCTTCCAGGTTGGCATACGACGATTTTTCCTCCGTACTTCGTAGCTGGAGCGATCTTTTCTGGTTTTGCAATGGTTGTGACTTTGATGACATTGGTGCGAATCGGATTTCCGCAGTTTAAGGACTACATCACTATCGATCATATGGAAGTGATGAATAAGATCATTATGACGACAGGTCTAATGGTTGGTTATGCCTATGCCTCTGAATTTTTTATGGCTTGGTATTCAGGCAATCAGTACGAGCGTTATGTGTTCGTCAATCGGGCTTTTGGACCTTACGGATGGGCTTACTGGATTATGGTATCTTGTAACGTGATCATTCCGCAGCTTTTCTGGGTGAAAAAATTCCGTCGCAATTTGACGGTCATGTTTGTGATTTCAATTTTCGTCAACATCGGAATGTGGTTTGAACGATTTGTCATTACAGTGACATCTCTTCATCGTGATTTTCTTCCTTCAAGCTGGGGAAATTACGCCTGGAGCTTTTTTGACGGGGCTGTTTTATTCGGAAGCTTCGGTTTGTTCTTAACTTTATTTATGCTTTATCTACGGGCTTTCCCAGCAGTGTCTATTGCTGAAGTGAAGACGGTATTAGATGTCGGTCGTGATCCAAAAGATCACGGGCACGGCACCAGTGGAGGTCACTGATGGGTCAACAAAGAATTGGCGGAATGGCCGGGATTTTCTTAGATGAACATCAAGTCGTGGATGCAGCTCGCAAAGTTCGCGAAGCCGGTTTTACAAAGTTTGATGCGATCTCGCCGTATCCTCTGCATGGTATGGAAGAGGCCATTGGCATTAAACGTTCGGTGATACCCTATATTTCCTTCGGCGCAGCTTGTGTTGGTTTAGTGGCAGGACTTTGGCTGACATGGTGGACTTCAGTGGTTTCCTGGCCGATCAATGTGGGTGGAAAACCATTCTTTTCCTTGCCCGCATTTATTCCAATTATGTTTGAATTAACAATTTTATTTTCGGCTCTGGCATCCGTGTCGGCATTAATTTATTACTGTAAGCTTCCGCAGTTTGATCCGCCGGTGATTGATCCAGATTTAACTTCGCATAAATTTGCAATTTTTATTCCCCTCAACGATACGGGCTACGACGAGTCCAAAATCACTTCAATGCTCAGTGCTTTAGGTGCCGTTGAAGTCAAGAAAGTGGCGGAGTACTAAATGAAATCAATTAAGTTAATATTAGTTTTATCGTTATTGGGATTGGCCGCTTGTTCGGAACAGCATTCGGAACCGAACATTGAATTGATCCAAGATATGATGGAATCTCAAGCGATCAAAGCGCAAGAGTATGATGAAATTTCTCCGAATCATTCAGGCATGCGTGTGCCAAGTGAAAATACAGTGCCGCAAGGATTTGTGCCCTATAAATATGGCGCTGACGTTGATCGCGCCAGTAAAGAAAATAAAAATCCAATGGCGGGTCAAAGCAATCAAGAAATTCTAATGACCGGCCAAAAATATTACGAGACGAATTGTATGGTTTGCCATGGCATGCAAGGGCAGGGCGGTCTGCAGGGGAACTCAATCGGTGATAAAATGGCATTAAAACCGCCAAGTTTGTTGTCTGAAAAAATACGCGATTATAACGACGCTCGTCTTTATCATATTATAACAAAAGGCCAAGGCGTGATGGGGCCTTATGAAAGTCATATCCCCCAGGCGTATCGCTGGCAGGTGGTGAATTATATTCGGCATCTTCAAAGTAACTCTGCAAAGACTGCAACGAAGTAGGAAATAAAAAATGGTAAAAATTCAGGCAAAAGATCTACAAGTTGGAAAGTTTCAGGCTTCAAATAATTTGAAAACTATTTCGTATGCGCTGGTGGCAATCGGACTTTTGACCATCGTTGTCGGTTTAATGAAAAACCAAGAGCGACTGTGGACCTCTTATTTGACGGCCTTCTTTTTCTTTTCTACGCTTGGTTTAGGGGGCTTATTTTTTACAGCCTTAAATCATATGGTGAAAGCCGGTTGGTCTGTGACTGTACGACGTCTTTCAGAAGGAATGAGTTCATTTATTCCAGTGATGCTGATGGGAAGTTTAGTGCTGGTCGCAGGAATTAAGTATTTGTACCCATGGGCCAATGCTGAAGAAGTGGCCAAGGACGCGGTCCTTGCTTCTAAGACAGCCTATTTGAATGTGCCGTTCTTTATCGTTAGGATGATTTTATTCGGAGTAGGGTGTTTGGTATTTAAACATTTTATTGTCGGCGGATCGTTGAAACAGGACCATACTGGCGATGAAAAAATCACTCATCGAAGTGTCGGTCTCTCGATTGCCTTTATTTTATTTTTTGCGCTGCTATTTTCACTCTTCAGTGTTGATTTAATCATGTCGCTTTTACCAACTTGGTATTCAACTATTTTTGGAATCTATTGTTTTGCAGGACTATTTCAAGCGTCCCTTGCGACTTTAGCAATTCTAGTTGTGCTATTCCGTCGAACGGGCTTGGTTAAAGGTTACATCACTTTAGAACATCAGCATGACGTCGTGAAATTCACAAAAGGCTTTACTGTATTCTGGGCCTATATTGCGTTTTCCCAGTTTATGTTAATTTGGTATGCAAATATTCCTGAAGAGACTGAGTACTATTTAATGCGCGCACAGAACGGTTGGATGGGTGTCTCGATGGCGCTTTTAATTTTCCGATTTATTGTTCCCTTTATTGCTCTCCTTCCTCGGGGAAATAAGCGTGACGACAACTTGGTTCTTGGCGTTTGTGCTTTAATTTTGGTCATGCAGTATGTGGATATTTACTGGATGATTTATCCGAACTTTTACGAAGGCCAATTAACCTTTGGTTTTTGGGAAATCGGTATGATGGCATTTTTTGGGGGCATCTTTATCATGCGCTTAACTGCGTTTTTTACAAAAAATAATCTGGTCCCGATCCGCGATCCAAGGCTGCACGAAGCCTTGAATCATCACGTCACTTATTAGATCTTTTGGTCTTAATTTTTAAGACCTTTGCAAAAACCATATAAACCCGCTGCTTTCAAAGTCAGCGGTTTAATTTCTTTTGTTTTCGTATCCATGGCTAAGCAAGGGCCGTCACTTGTTAAAGTTTCAATATTTTCACATTGTTTCAAAGCTTTCTTGGCTCCCACTCGGGTGTTTTTCTTTATCAAGGACATCTTTGCCGCTTTCAGATTTTTAAAAGCTTCGATCACTTCTGCAGAACATGAATTCGTTGTTTCAGAGGCTTTCGGTTCTTCTTTCGCTGTCGGCATTGGCGTTGGAACTTCTTCGGGAGTGCTTGGAGTTGGCTTCGGTGCTAAAGCTATCGCGCACTTTTCTTTATGCTCGACCTCAGGAAATAACTGACTCTGATTTTGGCAAGAACGACCTTTTAATAAGGACTGCAAAGTCTCGCAGGGCTCAGTGGCTTCTGCGGGAGTCGTCGCCGCTTGAATCTTGTTAAGGGCTGTGACTGTGACCTCTGTGCAGAAACCATCCACTATCGCTGAATCATCCTGCTTAGAGATCGCTTCCTGCTCGGGCGGTTGAGCGCACGAAGCTAAAAAAAGACTTCCAGTGAGTAGAGTGATCAATGCCAATGTTTTCATAAAGGTCTCCCCTGTAGAGGGCGATCATAATCCCTCGGCGCACAGAATGAAACTGTCAGGATTCTAGACAGTAAAAATCTCAAAAGGCCGGCCCTGAATTGTCACTTTGAGGGGGCATTGGATTTGGATCGGGGCAGAGCTGCGTCTAAGTGATTGTCAGCAGCTTGGCCTTACCATTTCACTATTCAGTCTTTTAAACAGTCTTTCAGTCGGTCTTTGGCTTTGGGTCTGCTTTTGGATCTGCGTTTGAGAGAGGACATAAAATGATCCGGACCGGGATATTTCTAAAAGATTAAGCTACCTATTTCCTCCCAACATGCAAACGAGTTCAAGCCAAAGTGGGAAATAATTATGATCTAAAATTTATTAACGCGCAGGACGAATTAAATTTAAATAAAAAATTAATTTCTATTTATTTGACAGCGTTTTTGCATTTGTAAAAGAGGGCCTGTGCAGAATATTATTTTTCAGAGCGGTCCTCCCGGAATAAAAAGTTCTGTGCTCATAGAGGTGGCTACGACGCTTCCTAAGATTGATTTTATTAACAGCTTTACCGCTTTTGTCTTTTTAAAAAACTAGCAAAAACGCCCTTTTAAAAACCATGTTATATCTTTGGAAGTTTACAACCTTACAACCTTACAACCTTACAACCGTAGCGGGTGCATAATATGGATTTACGAACTCTTTCTAATATTGAACTGATGAACCGATTTGGAAAACTTGTCCAAACTGAACGTAAAATCACACATTTGGTTTTAGAATGCATTTCTGAGATTGATGTGCGAAAGATTTATCTGGAAAGGGCTTATCCAAGTCTTTTTGAATTTCTAACTAAAGTGTTTGGCTACAGTCCATCTGCTGCCGTTCGAAGAATTGAATCAGCAAGGCTTTTGCGCGAGGTTCCAGAAATTGCTTTAAAAATTGAAGTGGGTGCGCTTAATTTATCGCAGCTTTCGCAGGTCCAACAAGCGATTCGGATCACGCAAAAACAAGATTCTCGCAAAGTTCCAACCGAAGAAAAGCGTGGGCTTTTAAAGAAGATCGAGAACACGACGCAAAATCAAACAGAACTCATCTTGGCTAAAGAATTAAACTTGCCATTGACCACAGAAGAAAAAGAAAGAATTCACCGAAACGAATCTGTTACTTTAACGATTAATTTTTCAAAAGAACAAATTGCCATTCTTGAAAATGCATCGGACCTGATGTCACATACTTTGCCAAATCAAAAATGGGCAGATGTGATTACAGTCTTAGCTAAAAAAGAAATTCAGCGACGCAATAAAATTAAGAAATCAAACCGGGTTGCAGTGCCTTCCAAGGCTGAGGTACTTACTGATATTAAAAATCCTGCTGAAATTAGACATGAGGATGATCTCAAGCCAATTATTGCGACGCCTCGTAAAGGTATCAGACCGAATCTTCGAAAAACGACTTTTGCCAACTACAAATGCTGCCAGTTCACAGATCCGTTAACGAATAAAATCTGTGGAAGTGTTCGGTTTTTGGAAATAGATCATATTCAGCCTATTTGGGCCGGGGGCGATAACTCGGCCGACAACCTTAGAATTTTGTGTTCCCAGCACAATAAATTTAAATACGCCAAGGAATCGGGTTCACATCCGCTACGGAGGTGAAAGCAGGTTCTGTTGACCAGCATGGGTTTAAGGCCGTTTTTGTGCATTGGGCCAAAAAATCCTTGACCCTTTCTGGGGGCTCGCTTAAGACTATATGTATGTTTCTTACAGCGAAAAGCTTTTCTAAAATCAGCTTAAATTCAATGACCACCACCTCATTTTAATGGTTTCAAATGTCTGAAATCCGCATTTCATTACCCGATAACTCGGTCAAAACTTTCGACCACGAACCTTCTGCTTTGGAAGTTGCGCAAACTATTGGCGAGCGTCTGGCGAAGGAAACTTTGGGTGCGAAAATCAATGGTTCAAAAGACATTCAGGATTTGCGACTGCCTTTAAAAGATGGAACCAAATTAGAGCTTGTCACAACGAAAAGTGCTGATGCTAACGAAGTCATCAGACATTCAGCCGCCCATATTATGGCGCAAGCGGTGCAAAAAATTTGGCCAGAAGTGAAAGTGACCATTGGTCCTGTGATCGAAAATGGATTCTTTTACGATTTCGATTCTCCGTTTCATTTTACAGAAGAGCATTTTGAAAAAATTGAAAAAGAGATGAAGAAAATTGTCGATACCGATTTTCCCATCACAAAGCGCATGATTTCTAAAAACGAAGCGGTTGAAACTTTTAAAAAAATGGGCGAGCGCTTTAAAGTCGAATTAATTGAAGCCTTGGAAGACGGGCAGATCAGCATTTACGATCAAGGCGATTGGTTTGATCTTTGCCGTGGACCGCATATTCAAAAAACCGGACAGCTGAAAGCTTACAAACTTTTATCAGTGGCCGGCGCTTACTGGCGAGGCGACGAAAAAAATCCGATGTTGCAACGGATTTATGCGACAGCTTTTAAAGATAAAAAAGAATTAGACGAGCATCTTCATAACTTAGAAGAAGCTAAAAAACGCGATCACCGTAAGCTGGGCAAAGAAATGGGACTGTTTATGTTCCACGAAGTATCACCTGGGGCGCCTTTTTTCTTACCTAAAGGGACTGTGATTTATAACGAGCTTCTTAAACTCATGCGCGATAAATACCGCGAAAATAATTATCAAGAAGTGATCACGCCGCAAATTTTTGATGTCGAGCTTTTTAAAACTTCCGGTCACTATGCGAACTACAAAGAAAATATGTATTTCACACGAGTGGACGAGCGCGATTTTTCGTCCAAGCCGATGAACTGTCCCTCGCATTGTTTGATTTTTGCTTCTGATAAACATTCGTACCGTGAACTGCCTTTGCGCATGGCCGATTTTGGCAGGCTCCATCGCTATGAAAAATCAGGCGCCATGCATGGCCTGACACGAGTTCGAACTTTTTGCCAAGATGATGCTCATATTTTTGCGCGGGCTGATCAGTTGCAGCCTGAGATTCAAAGTTTTATGGAAATGCTCGGGCAAATTTATAAGACTTTAGGGATGGATAATTACAAAATTTATTTATCAACCAGACCTGAAAAACGCATGGGCGGAGATGAAATTTGGGATAAAGCCGAAACAGCTTTAGAGAACGCTCTTAAGAATCTAAATTTACCCTTTGAAGTCAATCCAGGCGATGGTGCCTTTTACGGGCCAAAATTGGATATTATGTTTGTCGATGCCCTGAAACGCCCGTGGCAGTTAGGGACTTTGCAGCTTGATTTTAATATGCCACAAGCTTTCGATTTAAAATACACAGGCGAAGATAACAAAGAACATCAGCCCGTCATGCTTCACCGAGCTATTCTAGGTTCCTTAGAGCGTTTTATCGGTGTTTATTTAGAGCACGTAGCAGGACACTTGCCCGCGTTTATGGCGCCGATCCAAGTCTCTATTTTGAATGTTACAGACCGAGTGAATCCCTTCTGTGAAGATTTGAAAGCAAAATTGCAGGCCCACGGCGTGCGAGTCGAATTTGATGCTCGCAATGAAAAGCTGAACTTTAAAATCCGCGAAGCGCAGCTGCAAAAAATTCCTTACATGCTTGTCGTTGGCGACAAGGAAGCTGAAGACAAAACGATTTCTTTACGTCTGAGCGATGGCACAAATATCGCAGCCATGCCAGTCGATGATTTTATAACTAAACTTCTTCGTGATATCAGCGAACGAAGACTTACTACAACCTTCAAGGAGGTTAGCCATTAGTCAGTTTAACAAAGGTCCAGAGTTTAAGGGTGGCGGCAGTGCATTCAG
>JAYTOY010000075.1:0-46580 GCA_043747555.1 Pseudobdellovibrionaceae bacterium | reverse complement strand
TTGAATTAAAAGAAATTCTAGAAGAAACCTACGGGATTATCGTTTACCAAGAGCAGGTCATGGGGATTGCCTCGACCATCGCAGGTTACAGTTTGGGTGAAGCTGATATGCTTCGCCGGGCGATGGGTAAAAAAATTAAATCTGAAATGGATCAGCAGCGCGAGCGGTTTTTAGATGGCGCTAAGAAAAATGGTTTTGATCTTACCAAAGCCGATGAAGTTTTTGATTTAATGTATAAGTTTGCCGATTACGGATTTAATAAATCCCATGCGGCCGCTTACTGCGTGGTCGCAGCTCATACGGCTTGGCTTAAAAATTATTATCCCGTCGAATTTTTTGCAGCCTTATTAAGCACGGAAGTGGGCAACACCGATAACGTTGTTAAATATATAAAGGATGCACAAAGACATCAGATCAAGGTCAACGCTCCGCATGTGAATTATTCTGAATATCTTTTCACCTGTAAAGGTGAAGAAATTTATTTTGGTTTAGGTGCGATTAAAGGCATGGGTGAAAGTGCCGTTGACGCTATTTTGGAAGCTAGAGAAAAATTGCCAGAGAAAAAATTTGAGTCCTTAGAGCAATTTTTTAACACATTAGATTTAAGAAAAATTAATAAAAAAACGGTTGAGTGCATGATTAAAGCAGGGGCGCTGGATGGTTTTGGCGCACACCGAGCCCAGCTGATGGCAGGCTATCAGCAATTTTTAGATCGCGCACAAGGCGTAAATAAAGACCGCGAACTAGGACAAACTTCTTTATTTGATTTAAGTATGTCCACCGAAACTGAAGTTCAGTTGGGTGAAGCGAAAACTTGGAGTCGAACAGCATCGCTGGCGTTTGAAAAAGAAGTGATTGGTTTTTACCTGAGTGATCATCCATTAGCGGGTTTTGATAAGTTATCTAAGATCTGGATCACATGTCCGGTCGGAGAACTTGCGCAACAGATGCCGCCAGTGAATCCTGACAAAAAACCAGAACCCAAGGTTTGGACTCGTGATAGATCAGATCGAAAGCGCGTCGTGGTTTGTGGTTTGGTGGCAGAACTTCGCGAGGTTATTACAAAAAAAGGCACGCGCATGGCTTTCGGTCGTTTCGAAGACTTGAGCGGCAGTTGTGAGCTTGTGATTTTTCCTGACGTGTATGCAAGGTATGAGGCTTTGTGCAAAGAAGAAAAGCCCGTCCTTGTCGGGGGGACTTTGGAAGTCGAAGAGGGTTTAGTCAAAGTGATGGTTGACCAAATGTCGACTTTGGAAGAAGCCTTGAAAAAAGCTCGTCATGTCGTGTTTCATCTGGGCCACCTCCAGCTGCAAGATTTTGAAAAATTAAAGACAGTTTTGATACAGCATCCAGGTCCTACAGAGGTCAGTCTGCAAATGAAACTGGCCGAACTAGGGCAGGAAGTTTTTCTAGAGATGGAAGAACAAATTAAAGTGCAAATTGGTTCAGAATTTATTGAATCTTTGCACGCGCAGTTTGGCACAACTGAGTTTATTGAGTTAAGGAGTTAAGCTTTGAAAAATTTAATTTATAGTCTGGTTTTTTTAATATCAGGTCAGGCTTTAGCCGAAGAGCTGATTGAAAAGAATATCACGGTGACAACCAATGTAACGGAAGCGCCTGTGGCAAGAAGGCTCTTGCAAGAAGGTGCGATCTCTAAACTCACTGAAGACTTAGCTCGTGAATTAATGGGTTCTGAAAAATATGATAAAAATAAAAGCGTTGTGCAGAATAAAATTCAAAAAATGTCTGGGCGCTATATTTCTTATGTAAAACCTGGCGATATGGTGTCGCTCAATCCGGGTCCTGGCTATTCAATGCCTTTTTTGATGAAAGTGTCTATCGGCAGTTTAAAGACTCTTTTGCAAAATGCTGGCTTATTGAATGAAAATGATACTTTGCCGGTGGTGCTGCCAATTATTAGTTTTTATGACCGTGTCGGAGTCAGTGCGTTTAAGTGGTGGCAGCCAGGGGATGTAACAAACAAAAAGTTTTTATTGAACGGTGCTCGGCAAATGGAAGGTTCTTTAAGAACAGCTTTTAAGAAGCAACAATTTCATGTGATTCGTCCTCTTGAAATGAATGCCAGTCAGTTAGTTCCTACAGTTTTTCAAAACGACCGATTGTCGCCAGATGATATGGACCTTTTTGGGCGATTGTTTCAAGCGCCGCTTGTGATCGAGGGCGATGTCGAGTTTTCGCGAAGTCAGCTGGGATCAAATCTTTATCGAATTGATATCAGGATGTCTGCGATTCAGCTCAGTAATCACCGACCCATCGCCGATGTTTCCAGAAAATACGAAACTGAAAGTGGTGCCTTTGAAGGAGTCATAGATAAAAAGCTTCATCAAGTGATTGATTCTGTTTGCCAAGATTTAGCATCGCAAGTGTTTGAGGCCTGGCAAAAAGGAAGTGTTGGAACGAACATTATTCGCCTGACTGTTCGCGGAGATGTGCCCTTTCAGCAGAGGGAATTTCTAAAAGAAAAAATTAAGAATCAAATATCGCAGATTCGAAATATCAAAGAACGACTGATCAGTGGCGGTCTTATCACCTATGAAGTGGACAGCACTTCGACACCGCAGGAACTGGGATTAAAAATCAATCAATTGGAATTTAATGGATTTCGGTTTCAAACCTCTTCAAGTGGCGAAAAAGAAGTTGTCGTCGATTTGAAGCGATAGGGTGGGGTATTATAAAATGATAAAGAATTATTTTAAATTTTTAATTTTGTCTTTGGTTCTTTTTAGTTGTTCGTCTTTGCAAACCAGCCGAAGTGTCCCTCGAAAACAAGTCAGCGACTTAAATCTTCGTGGGCCGCAAGATTCAGGAATTAAAAAACGTGTGATGGTGCTGCCATTTTTGGATGCGAATGATCAGCGTGACCCCGTCCTTCGTCAAAATGCCAGACGGGCCTTTATCGCAGATTTAAACCGCACAGGGCAGCTGATTGCAATTGATAGCCAAGAATTAAAAATTGACCTGAGTAAGCATATTCAAAACGGTGAGTATGTGATGAAAAATATCACTCGGGACGTTTCGCAGCTGGGGGTGAATTCGGTCCTTGAAGGTAAGATTATCGATCTTAAAATAAAACGGGCCTCAGATCAAATTGGTGTGATCAGAAATATGTCGACAAAGTTTGAAAGTGTGGTGCGAGTTCGTTTGTTCAGTACCCGAGGCACCAAAGAATTAATGAATGTCGTAAAAACTGTTGTCTTAGATGAGCCAAACACTCGTGTTGGTGAGCGGGTGGAATCCGATAAGTTTATTCAAAACAATGCCGAGCTGATTCAAGTGATTATCAAAGATGCCTTTTTGGATTTCACTCCGCAAGTCATAGCTGCCATGGATAAAATTGTCTGGGAGGGTCGAATCGCTGCCATCAGTGGCGACCGAGTTTATTTGAATGTCGGGCGAATCTCTGGCTTGCAGAATGGTGATATTTTAAAAGTGTCTGAAGAGGGTGAAGACGTTTTTGATCCGGATTCAGGCTCTCATATTGGAAAAGTGCAAGGGCGGATTAAGGGAACTTTGGAAGTGGTTAGCTATTTTGGAACAGATGGATCGGTTGCAATTATCCACTCAGGCTCAGGATTTAAAGAGAATGATAAAGTCGAAATGTACTGATTCTTTTCAGTGGTTGGGGCTGCAGCATTACAACGCTGTCGCGGCTTTGCAAAAAAATCTTGTTTCAAAAGTTGCTGATGGCAAAGGAATAATAGTCTTAGGCTCCGAATTTTTTCCTGTCATGACCTTGGGAATTCGTGGAAAAATATCAGAAGATTTGTTTTTGTCAGAACAGGAATTACTTTTAAATGGTATTGAGCTTGTTCAAACAGATCGCGGCGGCCAGGCGACTATTCACAGCCCAGGGCAATTGATTATTTATCCGATGCTAGATTTAAAGGTCCATAAAATCGGCATTCGAGAATTTGTTCCAAAACTTATGAAAGTGACAATAAATACTCTCCATGAACTTGGAGTTGAAGCCATGTACTCCGAAGCGGAGCCAGGGATTTACACGGCTTTTGGTAAACTTGGTTTCTGTGGTCTAAAGTCCGATCACGGTGTTATCAGGCATGGATTATCTATTAATATAAAAAATGACCTGCAACTATTTTCCGGTGTTCGCAGTTGTGGGCATCGTCAGCCGCCCTTAGACCAAGTTTGTAGGTATCATCCAATAGAAACTAGCCAATTTTTCAAACAGTGGTGCACCCATTTTCAACAAGATTTTCATTTGTCAGCCCAAGAAACTGTTGGTATGAATGAGATCACAAAAGCACCAAGCGATCTTAGCTCAGTTGGTAGAGTACTTGCATGACATGCAAGGTGTCACAGGTTCGAGTCCTGTAGATCGCACCAATTTTCCTTTTCAAAAAGTTCCCAATGAATCTCGATTTGAAGCGATCAATGATTTGACATCTGCAAGTTAAAAACTTTATTTCGAAAAGCTGTTTAAGCTATTGGAAAGGTGCTGATATATCAAATAGATGGGTGTTGAGCTGTACTTTGCTAAGTCATAAGATTGTGTTTTAAAGATCCCTAAAGTCACTCAGTTCCCACGCCAATGGGTCTCCGTTTGCACTTCCTAACAAGATGAATCTTTTGACTGTCGCAATTTAAAACTGGGGTTTTGTGGTAAATCTAAAATATTCTTTTTTAACTCTTCTTTTTTGGATGACCCCCCTCGCTCATGCGCAGATCACTTCAGGTAACTCATACCAGATAATCTCAACCTGCGGCGACGGAACCCATTTTTGTCACACAATAAATTCGGAGGAATCGTCGGCTTTTAAATTTTTAAAATCCCAAAGATTTTGATCTAGCAACTGCGAAGGTTTCACATTAGAAAACGCTTTGATCAAAGAATTTGAGATCGTTGGGATTTCCATTTCCAAGTCGCGCACTAATTTTTTCATGCGCTTTCTTTTTAAGCCTTCTTGAGATCCACATAAGTTGCATGGAATGATCGGTAAAGCCCAAGACTGCGCCACCGCTTCGATATCAGCTTCCGCAACGTAACATAAGGGTCGCAGTAAAATATTTCTGCCGTTATCAGATTTTAACTTAGGCGGCATGCTGGCAATATTTCCGGTGTAAAACATATTTAGCAATGTGGTTTCGATCAAATCGTCGCGGTGATGACCAAGAACCAACTTTGTGTAGCCATTATTTGTTGCATAATCATAAAGAATGGCTCTTCGTAAGCGCGAACACAGCGAACAGAAAACGCCGTTGGTGACTTTTTCTTTCACAATTGAATAGGTGTCTTTTTCAATAATTTGTAAAGGCACACCCAAAGCTTCAACCCAAGCCTTAAACTGCTCGACATCAAAACCAGGCTGCTTTTGATCCAAAATCACGGCGGCCACTTCAAAGGTTTTTTCAGAGCGGCGCTGAATTTCTAGAAGGCTTGCTAGTAAAACGCTGGAATCTTTTCCGCCTGAAACGCAGACCATAAGCCTGTCGCCTTCTTCAATCATATTGAAATCATTGAGGGCGCGCACAATTTGTTTGCGAATATCGATGGCTAAAGGATGTTCCAAAGAAACCATAAACGGGGACCTGCTGATTAAAGAGTTGGGCTCGTGTTTTCAACCCGAAGCTGGGTTTTCGCCAAATCTATACCATTTTCAGCTAAGGCTTCAATCCCTTTGCGTAAAACTTTGTCTCCGACAACGAATTGAGCGCCGTAGGAGTCTATAAAGTAAATAAGTTTTACAGAGATCCAAGAATCCGTCGTTTCCGCTATATAGGCATACGGCGCGGGCAGGCTGCGAATTTCCTGAATGCCATTGCATGAGTTTTCTAGCAGATCTTTAGCTTTTTCAACCGGCGCGGTGTGAGCAATTCTAAAATATTGGCTGCGAATGATTGGCTGATCGGCTGGCGAAAAATTTGCAATCTGCGCTTGGGCCACCACTCGGTTTGGTAAAGTGATAATTTCATCTGAAAAGCCAACCAGAACAGTACTGCGCCAGGTGATTTCTTTAACCTGACCGACGGCTTTTTGAACTCCGTTTGTCACTTCAAGCCAGTCGCCGATTTCATAATTGCGATCCATTTGTAAACTGATACCAGCAAAAATATTTCCCAGCGTATCTTGAAGGGCAAGACCTAAGATCAGCGAGAACGCGGCCGACGTCGCTAGCAGCGGCGCCAGTTGCAAACCAAAAATTCTTGAAGCCATCCAAAAAATTAAAACGACAGATAAAAGCAACGAGAATATATTTACGACCAGCAGCGGAACTCCGGACTGCATCGAACCCATAAATAAATATTCTAAGACAAGTAACCGTGAAGCCCTCACAAAAACGATCGCACCCCAGACTAAAGTAACAAGTCCAATATAAGGAGAAAAGCGGGTCAAGATTTGATAATCGCCTTCACCGCGGTGGATAAATAAAAACGAGACAAAAAGAACACTGACAAAAACGAAATTTCGAAACAGCTGAGTTAGATGGCCGCGGATATTACGGTGCCTTTCTTCAGACGCGTTTCGTAAAAAAATCTTATAAATTAACCAACTGGCCAGGACTAAAATAGCCAGCAGGATATAGGGTTCAAGGTCGACAAAAGAATAAAGAGTCTGAAGCTGAATAAATTTATCTAGCATGCAAATATTGTAGGCGGCAATTTCAGTCGGGTCTAGTCTAAAAAACGGCTTGTTCTAAGGGCTTAGACCGACTTCGTGAACGCAAGTTCAAAGGTTTTTAATTAGACTAGAAGGCAATGAAAATCCTCAGAATTTTGATCTCCTTTAGCCTTTTGTTTTTGCTTTCCTGCCGTTGGGGAAGCGTCGAAAAAGAAATCGCTTTGGTCGCAGCCCAGAAACAAGCTCTGGGCTGCGCTCAGTTTGAAACCCTAGTCTGGGACGCTTTTGATTTGTTTTTGGTCAATGAGAAAAGAATTCCCGATTATTCTGCTTTAAAAACCCAAGTCGAATTGCTAGCTTCAAAAAAAGTCATTACTCGGGAAGTAAAAGAAGCTTGGCTAGGACTTTTACAAACACTGTTCGAAGAAGCTCCGAAAAAAAATATTCTAGATTCAGCCGCACACTTTAGAATGTTTTTAGCCGCCATGGAAGTGGGCGACGAGTCGACTGAGATTAGAAAAGAATTTAAAACTAAAATTTCAGGACAATTAAAGTTTTTGAAAGCGATCAGCCCCAGCAAAGTGTGTGCGGCGGCCGCTGAAGATAAGAAAATGCCTCCTGCTTTGGTATCGGTGCCCAAAGGCATGTCCCTTGCCGAGCAGGGAATGCGTTGGCTTTTTGCGACGGCCTATCAAAGTTGCGACTCTATACGCAAGCCTGCCATGACGGAAGCCTCTTTCAGTGTTCAAGGAATTCTTGATGAAGGACTGCATGCGGACGGCGTGGGGCACAAAAGAAAAATCGCCGATCTACCAGCCTTTTTTTCAAGCCACTATTATTACGACAACTCCAAGACTAAGTCCTTTGGGCCAAAATGCAGTGGCGATCAACAACGCCCCTTAATTTATGATTACGGTGGAAAGCCGTTTTCAATTGATGGCCATCAAGCGACTTTAGATCTATTCACAGATGACGGCACAGGGACTGATGCCTTAGGGATTGATTGTGCGGCCGCCATTTTTTCAGCCACCGCAACAGTCGGGTTAAGGTTAAAGCCGAATGTGCCCTTGCGCGCCAGAAATGTGCTTGGGATTAATTCTAGGATGTTTAAACAGCCTGAAAAAAATGGTTTGGAATGTTACCAGTCTATTAAGCTCACTTCAAAATCATCGATCCAGTCTGGCGACATTGCGGCCGTCAATGGCCATGTCCTAATGATTGGTGAAGTGGGGCTAGATCCCTTCGGAATTAAAAACATCGCTAGTAAAAGTCAGTGTGAGCAAATCTCCGCCCAAAAATTTGATTTTTTAATTTGGCAAAGTGGCAGCCAAAAAGGCGGCATCGGATTAAATCATATTGTGGCCAGTGCTTACTTGAAAGACGCGCATAAAATGCGTGAGGGTTTTGAAGCTTATGCCAAAGAATCCTGCAAGGCGCAGATTGATAAAATCCAAATTGAACCGAAGCTAGAAAAATTTGCCATTATCAGAAATAAAAACACGCCAGAATGTCAGACCCAGCGAATCGCTCTTAAGGGTGAAAGCTGCGTTGAAGATTGTTTAAAAAATTTTTAAAAAAGGATAAGTGATGGATCAAACAAGTGAGAGTTTAAAAAAGCCATTGATACTTCAAGTTCTGGCCGTTTTATTTATCTTGGCCCCGCTGGGAAATATATTAATTTCTTTCTACGGCGTCGGTTCAAGCGATTGGACAAACCCAAATGTTTTTTTAAGCTGGGCATCGACTATTGATATTTTAGACTGGTTTTGGCTTTTTTTAACTTTTTCGACAGGAATTTTACTTTTTATCCAGCATAAAACAGCCTGGCTGGTGGCGATAATTAATTTAATTCTAATCTTATCGGTGAACATCTACCGATGGACCACAACCGGCGAACTGATTGATGTCGAGTATTCTTATTTCCAAGCTCAAATCATAGTTTCAATGCTTGCGACTTTTGCGACTATTGGAATTTTATTCTACGCTCGCTATCCCTATTTAGATCGTCGCAGTCGCTGGATTGGGTCAGTGGCACCGAGGGTTGATATCAAAACGATGGTCACGGTGGTGGCCCAAGATGTTTACAACGGAGTGGCTACAAATATTTCTGTGACGGGACTTGTGGTGGAACTTAATAAAGACTTATCCGCAGGACAAAATATGATGTTTGTGGATGTTATTTTTTCGGAATTGGGAAATTTAAAAATCAAATGTCGGCTGATTCATTGTGACGGACCAAATTTAAGACTAAAGTTTAGGGATCTTCAGCGCGAAGATAAAAAACGTTTAAAAGATTGGATCCGATCCCAGTCCTTAGTTTAGAATGTATAAAGTTTTGCCACCAGACAGCCGAATTCGAAAAAGAGTCTAAAAAAGTGAGGATGATTATGACAATTCTGAATCGTTTAAGAAATCTGGCTTTCGTAGCTGCGAGTTTAAACATTGTTTTAAGTCCTTTGGCTGTTGCAGCTAAAGCCACTGAAAATAATGTGACCGCGGCCAAAGAATTTCTAAAAAAAGCCGGCCTTAATAAGGGTCAGATTACAGTCGGTGAATATTACCGAAATATTTTAGGTGATTTAACTCCTGCGGAAATTGCTAAAATTAATCCGTACTTCTTACTACATCAGGATGAACAGATGCCATCCATCGATCCTGTGATGTTTAAAGATAAAAACAACGTCGAGCAAGTTCGTCTGGCCGTAACCTTAAAAGGAAAAACTTATTCGTTTCAAACGGAAGGTTCCGGCGACACTTTAAAACTTAAAATGAATTCCTATGCGATGGATGCGAATGCTTTGGAAAATCTTGAAGTGATGATGGAAGGAATAGCCAAAGAAATGGGGCTTCGTCCAGAAAAAAATCCGAAGGCTTTGACAATTAAAAATTTAAAACTAGCTCCGACATTTGCTGAGTGGAGCCGTTTTTCAAAAGAGCAAAAAGTTCAATTTTTAATTCTATCTCGATATTTAATCGAAGATATCCAAAAAATTCTTCCTGTGAATAGGGATCCAAAATCAGCCCAAAATGAGTCTTACAACCAAGTTGATAAGTACGCCTTAATTTATGAAATCTTAAATCCGGAAGCTTGCGCGGGTAATAATTCTAAGAATGGTCCAAAAGGCAAAAAAGGCGAAGTCGCTTCCGGTCGATGTATTGTTGCCGGTTATGTCACTGAATACGGTCGAAATGGTTCTTGTGGCGGACAGCCTGATGGTCGTCTTGATCTAGATGCTCAGCAAAATAAAGTTAAGCCCGGATTATCATCAGCTTGCCCAGGTGGAAAAAGCGGCGGCAGTGGAATCTCTTGTAATCCACTTTTTTATGGATACAGCGACAGTGGTGGACCATATTGTATTTCTGGCGCAGCCACGCGTGCAACAGAGCAGTGTAATGGCCTGAGTGTTTTGCGACGTGACAGCCACGAGCTGGAAGACATCAAAAAAATCCTTGGTTCATATTTAAAAGATAAAAATGGCAGCAGTATCAAATCAATTGAAAAGAACATCACCAAAGGCGTCATTGAAATTGGCACTGGGTCTGAGGAAGATTACAAAATTGTTCAAGAGCAATTAGCGGGTCTTGATCAAACGTTCCGTGAGGCCTTAGATATTTGTGAAGCCGGCGAAAAAACTGTCTCGATGGATTCAAAAATTAATAAACCATCAGCTTTGATGAAAAAAGAAAATCAAAAGTCAGCCTGTAATGCCATTGTAAAACGGTATATTGCCGTTCAGCAATTGCAGTTGGCTCCAACAACACCTCCACGTGATATCGCTAGTGACACTCAGAAGCGCGCACAAGGTGACGGTTGTCCAACGACCACAGAGGGAAACTGTGCTTGTTCCGTTGATGGCGCCCGAGTGGGCGGTGGTCCTGGTAAAAATAATTGCGGAGCTCTTGGTGTCGGTCCTGAAGCAGAAGTTCTTCCTGAAGTGGCGCCACCTAAAAAAGAAGCCGGTTTTTGTCGTAAATATAATGATGATGGTGAAACAACAAGTATAACAACTGCCTGCGGTTTAGCTGGTGTGGCACTGATTGGACTTTTGGGTTATGGTCTTTATAAATATTTTAATAAAGACAAAAAAACAAAACAAAAAAGATACGATCCGGCTCCTTCACCTGTGACGGTACCAGCCACTGGCACAACAAATCCGACGCCAACTCCAACAGCGCCGCCAATTGTTGAAAATCCTCCGATCGTTCCAGTTCCTTTATCAGAAGGATCAGGCAGCGCACCGGTCGCTCCGACGCCAACGGGCGGTGGTGCAAGAAAACTAGCTCCAGAACCAGGCGCCCGATAAAGGTTTTCAGATGACCAATCAGCCTCAACCAGAAATTAATCCAAAAAATAGAACCCCTTCCCCTTCCGGAGGGGGTTCTGCATTAAACGATGTTCAAAAAAATTTTAAGATTCCAGCATTTTCTTGGGATTCTAAAATTGAATTTCGAAGCGGACCTGTGCGCCGCGATGGCCGTCAAAAAGTTTTTTGGTCTTGGATGGCTTCCTTAATTGATACCCTAGTTCTTATTGCTATCAGTTGCTTATTTTCAATCATCTTTGCCAAAGTGATGCATACGTCGACGTTTTCAGTCTTTCGAGATTTGCAAATTATGGGACACTCCTTGGGCGCCCTTGGGATTGTGGGTATTGTCCTGATCACGGCCTCTTGGTTCTATATGGTCCTATTACGAGGACTTTT
This sequence comes from Pseudobdellovibrionaceae bacterium, assembly GCA_043747555.1. GTDB lineage: Bacteria > Bdellovibrionota > Bdellovibrionia > Bdellovibrionales > Bdellovibrionaceae > JAYWDA01. The sequence goes on along the minus strand of JAYTOY010000075.1, from coordinate 35,276 downwards.
TGGATCATCAATCGGTGAGTGGGCCTGCGATCTTAGGTTGGGCGCGCCCTTTGATGAAGAGCGACCTTATTTTATTTCGAAAGTGATTTTTCGTGCGACTTTAATTCTAGCGACCGGTGTTATTACTTTACCGATATTATCTTTTTTAACGGGTAAAGATATCGCCGGACAAATTTGCGGCCTTCGATTATTTTCTTTGAAATAACCAGCGACTTAAAATTTCATAGTGCTCTGTCTGTGGGAACTGATCCACAATAAAAGTTTCTTTTAAATGATACCCTAAAGCTTGCAGTTTTTGCCCGTCACTGCTCCAGGTGGCAGGGGAGCAGGACAGATAAATAAGTTCTGATGGTTTTTCAGAACTGTCCTTCAAAGTTTCAAGGAAACCCATCAGTCCCGACCTTGGTGGGTTCACCAATAAAATTTCATCTTTTTCAAATTCGATTGTCTTCTTTATTTGGTGATCACCAATTTGGAAATCAATTTTGTTAAATAGCTCTTTAAGCTTCGGGCTTTGATTTAACGTTTGTTGAAGACATTCTACACTTAAAGCATCGCTTTCAAATATTCTTAAGCTTTCAACAAGTCCTAATAAAGTTAGACTCAGATTTCCAATTCCCGCGCCAAATTCTGAAGCCTTTAATAAGCCACTTTGGGAAATCCAAGTTTGAATTTGTTGTAGGATTAAATGATTGGCTTTCATACTGGGCTGAGTGAAAGAAGCAATATGACAAAACAGCGCAACCTTCTGATCTTGAAACAGACTTTCAAACCACAATTGGCTTTCGGGATCTTTTAGTTTCAAAAGGTCTTGGTCGATTTTTAGGATTTTTCTTTTCTGACCGATCTCGACCACAGCTCCAGTTTTTAGTAAACTGATCAGAACAGATTTTTCTTCCAGCAACATTTTAATATCTAGGTTGGCAAAGTCCAACCACGCGCCTTTAAGACCGTGGGGGCCGACTCTAAGGCGAATCGAGCCCTTTTTAATTGGCCACTGAATTTTTTTGAATTCTTGAAACCATTCGTTCAAAGCGGGTGATAGCTGGTGACAGAAATCGATATTTATAATTTTTTTATCAACATTAGAATAAAGGCCCAAGGTGCCATTTTCCCAGACAAAGTCCAGGCGATCCCTAAGGCCAGAAATTCCAGCGCTGATCCATCCTAAGTCATGCGGTGGCAAATCAAAGGTCTGAATTAATGACGAAAGCTGCGCAAGCTTGGTTTCTTTTTGAACTGTGTCTTCTTCCCCGATAAACTGGCAGCCAGTGCAACTTGGAAAATGAGCGCAAGAAATTTTTGCCATTTAGATTATACGCCCTGATCCAAGTTTTCAGATAATTTCTGCCAACAGCTGGATTTATCTTTTAAAATCCCATCCTCAAAATGCAGATCCCGTTTTGTGAATCCAATCGTGATATGTGGATAAAATAATTTCTCATCGAAATCTTTTTGGGCTCCTCCGGCTAAAATAAAGGCTTCCTTTAGTTTTCTTCTTAAATTAAAAAGATCTGTTGAATCCACCACCATAAAAAAGGTACTTTCTTCGCGTCCATCAATCTGTAGACGACCGCGCCCTGTGCAGACAGGTTTAAAGGCCATCTGCTGAATATTGTGCTGAATAGCAAAAGCGTTGATCTGCTCCATGCTCATAAAAGCCTTTAACTTTTCAAACTCGGGCGGCGTAATCACTGTGATATGGGCTTCGCCTCTAGTTTTTAAGGGACTTGGTAAATTCTCATCCAGTTGTTCTTTTACTTTTTGAATCGGGGGATAATGAATATTCATAGCTAAATGGGATTTATTTTCGATCCAGGAGATCGGCATAAACACCTCTGGCGAATAAGTCACAGTCTTACCCATATTCGAATGAAAGCTTGCGCAAGATGTTAAGAGTGCTAGCGGCCAAAACTTAATCCATCTCATGTCATTTTTCCTTTGCTGAATCTTGACCGATTTTAGCTTGTAGCCTAGTTTCTTTCAAACACCGAATAAGGAGATTTCATGAAATTAAGGCTAGCCCTTTTGACAGCATTCACTTTAATGGTTTTTTCCTGTCAAAGCCCCAGCGCCAAAGTGATTTCTCAGTCGAAAGAGGCAACAGTCGTTTTTTCGGACCAACCGAATAAAACTATTTCGCAAATGCGACAATTAACCTTTACCGGCACAAGAACCGGAGAAGGGTATTTCAGTCGCGATGGAAAATATATGATTTTTCAAAGTGAGCGTGAAACAGCAAATCCTTTTTATCAAATGTATGTGATGGAACTTAAGACCGGACAAACAACTAGAGTCTCACCAGGTCGTGGAAAAACCACCTGTGGTTGGATTCATCCTGACCTTAAGAAAGTCATGTGGTCTTCCACACACTTAGATCCCACACTTCAACAAAAAACTGAAGAAGAATACACGCAAAGAAAACAGCCGGTGAAATCACGGTACGCATGGAGCTATGATGAAAACTTTGATATTTTCGAATCTGATTTAAACGGGAAAAGCTTAAAGCGCCTCACGAAAGAAAAGGGCTATGACGCCGAAGGTTCGTATTCTCCGAACGGAAAACTCATCGCCTTTGCTTCAAATCGTACAGGCTATGCAGAAAAATTATCCACCGAAGACGAAAAAACTTTTAAGCGAGATCCTTCGTATTTGATGGACATCTTCATTATGAATTCAGATGGAACAGGAGCAAAACGCTTAACAACCGCCAAAGGTTATGATGGCGGTCCATTTTTTTCACCCGACGGCCAAAAAATTGTCTGGCGCAGGTTTTCTCCGAATGGGGCTACGGCTGAAGTCTATACAATGAATATCGATGGCACTGATCAAAAGCAAATCACGCATTTAAATTCCATGAGTTGGGCGCCTTACTTTCACCCCAGCCAAGACTATATTATTTTTGCATCCAGTGTTTTAGGTTTTTCAAATTTCGAGCTTTTTATTGTGGATGCCGGAGGCAAGCAAGCCCCGGTCCGAGTCACTTTCGACGAAGGTTTCGATGGCTTAGCGGCTTTTTCTCCAGATGGGCATCAAGTGAGCTGGACCCACAGAAATGACAAAGGGGAAAGTCAAATTTATATAGCTCAATGGGATGATGCCTTAGCTAGGCAGTTATTAAAACTTCCAGCTAAAAAATTAAATCCGTATCAATTCAGTCCTGAAATTAAGAAAGAAGATATTTCGGATATCGTGAACTTTCTTGCATCCGACGAAATGGGGGGTCGCAAAGCGGGTGGTCCTGAAGAAAAAATATACGCGCAAGAAATCGTTCAGCTATTTAAGTCTTGGGGATTACAGGGTGGCGGACCTAATGGCGAATTTTTACAACCGTTCAAATTTACTTCGGGTGTTACGTTAGGTTCAAAAAATTTTTTAAATTTTGTGGGTAACTTAACGGCATCATTAAAAATCACCGAAGATTTTGAACCTTTGTCGACTTCGCAAAACGGCGAATATAAAGAAGCGCCAATTGTTTTTGCAGGTTATGGAATAAAAGCTCCTGCCAGTGAAGATCAACCGGCTTACGATTCTTACCAAGGTCTTGATGTTAAAGGCAAGTGGGTCCTTCTTCTTCGCGACATTCCTGAAGATGTGCCACCAGCCATGAAAAGGCATTTAAATTTGTACTCTCGCAACCAACATAAAATTACGGTGGCGCGCAACCAAGGAGCCTTGGGAGTCTTAATGGCCTATGGACCGGCTAGTCCAATGAAAGAGGATTGGGCTCAGTTAAAATTTGACGGAAGTTTAGCTGAAAGTTCAGTGGCTGCTTTAAGAATTAAAAACAAGTGGGCAGAAAAGCTTGTCGATTCAGCTGGAAAAAATTTATTAGATCTTCAAAAAAGATTAAATAAGGGCGAAAAAATCGAGGGTTTTGCAATCGCCTCGATATACGCAAAAGCGCAAGTCGATTTAAACTTAGAAAAAAGTGAAGCCACAAATATTTTGGCAAAAATTCCTGCAGGTCATAGCAAAGCTATTTTGATCGGCGCCCATGGCGACCATCTTGGACGGGGAGATGGGGGAAGCTCTTTATCTCATGGCGATGAAAAGGGAAAAATTCATAATGGCGCTGACGATAATGCCAGCGGTGTTGCGGGTGTCTTAGAGCTAGCTCATTATTATGCAGATTTAAAGTTGCAAGATCCAAAGGCGATTAAAAAAGATCTTTATTTTGCCATTTGGTCAGCTGAAGAAATTGGTATTTTAGGTTCTTCTTATTTTACAAAGCACTGGAATGAAATTTCGAAAAAACCAATCAAGACTTACTTTTCAGCAGCTTTAAATATGGACATGATCGGACGCTTAAAAGATCGATTGTATGTTCAGGGCGTTGGCTCTGCCGAGCAATGGACCCCAATGACAGAACAAATTGCCACAAAAACGGGTCTGCCACTTTCCGTGCAAGTGGATCCCTATTTACCGACGGATTCGATGGCTATTTATTTAGCTGATATTCCAAGCATTAGCTTTTTCACTGGCAGCCATACTGATTATCATTCACCGCGCGATAAAGCTGACTTGGTGAATGTCGCAGGGACAGAAAAAGTAGTTAGAGCAGTTTCTGAATACATTCGCGAACTAGCTAAAGGACCAATGGATGCTGTTAAATTTAACAAAGTCAGTGGCCAGGGTGGAAACCATATGGAAGGTCGCTCCTTCCGAATCTATTTAGGAACGATTCCGGATTACAGCCAAGAAGGAGTGCGCGGTGTACGAGTTTCCGGCATTGCCAAAGAAAGCCCTGCTGAAAAAGCAGGAATCAAAGAAAAGGATGTGATCGTCGAGCTTTCCGGATCCAAAATTGAAAACATCTATGACTATGTTTATGCCCTTCAGGTCGTAAGGCCAGGTCAAGAGACTCTGATCAAAGTGAAACGAAATGAAGCCCTTGTGGATTTAAAGATCATTCCAAAACTGAAAGAATAGATATTCTAAAGTTTATTCTTTTTTGAGCCGAAGCAGGGTATACGAATCTTTTGTGAAAGGACAGTGTTATCTCAGCTCAAAGTAACACCCCTAAAGTTACACTAAAAGAAGTTCCTCAAGCAGGAAAGTATATCAATGTACTTTCCGTTGGAACTGATCTGACTTTCGCAAAAAGCGTTCAGTCGGCTCTAAATTCCTTGCAAGCAGCCAATAAGGACACGACCTATCGTATTTTTCCTGGCATTTCCAAGGACAAACTTAAAGAATACGCTGAAAAGTATCAACTGCATTCCATCTTAGTTGAAGAAGAATTTATGGATTCACCAGCTGAGCCATGGCTTAAAGAACTTCGCGAGACCTTAAAAAAAACTCAGTACAATGCAGAGGCCCCGGTCGTCTGTATTTGCTCTAAAACAGATTTATCGAAAACTAAAAATATTATGCGCGCTGGATTTACTGATGTTTTCTTAAAGCCCTTGGATCAAAGTTTATTTTTACAAAAGATGAATCTGTACAATAAAAAAATTCCACTCAGTGATAACTCGCTTCTGTTTGATCTGGAAACAGCGCAAGATATCGATGTCGGATTTTATTTTAAAACTAAATCAATCTCAGAATATGGCGTACGGGTTATTTGCAATAAACCGCTGGAGCCAGGCTCCATTGTCAGTGTTTATTCAAGTTTCTTAGAAGAAAACATCGCAGCTATTGTAAAAGACGCCAAAAAGATTTCTGACTCCGAATACGTCGTATTTATGATGTACGTTGGAATTACGCCGTCTCAAACCCAAGCCATCCGTAAATATATCCGAACAAACTATGCCGAAGGCAAACAAGCCGGGTAGTACACCGTCATCAATTCTTGGCTCCGCTACGGAGTTTAGCAATTCAATACAAAATGATAGTTCTTCTGATAAGTTATATTATGTAACATTTTTATCATGGTCTTACTTATAAGGTCTTTTAAGTCGATTTTAATGATATGTCTTATATATTTGCTTATTAGGTAATACTGTATTACAGTATTATAGTAAGGCGGTGAAAATTGAAGGCTTCTAAACTGACTTCAAAATTTCAAACGACTGTGCCCCAAGAAATTAGAAATTTTTTAAATCTAAGTCATGGCGATGCGGTTAGTTTTGAAATTGAAAATGATAAAGTGATTTTAAAAAAGGTTTCTGCCGTTGATTTTGAGTATTTAAAATCAATAGAACTCACTCTATCGGCGGAATGGTCCTCAAAAAATGATGAAGATGCTTACGAGTCTTTATGAATCCAAAAAAATTTGATGTTATCGTAGTTCCCTTTCCATTCACAGATCAGTCGATCAGCAAAAAAAGACCTGCGATTGTCTTAAGCCAATCAAACTTCAATCAGAAGGCTGAGCATTCTATTTGCGCTATGATTACCTCTTCAAAGAATGATCCTTGGCCCAATGATCTTGAGATTCTTGATTTGAAGTCCTGCGGACTTCCTGCTGAATCTAAAATTAGAATGAAGCTCTTTACGATCGACCATAAAATTATAATTCGAAAAAGTGGCGTGCTGAATAAAAATGATCAGGCTCACCTCGACCAGGCTGTCGCAAAAGCTCTTGATCTTAAATTATGAAAACAGATAAAGATCGCCCTTCTACATGGCTTAAATATCGCGATGGCTTATGCCGTGGCTGCTTTGGCAGTTGCTGCACAATGCCCGTTGAGGTTATTGCTTCTGATTTGCTTCGTTTGGGTCTGGTTTCGGAAGATGAAATCTTGGGCTCTAAAAAGAAGCTCTCTAAACGCCTGATGAAAGAGAAAATTATTTCAAGCTACCGTGAAGCCACCGGTGCCTTTATGTTGTCAGCAAGACCCAATGGAGATTGTTATTATCTGGATGCAACCACACGTCTTTGTACAGTTTATGAAAAACGTCCAGGCGTCTGCAGAAAATTTCCAGAAATTGGCCCCCGACCTGGATTTTGCCCAAGTAAGAAGAAATAACCGGATTCTATTCCCTGAGTTAAATTGTCCTAAAAATGATCATTTTTTAGACAATCCAAAATAAGAACTAGATCAACGTATAAAGTACGGATATTCCAGCTTCACCTGGTAAACGATTTGTTGCATTTTTTATTGATGCCATCATTATTGGTATTGCTGTAAAGCTGGTCCAAGCTACAGTAGGTTCACTTGGAATTTCCCCCACAAATCTTTCAGGGTTGTTGGCCTATTTATATTTTGCAATTTTTCATCATAAAACAGGCGCAACTCCCGGAAAAAAACTGATGGGGCTTTATGTTGTGATGGCGTCATCGGGGGAAAGCCCAACTATTGGGGCTTCGTTTGTTCGGGAATCATGCCGTGCTTTATCACTGTTATCTTTCCTAATAGGTTATCTTATGATTTTTTTCAATCAAGATCGCCGCTGTCTGCATGATTACTTAGCTAAAACGAAAGTTCTTAGCGACGACATAGAGGGCTCTTCGCATGGCTCGGCTATTGGCATTGGGGTTGCCACAATTGCAGTTATTGGGATGACCGGCTTTTATGTGATGTTTTTTACGTCACTTCCGCTCAAGCATTTTGCAAAAAATCTTGAAGCCTCGGGAGTTAAAATTGAAGGAATCTCAGGCTCTATTGCTAAGGGCGTGGCGTTCGAACAGTTTTCTTACGATAATGAATTGTCGTCATTTACAGCCTCTAATGGAGAAATTAAGTACACTATTTCAGAACTGTTTAAGGAAAAAATCCGCATAGATAAGATTATACTGAGGCAGGCTCATTTAAAATTGAAAAAATTGAACCTGAATGAATCACTTGAGAGCTTAAAAAAGAATAAGCCACAAGAGAAAAAAATAACTGAAACTGCAAAAGTAGAAAGTAATAATCCAATCAATCGAAGCATTGAACTTTCTTTGATTGATATTAATAAAGTAACGCTAGAGGTTCCAAATGCAGGCATCTACAAACTAGACAGGTTTTTTGTTGAAGGTTTTCTGTTTTCTGTCCAAAGCGGAAAATTTATATCGTTGGCAGTGGCAAAGACTTGGGTGAAATCAGATAAAGGCATTCTTAACATAGATAAATTAGATTTAAATATAAATGAACTTGAAAAGATGCTTTCAATAAAGAAAATTAGCGTTGTCGTTGAGCCTGTCGTTGCTTCAGAATATCTTGCAGGACCTATTGATCTTAGCATTGAAAATCTTACCGCAGACATTGGTAAAGCTAAGTACGACGGCACACTAAAGGCTTTCAGAAATAGCTTTGAATTAAAACAAACATCTAATGGCTTCAAAATTTCTGCAGAAAATTTTCAACCTAGTTGGTATTTTAAAAAAGTGCCGCCAATTCATAGTCTTTCTTTTATAAGTCACTTGGCCGCCAAAGAACCTGTTGCTCCGGCTCAAGGAAGCTATGTCCTGCGGGGACAAAAATTTGAGATCTCCTTATTGTCGCTGGTGACGATGAGTTTAAGTTCAGTTTTAAGGCGGGGTACTTCAGAAGTCCACGGCGGCATCGTTTTTAATCCCTTGAACCCAGCTTCCGGCTTGATGTTTGTAGACGCGCACATGAAAGGGTCAAAAGAAGATAAGTTATCCCGAGTTTACTTTGGGAAAACACAAGCTGAACTTAGTGAAGCTGAACGATCAGTGATGTTAAATGATGCAAAATACATTTATGATCCAACTTCGTTTCTGCCATTACGAACTCCAGCTGAGGCGAAGTAGCTATTCCAGTTGCCTTACGAATTCCTATGGAATTCGTAAGGTCGCAAGGAGAAGGTAAGCCTCTAGAAAAATTGATCTCTTTCGACGCGCGAGTGAATCCAAGCACACTTAAGTGGGGCAGTTTCAAATAGCCCGGGTTCAAAGCAAAAGAATCTTGTATTCCTTCTTAGCCGGCGGATCTGTCGGCGGAGGAAATATTTTCCAATATTCTTCTAAAAATTTAAAGTATTCTTCCATTGTCATCTTAAGAGCCTTTAAGTTTCTCGATAACCGGCCATTCATTAAAAAGGTCGGCGTATTTTTTAATTCTTTCCAAATCCAACCCGTCTAATTTTAAAAGTTTTTGGATGTCGGCCTTGTCTTGTAACTCGCGGGAAGAATCATTTTTGTAAGCTTGAATTTTTAAGCCGATCAGATCTTCCGCTTTTAAAACCTCAATACCAAGTTCAGAATTTTTTTGAGCATCTTTAAGCATCATCTTGGTCAAAGGCCTGTGAGCCAGTAAAATATCTAAAAATCCTGGTCCTGAAAATTGAAGTACTTCATTAGATTCATATTTTAATAAAAAACCATTGGATATAAAAACGGATTTTATAAGTTCTTTTTTATCTCCATCAGCCAGCAAATCAATATCAGAAGTCGTTCGATGATTTCCATAAACTGCTAATGCAAAACCACCAATCAGAGCATGGCTGATTGCATTTTGCTGCATAAGATCTCGGGCAAGATGAAGAGTCCGTCTTAAATCTAACACAATCAGTCGATGGTCCACTCTTTAAAACCTGCTTTGATCGCCTCGGCTAGATCTTTTCGATCAATCTCATAGACATTAGAATTTCCTGTAGCGGCGCCACAAACTTGAATTCGCATCATGCCGTCATTTTTATTATAAGACTTATGAACTTTCATAGCGCCCAATTGTTTTTGCATTTCGGCCAGGCTAATAGCTTTTCCCTGACCGCACTGCAGGCTTCCGTCGGCCTTAGAGACTTTCACTCGATCAGCAATGGCGGTTCTGCTCATAGGGTCTTTCTCCTTATTTACAGGGACTGGTGGAGCTCCGACTGACGCTTCCTCTCGCACTTCACGACAGTTTTTGTTGGCACAACCAAAAAAACCTAAAAACATCAAACAGAGAAATATTATTTTCATTGATTACCTCAAGTAGGGAAACCAAGAAGGGTAATCCCAACGGGCTTCTAAAGAGTAAATATTGGCTTCACCTGAAACAAAATAAAGACGTTCATTTTTTTCATCGATGGCTGGAGTTGAAAGGATGCCACGGCCGGGTTCAAACTCCCCTATTTTTTTTCCTGTGCCTTGATCCAGAAAAACTAATTTGCCCTGGGATTCGCCAAAAGCAATGAGGCCTTTGAAAGTTCGAATGCCTGTAGGGATACCGTCGTTCAAACTATAAGACCAAAGCTTAGAGCCATCTGATTTCTTTAAAGCAAAAACATCTCCCGTCGAAGTGGGGTAATAAAGTTTATCGCCAACTAAAGTAATTCCGTAATAGCCGCCACCATCAATTTTCCAAACAATTTCACCCCGCAGGGCCTGAATGCAATAAAGTTTATCGTCATAACCAGAGACATATAGATAGTCGCCATCTAAAACTGGAGTTGCATCGATATCCCGGAAGCGTTTATTTTTATTCAGCTGCAATTCCCAAATGGGCGAACCCGATTTTGTATTAAACGCAATCAGTGAGCCTTCGCTAAAACCTACATAAAGCAGATCATTTTTCAAAGCCGGCTTTGTGCCGCCGCGAACTGAAAAATTATTAGTGTCTTGGCGTGAATAAGTCCAAATTTGTCGCCCTGATTCAGCATCCAATGCATACACGACATTATTTCCGCTTAAGAAAAAGACAACTCCGTTGATGGAATCAATCACAGGTTCAGATAAATTTTCAGCTTTGGCTGCATAAGTCCATAAGACTTTCCCATCGCGCAGGGAAACAGAATAAAAGTTCCCATCACTGCCGCCAAAGAAAAGTCGGTCGTTGATAAAAGCAGCTCCACCTTCGACGCCATTGGGAACATTCACGCGCCACTTTATATCGCCAGAAGTTCGCTCGTAAGCAACAATCCCATCCAAGCCGTTTCCTTGAATTAACAGCGGTCCTGCAATAATTGGAGTCATCCGATTAATTTTTCGGTACTTCTCGTTCGGCTGATCTAAAGTGGATCTGACCCAGACATTACGAACTTGAAAAGTTCTTTGATCAGAATTTTTTTCGCCAATCCGTTCTTTCCACTGATTAAAAGTGGTTGAGCAAGAAGAAAGGCTTAAAAATAAAACAAGGCTAATGGCCCTATTCATGACTCAGATTCCCGCCATTCGAACGAACTTTAAGCAAGCGCAAATATTTTTTTGCATCTTCAGTTGCAGCGCGATCATCGGGCTCATCTTTTGAAGCCGTATTTTTACTTAATTCCATATAATATTTTTCAGCTTTGGCGGTGTCGTTCATCTTTTCATAACAAACGGCTGAGCGCAATTTGGCTTCATTATGCATATATTCGATTTTCTTTTGGCTGATAATTTTCTGCCAAATATCGACGGCTTGATTGCAATCGCCTTTGTCTGCGAGTAAGCCCGCTTTCAAATTGACGGCTAATGCCGTAACAACATCAGAGGGTTCATTTTTTGGAACCACTTTATTTAAGGCTTCAATCGCTTTTTCAGATTGTTTGTACTCAGAATAAATTTCAGCTAAATAGATGGCCGACATTTGTCCTGCTTTTGAAGAACCATTTTTAGCGACTAATTCCTCAAAACCAATCACTTCGGGTCCATAATCTTTTTCTAAATCCCCAGTGGCTTTGACGGCCGGCGGAGTTTTTTCATCTTTTTTATCTTTATTAGCGGCTTTTGCAGAAGCCAAAGCTTTCGCGCTATCAGATTGTTCAGCCTCTTTAAATTTCGTTTTCTTTTCCGTGTATTGGTGTTCCACCCGCGACATCTTTCCTTGAAGGTCGCTTTCCTTTTGAGTGCTGAAATAATCAACCACGCTGATCACTCCGCCTAAAACGAGCAAACCCACAAGGGTGCCTATAACAATAACGATATTCTTACTCACCCATTCAGCGAATCGGCCTAAGCCCTGGGTCATTTGGTCTGGCGTTCTTACTTCTTCTTTTGTCAGCTTTTTATCCACAAGTTATCCTTTTATAAATTCTTAAGTCCCGTTAGCGATTATTAACTTCCCGAAGGGTTGTATAGTTTCGGCTTGAAGATTTACCTTGATGGCGCTGCTTCAAGTGTCCGATCGTCTTCATACGTTCTTCCGCAAATCGATCTGCCGCCGTGTGATTTCCAATATTTTCGCGCTTAGCAATTTTGAAAACGTTGAGGACGTTGTCATAAACTTTTTTCGTTTTTTCAATCGCTCTTTCAGGAGAATAGCCTTCAAGTTCAACAAAAACATTCATTAATCCACCCGCGTTCACAACATAATCCGGTGCATATAAAATTCCCAGTTCCCGAAGTTGATCACCGTGCCTTGCCTCGGCCAGCTGATTATTAGCTCCACCGGCGACAATTTTGCACTTTAATTTTGTAATGGTTGTATCGCTAATCACAGCTCCCATCGCGCACGGAGATAAAATATCACACTCTGTGAACAGGATTTGATCCGGAGAAACGGCCGTCACCGAAAACTTATCTGTCAGCATTTTAACTCGTTCATTATCGATATCCGCAACGGTGACCTTAGCGCCCTCTTCGACCAAGTACTGAACTAAATTTGATCCCACATTGCCCAGGCCTTGAACAGCAATGCGAAGGCCTTTGACGCTGTCCGTGCCGAACTTTTCCTTGGCCGAGGCTTTAATACCCATCAGGACTCCGTGGGCCGTGTAGGGAGAAGGATCTCCTGAGCCACCAAAATCTTTTGGGATGCCCGTAACCCACGGGGTTTCCATAAAAATATGTTCCATATCATTCACATTGGTGCCGACATCTTCAGCGGTGATGTATTTTCCGTTCAAAGAGTTGACGAATTGGCCGAAGGCTCGGAAAAGGCCTTCAGATTTCAAAGTTTTGGGGTCTCCAATAATAACAGCTTTGCCGCCGCCCAAATTAAGGCCAGAAGCAGCCGCTTTATAAGTCATACCTTTCGACAATCTAAGAACATCTGTTAAAGCATCTTCTTCATTTTTGTAATTCCACATCCGAGTGCCGCCTAAGGCCGGGCCCAAGGCTGTATTATGGATGGCGATGATGGCTTTAAGGCCGACCGTGCGGTCGTTACAAAATACGACCTGTTCGTGGTCTCCCTGCTGAGAGATGAATTCAAAGGTTCCCAATAGATGACTCCTTGTTCTGCTTAATAAGGTGTCTGGGAATCATTGGCTGAATCGAGTTAAAGTTCTAGTGGTTACGCTTCGCAGCTACTGCCGAACCCATAGCACCTATTCCCCAACATCTGATTTTCTTCGAGGAGTGCTTTTTTTTATCTGATTTTGATAAGAATTTACGCCAAAGTGATCTTTCGCCGCTTTATTATACGCTTCAGCCGCCGAAGCCTCATTTTCAAAAAAGCCTAAATGGATCGACTGCCCATTCACTCGGATCCCGGCCCGCCATTTTTTGTTCTTTTTAAAGAAAGAAACTCCCTTATAGATGCTGGTCCCATGGTTCCGACTTTTCGGCAGGATGCGCTGGCGTTCTTTCATTGTACAAACAATCAGATTATTTCGTCGATAATCGAAGCCCTCGACAAAGCGCCGCGCGTACACTTGTTTTCCCTTGGGTGGTTTCATAATAAAGGCACCGAGTGTGATTTGCCGAGCCCCTTTCGGGGTCGAAATTGTCGTTACAACTTTCATACGGCCCGACCCGGTCGTGACTGTGCGCCAAGAATGCTCTGACACAGAATCAAAGTCTTCAGAGCTGATTTTAGCTTTCAATTTTCCTTGATTCAGGGGGACATATTTCCAGCTATCGCTCACAGACACCTCGCTTAAAAATTTTGACAATATTTTAAGTCCTAGGCAATGCTTACAAGCGATTCCTTAGGAAAACCCATATAAAGGACGAAAAAAGCAGGGTTAAAGTCAGAAGCAAAGTCCCTACTCGCCACATTTTTAACTGGGTTTCTAAACCAGACAGACGCTGATAAAGATTTTTATTCTCGGACTCGAATTTATTTAATTGAAGGTCCAGTTGAGTCAGTCTTTTTTCTAAAAGTTCGCGCGCTTCTGATTCCTTCTTTAAATCCTTCAAAGCCTCAGCGCGAACCGCCGATGGAGCCGCTGCTAAAAAATAGCTCGGAGTTAAACCAGGGATTTTTTCTTGCAGTATCATATACCACTGTAGCGCGCGCCAAACGACGCCTGGGGCACGGTTTCCAGGTCGATTCCATCTTGTCCAAGCCGATGGATCGACTAAAAGTAACTGCGCCATTTTTCTTTGGCTTAAACCAAGCTTTGAACGAACCCCTTCCAATCCTTCAAGTTGCCGTTCGATCACCACTGTCTGGGCATCATAATGCATTCGAAGAGAAGTCTTAGCTCGCAGGCCATCAATATCTAAGGAAGCAGTTTCAGGTAAAAAATCGGGTATCTCAGAAGTCGTCATGTTGCTAATCACAACATAAGCCTTGTGAAATACAAGATTTAACGTTGTGAATTACAATAAGATCAAAACTACAGGTCCAGGCTAGGTATTCTAAGTTATTGAATTTAAAGGATTAAATGGTGGCTAAGGCCGTTGTATGGCCTTTTTCGAATTTGACTAAAGCTTATAGTTATAAGCTTTACTATTAAGTACTTGTTTTTATTGATTATAATGATATTATAATTTTTACATAATTTGAAAATCTGGAGGTCAGTAGTGACAGCGCGACGCAGCATCTATAGTTTGAACAAAAACAAATATCTTCTCCCGCCCGAAGTCGAGCGCCTCCAAAAATTACTTTCCGATCATGAACTCAGGGATCCAAGAAATTGCTTAATGATTCAAGTGGCGATTCGAACTGGGGCCCGGGCCCAAGAAGTTTTAAATTTAAACCGCGCTGATCTAAACGCTTACGATGAATCCATCTTTATTAGGGGTTTAAAAAGCAGTAGCGACCGCGAAATTCCAGTGCCCAGGGAGCTGTTTGGACGGCTTCATCGCTACAGTGAACACTTAAACACCACCCGCCTATTTCCCATCACCTATGATCGTTTGTACCAAATTTGGAGCCTTTATCGACCGGTGCCGAAGAAATTTCACTCTCTTCGCCATACATTTGCGATTCAGCTTTATCAGAAAACTAAGGATTTAAGATTGGTGCAGGTTGCGCTGGGACATCGTAATATCACAAACACCATGGTTTATGCAGATTACGTCTATTCCCAGCAGGAATTGAAAAAATTGATTTTATAATTTTAGTTGTCCAGAGAGTAATTGTCTTTCACATAGCCCACGGAAATTTTAACCTTCGTTGGAGCCACTAATCGAGCAGTTTCGACATCATGGCGTCGAAACTTTGCAATGTTAGATATTTTTTTTGACAGACAGCTCTTAAAGGCATTGTCCTTAGAATTTCCCTTGAAAGTTGAAACCACACATTCGCGGTAAGCAACATCCGGGCGTCTTAGGCAATAAGGTGAAATCAATTCAGGAGCTAATTTTGTCTCTAAATTAATTGCGGTCAGACAGGTGCTAAACTCCGCAGTGTCTGTTCCAAGTTTTCTAGCTGTGGAACAAAGCTTCTCAGCGCGGCCGGGATGGTACTCCATTTTTTCTATGATGTTAGCAGCACAAGATTGCACTTTGTCAGACGAATCTGAAGCCAAGCTTTGCAGTGACATGGAAAAAATAATTGAAATAAGTGTGAGTTTTCCCATTAAATCCCCCGATTCAAAAATCAGTTAAAAACTTACTGCGATAAAGATCGCGACCCTTAAAGGTCACGATCCATTGATTTGAATTCGTTAGCAACGCGACTCATTTCTTTTTTATTAGAAACGCGGTGCTGGCTGATTTCCTTTTTAAACTTAAAGGCTTTTGCGCTTGTCGGCGCATTATAAGAGATACTTTCCAAAACAACTCTTCGGTCGTTATTAGGACCCAAGGCGGCGGCGGTGGAATCATCACTGACTTTTAAAGTCTGCTGAATCTCACGCTGCACTTGCGAGTTCTCAGCAATAATATCGTTAAAGTTAGAAACACTGGCCCAGCTCATGACCGGGATTAAACTTAAGATAACCATTGTGAGTTTCATAAAATTCTCCTTGATACCTTTAGTGGAAGCAAAGGCAGTGCCAAGTAAAACCCCTTTAGGCTGCCCTTTTGCTGCTTTTGAGTTTAATAAAATGGTTAAGAAGTCGACACTTGCTAAAACACTTTTGACTTCTCAAAACGAGACATTCAATATGGGGCGCAAATGATACAAAATTTATTCCCCAGCTTCGTTTCAAAAACTTTGGCCAAAGCCTCTGCAAAGCTCAATCGCGAGTTACTAGATGAGGCTTATAAAATTTCTCAAATTGATAAAGCGGGACAAGCTTGGAGTCAGAAAAATTATCCAGGCGGTTACACCTCTTACGGGTCGATGTCGCAGCTTCATAAGTTTTCTTCTACTTATGGAGAATTGGAAAAGCTGATCAATCCCCTGGTGGCTCAATTTATTAAGCATTCCGAAATGAGTATTCGAACAAAGGACCTTCGCATGCAATCTTGCTGGCTGAATATCATGCCAAAACAAGTTGTGCATTCCATGCATATCCATCCTTTATCTGTGATCAGTGGAACTTATTATTTAAAAATTTCAAAAGGCAGCAGTGGCCTTAAGTTCGAGGATCCTAGAATGGGATTATTTATGGCAAGTCCTCCTAGGAAAGAAAATGCAAAGCTCGAAAATCAAAGGTTTGTGACCATTCAACCTAAAGTCGGCGAAGTGGTTCTATTTGAAAGTTGGATGCGCCACGAAGTTCCAACAAACTTATCGTCTTCTGAACGAGTCAGTATCAGTTTTAATTACGATTGGCAGTCATGACCCAAACGGTGATTGAAATTAAAAATCTTCAAAAAGTCTTTAACAAAGAATCGATTTTTAAAAACCTTTCCCTAAAAATTGAAAAAGGCGACTTCGTTTCTATCTTGGGACCTTCAGGCTGTGGAAAATCAACGCTATTAAGATTGATCGCTGGTCTTGAAGAAAAATCTTCCGGCGAGCTTTTAAAAGCCGCCGATATAAGACTTTCCTTTGTTTTCCAGCAACCCTGTCTGCTTCCGTGGTTAACCTTAGAAGAAAACGTGGCCCTGCCCCTAAAATTAAAAACCGAAAAAACAACGCCTGTCCATGAAGCCTTAGAGCTTGTTGATTTAGCAAACTATAAATCGTTTTTTCTCCATCAACTTTCGGGCGGCATGCAAATGCGCGCTTCCCTGGCCCGAGCTCTTGTGACAAATCCAGAAATTTTACTGATGGACGAACCTTTTGCAGCCCTTGATGAAGCCACCCGATTTTATTTGCAGGATGAGCTTCGCCAAATTTGGTCTAAGAAAAAACTCACCATTATTTTTGTGACTCATTCAATCTCTGAATCTGTCTACCTTTCAAACAGGGTTCTTTTTTTAGATAAGGTTTCTGGTGAATTGAGTATTGATTTGAAAATTAAGCTTGGGGTTTTACGTGAGCAGAGTTTAAAAATAAATCCTCAATACAATAATTATGTTACTCAGTTGGCCACTTATTTTCACAGAGAAATTTTATGAATTTTAAAAACTTGCGGGCACCCGTTATCTCGTTTCTTACTTTAACCTTGGTTTTTGAAGCCTTGGCTTATTTCGAGATCTTAAATACCAGTCTATTTCCCCCGCCCTCTCAAGTTTTGGCGGCCTTATTTGAGCTGCGGAAGGATTTCGCTTTTGCTTTTTTTGAAACAGCGTCATCAGTTATATTAGGCTTTATGATCAGTGTATTGGGCGGCATATTGATAGCCATTGCCTGTTCCCTTAATTCGTTTTTAAGAAAAAGTGTTCTTCCCTTTGCTGTCTTTTTTCAAACAGTTCCGATTATTGCCATTGCGCCTCTTTTAGTGATCTATTTCGGATTTGGTTTTCCAACCGTGATAGCCGCTTCATCGATTGTTTGCGTTTTTCCGATTATTGCAAATACCATAATTGGCCTTGATAACTCTGATAAAAATCATCGCGAACTTTTTAGAATTCTAAAGGCCTCTGGATGGCAGACGTTGATTCATCTTAAACTTCCCAGTGCTTATACATCAATTTATGCAGGATTACGGGTCGCGGCAGGCCTTGCGGTCATAGGTGCTGTGGCTGGCGAATTTGTTGCGGGCGGAGGATTAGGGGCCTTGATTGATTCAGCCAGAACCCAACAACGGATCGATGTGGTTTTCGCAGCCTTGGTCTTACTATCAATTTTAGGTTTGCTATTAATTCTTATCATTCAGACTCTGCACTGGGGCTTTCAAAAATGGCGGCCTTTGGGTCTCCAATAGAAGGAAATTTATGAAATTTTTTTTCGCGTTATTCTCTGTTTTTTTCTTTTCGCCGTTAGCCTCTGCCAATTTCAAAGTCGCTCTGAACTGGAAACCCGAACCCCAATTCGGAGGTTTTTATGAGGCCGAACGCGCAGGTTTTTTTAAAAAAGAAAACTTAGATATTCAAATTTTAGAAGGTGGCTCTGGAACTCCGACAGTTCAGATGCTAGCCAACGATAAAGTCGACTTTGCTGTCGTGAGCGCCGAAGAAATTTTAATTTATAACGATAAGAGTCCAAAAAATCCCGTCGTTGCGATTTTCGCAAGCTTCCAAACCAACCCACAAATTATTATGACCCACCAAGAGCGCGGATTTAAAAGCCTTCAGCAGGTTTTTGAAAGTCCGGGCGTGATTGCTTTGCAATCAGGTCTTTCATATGTGGCATTTTTAAATAAAAAATGGGGAAAACCAAAAGCTCAATTGGTTCCTTATCTTGGCGGCATTACCAATTTTTTAAATGATCCTCATTTTTCGCAGCAAGGGTTTTTAACTTCGGAACCCATTGCAGCAGATCAACTTGGTCTAAAAGTAAAAACATTCTTAATCGCAGATGAAGGATACAATCCTTATGTTACAGTTGTGGCTGTGAAAAAGGATTTCCTTGATAAGAACAAAAAGCAGACGGAAAGTTTTGTAAAAGCTCTTAGGCGAGGCTGGGCTGATTATATTTCTAACCCTGAATCCACCAATCAGGTGATGGGACTTAAGAATAAGGCCATGGATCCTAAGACCTTTCAGAAAAGCGCGGCCGCTCAGGTCAAATTGATTCAATCAGATCCAAATGTTAAGCTAGGAACGATGACAGAAGCGCGATGGCTAGAGCTTCGAAACCAAATGTTTGAGTTAAAACTGATCCAATCAAAAACCTCGAAAGAAGTTGATTTTATAAATCTTTAATCCTACAGGATAGGTTATGAGAACCCTGGAACTGCTGCTTCTATATACAGCCATCTCATTTGGGGTCAAAGCCGAGTCAGTGGTGATCAAAAAGGATTCTTAGGAAATGGCGGCTATCCTTGGTCTGCATCAGCTCAATTCTCTGGCGTTAACTTGGGAGCTTCTTACGGGTATCGCTGGTCAGATAAAATTTTAGGATACCTTGGCGTCGCACGCGAAGAATATCAAAATTCCGCAGAGATTCATCAACAAGAATCAACCACTAAAGATTTTCCGGCCGCAGATTATACATTTTCGCCTGAGCGAGGCCATTCATCAACTGTCGCTTTGGGTCTTGTTCTGGGGGTTAAAAATCCGATCAGTTTTGTCTATTCGTTTTCACAAAATGAATGGGCCGGTTTTAAAGTTCAGCAGTATTTTTTATCCATTGGGCTTTCATTTCTTAATTTTGAAAAACCAGCTCCGCCTGTCCAGCCATTTAAATCCGAAGCTGCGGCGATCAATATTTAAAAAGGATCATCTTCTGTGGCCTCTGGTTTTATACCCGTCAGCTGAATTTTTTCTAGCACTTCGTATCTTGCATAAGGTGCAGATAAAGTGCTTTCATAAAGCCTAATATCGGTGACCTGAAAGGCTCCGATTTTTTTCCTCACCACCGGTGATAGCGCATCGACAATATTTTTATGATTCCTTAATCGACCAATTGTTAAATGGGGCCAGTAATCGCGATCCTCTGGAGCAAAGCCCATCTCTGATAAGGAGTTTTCGATGCGACTTTGCAGATCAAGCAAGGCTTGCGAGCGTTGTACGCCCATCCAAACAACACGAGCCTCATGCGGACTTGGGAAGGCCCCAAAGTCAGCAATCTTAAGCTTATAGGGCGGACTGACTGCACAAACTTTTTGAAGGCGCTGAATGATCTCAGGAATTTTTCCGGCCGAAGTTTCGCCAAGAAAATGCAAAGTGATATGCCAATTATCAAGGGGCGTCCACAGCACATCGATTTCGCGGTCTTTAAAGTTGATCCGTAGTTTTTTAAGATAGGCTTGGGCCTCATTCGCAATTTCTGATGCGCCCAGGGCAATAAATAAACGTTTTTTCAAAAGGCCTCCTGCCAACTTGACCAGTTCAGGCTTAAAATTATAAGGTGACCGGCTACGAACAAATCAGGTGACCTATGCGTATCAATCTCCATGAAATTCCCGAAGAAGGCAAAAAATTCCTCTGGACTGAAAAAACCAAAGAAGTCTCTCGCGAGCTTCAGGATCTGATCGGCCCATCGCCTCATACGGCTGACTTTTTCATTAAGCCGATTAATTCCAAAGATTTTCAAGTGACAGGAACCATTAAGACTCACCTGCCGGAAGCCTGCTCCCGATGTGGAATGGACTTTAATTTTCCAGTGAACCAGTCTTTCCATGAAATTTTGATCCCCGCCCAGCCCGATGATCGAACCGGCAAGTACGCTAAAGTTAATCATATTTCAGAGGCTGCGACCTCGGGCCCCTCGGTGGCTGAGTATGGCGCCAATCAGACGTTCGAAATGGGCGAGTATCTGCACGAACAAGTAGCTATTGCTTTGCCTTTTAACCCGGCACCCCCTGAAAAACCTAATGGTGACTGTAGTTTATGCGATCAGCCAGTGCGCGGCCGAGTTTTTACTTACAATGAAGATATGCCTGAAGAAAAGGTTGAAAGCCCGTTTGAGGTTTTAAAAAATTTAACGGTGCCCAAAAGAAATTGAATAAACCCTTGATTTTTAACTCCTTTCAGTTAATTTAGACAACTTCCTTTAAACAGTAATAAATGGTGAGGTTTTAGTTATGCCAACTCCTAAGAAAAAAACATCCCGGTCTCGACGCGATATGCGTCGTTCTCATGATTTCGTTGTGGCTCCAGCTGTGGCGATTGATAAAAAAACGGGCGACCTTGTCCGTCCTCATATTGCTCACAAGGGCTCTGATGGCGCTTACTACTACAAGGGCAAACAAATCAGCGCAGCTAAAGCTTAATTGAGCACTTCGACTATGGCTGGTCATTATCGCTCAAGAGTTGCAGGCTCAGGATCTTATTTGCCTGAGAAAATTCTTTCCAATTACGATTTAGAAAAAATGGTCGACACCAACGACCAATGGATCACTGAACGCACCGGTATTAAACGCCGGCATATTGCGGCCGACCACGAAGCTTGCTCTGATCTTTCCTATGTTGCTACTGAGCGCGCCCTTAAAGATGCAAACCTAACAGCTCAAGATTTAGATATGATTATTGTTGCAACCGTCAGTGGCGATCAAGTCATGCCGTCAACAGCTTGTGTGTTACAGGCAAAATTAGGTTGTCGTCCTATTGTTGCTTTTGATGTCACGGCCGCCTGCTCGGGCTTTGTTTATGCATTAACGATCGCCGATCAATTTATAAAAACCGGCATGTACCGCCATGTTTTAGTTGTTGGTGCTGAAGTCTTGCATCACTTTGTAGATTACAAAGACCGTGAAACTTGTATTTTATTTGGTGATGCCGCGGGCGCGTGGATTGTGTCGCGCGCTGAAGAAGGCGATCCGAATACCATTATGAGTTCGCATCTGCATGCGGATGGAACTTGCGGAGATCTTTTTGTTCTGCCCGCGGGTGGATCCAGAATGCCTTTCACTCAAAAAATCTTAGAAGATGGATCCCATTACGTCCGTATGAAGGGACGTGAGATCTTTAAAAATGCTGTTCGCACAATGACTCAGTGCTGTCATGAAGCTTTGGACCACAATAAAGTGACGCCGGATCAAATTGATTGGCTGGTTCCTCATCAAGCCAATGTTCGAATTTTAGAAAGCGTTGCTGATCATTTCAAATTTCCAAAAGAGCGCGTTGTTATTGAGCTGCACGAAACTGGAAATACATCGGCGGCATCGATTCCCGTGGCTTTTGATATCGCTCGCAATAAAGGCAATATAAAACGGGGGCAACTGATTCTGCTTGCGGCCTTTGGCGCAGGTTTGACTTCGGGTAGCGTCCTCCTGAGGTACTAATTTATGATTTGTGTGTTATTTCCCGGTCAAGGCAGTCAAGCTCCTGGCATGGGTCGCCTTTTATTTGACCAGTTCAAAGTCGCTCAAGAAACTTTTCAGGAAGCTTCCGAGGCTCTGAGCTTAGACGTCAGAAAACTGTGCTTTGATTCTGATGAAAAAACCTTGGCTCTTACAGAAAATACGCAACCCGCTCTGCTTTGTGTTTCTACCGCCGCTTACCGAGTTTTGAAAACAGAAATTGATATTAAGCCTGACGCCGCTGCAGGACACTCGATAGGTGAATATGCCGCTTTGGTGGCCGCTGGTTGCATTTCCTTTTCGGATGCGATCAAAGCCGTTCGGATTCGGGGACAAGCCATGCAATCAGCTGTCCCTGTGGGTGAAGGTGGTATGACGGCCGTGCTTGGACTTGATGATGAGCAAGTTCGCTTTTTATGTGAATGGACCCTTAAAGAAAGTGGTTTTTCACCTTTGTCTCCGGCTAACTTTAATACTCCTGGTCAGGTCGTGATCAGTGGCTCGATCAAAGCTTTAAACTGGCTTAAAGAAAATTTTAAAGCCGACGTTATTCCCGGCGATGCCAAGCGGGCCAAACTAATTCCCCTGACGGTCTCGGCCCCTTTTCATTGTGATATGATGAAGCCTGCAGAGGAAAAAATGCGGCAGGTTTTAAGTGGCATAAAATTTAATACGGCTCAATTTCCGGTGGTGCAGAATTTCACGGCCGACTTTGTCACGGACGGCGCACTCTTAAAAGAAAATCTGATCCGCCAGGTCTCAGCCCCCGTTCTTTGGACCCAAAGCATAAAGAAAATACGCACGCATGGCATTGCTCGAGGGATTGAGTGTGGGCACGGCAAAGTGATCGCCGGACTGGTTAAAAAAATTGATTCTGAATTTAAAGTTTTCAGCAGCCAGACCCTTGAAGATTTAGAGCAGATCAAAGAAAACGTGAAAGCATCGGGTCATTGAAATTTCTTGAAGAGATTCATGGATTCTTTCATAGTTAAAAATCATGAAAAATAGCTCGCTTGCAGGTCATAAAATTATAGTCACTGGTGGCAGCCGCGGGATTGGTGCAGGTATTGTTCAGCATCTTGCCGATTGCGGCGCTGAAGTCGCCTTCACTTATTCTTCCCGAGAGGAAAGTGCTCAAGCTATCTTAGCAAAGCTTTCTGGCTCTGGACATTTTTGTGTGCAAATGAATATTGCGGATGAAGCTTCTGTGCAATCAGGATTAGAGCAAATCTTAAAAAAATGGCCCGAAATCCATGGCCTTGTGAACAATGCAGGAATCACAAAAGACCAGCTGATTTTACGCATGAAAACCGATGATTTTGATTCAGTGATTAACACTAATTTAAAAGGCACTTTTTTGCTCTGCCGCGCCCTTTCCAAGTTAATGGTGAAAGCTCGCCGGGGATCGATTGTGAATATCACCTCAGTCATTGGCCAAACAGGCAATGCTGGACAAAGCAACTACGCGGCTTCAAAGGCTGGAACCATTGGATTTAGCAAATCCCTAGCTCAAGAATTGGGCTCTCGGGGAATTCGAGTGAACTGTATCGCGCCGGGGTTTATTGCCACCGAGATGACTGAAGTTTTGACAGACGAGCAAAAAGGTAAAATTTTGGAAAAAATTCCACTGCAAAAGATGGGCGAAACACAAGATATAGCCTCGTCGGTGCGTTTTCTGTTAAGTGATGAGTCAAAATATATCACCGGTCACACTTTAAGTGTGAATGGTGGTATGTTCATGCAATAAAATTTAAGCTAAAAGTTAAACCAATAAAAAGGAACCAAAATGGAAACTATTAAAGATACAAATACGCAGGAGGCTCGCGTGGCATTAAGTCCTAAAATCAAAGATATCATCGTTGAACAATTGGGCGTTGACCCTGAAAAAGTGAAGGCAGAAGCTTCATTTATCGACGACTTAGGCGCGGACTCTTTAGACATCGTTGAACTTGTCATGGCGATGGAAGAAGAATTTGACTTAGAAATTCCTGATGAAGACGCTGAAAAGTTAAAAACTGTTCAAGACGTTGCTTCGTACTTAGAGAAAAAAGGAAAAGCTTAATTTTTTATGGATTCAAGGTTGAATCAAAGGCCCAAAACTCGCGCTCCTAAAGAGCAACAGCGTGTGGTGGTGACTGGCATTGGTGCCATCACTCCCTTGGGCCTTTCTCTTCCTGAGTCTTGGGCCCAAGCCATCAAGGGTCAAAGTGGAGTTGGTAGGATCACAAAGTTTGATTCGACCGCCTTCGATGTTCAAATCGCGGGCGAAGTGAAGGGTTTTAATCCCGACTTGTTTATCGAAAAAAAAGAACAGAAGAAAATGGATACTTTTATCCATTACGCTCTCGCTTGCGCAAAAATGGCGTTAGCTGATGCCGAGCTGACAATTTCTGACGAATTAGCCCCCCGAGCTGGCGCTATTATCGGCGTGGGTATGGGTGGACTTCCGATCATTGAAGAGCAATTTTCAAAATACAAAGAAAAAGGACCTGGAAGAATCAGTCCCTTTTTTATTCCTTCCGTGATTACAAATTTAGCAGCCGGCCAAGTCAGCATCGAACACAATTTAAAAGGTCCCAACTACTCTGTCACTTCAGCTTGTGCTTCAGGCGTGCATTCCCTTGGCGAAGCGACTAATTATATTCGTAACGGTTGGTGTGATGTCATGATCGCTGGCGGCACTGAAGCCACGGTTTGTGAAATGGCTGTTGGCGGCTTTGCAGCGATGCGTGCACTTTCAACTAGAAATGATGACCCGACTAAAGCCAGTCGACCTTGGGACAAAGACCGTGACGGCTTTGTTTTGGCTGAAGGCGCTGCGATTTTTGTGATTGAATCGCTGGAGCACGCTGAAAAACGCGGGGCGCGAATATTATGTGAAATTACAGGCTACGGAATTTCAGCGGATGCTTATCATATGACTAGTCCCGCGGCAGAACATGCAGGCGCTCAGCAAGCCATGCGAATGGCTTTGCGAGACGCAGACATGAAGCCAGAGCAAATTGATTATATCAATGCTCATGGAACCAGCACTCCTGTTGGTGATGGCTTGGAAGCTGCGGCCGTAGCGAAAGTGATGGGCAATCATGCCGAGCGCGTGTGGGTGTCTTCGACCAAATCCATGACGGGACATGCCTTGGGAGCAGCCGGTGCGATTGAAGGAGCTTTTTGTGTGATGGCCCTGCGGGATCAAATTGTTCCGCCAACCATTAATTTAGATCATCCCGATACATCGACAAAAATGGATCTTGTGCCGCACGAAGCGCGCACGGGTAAAATCACGAATGTTCTGAACAACAGCTTTGGCTTTGGTGGAACGAATGCCTGTATGATATTTTCAAAATTGTGAGACCAGCTATGAAAAAAATCTTAATTGCCTGCGACCACGCTGGATTTGAAATAAAAAAAGCTTTGATGGCGGCGGCGCCTGAAACTCCCTGGGTAGACCTTGGAACGAATTCAACTGAGTCTGTGGATTACCCTGATTACGCGGATCAGCTTTGCCAAAGACTGACCGCTGAAACCCATGGCTCGGATACTATGGAGACCTTTGGCGTTCTAATTTGCGGTTCTGGGCAAGGAATGGCCATTCGAGCTAATCGTTACCCTCAAATTCGTGCAGCTCTATGTTTTAATGCAGAGATCACTCGCCTCTCTCGTGAGCACAATAACGCCAACGTCCTAGTTCTCCCTGGCCGCTTTGTGACGACAGGGCAAGCCGTGGAGTTTGTTAAAATTTTTGCCGAAACAAAATTTGCCGGTGGCCGCCACTCAGCAAGGGTTGCGAAACTTTCAAAGTCGTAAAATACTCCTTTCTCAAGGAGCCCATATGCTGAATCACCTTTCCGAAGATCCTGAAGTCGCTGCTGCCGTTGATCGCGAATATGTTCGTCAGTCAGAAGGATTAGAAATGATCGCTTCCGAAAACTATACATCAAGGGCAGTGATGGAAGCGCAGGGCTCTGTGCTAACCAATAAATATGCCGAAGGATATCCCGGTAAGCGGTATTACGGCGGCTGTGCCTTCGTGGATCAAGTAGAAACTTTAGCTATTGAACGTGCCAAAAAACTTTTTGGTTGCGGTTTTGCTAACGTGCAACCGCATGCGGGGTCGCAAGCAAATATGGCTGTTTATTTAGCTGCGTGTAAAGCCGGCGACACAATTTTAGGAATGGATTTATCCCACGGGGGACATTTAACTCATGGCTCGCCGGTTAATTTCAGTGGTCTGCTTTACAAGGCGGCTTCTTACAAACTAGATGCTTCGACGGAAAGATTAAATTACGATACGATTAGAAAAACAGCTCTGGAAGTCAAACCTCAGTTATTAATTGCCGGCTACAGTGCTTATCCCCGTCAGTTGGATTTTGCTAAATTTAAGGAAATTGCAACTGAAGTCGGTGCGACTTTGCTGGTGGATATGGCTCACTTTGCAGGACTGGTCGCGACAGGACATCACCCGTCGCCGTTTCCGTATGCAGATTATGTGACATCAACAACGCATAAAACTTTGCGTGGCCCCCGCGGTGGAATTATCCTGACGAATTCAGAAGAAAAAGCAAAAATAGTTAACTCAAGAATTTTTCCAGGGATTCAAGGCGGCCCCTTGGAACATGTGATTGCCGGAAAGGCCGTCGCCTTTGGCGAAGCCCTTCGGCCTGACTTTAAAGTTTATATGCAAACCGTTGTCGATAATGCAAAAACCTTAGCCGAAGAGATGATGCGGCTCGGTTTTAAACTTGTTACTGGCGGAACTGAAAATCACCTTATTTTAGTGGATTTAAGTGATTCGCAGGTCACTGGAAAATTAGCTGAAACCTCTTTGGATGAAGCTGGAATCACTGTGAATAAAAACACCGTCCCCAATGAAAAACGCTCGCCTTTTGTGACCAGTGGAATTCGCATCGGGACACCGGCTTTATCTTCGCGAGGCATGGGCCCCTCGGAGATGAAAAAAATTGCTGGGTGGATTTCGCAAGTGCTAAAAGAACCAGAAAATTCAGGACTAAAATCCAGGATTCATGGTGAAGTTAAAGAGCTTTGTCATCATTTTCCTGTCTATAAAGACTGATCTTGCGGTACAATTTAAGAATGAACATAGCTGCTAAAATAGGGTTATTTTTTGCACTGACTTCCGGCATCCTTTTTTCTTGCGCGCATGCGCCGCCCCCGACGACGGAAGAAAGACTGCAGCCAGCCAAAGATTCTATTGATGATGCACTTGTCGATCAAAACTCGGAACCACAATTTCGCAGCAGTGGAAAGACAGCTGGGAGTGTTTCAAGCAAAGGAGCCATGCTTTTTGATTGGCCCGTTGACCGCGCTCGAGTTTCACGGGGCTTTCTTCCAAATAGAAAACGTCCTCACTTGGGACTTGATCTGACAGGTCCAAGGGGCACTCCGATTTTATCCGCGCAACAGGGTTCAGTTGTTTATGCGGGCCGGGATTTTCGGGGTTTCGGGAATATGGTGTTGATTGAGTCCGGCCAAGGCTGGGCCACAATTTACGGTCATTTAGATAAAATCGTCGTCACCGAGGGGCAACGTGTCAGCCAAGGCGAAAACATCGGAACAATGGGCCGCAGCGGCAGAGCGACTGGCGTCCATTTACATTTTGAAATTAGAAAAGATAAGGGCCCGGTCGACCCCCTTCCCTTACTTCCAAGTGTTCGATCAATTGCTTCCGACCGTAAAAAGAGCAAGTAAAGTTGCCATTGTAGAGTCTTCCCTAGCAAATTGAAATTATTCACCTTTTCCTTCACTCACTTTACACCTGGTGCATTTTAGCCCTTGAACGCTGGCCCACGTCTTGCTAATACACAGGGCGGGGTTTCATTGTGGGACCAATTAATTGAAAAATATTCCAACTTACGGGTTGGACCTAATGGGAGGATTTTCGAGTGAAAACATTATTAGCTGTTATGGCTCTAGTCGCAGGTTTAACTGCTCAAGCCGCAGAAGAATCAACTACGAAGGCAAAAAAAGAAGAGATCATGAAAGAGCAGCGAGAGAATGCTCCTGTGACTGAAGACATCGATAACGAGATTACAAATGCAAAAATGCGCGCTGATGCGGGTTCTAAATCGAAGCACTCAATTTCTTTGGGTGTAGGTTACAATGGTGGCTCCCTGAAAGATGCTTTCAGCAGCAAGCGTCCTAATATTGCAGCAAACTCAACAGTTGAAACTAAAACGGCAGCTTCTGGTGATATCAGTTATCGTTATCGCTTAACTGCTAGTGATAGCTTAACTGCTGGATTCGGTCTTAAGTGGCTGACTCCCTCTTATAATGGCGAAAGAGTTGAAGCTTCAAATCCAGGCATTGGCTACTCTAAAGCTTTCAAAGCAGGGAAAGTTCAGAACTCAATCGCTGCGGGCGTAAATAAAATTACTGCCGCTGAATTGGTTGAAGGTCAAAAGATGGATTATTCTTTCGACTTAGGCCACACTGGAATTATGGAAATCGGTCAATCTGGCTGGCAATTAGGTCTTAGCACTAGCCTTAGCTACTACAACTACACTCAGCTTATCGAAGGCCAAAGTGAATACGAAGTGGGTCTTTATCCGTTCGTAGAATATGCTTTCAACGACAAATACAATTTCCGAACAGTTTACCGTGGGAATGTATATGGCTCCACTCGTGAAAACAATATGGCTTTTGAACAGTATGAGCCAACTCAATCTTTGGGAATTGGTATCGCCGCGACTCGTGATATTTTCTTGTACCCAAATATTCAATGGGTTTGGAGAGATGTGACTGCAGAAAAAACAAACGTAGCTGTTTCAGCTTCAATGAATTTTCTTTAGTCAGAACTGAAATCTTAAGAGATATAAAAAACCCTCTTACTAAAATAAGAGGGTTTTTTTATGTTGTTTAAGCACGATTGCTGCGATGGGCGCGGATTTGTTTAAAGGTCTCTAGTGCCACCGGAATTAAAGACACCGCAATTACGGCCATCACGACCACTGTAAAATTTTGTTTGATCACAGGGATATTACCAAAGAAATATCCCGCTCCCAAAAAACACGTCATCCACGTCACCGAACCAATCAAACTAAAAAACGCAAATTTTCGGTACTCCATATGTCCAACCCCAGCGACAAAAGGTGCAAAGGTTCTGATGATGGGAAGGAATCGCGCAAACATCACGGTCTTGGCACCATGACGATGATAAAAGCCTTGTGTTCGCTGAAGGTTCATAGGATTTAAAAAAATGGAATCAGGCTTTGAGAATATTTTAACGCCGATTTTTTGGCCGATCACATAGTTCGTATTATCACCAATAAATGCGGCTAAAACCAAAAGCCCCCAGACAAACTTAATTTCAATTCCACCCGCATCCAAACTGGCTAAAGCTCCGACGGCGAAAAGCAATGAATCCCCAGGTAAGAACGGCATCACGACCAAACCGGTCTCAGCAAAAATAATCAGAAACAAAATCAAGTAAACCCAAGGTCCGTACTGCAAAGTGATTTGAGCTAAATGCACATCAAGATGAAGGAAAATATCTAAGATTTGATTCATGCTTAAGGCTAGCGGGCGGCTTCGATTTTTGGCAAGAAAAAACCCGGCTGTGGGGGGAGGGGTCCAGCCGGGCTTTAGGGGGTAAAATTAAATTTTAATTCTTAGTAACTGTTGTAAAGAGCTTGAAACATATCACTGGAATTCATGCGAGCCGCTGGCAGATTCACTTTATATAAATCCTGGCCATGAATAAAATCGCGTAACACTCCGACTTGATAAAGAAAATTTTGTCCTTGGAACACGTCGATATTTAAGTAGTACCAATCACATTTTGTATCCGCACAATACCCTGTAACATCGACTGGCATGCCCGCCACAGTTCCACCGAAGTGATCTTGGCTGCTTTGATTTAGTTTGTGACCGGTACGAATTTCACCGGGCGTCGAACCAATCGATAAGCCTGTCTTAATATAAAGAAAGCCGTTGGAAGTATCAGATAGCTTAGAGATGTTAGAGATGGCCATTCCAACACCATCGGTGTCCAATTGGTCTTGAGCTTGCTTAGTAGCGCCATCAGCGGCAACTCCAGCGATGCCTCCACCACGGATTCGAGTGTGCTTCGTTTCTTCTTTTTGACCACAAGCTGACATGAGTAATGTCGCGGCCAAAAGGGATAAAATCCAAATGCGCTTAAACGTCTTCACAAATCCTCCTAGTTAGGTACACAAGAGGTTATTGCAAAGCCTCGGCCACATTCAATACACCTATAAGCTAATGTTATTCTTAAGGAATCTCAGCCTGATACACTTTTCCCCTGGACGATTTGGCTTAGATCAAAGAGCTTAGCCAAATCTTGATAGCGACTGTTGAAAAAATTAACAGCCTGCCCGGTATGCCTTGATTAAGTTTTGAACTGGATTTTTGGATGAACCATGGAACGGCGACACATTTTCTGGACTCGGAAATCTTCACCTAGCAGAGAGCCACTTTAACTCTCTGTTAGCGGCTAAAATAAAAATTATTTTTTGACGGCCTTGCCATCTTCTAAGTTGGCTTCGCCTTCAATAACAATCATGACGTCGTCACTGACGGCAACGCCGCCTTTATCCAGGGCTTTATTCCAAGAGACTCCCCAGTCTTTGCGATTTACTTTTGTCGATGCAGAAAAACCGATTTTCTTTACACCCATAAATTCCACTTCACCATTGTTAGTGACATCCAGAACAACAGGTAAAGTTTTATCTCGCATAGTTAACATGCCTTTAATTTTTGTTGTTTTTCCGTCTGGAGTGAGCTCGGCCTTTTGACTTTTAAAAGTAATTTTAGGGTATTTTTTGGCATCAAAAAAATCGTTGCCCTTTAAATGAGCGTCACGGTCTGGAACTCCGGTTTCAATGGATTCTGTGTCGATAGATACATCGATATCTTTGACTTCTTTTTTTGCAGAATCGTAGTTGAATTTTCCATCAAATTTTTTGAAGTCACCTTTAACATTGGTCACCATCAAATGCTTTACTGAAAAACCGACCTGCGAATGGGCTGGGTCTAGTTTGTAGGTTGCAGCCTGTGTGCTGGCCGTAAAAAGAAATATCAATGCGAAAACTTTCATGCGAACTCCTTGTTGGTTAAGAGTCTGCTATTATCAATATCTGAATTAAAAAAATCAAGACCAGCTAAGTCTGTCTTTACACAATAGGTAAGGATGTTTAGACTTTGTTCTAACCATGCAAAATAAAAAACTAGGTCTTGTTTTATCAGGAGGCGGCGCGCGCGGGGCATACCAAGTGGGTGTGATGTCAGCAGTATCCGAGATTTTACAAAAAGCCAGCCTTGAATTTAAAATAGATATTTTCTCGGGCGTCAGCGCGGGCGCCATCAACGCGGCAGGGCTTGCGGCGGAAAGTCATGATCTTCACGAAGGATGCCGAAAGCTGGTCGAGCTTTGGAGTCGCCTTCGCAGTGAAGATGTTTTTTACACGGATGCGGTAAACCTGGGGAAGATCGGTTTAAGATGGATGGGCGAATTGTCTTTAGGCGGATTGACCGGCGCCACTCCGGGCCGAGCCTTACTGGATACCCAACCTTTAAAAATTCTTTTAGAAAAGAACCTCAATTATGCACAGATCGAAAAAAACATTAAAGAAAAACATTACTCGGCTTTAGCGATCACAGCTGTGGATTACCAGACCTCGAACTCCATCACCTTTGTTCAAGGACAAGACGATCTACCTACTTGGAACAAGGCTCGCAAAATCAGCGAGAAAGCAAATATTACGGCAGATCATATTTTAGCCTCGTCAGCCATTCCCCTCCTTTTTCCGCCTGTTAAAGTGGATCAAAGGTGGTTTGGTGATGGTTGCGTTCGAAACAATCACCCCTGCGCGCCAAGCATTTATTTAGGGGCTGAAAAATTAATGGTGATCGGCGTTCGCAAACAAGGGCATTCAGTGAGCGAAGAAAGCCTTCTACAAAACGATAAAGCTCCCAGTGTCGCACGAGTTATGAATGTTATTTTAAATGCTGTTCTTTTGGATGGCATTGAACTGGACGTTGAACGCTTAGAACGAGTGAATGAATTTATTAGAAAAGTTCCAAGTCCCCATCACGGACATTTGAATTACAAACCGGTGGACTATCTTTGGATTTCGCCTTCAGCGGATTTGGGTGAAATTGCGGCTAGAAAATCAGGTAAGCTTCCCCGCTTGATTAGATACTTAATAAAGGGCCTGGGAACTTTGGAAGATGCCAGCGAAATTGTGAGCTACTTATTGTTTGATCCATCCTATTGCAGTCAACTGATTGATCTTGGATTTAAAGATTCCATGAAACAGAAAGAGCAAATTTTGCGTTTTTACTCGACCCCCACTGTGGTCCCTAGTCCAACCTAGATTTCGATCTGTATACCCACTTCAATCACTTGATTGGGGGGAATTCTAAAGAAGGCGGTTGGTCTTTGGGCATTTCGAGACATCAATGCGAATAACCGCTCGCGCCAGATCCACATTCCAGGAGTGTTACTAGGTAGAATTGTTTCTCGGCCTAGCACAAAGGTTGTTTCGTTGACGTTAAAGTGGATGTCTTGATTGCGACAGGCCTCAAGAATATGTTTCATTTTTGGAATTTCCATAAATCCATAATAGACCATGATCCGATAAAAATTGGGGATGATCTCTTGAATGGAAACTCGCTTATTTTTATGAACGGATGGAACTTCTTTGGTGATGATCGTTAAAATAGCCACTCGCTCGTGCAAAACTTTATTGTGCTTTAAATTATGAAGTAGCGGAACAGGAACGCCCCAGGGATCTCCTGAAAGGTACATCGCTGTCCCCGAAACCCGCAAAGGAGGACTTCGTAAAAGTTTTGCACAGAACTCTTCGATGGATAAGGATCGCTCTTTTAAACGATGGTACAAAATTTTTCGACCCTTGTTCCAGGTCGTCATTAAAAGATAAATCAAAGCACCAATTAATAGTGGCACCCAGCCACCATGTTCTACTTTAATAATGTTGGATCCAAAAAATGCTAAATCGAACACCGCAAAAAATGCAAATATCGGAATCGAATGGGCCCAACTCCATTTCCATTTTCGCTGAGCCACAATGAGCGCTAAGAAAGTCGTGATCACCATTGTTCCGGTCACTGCAATTCCATAAGCGGCTGCTAAATTGCTTGATGTTTTAAATGTGAGAACTAGCCAAATCACGCCAACAAAAAGAGCCCAGTTCATAAAAGGAATATAAATTTGACCAATTTCGCGGCTGGATGTGTGAACGATGGAAAGCCTTGGCCAGAAACCTAATTGGATGGCCTGCCGAGTGATTGAAAAAACTCCGGAAATAAGAGCTTGCGATGCAATCACTGTTGCAAGAGTGGATAGAATTACTAGCGGAAGCAATCCCCAACTTGGAGCCAACATAAAAAATGGATTGGAAATAGCCTCTGGGTTTTTAATTAAAAGAGCGCCCTGCCCAAAATAATTTAAGATCAACGCTGGAAAAACCACAAGAAACCAGGCGCGGCGAATAGGTGATCTGCCAAAGTGTCCCATGTCCGCGTAGAGAGCTTCTCCACCTGTCACCACAAGGAAGACCGATCCCAAAACTAAAAAACCAAGCATTCCATTATTAAGAAAAAATTGAAAAGCCCACAGAGGATTTAAACCCAATAAAACATCGGGATTTAAAGAAATTCCGTAAATGCCCAAGGCGGCCAAGACAAAAAACCAAACCAACAACAAAGGACCAAAAAATAAACCGATTCGTCCGGTTCCAAATCTTTGCATTAAAAAAAGTGCATTCATAATAAAGATCGTTAGCGGGATCACGTAGGGTTCAAAGACGGGCGTCACAAATTTTAAACCTTCAACCGCCGAAAGAACTGAAATCGCAGGTGTGATCACGCCATCGCCATAGAGCAAAGCGGCTCCGAAAAGTCCGCAAATAATCACACTAGCTCGTAAAATCGGGGCTTCTCGACCAGGAATAGTCCCAAGGCTTAGGGCCATCAAGGATAAAATTCCGCCTTCACCACGATTGTCTGCGCGAAGAACGAAGATCATATACTTGATACAAATAACGATGATCAAAGTCCAAAAAATCAAAGATAGAATTCCTAGAACATTTTCACTGCTAACAGGAAGGCTGTGTTCGCCGCCGAAACATTCACGGAGTGCATACAAGGGGCTGGTTCCGATATCACCGAAAACAATTCCTAAAGCGCCAAGCGCTAGGGCCCAAACACTTGATTTTGTGTCGTCATGAGAAGCCGTATTTGATTGCACACAAAGAATGTAGCCTGCCTTGAGGATCCTGTCTATGTCGCACCCCATTGACAAAGATTGAAACGATGCATTTAATAGAGGCAGGAGGTTTGGTGGAAACAGGTCGTCGTTGGTTTGTTCTTGAAAATAATCAAGTGAATGGTCCTTACCAAACTTCCGAAGTTGAGGCCTTAATGCCGAATGCGAAAAATCCATTAATTTGGGGGCGTGGTCTTAGTGAGTGGCTTCCACCCCTTGAGTGGCTGCAAGCCTTAAAAGATCCCTCCTTAAATATGCAAGCGCCATCCGATGAACCCGAATGGCGCTATCGACATGATGGCAAAGAATTTGGTCCAATGACCTTTAAATCCATGATGGACATTCTTAAATCCCGCGAAGACTACGAAGATTTTGTTGTTTGCAATGAGGTGCAAAAAGATTGGCAAGAGCTTTATATGGTCGCAAAAATTTGCGACGAGCTAGGAATTTCAAGGCGTGTGCATCCACGCGTTCCAATCATGGCTTCCCTTGTCTGTGAAACTCCTCGGGGACCTGTGAATACCAAGGTTATTTCAATCAGCGAAGGGGGACTTGGCGCGAGCGAAGCCAGCCAATTAAAAATTGGTGAAAAATACAAGGCTACTTTGACAAGCTCAAACCTATACACAACGCTCAATTGTATGATTGAAGTGATGTATGTCGGGACCGAGGGGTATGCCGGTTTAAGATTTTTAAATCTTCCAGCTGAATCAAGAAGCACAATTATTACTTACATTAATAAATTTAAAGACATGCGAAAATAGCAGCCTAATTGGCTGACAACGATTCATTTCGAAATGCCAAGGTGCAGTTTCTTTTACTTTGAAAGCCCATCCGAACTTGAAGCTCAAAGCCCTCCTTCTTAAGGGTCCGTTTAAGATCACCCGTACAAGAAAAAGTTCCTAAACACGCCTGCTCGCTG
>JAYTOY010000074.1:0-89587 GCA_043747555.1 Pseudobdellovibrionaceae bacterium | reverse complement strand
GGGTTAAATGTTCTAATCCCCATTTTACACTCCCTCAAATAAGGCAATCTTCTCGCCAGCTTTAAGAGTTACAAGAGCTTTTTTCCAATAAGGAGCTTTTGTAAGACCAAATTTTGTTTGCTTACGATGACCGCGGCTGTTCATTGTTCGAACAGTGGCCACTTTAACTTTAAAACTTTTCTCAACAGCGACCTTGATGTCATCTTTCGAAGCTTCTTTAACAACTTCAAAAACGTAAACACCACCGGCGTTGTGAATCGTATTTTTCTCTGTGATCAGAGGTCTTTTTATAATTTGTTTCATCGTACATTCTCCAATGAGCAACGCTCGACGATTTTTTCTACAGACTCTTTCGTAATAACAGCAGCGTTAAACTTAAGAAGGTCGTATACGTTCAAACCCTCAACACCAAAGTAACGGTAGTTGCGCATATTTTTAGAAGCGCGACCGAACTTTTCGTTGATTGTAGAATCAATCAAAATTGCCTTGTTCAAACCAAATCCAGCTAAACGTTTGCTAAGTTCGCCTGTTTTGCCTTCTTTAGAATCCATGCTGTCGATAACATACAAACGGCCTTCTTTGTGTAAATGAGAAAGCGCCATGCAAAGACCTAAGCGACGTAATTTTTTAGGCAATTGGAAAGCATAACTACGCGGAAGTGGACCAAATGTAGTTCCTCCTCCAGGCATTAAAGGAGAACGAGTTGAACCCTGACGGGCGTTTCCTGTTCCTTTTTGCTTGAATGGCTTTTTACCACCACCACTGACAAGACCTTTAGTCTTCGTCGAGTGTGTTCCTTGACGGCGACTTGCAAGCTGCCATTTGACGACTTGGTGAAGAACTTCCTTCTTCACTTGAGTTTCAAATATCTCAGCCGGTAATTCAACCTGACCAACTTTTTCTTTTTTCCAGTTTATTACATTTGCCATACTATTCTCTCACCAACTTCACCAAAGTGTTGCGAGCGCCCGGAACCGGACCCTTCACCATCACAACATTTTCGGATGGAATCACT
This sequence comes from Pseudobdellovibrionaceae bacterium, assembly GCA_043747555.1. Lineage (GTDB taxonomy): Bacteria > Bdellovibrionota > Bdellovibrionia > Bdellovibrionales > Bdellovibrionaceae > JAYWDA01. The sequence continues at coordinate 88,572 of JAYTOY010000074.1, read as the reverse complement.
TGAACAACTTGGACATTTTTAACAGTGATGTTTTCATCACCCCAGTGACCAGGAAATTTCTTACCTGGCATCACTCGACCCGGCCATGTTCGGTTACCGCTTGAACCTGGTTGTCTGTGAAACTTAGAACCGTGGGAAGCAGGGCCACCCGCAAAGCTCCATCGTTTAACAGATCCGCAAAAGCCATGACCCTTAGACTTGGAAGTTATTTTAACGATATCACCAACAGAAAGACTTTCGATAGAAAGTTGGTTTCCGATAGCTGCGCCCTCAGGCATCGTTTGACGGAGTTCCTTCACCAAATGAGCGCCGTTTTCAAAACCGGCTTTAGTAAGGTGGTTTTTGATAGCTTTAGAAACGTTCTTCGCTTTTTTAGGACGGCAAGCTAACTGAATAGCATCGTAACCATCGTTTTCTGTCGTCTTCACCTGAGCTACGAACCAAGGCTCATATCTCAAGACGGTGACAGGAACGGCTTCACCTTGATCGTTATAGATCGTTGCCATTCCTTCTTTAAAAGCAAAGAGCCCATTTAACTTAAGCTCTGAATTTGTTGCTGTCGTTGTTTCGCTCACGATTCACTCCTGAAAATTCTATTATAACTTGATATCTACGTCGACACCGGCAGAAAGGTCCAACTTCATCAGTTGGTCGACAGTCTGTTGAGTCGGCTCAAGGATATCCAACATGCGCTTGTGAGTTCTAATTTCAAATTGTTCACGTGATTTTTTATCAACGTGAGGAGAACGAAGAACTGTAAATCGGTTGATTCTAGTTGGCAAAGGAATGGGTCCAGCCACTTTCGCGCCCGTACGACGAGCCGTTTCGACAATCTCTTTAGTCGATTGATCGAGAAGTTTGTGATCAAAAGCTTTCAGTCGAATTCTGATTCTTTGATTACTCATATCCGCCACTTTCCTAACATTGTTACCTAAATGTTTTAAACCTGCAGTGTCCCTGAAATCTTCTCTAAACTTAAAGAGGCGATTCAGTTTCGTCTTAAACTTAATTATTCCATCGAAAACTTGTCTCTGGAGGAGCCCTGTGCGGCCCGAAAAATTCAGAGGGTTTTTTGCAAACAATTAAGCGCTGAGTGCGCAAATATGCAATTTCGACCAGGTTATGTCAAAGAAAAATAAAATCTTTTGTAAAGGGTTTCAAAAGTTTCATTTTTTGAGGAAATTTTAACTCTGGAGGCCACCGACGAAATGTCGATTTTAAGACAATTAGCTCTTAAATCAACGACCCAGGCGCTTGAGTATCTCAGCTTTGACCTTAGGCGGCACAACTGAGTACTCAAGGAAGTCCATAAAAAATGTCGCTCGCCCCTGGCTCAGGCTTCGAATATCTGTGGCGTAACCAAATAAAGTCGCTAATGGCGCTTCGGCGTGAATAATTTGTCCCCCGCCTGGCTTCATATTCATCGAAAGAATACGGCCTCGGCGTGAGTTCAAATCTCCAACGATATTGCCGACAAAATCATCAGGACAAGTGATCTCAAGCTTGAAGATCGGCTCCAGAAGCTCAACCTTGGCTTTGCGCACGGCATCCCGAAAAGCCAATGAAGTCGCAGCTTTAAATGCCATTTCACTAGCAGAATCTGGCTGAGTTCCAATCGCCATAATGGTGCCTTTGATTCCGATTAAAGAGTAATTGGCAACCGGACCCACTTCAGCAGATTCACGAAATCCACCTTCGACCGCCTTCAAGAACGGTTGCGTGAAATCCTTGCTGACAGGAACAAGGCTATTGAACTGAATGCCTTCTTTTTGATGGATGGGCTCAATTTTTAGAGTCACACGAGCGAAATGTTTTTCGTTGGCGACCTCTCGCTCGTAAGTGTGGTCTTCTTGCACCGCTGATGAAATTGTTTCACGGTATGAAACCTGAGGCTTTCCGACATTGGCTTGAACTTTATGTTCGCGCAGCAATCGGTCCACTAAAATTTCTAAATGCAGCTCGCCCATTCCGGCCAAAAGGATTTGTCCAGTTTCGGGATCGGTTCTTAGACGACAAGAGGGATCTTCTTTTTCTAGCTTGGCTAAGCCCTCTAGCATCTTCTCCTGCTCACCAGAAGATTTTGCTTCTATGGCCACAGCAATCACTGGCTCGGGGAAGGTGATCGATTCTAGAACGATCGGATGAGCCGTTTCGCAAAGAGTGTCGCCGGTGCCAGTAAATTTTAGGCCAATGGTGGCGCCAATATCGCCCGCTTTCAGAGATTGAATTTCTTCCCGAGAGTTGGCGTGCATTTTTACCAGCCGCTGGATGCGTTCTTTTTTCTGAGTTCGAGGATTGTACAGCTGATCTCCGACCTTCACTTCACCTGAGTAAACTCGGATGTAGGTTAATGTTCCAGAGAAAGGATCATTGGCAATTTTAAAAGCCAAGGCAGCGGCTGGAACATCAAATTCAAGCGGACATACAATTTCTTTATCAGGGCGATCTGGATGAAAGCCCATCATTGGTGGCACGTCATTGGGTGCTGGTAAATAATCAATCACGGCATCAAGCAAGGGCTGGACGCCTTTGTTTTTGAAAGCGGCTCCACATAAAACAGGAAAAGCTTTAATAGCAAGCGTACCCTTGCGAAGGGCGGCCTTTAATTCAGCCGGAGAAATAGCATCGCCGTTCAAATATTTTTCAAAAAGCACATCATCGAACTCAACAATTTTTTCAATCACTTCAGTTCGGTACCGAGCGATTTCTTCTTTCATGTCAGAGGGGATTTCGACGATTTCAAAATTTTCGCCCAAGCCTTGCGCGCCCCACATCATGGCTTTATTTTCAATCAGATCAACAATGCCTTTAAAATTTTCCTCAAGGCCGATGGGAACTTGGATAGGAATTGGATTGGCTTGCAGACGCTCTTTTAACGAGTTCACACTCATCACGAAATCAGCACCGACGCGGTCCATTTTATTAATAAAACAAATACGGGGAACTTTATATTTATCAGCTTGGCGCCAGACTGTTTCTGACTGAGGTTCAACGCCATTCACACCGTCAAAAACGGCTACAGCTCCATCCAGAACACGCAATGATCTTTCGACTTCGATGGTGAAATCCACATGCCCTGGTGTATCGATCAGATTTATTCTGTGATCTTTCCAGTAACACATGGTCGCAGCAGAAGTGATCGTGATACCACGCTCTTGCTCTTGGGCCATCCAGTCCATGGTGGCTGCGCCATCGTGAACTTCGCCTATCTTGTGACTTTTTCCAGTGTAGTAAAGAATTCGTTCGGAGGTGGTCGTTTTACCGGCGTCGATGTGTGCCATGACGCCGATATTTCGAGTGAACTTAAGATCCGAAATGATCTTTGGATCTTTGTAAGACATGAATCAAAAATTACCAGTTATAGTGAGAGAATGCTTTATTCGCCTCAGCCATACGATGAACGTCTTCTTTTTTCTTGATCGCGTTGCCACGATTGTTGAAAGCGTCCATGATTTCACCAGCTAATCTGCGAGCATAATCTTTTTCGCCACGAGAGCGAGAGTATTCAACCATCCATCGCATAGCCAATGAAAGACGTCGTGTAGGACGAACATCCACAGGAACTTGATAAGTGGCTCCACCAACCCTGCGAGAACGAACTTCGATTGAAGGTTTCATATTTTCTAAAGCTTTTTTAAGGATTGCAATAGGCTCCTCGTTAGGAACTTTGCCTTTGAGTTCTTCAAGAGCTCCGTACAACAATTTTTGTGCCGTGCCCTTTTGACCACGAACCATCATTTTATTGATCAGTTTTGCAACGACGATGTCTTTGAAAACTGGATCTGGAAGCACTTCTCTTTTAAATGTACGTTTACGTCGAGACATTAAATTTTCCTCACCTATTTTTTAGGTCTTTTAGTTCCATATTTTGATCGGCTACGAAGACGTCCGTTAACCCCTTGAAGGTCAAGAACACCACGTACAATGTGATAACGAACACCTGGAAGATCTTTAACCCGGCCGCCACGAATAAGGACAACGCTATGCTCTTGCAGGTTATGACCGATACCAGGAATGTATGAGATCACTTCGAATCCATTGGAAAGACGAACCTTTGCAACTTTACGTAAAGCTGAATTCGGCTTCTTTGGAGTTGTTGTATAAACACGAGTGCAAACGCCACGTCGCTGAGGACATGCTTGCAATGCAGGTGATTTAGTCTGATTTTTTTGAACAATACGCTCTTTTTTAATGAGCTGATTGATTGTTGGCACTTCATACCCCTTATGGATGCTCGTCTAAACACTGGTCGCAGGAAATTAGCTCTTCATAACGCCAGGGTCAACATTTTGTTATTAAAAAATTGGGACCTTTTTACTGATCCCAATCGGTTTGTTTTAGCCTGGTTGCTGAGAAACTGCTATCGCGCCTGGTAAAGCGGTGAATGTAGTATCTTCATCTTCTTTAAGTTCGACTTTCCAACGCTTGTACGACGTTAAGCCGGTACCCGCTGGAATCAAGCGACCCATGATGATGTTCTCTTTTAAGCCACGCAAATGATCTGTTCTTGAGTTGATTGCTGCTTCGGTCAGAACTTTTGTGGTCTCTTGGAAAGAGGCCGCAGAAATCCAACTGTCAGTGCTTAAGCTGACTTTTGTAATACCAAGAAGCAAAGGCTTCGAAGTGGCTGGTTGGCCACCATCTGCTGTGATGCGCTTGTTCTCTTCAGCAAAAGCGTACTTTTCTGCCTGTTCGCCAGCCAAAAAGCGGCTGTCACCAGCATCGACAACTTCTACTTTACGAAGCATTTGTCGAACGATCACTTCAATGTGCTTATCATTGATATTCACACCTTGCAGACGATAAACCTCTTGGATCTCGTTAGAAAGATACGCCGCTAAGGCTTTCTCTCCAAGAACCGCCAGGATATCATGCGGATTTGTCGGTCCATCCATCAAAGCCTCACCAGCACGAACGAATTCACCTTCACGAACCGCAACGTGCTTCCCTTTTGGAATCAGATATTCTCTCTGCTCACCAATTTCAGGAGTCACGATCACTCGTTGTTTACCTTTAACGTCTTTTCCGAAAGTCACATAACCATCAACTTCAGAGATGATGGCAGCTTCTTTTGGTTTACGGGCTTCAAACAATTCAGCCACGCGAGGAAGACCTCCAGTGATATCTTTTGTTTTAGAAGCTTCTCTATGCATTTTTGCAATCACTTCGCCCGAGTGAACCTCTTGACCGTCAGTCACTAGGAGCTGAGCGCCGACAGGGATTAAATAACGAGCTGGGATTTCACGACCTGGTAATAGTAATACTTTTCCATCTGGGCCGGTGACGTGAACAGTTGGCTTGATTTCAGAAGATTTACTTTCTGTGATCACCTTTGTCGCAAAACCTGTCACAGCATCGACCTGCTCTTGCATCGTCTTACCTTCTTCGATTTCGTGATAAGTGATCTTACCAGAAACTTCAGAGATAATTGGATTTGAGTATGGATCCCATTCAGCAACTGTCGCACCTTTAGGTACTTTGTCGCCTTCTTTGAAATTTAAAATGGCACCGTAAACTAATTTGAAGCTTTCACGCTCACGACCTGTTTCATCGATCACCTTAGCATCACCATTACGATTCATAACGGTTAATTTACCTTGGCGATTCGGAACGTGATGAACGTTATCTAACTTTAATGTTCCATCGTATCTAGAAGCGTGAACTGATTGCTCGACCGAACGGGAAGCGGCTCCACCTAAGTGGAAAGTACGCATTGTTAACTGCGTTCCAGGCTCACCGATGGACTGAGCCGCGATAATTCCAACAGTTTCACCTAAGTTCACTGTCGATCCACGAGATAGATCACGTCCGTAACAACGAACGCAAACGCCACGAGTGGATGTACAAGTTAAACCAGAGCGAATTTGAACTTTATCAACTCCAACATCATCGATTTTCTTAATATGAGTCTCAGTAATTTCTTGTTGAGCACGGACAATCACCTGGTTTGTGGTTGGATCAATAATATCTGTGATCGGAGTTCGACCCAAGATTCTTTCACCAATCGGTTGGATGATTTCGCCACCTTCATAAAGGGCTGAAACTTCCAACCCATCATTAGTTCCACAATCTGTTTCGCTGACGACAACATCTTGAGCCACGTCAACCAAGCGACGAGTTAGGTATCCAGAGTTGGCTGTTTTTAACGCTGTATCGGCAAGACCTTTACGAGCTCCATGAGTCGAAATAAAATATTGAAGAACTGTTAAACCTTCACGGAAATTCGCCGTGATCGGAGTTTCAATAATTTCACCTGATGGTTTTGCCATCAGACCACGCATGCCACCCAACTGACGCAACTGATTGAATGAACCCCGGGCTCCGGAGTCAGCCATCACGTAAATTGGATTAAATGATGGGCCAATAATTTCTTTGCCATCAACGATAAACTTTTGCTTTTCAATTTGGTTCATCATCTCGCGCGCCACTTTATCAGAAGTTTGCGCCCAGATATCCACGACTTTATTGTATCGCTCACCATCAGTGATCAGACCTTCGTCGTACTGCTGCTGGATTTCTTGAACTTGTTTTTCAGCGTCTTTAATCATCCCAACTTTAGCCGCTGGGATAATCATATCATCGACGCAGATCGAAAGACCGGCGACCGTAGAATATTTAAAGCCAAGCTCCATGATTTTATCAGCCAAAATACAAGTCGACTTGGCACCAGCAAGACGGAACGTCTTATCGATAAGGCCTGCGATTGATTTTTTATTCATGACAATATTGGTTTCGCTAAAAGGAACTTCGCGAGGAACTGCGGATGTGAAAATCGCGCGGCCGACGGAAGTGTCTTGCAGCTTACCATTGATACGCACTTTACAAGCGGCTTGAATATCAACAAAACCCATTTCGTAGGCGTATTGAGCTTCCATAACACTTGAAAAGATACGGCCTGTGCCCTTTGCTCCAGGACGGATACGAGTCATCCAGTACAAACCCAAGACGATATCTTGAGATGGATTGATGATCGGCTTTCCATTGGCTGGAGAAAGAATGTTGTTTGTCGACATCATTAAGACGCGAGCGTCCACTTGCGCTTCGATCGATAAAGGAACGTGGACCGCCATTTGATCTCCATCGAAATCGGCGTTGAACGCCGTACAAACGAGAGGATGCAACTGGATGGCTTTTCCTTCATGAAGAACTGGTTCGAAAGCTTGGATACCAAGTCTGTGAAGAGTCGGCGCACGATTTAATAAAACCGGATGCTCTTTTACGACATCAGATAAAATATCCCAAACTTCAACCGTTTCTTGATCAACTAATTTTTTGGCTTGCTTGATTGTTGTCGCAAAGCCTTTTTCTTCAAGCTTGTTGTAAACGAAAGGTTTAAAAAGCTCCAAAGCCATCTTTTTAGGAAGACCACACTGATGAAGCTTCAAAGTTGGACCAACGGTGATGACCGAACGACCCGAATAATCAACCCGTTTACCAAGTAAATTTTGACGGAATCGACCTTGCTTACCTTTTAACATATCGCTCAAAGAACGAAGTGGACGTTTATTAGGCCCAGTAAAAGTTTTACCGCGACGACCGTTATCCAATAACGCATCAACGGCTTCTTGCAACATTCGCTTTTCATTTCGGATGATGATGTCTGGAGCATTCAGCTCTTGCAGACGCTTTAAACGGTTATTCCTGTTGATGACACGTCGGTAAAGATCATTCAGATCAGACGTCGCAAAACGACCGCCATCCAAAGGAACTAAGGGACGTAAATCCGGAGGAAGAACTGGAAGGGCTTCAAGCATCATCCATTCAGTTTTATTAATTGAATTTTTAAAAGCTTCGACCACTTTCAAACGCTTCGCCAATTTTTTGATCTGAGCTTCAGATTTAGTCTCTTTTACTTCTAAGCGAAGTTTACGAGATAAATATTCAGGATCAATTTTTCGAAGCATTTCACGAACGGCTTCACCGCCCATGCCGGCTTTAAAGTTAGGACCGTATTCGTTCAAAGCCGCTTGATAAGCTTCTTCAGAAAGAACTTGGCCTTCTTCTAATTTCGTCTCCATAGGGTCAGTGACGACATAAGCTTCACAGTAAAGGACCTTTTCGACATCTTTCAATGAAAGATTCAATAAGTTACCGATACGACTTGGTAAAGATCGCAAAAACCAAATGTGAGCCACGGGCGTAGCTAATTCAATATGACCTAAACGATCACGTCGAACTTTAGTCTGAGTGACTTCAACGCCACACTTTTCGCAGATCACTCCGCGATATTTCATCCGTTTGTACTTACCGCACAAACATTCGTAGTCTTTAATAGGTCCGAAAATTTTTGCGCAGAACAATCCATCTCGTTCTGGTTTAAAAGTTCGGTAGTTGATGGTTTCTGGTTTTTTCACTTCGCCGTGCGACCATTCACGAATCATCTCTGGCGAAGCCAAAGAAACGCGAACAGCATCAAACGAAAGTGGATCTTTAGGTTTATCGAAAAAATTTAACAAGTCTCTCAAGGCTCACCCCTGTGTGTTGTTTAATTAACTCCAAAGCCACCGGAATTTCTCTTCCAGTGGCCGTTTTTATCCTTAGTGCTGATCCGTTGGATTCGCACTGCCGTTGGTCGAAGCTGGCTCTTCAATATTGCCATCTTCGTCAATCGTATCTCGCAAGATATCAGATTCCATTAATTCCACGTTCAGAGCTAATGATTGAAGCTCTTTCACGAGAACGTTAAAGGACTCTGGCAATCCTGGTTCAAGGATATTTTCACCTTTTACGATGCTTTCATACATACGAGTTCTTCCTGCGACGTCATCTGACTTAACAGTTAAGAATTCTTGCAATGAATAAGCGGCACCGTAGGCTTCAATCGCCCATACTTCCATCTCTCCTAAACGCTGACCACCGAACTGTGCTTTACCGCCCAGAGGCTGCTGAGAAACAAGGGAATAAGGCCCAATAGACCGAGCATGAATCTTTTCTTCGACCAGATGATGCAGTTTCAGCATGTACATCACGCCGACCGTCACAGGATTTGTGAACGGTTCACCAGTTCGTCCGTCAAATAGGATCGACTGACCTGATGTTGGAACGTTGGCTTTAACTAAAAGTTCTTTCACGTCACTCTCGCGAGCGCCATCAAAAACTGGCGTGCCGACGTGGATACCACGCTTCACAGCCGTCAACATTTGCTTCAAAGAGGCTTCATCGGCTTTATCAACTTTTGCCGAGATCTCGGCATCATTGAAAACATGTTTCAAATCTTTTCGAGCTTCTTCTGCATTCCATTTTTCTAAGTGTGAGGATAATTGTTTACCTAAGTTATGTGCAGCCCAACCCAAATGAACTTCCAGGATTTGCCCGATGTTCATACGAGATGGAACGCCCAATGGATTTAACACCATATCAACAGGCGATCCGTCAGCCAGGTACGGCATATCTTCAGCAGGTAATACTTTAGAGACAACCCCTTTATTACCATGGCGTCCGGCAAACTTATCACCGACTTGCAGCTTACGTTTGATAGCGACATAAACCTTCACCATTTTGATCACGCCCGGAGGAAGTTCATCCCCTTTGCGTAAACGATCAATTTTTTCGTTAAACACCATTCTTACGGCATCCAACTGGTTACGAGCGCCGTCAATCACTTTTGTGACTTGGAACTCGAGGTCTTGCTCTAAAGGAATATAGCTTAATAATTCGAAAGGAATTGTTTCGATATCAGCTTGAGTGATCTCTTGGCCTTTATTGAGAAGCTTCTGACTTCCGTCTTCATTCAATAATACGCCTGTGGTTTTTTTACCAATTAAGATATCACGCAATTTACTGATCGAGTTATTGCGAATAACGTTTTGCTCAACCGCTAAATCTTTTTCAAGTTTGCGTTTTTTCTCTTCGATGATAGCCGCTAATCGTTCGTCACGGTCAGCTCCTTCACGCGAGTAAACTTGAGCATCGATCACAGTTCCGTAAACGCCTGATGGAACCCTAAGAGATGTATCACGAACATCGCCGGCTTTTTCACCGAAGATCGCGCGTAAAAGTTTTTCTTCAGGAGAAAGCTGAGTTTCGCCTTTAGGAGTCACTTTACCAACAAGGATGTAACCAGGTTTTACCTCTGCACCGATACGGATAATACCAGAGCTATCTAAATCTTTAAGGGCTTCTTCACCAACATTGGCGATATCGCGCGAAATCTCTTCTTTACCAAGTTTGGTATCGCGAGCTACGCACTCGAACTCTTCAATGTGGATCGAAGTGTAAACATCTTCTTTTAACAGACGCTCAGAAATAAGAATCGAATCCTCAAAGTTGTAACCCATCCAAGGAGTGAACGCGACCAGGATGTTTTGTCCTAGTGCTAACTCACCCAACTCAGTCGACGGTCCATCAGCAATAATGTCGCTTTTCACAACTTTATCGCCCACTTTAACGATCGGTTTTTGATTGAAACAAGTATTTTGGTTTGTACGCTGGTACTTCGTTAAATTGTAGATATCAACGTTCGCACCCAACTCGCCACCTTTGGCAAATCGACGGATCACGACCCGAGACGCATCAACTTCTTCGACGATACCATCATTCAGTGCAACCACTGAAGTTCCAGAATCACGAGCGACCAAACGCTCAACGCCAGTTCCAACAAGGGGAGAGCGCGAACGAAGTAATGGCACGGCTTGACGTTGCATGTTCGAACCCATCAAGGCTCGGTTGGCATCGTCATGCTCAAGAAATGGAATCAAAGAAGCTGCAATGGACACCAACTGCGACGGAGAGACGTCCATCAAAGAAACTTTTTCTTTGTCGACAATTTCATACTCACCATCACGACGGATCGTCATGTTGTCAGCGGTTAATTGATTTTTTCCGCTATCATCACGAGTCGCCTGGGCAATCAGATGTCCGGCCTCTTCCAAAGCTGACATGTAAGTAATTTCAGTCGAGATTTGGCTATTATCAACTTTACGGTACGGAGTCTCAATGAATCCATAGTTGTTGATACGAGCGTAAGTTGCTAAAGAGGCGATCAAACCAATGTTTGGTCCCTCTGGAGTTTCAATCGGACAAATACGACCATAATGCGTCGGATGAACGTCACGAACTTCAAAACCCGCACGATCACGAGTCAAACCACCGGGCCCAAGAGCTGACAAACGACGTTTGTGAGTGATCTCTGACAAAGGATTTGTTTGATCCATAAACTGCGAAAGCTGAGAAGATCCAAAGAATTCTTTAACAACCGCATTCACAGGTTTTGCATTCACTAGATCGTGAGGCATCATCGTGTCGACGTCTTGTAAAGACATACGCTCACGAATCGCTCGCTCCATACGAACCAAACCGATACGGTATTGGTTTTCCAAAAGCTCACCTACCGATCGAACACGTCGGTTACCCAAGTGATCGATATCATCAACAACACCGCGACCGTTTTTCAAATCGATCAACATTTTCACTGTTGAAAGAATGTCTTTCTCAGTCAGTGTGCGATGAGATGGAGGGCAATCCTCCATTGAAATTCCAAACTTGTGATTGATCTTAATACGACCCACTTCAGAGAGGTCATAAGTTTCAGGATCAAAGAATAATTTGTTGAAATAATTTGTTGCTGCATCCACCGTTGGAGGCTCACCAGGACGTTGCCGCTTGTAAATTTCAAGCAAGGCTTCGTCTTTATTATTGACCTTATCGACCAGCAAAGTGTTTCGCAGGTAAGGTCCCACCGACATACCATCAAAGAAAATCATAAAGAATCGATCGATTCCCAATGACATCGCTTTTTTGATCAATGGTCCGCTCAGCTCAGCACTGGCATCTGATAAAATTTCACCCGTTGATTCATCAATCAACGGACGAGCTAAAATTTTGCCTTCAAGATCTTCGGCAGAAACTTCAACTTCACTTAAGTTAATATCTTTGATTTTTTTAACAACGGCGCGAGTGATACGTCGGCCTGCTTTAACAAGCACTTCGCCTGTTTTAGGATCTGCGATATCAGCCATCGCACGCTGACCTGACATTCGCTCGATATCAAGCTTTCTAAAAAGCTTTCCACCTTTAGAGTACACTTCGTCAGTGTCATAGAAATAAGCTAGTAATTGTTCTGTGTTGTAACCTAAAGATTTCAACAACACGGTCACAGGAAATTTTCGTTTTCTGTCGATACGGACGTGAATCAGATCTTTTTGATCAAATTCACAATCCAACCATGATCCACGGTAAGGAATAACACGGGCTGAATAAATTAATTTTCCAGAAGCATTGTTTTTGCCACCATCGTGATCAAAAAAGACACCCGGAGATCTGTGCAACTGAGAAACGACAACGCGCTCAGTTCCATTGATAATAAATGAACCATTCGCTGTCATCAGAGGGATTTCACCCAAATAGACTTCTTGTTCTTTCACGTCACGAATAGATCGAGCTTCCGTTTCTTCATCTACATCGAACACGATCAAACGCAATGTCACCTTGATCGGCGATGCGAAGGTCATCCCACGCTGACGACATTCATCGACATCGTATTTAGGCGCCTCAAGCTGGTAGCTAACAAATTCGAGGCTAGCTGTGTTGTTAAAATCGCTGATTGGAAATACGGATTTAAAAACTCCGTTCAATCCAGCAATCCCGCGGCGATCAGCATCGACATCTTTTTGCAAGAACGCTTCGTAAGAAGACTTCTGCAATTCAATCAGATTTGGAATGTCGATGACTTGTTTGTTTTTCGCGAAGGATTTACGAATGCGTAAATTAGAGGCCGTGACTGGCGTCTTATCCATTAACTCTCCCGTTGAATTCTTTTGTTAGAGGGTTCTGCTTTCACAGTTTCCTTGCTAGTCACTTTTCTGTCCTTAAACAGATTGGTGGAAATTTCGCTTCGGGGGGAAAGTTCAAGGCCCACAGTGTGTCTTATTCCGCTTCAATTTTTTGCGTAAAAACGAAGATAGCCCCAAAAGGAGCTACCTTCAACTATAAAATATTAGTTTTATTGATTACTTAACGACAACTTTGGCGCCAGCTGCTTCAAGCTGTTTTTTGAACTTTTCAGCGTCTTCTTTAGAAGCGCCTTCTTTAACTGTCTTGCCACCAGCCTCAACAAGAGTTTTTGCTTCAGCAAGGCCTAAACCAGTGATCGCACGAACTTCTTTGATCACGTTGATTTTGTTAGCGCCAGCTTCCATCAAAACAACGTCAAAAGCTGTTTTCTCTTCAACTGGAGCCGCTGCTGCACCGCCAGCTGCAGCCATAGCGACAGGAGCCGCTGCAGAAACACCCCATTTGTCTTCTAACATTTTTACAAGATCAGCGATCTCGAGAACTGTTTTGCCTGATAATTCTGTAACGATTTGTTCGTTTGTAAGAGCCATTTTAAAATCCTCCAAAAGGAATTAGTAAATAAATTTGTTTGTTAACATTCACACTTTGCCTGCGAACCATTCGCAAGGGAGCCCTTTAAGCCCCTTTATCAACTTTAGCTTGCAGCACACGCGCCATAATTGATGGCACTTCGTTCAGTGTTCTGGCCAGTTTTGATCCTGGAGCCAAGAATACACCCAACAATTGCGCTCGCAGCTGATCTTTACCTGGCAATGTTGATAAGAACTTAATTTTGTTCTCATCTAATGCTTGGCCATCCATCACACCAGTCTTCAACTGAAAAACTTCAACGTCTTTCGAGTAAGCAGCTAGAGCTTTGGCGGCGGCACTGACATCACCGTAGGCAAACACGATCGCATTGGTACCCTTAAATGACGAAGATAAAGCTTTATCAACATCTGGGTAATCCTTCAGCGCTCGTTTAGCAAGAGTGTTACGAACAACCTTCATCTCGCACTCAACAGGGTGAAGTTTCTTACGCAAATCAGTGACCTGATCCACCTTCATCCCCTTGAAGTCGACGATAAAGGCCGCCTTAACCTTGGCGAATTTATCTACAAGGTGTTTAACTTCTTGCTCTTTTCGCTCACGAGTCATCATAGGCAACCTCCTTTCGTTTTCTTGGGGCTGGCTTGCGCCAGCCCCAGCTATTCCATACGTTCAGGCTTTAGATGGAGGTTTGGAATAAACCCCTTACTTTCTCGGTAGGCCCCTCACTGGCGAGGGATTACATTCACAAAAGAAGACCTACTGTCTCTGATCGCAATGGTTAAAAATTAATTAAATATCGTCTGCATTTCCTTGAGCTTGGCTGGTATCGATCTTAATTCCAGGGCCCATAGTCGATGCCACAGAAATTGTTCGAACGTAAATACCTTTAGAAGCTGAAGGTTTCGCTTTAAGGATCGAGCCCATCAAAGAATTGAAATTATCCTTTAATTTAGAATCGCCCATAGATTTTTTACCGATACCAGCGTGGACAATCCCCGCTTTATCAACTCGGTAATCAAGCTTTCCTTTTTTCTCGGCAGTGACGGCTTCGCCCACATTCATAGTGACGGTTCCCACTTTTGGATTTGGCATCAGACCACGAGGTCCCAATACTTTTGCCACTTTAGAAACAGTCGCCATCATATCTGGTGTTGCAATACACTTATCGAAATCAAGCCAGCCACCTTGGATTTTTGCCACGAGGTCATCCGCGCCTACAAAATCAGCGCCAGCATTTTTAGCTTCAGCTTCTTTAGGACCTTTTGCGAAAACAACAACGCGAACATTTTTTCCAAGACCATGCGGAAGAGCGATTGCACCACGAACTTGTTGATCTGATTGCTTAGGATCAACACCCAAACGCACAGCCACTTCGATGGTTTCATCAAATTTTGCAGGGGCAGAGGCCACAACTAATTTGAAAGCTTCTTCAACAGTGTATTTTTTTGTTGGATTAACGTTTTTAGCAACAGCTTCGAATTTTTTACCTGACATACATCACCACCTATTCCTGAACTTCTAGTCCCATGCTCTTGGCTGTGCCAATCACTTGAGACATCGCTGATTCAACTTTCATGCAGTTGAGATCAGGCAGTTTTTGTTCGGCGATTTTTCGAATGTCCGCCGTTTTCACTTTTCCGACTTTATCCTTCTGAGGCATTTTAGATCCTGATTCGATCTTAACTGCCTTTTTCAAAAGAGATGCAACCGGTGGCGTCTTGGTGATGAACGTGAACGAACGATCTTGATAAACAGTGATGATGATTGGAATAATATCATCACCTGCTTTTTGAGTCCGAGCATTAAATTGCTTACAGAACTCCATGATGTTCACGCCATGCTGCCCGAGCGCCGGTCCAACGGGAGGAGCTGGATTCGCTTTCCCTGCCGGTATCTGTAGTTTAATCATGCCAGTCACTTTTTTGGCCATATTTTACCCACTCCTGACAAATGGTCATTATTAGAGAAACAAGTTTTTGTTAAGGCTTGCTTCAATTGCCTTCAAGCCGAATGCTGAAGGACTCTTGTTAAAGGAATCTGCTTGCGCAGCTTCCTTTAATTTTTTTCAACTTGAACGAAGTCCAACTCAACTGGAGTTGGTCTGCCGAAAATACTGACAAGGACTTTCACTTTGCCTTTGTCTTCATTGATGTCTTCAACAGTTCCATTGAAATTGCTGAAAGGCCCATCAACCACAGTGACATTTTCACCCACTGCAAATTTAACTTTGGCGCGAGGTTTTTCAGAAAGACCCTGCATTTGCTGAGTCACTCGCAAAACCTCATTCTCCGGCACTTCCGGAGGACGAGTTTTTACACCACCACCCACGAACCCGGAGACTTTAGACGAATGTTTTACCAAATGCCAAGTCTCATCATTTAAAAGCATATTTACGAAGATATAACCTGGGAAAAATTTACGTGATCTTTCCTTTTTTTGCCCTTTTACAAGTTCAACGACGTTTTCAGATGGAATCAGAATGTCGCCAAAATGTTTTTCCATTTTAGAAGATTTAATTCTTTCTAAAATAGCGGTCTTTGCTGTCTGTTCGCAGCCGGTCTGTGTGTTAACGATGTACCATTTTTTATCCACAGCTAGATCCTTATCGCATTAAAAGTTTAACAACATAGGCCGAAAACATATCAAATGACCAGACGATCGCTGACGAAATGAAAACCATCACGACAACTGATACCGTCATTAAAGTGGTGTCTTTGCTTGAAGGAAATATCACCTTTCGAGCTTCAGAAATAACTTCTTCGCCCCAAGCACGAATTTTTGGATGAAATTGAAATAATAAGAAGAGGCCAAATCCCACAACGACAGGAATACCATGTCGTGCAAGATCAGAACTGGTGGCATCGGCAACGACGCGAAAAACTGAGAAAATTTTAATCAAAAGATGCAGCGTAAAGCCAATCAAGGCGGCTGCGATTCCGAAACTTAAGGTTAAAATCTTTGAATTTGTATTGTCCATTTTCACCCTTTTCTTTAAACTTTATGGTCTCAAAAGTCACTAAAAATTGGCAGGGCAGGAGGGATTCGAACCCACAACCTAACGATTTGGAGTCGTTCGCTCTACCGTTAGAGCTACTACCCTGTTAGAGGAACCTGCTCCGCAGTTTCCATTTCCAGGAATCTGCAATTCTTTGCGACCTCTTGAAAACACATAAGGGGACTCCTCTCGGAATCCCCTTTAAATCAATTTAAACTTAATTTAAATTCCTATTCTACGATTTCAGTAACGACACCCGCACCAACGGTACGGCCACCCTCACGGATAGCGAAACGCAATTCTTTTTCCATTGCGATAGGAGCAATCAACTCAACGTTCACTTCAACGCGGTCACCAGGCATAACCATTTCAGTGCCAGCTTTTAAAGTTACAACGCCAGTCACGTCTGTTGTTCTGAAGTAGAACTGAGGACGGTAACCGTTGAAGAATGGAGTATGACGTCCGCCTTCTTCTTTCGTGAGGATGTAGGCTTCACCTTTGAATTTTTTGTGAGGCTTGATTGTTCCTGGCTTCGCAAGAACTTGACCGCGCTCAACGTCTTCTTTTTTAGTACCACGTAGTAAACAACCACAGTTGTCTCCAGCGCGACCTTCATCCAAAAGCTTACGGAACATCTCGATACCAGTGACAACAGTTTTTACTGTTGGGCGGATACCAACGATTTCGATCTCTTCATTCACTTTAATGATTCCACGCTCAATACGACCAGTCACAACAGTTCCACGACCAGAGATCGAGAAAACGTCTTCCACAGGCATTAAGAATGTTTTATCAGTCGCACGTGCTGGTGTTGGAATGTATTCATCAACCGCAGCCATTAATTTCTTAATTGCAGGACGGCCGATTTCAGACATATCACCAGACAAACCAAGAGTTGCAGAACCTTGAACTATTGGAATTTTATCGCCAGGGAATTCGTACTTAGAAAGAAGTTCACGAACTTCTAACTCAACAAGCTCAAGTAATTCTTTGTCGTCAACCATGTCCACTTTGTTCATGAAAACAACAAGGGCTGGAACACCAACTTGACGTGCAAGAAGTATATGCTCACGAGTTTGTGGCATAGGTCCGTCAGCAGCAGAAACCACAAGAATTCCGCCATCCATCTGAGCGGCACCAGTGATCATGTTTTTTACGTAATCGGCATGTCCCGGGCAATCAACGTGAGCATAGTGACGAGCTTCTGTCTCGTACTCAACGTGGGAAGTAGAAATCGTGATACCACGCTCTTTTTCTTCTGGAGATTTATCGATTTGATCGTAGGTCATCGCTGTTGCTTTGCCTTCGGTCGCGAGCGTTGTTGTGATCGCCGCTGTTAATGTCGTTTTACCATGATCGACGTGACCAATAGTTCCGATGTTAACGTGGGGCTTATTGCGATTGAATTTCTCTTTAGCCATCTGTCCTCCTGAAGAGAGTTATTAAATTTTTATTTCTAAACATAAGCAAATCATTTTTAAAAAAACTAAAAAACCAAGACTCCCAACTCGTGCCGAGCTACCGCTGCTAAGAGTGGAGCCCGTGATCGGAGCCGAACCGACGACCTCACCCTTACCAAGGGTGTGCTCTACCACTGAGCTACACGGGCCTTGTGGGCAACGCCGAAGTCAGACATTTGGAGCGGGAGACGGGTCTCGAACCCGCAACCCTCTGCTTGGAAGGCAGATACTCTAGCCAATTGAGCTACTCCCGCACACTCCGGTCTTCAACTCGAACTACGTTACCTTTTAAAGGAATCTGCTTGCGCAGCTTCCGTTTCATTTTGGTCAGAGCCCAATAGGCTCTCACAAAAATGGTGGACAGGGAAGGATTCGAACCTTCGTAAGCGTAAGCTAACGGATTTACAGTCCGTCCCCTTTAGCCACTCGGGCACCTGTCCGCGAGGTCTTCTAAGTACACCAGTAAAAACTGGAGCTGGTTATGGGACTCGAACCCGCAACCTGCTGATTACAAATCAGCTGCTCTACCAATTGAGCTAAACCAGCCTGCTTACTTAAAAAACAGCCTGTCGGCACGATCTTTCGTGATTTCGACAACCGGAACTTTTTACTGGGAATAAGGGCTCCGAGTCAAAGGTAATTATGGAAAGTAAAAAGTATTTTTCTACTTCTGAGAAAGTCGATGCTGACGAAAAGTTTCTGTCAGAGCGATAGCTGTGGCTACGGAAGCATTGTAGCTCGCCGCATTACTGACCTGTGGGATGCTGACCAACTCATCACAAAGTCGCTCGGTCGTCGAGCGTAAACCTTTGTCTTCAGCGCCAATGGCCCAGACGATTTTTTCGGGCAGTTTAAAATCAAAAATTGTTTTTTCGGCTTTGTGACTGAGGCCAAATATCCAGAAACCCTGTTCTTTTAGTTTTTCAGTCGTCGGCGCAAAATTGACGCAAGTCTGGACAGGAATGTGCTCAGCGCCCCCGCAAGCGACCTTGTGAACCGTTGGAGTTAATTGCACGGCGCGATTTTCAGGGATGAAAATTCCATCGACTTGCATCAGCCAAGAAGTCCGTAAGATAGCCCCTAAATTATGCGGGTCTTCGATGCCGTCTAAAATTAGAAAAGTCGAAAAGTCTTTAACGACCGAGTCATCCCATTGCGGCTGACCTTCTTTTAATAAAGCAGCCCCTTGGTGAGTGCTGCAAAATTGATCCAAAATTCCTTCAGATTTAATTTGAATTTTAATTTTAGATTTTTGAGCCATTTCTTCAAATTCGCGAAGTTCGGGAGAAGATTCGAAGCCTGTCTTTAACCAAAGTTCGCGGGTGGTTTTTGGAAGAATTTGAAACGCTTCTCGAATCGCGTGATGCCCGACGACGATTCGCCACGACTTTGTAATTGAAGTTTTATCAGTTTGAGGGCTTCGGACAGGGCCTGCAAATCGACTGGGCGGACGCATTGGTGGTCGGGCTTGAGCCTTTGCGGGAGAGCGCTCCTTTTGAAAATCAGTCGATCTTGGATTTTTTGCGGGGGGACGTCGAGCCATGGAGTTTTCCTTTAAGAGAAACCTGTATAATTTAAAATTGGAGCAAAGAACATTTGAAAAATATTTAAAGTAAAAAAGTAAAGGGGCTGACGATCAGCCAGAGTCTGATAAACTACGACAATGAATTCAGTGCAGATTTATACTTTTAGGCATGGCGAAACCGATTGGAACCGCGAGCGACGCTTTCAGGGACACACGGACATCCCCTTAAACGAACAGGGTCGCAAGCAAGCCCAACAGCTTAAAACCGAGTTAGCTCCTTTTTCTCCACAACTTATTTTGAGTTCGGATCTATCGAGGGCTTTGGAGACAGCAAAGATTGTCAGCGAGGGATTATTTGTTCCAATCCATGTCTCGGAGAGTTTACGAGAAGCTCGGTTGGGGGCTCCAGAAGGGCAACTTCGCGACGACATCATTAAAAATTATGGCGAAGAAAGTTGGCAGAAATGGCTTTCCATAGACCCCAAAGATATTGATTTTTCTTTTCCCAATGGCGAAACAAAACGTCAGCAAAGAGATCGTGCCTTGCAATTTATACTGCAAGAAATCACTTCTAGGCTGAATCTGAAATCATTGGCAGTATCGACCCATGGTGGCACCCTTCGGCGCCTGGTGCATCATTGCGAAGGCGCACCCAATGAGCCCATCGCGATTCCAAATTGCAGCTTGTATCATTTAGAATTTTTGCGCTTTGAAAAAAAATGGCTTTATCATGGTCCTTTAAATATTTCGGATACGACTGATAAATTATTCAGATAAATTTTAGATTAATACTTCAGTCACTGGCATTTTCACTAACCTTGCGACTTGATCGATTAATACACGGCGATCGACAGGCTTTGTTAAATGATCCGTGCATCCGACACTGATGCAGCGGTCCCGTTCTTCCTTAAAAGCATGGGCCGTTAAAGCAATGATCGGCGGTTTGTAACCTTGATTGCGGAGACTTGCTGTCGCCTCATAACCATCCAACTGAGGCATCTGAATATCCATTAAAATAATTTTATGATCGCCGGCCATGGCCATCTCGACACCTTCGACACCGTTGCCTGCGACATCAACTTCCGCACCCGCTGACTTTAGAAACCGACTGATAAGGACTTGATTGTCAGGCGCATCGTCAACCACAAGAATTTTAATTCCTGCTAAAATCTGATTGTCTTTATCGCTGAAAGGTCGACTTTGTTCCAAACTTTTTTCAATCAATGACGCTTCCATTTTAGAGTCTTCAGCACACTGGGTTTTAATCTCACAAAGAAAAGTACTTCCTTTGTTAGGTTTGCTGGATTCAAGAGTGACATTACCATTCATAGCCGCTGCAAACTGTCGCGAAAGTGCAAGACCTAAACCTGTCCCACCAAATTTTCGAGTCGTAGAACTATCGACCTGTGTGAATGGCTTGAAAAGTTTTTCAGCCTGAACCGCTTCAATACCGACTCCGGTATCACAAATTCGAAACGACAAAGTTCCCTCTTTGGATTGCCCAGGTTGAGACAGCTCGGACTTTTGCCAATGACAGCGGATCACTACCGAACCCTTGCTAGTAAACTTGATCGCATTACCGATGATATTCAGTAAAATTTGCCGCAAACGAGTGGGATCAGTAAAAATAAGTTCGGGGATAGGTGTTTCAAAAATAAATTGCAGTTGAAGATTTTTACTGAGGGCCTGCACGTTTAATAATGATTTTAACTGTGACAGCAGAGCAATCAAATTAACTTGGACAGTTTCAATTTCCAGTCGACCAGCCTCAACCTTAGAAATATCCAGAATTTCGTCAATGATTTTTAGAAGTTGATGGCCACTGCGCCGAATCGTGGCAACGCTGTAAATCCGCTCCGTTTCTGTTTGTGCAGGGTTTAAAATTAATTCCGCAAAACCCAAAATTGCATTTAACGGTGTTCTGATCTCGTGGCTCATATTAGCTAAAAAATGACTTTTAGCTAGATTGGCTGAAACTGCCACTTTTTCGGCTTCAATCAGCTTTTCTTCACTTTGTTTTCGATCATGAATGTCCGTCCCTGTTCCTAACCATGCGACAATTTCATTTTCACGTCGCACTTCGGGGCTGGCTTGCATCCAAAACCAGCGCATCTCGCCGTCTTTGCGGCGAACTCGGCATTCAGCTTCAAAGGGCTGGAAGTTATTCATCGATTTAATCCAACTTTTTAAAAAACCCTTTAAATCATCTGGATGAATTAAAGTTTGCCAATGGGAGCCAATACTTTTTTCAGAGCAAAGACCTGTGTAATCTGTCCAAACTTTATTGAAATAGTCGACGGTTCCATCGATCCGCGCTTTCCAGACAATGTGAGGTATCGCATCCGCTAAATTTCTGTAACGTTTCAAACTTTCAACCTCTAATTCGGCTAGTTTTAAATAGCGATCCCTGCGTTCGCTTTCTCGAATCATATCGTTTTGAGCTGACAGCTGCCTTGATTTTATAAACAAATCAACAAAGGTGTTTACTTTTGAACGTAAAATTTGTGGCTCGAAGGGTTTAAAGATGTAGTCAACCGCGCCCACCTGATAGCCCTTGTAAATGTACATATCGTCTTTGTTAATAGCAGTTACAAATATAATTGGTGTGTTCTTGTGCCTTAAGTTTTTTCGAATGGCTTGAGCCGTTTCGAACCCATCCATTTCTGGCATTTGAACATCCAGTAGAATTACAGCAAAATCGTAAAGGTCCATGTTTCCAAGGGCTTCACGACCCGAGCTGGCTCGAACCAAATTGATATGTGGAAGGTCAAGAACGGCTTCAAGAGCAATAATTCCATCCATCCGATCATCAACAATAAGGATGTCTACTTTTTCAATGCTGTCCATGCCGTTTTTCCTCAGAAAACTTTTTTAGCCAGATATACATGACTGCCAGCAAATGGTCTTCATCAACAGGCTTAGTGACGTAATCAGAAGCTCCTGCTTCTAGGCATTTTTCGCGATCGCCTTTCATGGCTTTTGCGGTTAACGAAATGATCGGCAAATTTTCAAATCCATGAAGACCACGGATCTGCTGAGTGGCTTCAAGTCCATCCATCTCGGGCATCATTGTATCCATGAGCACCAAATCTGTGTCTGGATTTTCCTGAAGCACCTTGATACCTTGCTTGCCATTTTCAGCATAAATAACGTGCATGCCGCGCATTTTTAGAACACTGGTCAATGCAAAGACATTTCTGACGTCGTCGTCAACCACAAGAATTTTGCGTCCTGAGAAGTCCGCATTCAATGGAAGTGGAGCCACTTCTTGTGTGGACTCAACTTGTTGGCCACTGATGAGGCCTTCACTGCCTGTATATTTTTGCGGAAGGTAAAGCGAGAAATGACTTCCCACATCTGGCTCACTTTCGACCTCGATCACGCCTCCTAAGAGACGCGCAATTTCGCGGCTGATTGTAAGGCCCAATCCTGTACCGCCGTATTTACGGCTTGTGGTTCCGTCAGCTTGTTGGAATGCTTCAAAGATAAGCTTCTGCTTTTCTTTAGCAATTCCAATTCCTGTGTCAGAAACTCTGAAGACCAAGGTTTTATTGGTTTTATTGTTTCCGTCGCCGAATTTTCCAAGTCGGTCAGCGGTTCCAACATACATGTGAACAGTGCCTTTTTCGGTGAACTTAAAGGCATTCGATAGAAGATTTTTAAGAATCTGGTGCAAACGATTTTCATCTGTAAACAGCGCCTTTGGCAAACCTTCCTGGGTGCTAATTGTGAATTGTAATCCCTTATGCTCAGCCACTGGCTTAAAGGTTTGCTCCAAGTACTCTTGAACATCTTGAATAGGAACTGCTTTTGGATTGACTGGCATTTTTCCAGCTTCCACCTTCGATAGATCTAAGATTTCATTAATCAAGGCCAGTAAATCTTGACCTGCTGAGTGGACCGTATTGGCAAACTTAACCTGCTCGTTACTTAAGTTTTTGTCTCTGTTTTCAGCCAGAGTCTTAGACAGAATGAGCAAACTATTCAGCGGCGTTCGTAACTCGTGAGACATGTTGGCTAAGAATTCTGACTTGTATTTGGAAATCAAAGAAAGCTGTTCGGCTTTTTCTTCTAGACTTCGACTGGCTAGTTCAACCTCTTGGTTTTTGACTTCCAAAAGTTTCGCTTTTTCTTCTAACTCTTTGGCTTGAGCTTCTAGTTCAGCATTAGAGCGCTTTAGCTCTTGCAGAAGTTCTTCCGTTCTCATACTGCTTGAAATCATGTTCAGGATAACTCCGACTGAATCCATCAGCTGATCCAAGAAGCTAATATAATTCTGCGAGAAAGGTCGAATGGAAGCCAGTTCAATCACAGCCTTTAATTCACCTTCAAAAAGAACTGGAAGAACAATGATATTTCGTGGTCTTTCTTGTGCTAAGCTAGAAGAAATCACGACGTAATCTTCTGGAGGCTGAATCAAAAGAATGCGTTTTTTCTCAAAGGCACACTGACCGACCAAGCCTTCTTTTAATTTGTATTTATTGTTAACATTTTTACGCTCAGTGAAAGCGTAACTCGCAATTAGATTTAAACTAGCGTCTATCGCTTCCCCTTCGTACATAAAGAACGTTCCTTGGCGGGCATCCACCAAAGGCGTTAGCTCTGACATAATCAGTTGCGCCACCGATGTAATACTTCGCTGTCCTTGCATCATGCCTGAAAATTTTGCCAGATTAGTTTTAAGCCAATCTTGCTCGTTATTTTTTTCAGTCGTATCTTTTAAGTTTCCAATCATCTGGTTGATATTTTCAGATAAAGCAGCCACCTCGCCCTGGGCTTCAACCGTGATCGAACGTGTCAAATCACCCTTCGTCACTGCGGTCGAAACTTCTGCGATCGCTCGCACCTGAGCTGTTAAATTTCCGGCTAGCTGATTCACGTTGTCTGTTAGATCTTTCCAAGTTCCGGCAGCGCCTGGAACCTTGGCTTGTCCACCCAGCTTTCCTTCGATTCCCACTTCACGAGCAACAGATGTTACTTGATCAGCGAAAGTTCGCAGGGTGTCTGTCATTGAATTGATTGTTTCAGCTAAGGCCGCAACTTCACCTTTTGCTTCAAGAACGAACTTTTGATTTAAATCTCCGTTAGCAACCGCTGTTACAACTTTTACGATTCCTCGCACTTGAGTTGTTAAATTCGACGCCATGAAATTTACGTTATCGGTTAAATCTTTCCATGTGCCTGCAACGCCTGGCACGTGCGCCTGAGCGCCCAGTTTTCCTTCGATTCCCACTTCACGAGCAACTGTTGTTACCTGATCTGCGAAAGTTCGAAGTGTGTCTGTCATTGAATTGATGGTTTCAGCTAAGGCTGCCACCTCACCTTTTGCTTCAAGGACAAACTTTTGATTTAAGTCTCCGTTGGCAACAGCGGTCACGACCTTAACGATACCTCGAACTTGTTTTGTTAAATTGGAGGCCATAAAATTTACGTTGTCTGTTAAGTCTTTCCAAACTCCCGAGACCCCGCGAACTTCTGCTTGGCCACCTAGCTTACCCTCAGTTCCCACTTCTTTTGCAACCCGGGTTACTTCCGCAGCAAACGAATTCAGCTGATCCACCATTTTATTGATCACATCTTTAATTTGAAGGATCTCGCCTTTTACTTCCACCGTGATTTTTTGAGTTAAATCTCCGGATGCAATGGCTGTTGCCACTTTAGATACGTCACGAAGCTGAACTGTTAAATTCGAAGCAAGTACGTTCACATTATCTGTTAAATCTTTCCATGTTCCGGAAACACCTTTTACATCTGCTTGGCCGCCCAGCTTTCCTTCGGTGCCCACTTCTTTCGCAACCCGGGTTACCTCGGCTGCGAATGAATTCAGCTGATCCACCATGACGTTAATCGTATTTTTAAGTTCTAAGATTTCACCTTTGGCATCGACCGTAATTTTTTGTGACAAGTCACCCTTTGCCACCGCTGTTGTTACTTTTGCGATATTTCGAACCTGAGCTGTTAAGTTTCCGGCCAGACCATTCACATTATCTGTTAAATCTTTCCATGTTCCGGAAACACCTTTAACGTCAGCCTGTCCACCTAGTTTTCCTTCGGTGCCCACTTCTTTCGCAACTCGAGTTACCTCGGCTGCGAATGAGTTCAGCTGATCCACCATGACGTTAATGGTATTTTTTAATTCAAAGATCTCGCCCTTCGCATCGACCGTGATTTTTTGTGACAAGTCTCCTTTTGCCACTGCCGTTGTTACTTTAGCAATGTTTCGAACCTGAGCTGTTAAGTTTCCGGCAAGACCGTTCACATTATCTGTTAGGTCTTTCCATGTTCCGGAAACTCCTTTTACATCTGCTTGTCCGCCCAGTTTGCCTTCTGTACCCACTTCTTTCGCAACCCGAGTCACCTCGGCTGCGAATGAATTCAGCTGATCCACCATTGTGTTGATTGTATTTTTAAGTTCTAAGATTTCACCTTTGGCATCGACCGTAATTTTTTGTGACAAATCACCTTTTGCCACTGCCGTTGTTACTTTTGCGATATTTCGAACCTGCGCTGTTAAGTTTCCGGCAAGACCATTCACATTATCTGTTAAATCTTTCCATGTTCCGGATACACCTTTTACATCTGCTTGTCCGCCCAGTTTTCCTTCGGTTCCCACTTCCTTGGCAACCCGAGTTACCTCGGATGCAAATGATGACAACTGATCAACCATCTTATTGATCACGTCTTTAATTTGAAGAATTTCACCTTTTACATCCACTGTGATTTTTTGAGTCAAATCACCGTTAGCAATAGACGCCGAAACCTTCGACATATCTCGCAACTGCACTGTCAAGTTGGAGGCCATCGCATTCACATTATCTGTTAAATCTTTCCACGTTCCGGAAACGCCTTTAACGTCTGCTTGTCCGCCCAGTTTTCCTTCAGTTCCCACTTCTTTCGCAACTCGAGTTACTTCCGCTGCAAAAGACCTTAGTGTATCCACCATCGTATTAATGGTGTCTTTTAATTCAAGAATTTCACCGCGAGCATCCACCGTAATTTTTTGTGATAAATCTCCATTAGCAACCGCGGTCGTTACTTTCGCGATATTTCGAACTTGGGCTGTTAAATTGTTCGCCAGACCATTCACATTATCCGTTAAATCTTTCCATGTTCCGGAAACACCTTTTACATCCGCCTGACCACCTAGGCGACCCTCTGTTCCCACTTCTTTCGCAACCCGAGTTACTTCCGCTGCGAAAGATCGAAGCTGATCCACCATGACGTTGATTGTATTTTTAAGTTCAAGGATTTCTCCGCGAGCATCAACCGTAATTTTTTGTGATAAATCTCCGTTAGCAACCGCGGTTGTTACTTTTGCGATATTTCGAACTTGGGCTGTTAAATTATTCGCCAGACCATTCACATTATCTGTTAAATCTTTCCATGTTCCGGATACACCTTTTACGTCGGCCTGACCACCCAGTCGACCTTCTGTTCCCACGTCTTTGGCAACTCGAGTTACCTCGGCTGCAAAAGAAGACAACTGATCCACCATGACGTTAATCGTATTTTTCAATTCAAAGATTTCGCCTTTTGCATCAACCGTAATTTTTTGTGACAAGTCACCTTTGGCCACGGCTGTTGTTACTTTTGCGATATTTCGAACTTGATCCGTTAAGTTTCCTGCCAGCGAGTTCACATTATCAGTTAGATCACGCCAGATTCCAGAGGCACCACGGACGTCAGCCTGACCGCCAAGCTTTCCTTCCGTACCCACTTCTTTTGCCACCCGAGTCACTTCGGACGCGAATGAATTTAACTGATCCACCATCAAATTTACGGTTGTACCGATCCTAAGAAATTCACCCTTTACAGTTCGACCGTCAATTTCTAGGGACATTTTTTGCGACAAATCGCCTTTGGCCACCGAGGTGATAACTCGGGCGACTTCTGTTGTGGGCTGAACGAGATCTCCAATCAGCAAATTGACGGAGTCCACACTTGTTGCCCAGGCGCCTTTAACGGTTCCCATCGAAACCCGTTCTGTCATTTTACCTTCTTGACCCACGGTGCTTCGGACGCGGACAAATTCATTAGCCATATTTTCATTCAAATCGATAATGTCGTTAAGGACTTCGCCAATCTCGGCGATAATACCTTCTTGACCTAAACGCATCCGTCCT
The DNA here is from genome assembly GCA_043747555.1 of Pseudobdellovibrionaceae bacterium. Lineage (GTDB taxonomy): Bacteria > Bdellovibrionota > Bdellovibrionia > Bdellovibrionales > Bdellovibrionaceae > JAYWDA01. The sequence continues at coordinate 61,146 of JAYTOY010000074.1, read as the reverse complement.
GAGAAATCGCCACGCCGAACTGATTTGACGGTCCGCAGAAGTTCGCGAAGTTGTTCTCGCGTGTCTAGAAGGTTGGTTGCAGGTTCTATATTTTCTATATCATCTTGATCATGATAGGCCACTTTAGGAGGTGATTTTGCGGGGGATTTTTTCTGCGATTTAACTAAAACTGCAGTGGGTTTTTTCTTAAGGTCTGCCGATGCCTGTGGCGTTTTTTGCATGTTCAGTCTCCTAGATATTTATTATCCAGCCAGAATGAATTATTTTTATGCGAAAAACTAATTAAGAAAACGTCACAAATTCGACATAATTTGGATCAATTTTATCTTTTTAATGAAGTTTCAATGCTTTATGGCTTTTAATCGCCTTAGCTTTCATAACAAGCCATGACGAAATCTGTCGCCATTTCCCGGGGGTTTATCGCTTCCAATATAGGCCGTCCAACCACCAAAGCTTTAGCTCCTGCTTTTATGGCTTCTTTTGGACCCATAGTCCGCTTCTGATCACCCTTCGCTTGCAAGTCCATGCGTATTCCTGGAGTAACTACAAAAAAATCTTTTGGATTAATGACCTTTAAATCTTGGGCTGAGCAAACTATTCCGCTGAGGCCGGCCTGATGGACTTCTTGACTGAGGCTCTTCACATGCCATTCGAGCGATTCATCTTTGAAACTTTTAGAAAAATGCTCTTGCTGAAAACTAGTCAGGACAGTCACACATAAAATTTTAAAAGGACGAATTTGTTCTAGTTTTTTTTCTAGAGTGGCAAGCTCCCTTAAAGTTTCAGGTCCGTTCAAAGCATGCACTGTGACTAAACTTGCGCCCGCTTCAAAACTGGCTTCGACAGCAGCTATTGTGGTCGACGGAATATCAAAATACTTATTATCGACGAACACCGGCGCGCGATCAGCCATTCGACGGATTAAATCGTGACCGTATCGAACACAAAGGCGCGGACCTAATTTAATTCCTCCAACAACGTCGCTCAGTTGATCGGCCAGCAGAAAAGCTTCCTTTTCAGTATCAACATCCAAAGCAACTATGATCGGGTTATTTAAAGGGCCCACTTTCATATTAGTTTAGTGGCTCCCCGTTTTTTTAGAGGTCTGACGGCGATCAGGGGCCTGCTCCGACCGAGCGTTCTTAAGAATCGCTCCCACATTTTTAAAATAATATTGGCAGGCCATTTTACTTAGCCGCGCTGAATTCATCTTGAACTTCTCTGCAACACTTGATGAAAGAGATGTTCCCACACCTATATAGTGACTGGTTAGTATGCGAAAATGGGATGTCCTAATACCTTGATCTACGGGTTTATTCTGACCGCAGGATTTTGGACTGACCGAAGCACAACTTTGCAGTCCCGGTTCGCAATAGCTGATACCTTCAAGTTGAAATTTTCTATCGTAATCATAAATATAAATCTCGCGAAGATTTTTATCTTTTTCATCAGGCGACATAAATGCAGTCGTAATAATAATTGTTTTTGGCGACAAGGAAGTTTCTGATTTTGTATCCCATTTATAAATCGACATTCCATCTTGCGCTTTGGTTTCTGGCGAAGACCCCGGAGAATTCCGAGTGTAAGCGCCATAACTTGAAGCCTGAGAAGAAGATATTTTTTCCCAACCTTGCACTTGCACGCGATTTTCATCCGCAGGCGAAGGCTGAAAACCAAAGGCTGACAATCTTTTTAGATCAGCTGACGCTAAAAGAGGTATTCCAACGGCAAGCAAGATAATTTTTTTCATCCTAAAATCCTTTTGATCTCTGCGATCATTTGTTCAGGCTTGATTTTATTTACTGTCTTTGTTTTTCGCTCGACCACTTCGACTTCGCTGCTTTCCAGACCGCGTTTGCCGATGACAACCCTGACTGGCATTCCCAGCAAATCAGCGTCCTTGAATTTGATACCTGGCCGCTCGTCACGGTCGTCCATTAAAACGTCGATATTCATTGAATTTAATTCTTTGTACAGACCTTCAGCCGTCGCCATCACCGTCGCATCTTTAGGATCCAGGATACAAAGATGAACTTGAAAGGGCGCAATTGAGGCCGGCCAAATAATTCCATCGGCATCATGACTTTGCTCAATTGCAGCTTGGACCGTTCTCGTGACACCAATGCCGTAGCAACCCATTTCAAAAGGCTGTGCTCGGCCATTTTTATCTAAGAAGGTTGCTTTCATTTTTTGCGAATATTTTTTTCCTAAATTAAAAATATGCCCGACCTCAATTCCACGAAAGGCTTGCAAACGGCCTGAGCTTTCAGGGCATTGATCGCCGGCCCGAGCTAGCCTTAAATCGGCTAGTTTTGTAATCTGGTAGTCGCGACCATGATTTATATTTTTAAAATGAAAGCCATCTTCATTAGCTCCAACAATATAATTTTTTAAACCTTGAACCCCTTGATCCATATAAATTGGAATTTTTAAGCCGATCGGCCCACAGGATCCCGGCATCGCGCCAGAAACTTCTTTGACTTCAGCATCAGTCAACATCTGAGGTGGATTCGCCAAACCTAGAATATTTTTTACTTTGATGGCGTTAACTTCGTCTGACCCGCGCAATAAGACAGCGAAAGCTTTTAAAGATTTGTCCTTGGAATCTTGGCCATCATTGCCCGAGAAAAATAAAGTTTTAACCAATTCTTTTTGAGCAACACCGGTAAAATTAGAGAGTTCTTCAATTGTTTTCTGTCCCGGCGTCGAAAACTTTTCCATTGGCTTTTCTTGATCTGTTGAAATTTGCTTTTCAAAATCAATTGCGGGACAAACTTCCACATTCGCTGCAAACTCAGAGGTGTCACTGACAAGCAAAGCATCTTCGCCCGCATCCGCAAGCAATTGAAACTCTTGTGTTTGACTGCCGCCAATATTTCCGGCGTCGGCTTGGACAATACGGTACTTTAATCCCAATCGATCAAAGATAGCGCGGTAGGCTTCATACATTTGGTGATACGTTTTCTCAGCCCCCGCTTGATCGGCATCAAAACTGTAAGCGTCTTTCATAATAAACTCACGGCCGCGCATAAGGCCAAAGCGCGGACGAATTTCATCTCGATATTTAGTTTGAATCTGATAAAGATTTTTAGGCAAATCGCGGTAGGATTTAAGATCATTTCGAATATAGTCTGTGATGACCTCTTCGTGCGTGGCACCCAAACAAAAATCATGATTGTTTCTATTTTTAAACTTTAAAAGGCCTGCACCCATTTCAGTCCAGCGATTGGTCTCTTCCCATAATTCACGAGGTTGCACCATAGGCATTAAAACTTCTAAAGCATTTTTCTTATTAAGCTCATCACGAATAATATTTTCGAACTTGCGAATAGCCCTTAAGCCCAAAGGTCCATAAGTATAAATTCCTGGCGCCACTTTCTTAATCATACCGGCGCGGATCATTAACTTATGGGATACAATTTCAGCATCTGAAGGCGCTTCCTTCAACGTGCATATATGAGCCTGGGACCATTTCATAATCACCTCTAGACCTTAGAGGTATCACACAGTCGGGGGGAGAGGCAAAAAAAGAAGAGGATCCAGGACCCTCTTCTTTTGGTTAAACTAGCGAATTGGGTTACGAATATCTGTAGAAGAAGTGCCCATATTACTGCGAGCACTTAAATCGACATCCTTCATATCTTTGTCGGCATCACTCTCGGTGGTAGAGCTAATATCATGAGCTCCGCACTGCTCAAGCATATCTTTTGCTTTGTCGCACCAAGTGCCGTCGTCACAATGAACCGATAACAAAATTCCACCTTTAGAAACGAAAGTTTCATAGCGTTTAGCTTCATATTCTGGAATTCCGAAGCCAATCAGAGTTCCTGCTAAACCACCCGCCGCTCCGCCAGTAGCTGCACCTGCCAGGGCCGCCATGATCGGACCAGCCGCAACGAAAGGGCCTAAAACCGGAATTGTAGCAATCACGCCCGCACCGACCAACCATCCCAGTGTTCCACCAAGGATAGCGCCAATACCTGTTCCAGTTGTCGCTCCTTCGGGAGCTTTTGTGTTTTTCTCATGGGCGAAAGATTTAGTATCGCCCATCTCTGGTAAAAGAACAGAAACATCAGAATTTCTAAAACCTGCCCTTTTTAACATATCAACACATGATTCGACTTGCGAACGACCATCAAAAATTCCTAGAACAACTTTATTACCTTTTTTCATTTTATCTCCCTTGTTTCGTAGTTAAAATTTATCAGTTAAAAATTTATTTGCTGACTTGAATTAAATTTGTGATTGAAGCCACGCCTGTAACACCACGGGCGATTTGCTCGGCACTTGTTTTTTCAGAATCGTTAGGGACGGTTCCTCGAAGAGTCACAACACCATTTTCAGAAACCACCGTCAGATTATGAGCTCGAGTCGACAAATCTTTTTGAGCCATTAACCCCTGCCGAATCTGTCGAGTTATTTCTAAGTCCTTTTGGTTCTTAGACTGATCACCTGCTGTCAAGTTTCGATCATTGCCTGTGGGAGTTCCCGCCGCACCATATGAATTTGGAGCTTCTGCATTCGTCGTTGTTTGAGTGGTCGTTTTAACCTTGGTGTTCGCCGGAGCAACTGTCGCACCAGTGATGCCAGTGCCATAACCATAATTATCTCTGTCACGAGTGACTTTGTTAGTAGGGCGACGGTGATTACGGGCGTTTTTCATTTTATCCTGCTGACGGCGCCATGCGGGCGTGTGGTCAGCCATATTATCATTCATATGTCTAATACCCGCTTCAGATCCGGTGACAGGTGCTGCCATGCCTGTATTGGCGTCTTTAGCACGTCCGCTAGTTCTTACGGACCGGTCGCTGATATTTGGGGCGTTCTGCATTTCCTTGATCGTGGTCGATGAAGTGGCGTTAGTGTCTTCTAACGCAAATGCGGATATCCCAGCCATGAAACATAGACTCATAATAGATGCAATTTTCATTTAATCCTCCGTTTAAAGTTAATGAACTTTCAAAATACACTTTCACCTTTCTCAAAAATAAAGATTGGGTCAAGGGTCTGACGCCCTTAAACAAACATTTATGAAGACTTCGTTGCATTTGTTTTTCGGATATTAAGTTATGAATATAACTGTGTGTTTTTTAATTGAACATTTAAAATCTGCGGAAAGTTTAGCCAAAATGGGCACGTATATTGACGATATCTTCAATTATTTTAAGTCAGTTAATCCTGAATTTGTTAAGACAAAGAATTATTGTTAGCTGACTTCGATACCATAGGCTTTAATTTTACGATGTAAATAACTTCGTTCTAAGCCAATCACTTCAGCCGTCTTAGAAATATTGCCGCCATTTTCTTCTATTTTCTTTAAGAGGTATTCCTTTTCAAATTTAGCCCGAGCTTCCCGGAAGGTTTTCATATCTTCCGACATATCTTCAGTCTCTCCGATATCCATTAGGCCAGCAAATCGCAGATCATGAACGTCGATGAATTCACCGGGCGTTAAAATATACACTCTCTCAATAAAATTTTTCAGTTCTCGCGCATTGCCCGGCCAACCGTACTCGCGCATTTTCTCAATGGCTTTTTCAGAAAAAATCTTTTTCATGTAACCACTGTCTTTGGCAAAGTGATCGCCAAAGTACGAAGCTAGCACAGCGATATCTTCAGGCCTTTCTCGCAAAGCTGGAATTTTAAATGGAATCACATTCAGACGATAATACAAATCTTCCCGAAACTTTCCGGCCTTCATTTCGCGTTCAAGATCTTTTGACGAAGCTGCGATCACACGCACATCGTTTTCAACAAAAACACCACCACCAAAGCGCTGATATTTTTTTTCTTGCAAATACCTTAGTAGCTTTGCTTGAACTGCCAAGTTCATCTCGGAAATTTCTTCAATAAATAATGTTCCACCGGCGCCAAGGTCAAGCTTACCCTTTTTAATTTTCTCGACACCCGGATAGGCGCCTTTTTCGATACCAAAAATTTCGCTCTCTAGCAAATCCTCAGGGATGGCAGCGCAATTAATATCCACAAATGGACGGCTGGCCCGCGGGCTCATATAATGAATATTCTGAGCGACCAGCTCTTTACCCACGCCAGACTCGCCAGAAATTAAAACCCAAGATGGTGTCGGTGCAATTCGGGAAATAATTTGCTTGATCTGAATCAAGGCCGGAGCCTCACCGATCAACGCAATACTTTTGCGAAGCTTATTTAAAAGTAAGACCTTTTCTTCTTTTTCTTGTTGATAGCTAATAATGTTGGAAATCACGATATTGATTTTATCCACAGAAAGTGGCTTTTCAATAAAATCCCAAGCTCCCAGCTTAGTTGCTTTTACAGCGGTTTCAATAGTGCCGTGACCAGAAATCATCACGAAATCAATTTGTGGGTACATGTGCCTTGCCCGAGTTAAAACTTCGATACCATCCAGACTGCCAGGCATCCAAATATCTAAAAACACAATATCGGGTTGGATTTCTTTAAGGGCCTTTAAGCCTTTTTCACCGTCTTCAGCTGTCGACACAGTGAAGCCTTCATCGCGGAGTGTGGCTGACAACACTTCACGAATGGCAGATTCATCATCAATGATTAAAATTTTTATTAAACTATTTTCTGTGCTCATGAGCGACCCGCCTTTTCAACATCGGTGGGAATCCACGCAGCCGTTTGGCTTAAGGGAAATTCAATCACCATTTTTGTGCCTCTTGGGTCATTCGAGGTGGCTCGAATAAACCCATTATGATCTTCAACGATTCTTTTGACGATGGCCAGGCCTAAGCCTGTACCACTTTCTTTTGTACTGTAATAAGGTTCAAAAATTCTTTGGCGATCTTCAGAGGGAATTCCTTCGCCATTATCCATAACACTTAATCGAGCTATTCTTAAATCCACTTCAAATTTAGTTTGAACTTTTATTTCTGGCTGCATTTCTTTTTGGCTCGCGGCTACCGCATTATCAATTAAATTGACCAGAACACGACGAATTTGGTCGGGATCAAACTTGAAATCTGGTAAGCGTGAATCAAAATCTAGAATAAATTTGATTTCACTGTGCCCCTGGCGAAAAATATCCAAGGACTGGGTCACCACCGCATTCAGAGACCCAACGACAGGTCTGCTCTGCGGTAATCTTGCAAACTGGGCAAACTCATTCACCAGGTTTTTAAGATCATCTGTCTGTCGAATGATCATGAGCGTGCATTCGTCAAAAGCTGGATCTTTAATTGTTTCGCCGAATTTTTTTCTTAAGCGCTCTGCCGAAAGCTTAATCGGAGTCAGTGGATTCTTAATTTCGTGAGCAATTCGACGAGCGACTTCTGTCCAAGCTGCGGCTCTCTGAACGTTAACAATTGGGGTTAAGTCATCAAACACTAATATTTTTCCAATTTCTAAACCTTGCTCGTCTTTTAATAAGGAAAGGTTCATCAGCAAAGGAACCGATTCCCCATTAATGTTTACTTTAAATTCTTTCTGAATGCTTTCAATTCTGTGTTCCTGCATGGTCTTTAACATTTCTGAAAATGTTCTAAAATACCCTAACGTTAATAGATCTCGAACAGGCCGGTTGATGAACACGCTGGGGTCGATTTTTAAAAGCTGCCCTGCATGACGATTGATGGTTTGAATCTTGCCATTTTTATCCACTGAAATAACGCCCGTACTAACATTAGCAAGTACCACTTCAACATATTTTACGGTTTCTTTAAGACTCGTTTCTGACCCTTCTAAGTTTCTGGTCATCTGATTAAAACTAGAAATTAGAGTCGAAATTTCTTCACTGCCCGATTTAATTTCTAGCTGGGCGTAATCACCGCCAGCCACCCGGCGGGTCGCAAGCCCCAATTGCACCAGTGGCACGGCCAGTTGCCTGGCCAAGTGAAAGCCGAACCACGTCGCCGCCAAAAGAATCACAAAGGTGATTAAAATTAAAATAATCATGTAAATTGATTTCAGAGGGTATTCTAAAGGATTCACATCTTGCAGTTCGTTGTAGGCGGTCGAAACATCATTCATCTGAGAGATCAGCGAAATCGGAACAAAGCTTGAGACGACAATGGCCGCTTTTCTGCGATTGCCATTTTTCGGATCACTACTGACGGGAACAACAACTCGTACTAAGTTTCCATCGCCAAACTGATGGATCGTACTGCTCTCAACTTGATCAACGATTCCCTTTTGCAAAAAATCCAGCGAAACTGGCGGAAACTCAGACAAGCCTGCAAAACTGTCGTCAGACCTAATCGCTGAAACTCGCCCGCCAAACATGGATGGATAATACTCAACCGCATCCAGGGCAAACTCCCGGCGCAGAGTTTGAAGGGTCTCTTTGATTTTATATTCATTCATCAGAGGTTTCACCCGAGAAGCAATTTCGTGAGCAAAGTGATAGTTTTTCTTTTTCGCTGAAAAGTAATATTCTTGCTGCACTTCTAAAGAGCTTCGCAAAATGCTGATCATCTTAACGCTAAACCATTTATCAAAACTAAAGTTGATATAAAAAACCGAAATAATAAACATAAGGATCGTTGGGATCGTGCTGAATGAAACAAAAGAAGTGATCAGCTTTGCTTTTAAACTGCTCCCAAAAACTTTGCCCTGGCGTTCAACAAATACCTTAACGACGTTCCTAAAAATTAAAAATAATAGCAAAAGCAAAATAACTATATTGAAATTAACTAGGCCGATGAAAAAAATGCTGTTTTGAAGTTTATGGCTAACACCCCATAGGCGCACTTCAAACCATCCGAAGACTACAATAATAAACGAAAGTAAAAAGGCTACGAAAATTTCTCGCCGGCGTTTTTTTTGTTCTAACGACGGCCTGGCTTCAGCAAATTCTTGCGAAGCTTCGTTTTTATCCGGCATTTTTAATTCTTCGGGCGGTTTTTCTTTATTCATTTTTTAGATTTTGAAGCCTTTTTCACAGGTTTTTTCTTAAGATCTTTTAGGAGGCCAACCATCTCGACGGTGACCTGGGCGGCCTCTTGACCTTTATTACCATGTTTCCCACCAGCTCGGGCTTCAGCTTGCTCGTCATTTTCGGTTGTAATTACACCAAAGCCGATGGGCCTTTTGTAATCAAGCATCAACTGGGTGATTCCTCTTTCAACACTGTTGCAAACTAAATCATAGTGAGAGGTATCGCCACGAATGACAGCACCGCAAACAACGACCCCATCGCACCCTTGATCAAGGAGTGCTTGCGCAGCCAAAGGAATTTCAATAGCACCAGGTACACGCACAGCTAAAATCTGGGCATTGCAATCTTCTAAATATTGAAATGCTCCGTCCTCTAGCTTTTCTGTGATCTCGCTATTGAAGCGACTTGTGACCACTCCGATTTTGAGTTGCTGTTTTTTCATCTTGATCTCCTTTCAAACTGCGCACGATATCCAAAGAGACCACTTCGACAATTTCAAGCTCAAAAGCCTTAAGGCCGGTTCTCTTTTCTGGCTTGTTAGTTAATAAACGAATTTTATGAATTCCCAAGGCCCGCAGAATTTGGGCTCCGATTCCGTAATCTTTTTCGTCCATAATAAAAGCTCGGCCTGAGTCTTCAGGATGGGTTAAGGTTTTCACATCACTGGCAAGATGGGCTCGGTTGTGGCCTCGCAGAATTATAATAACGCCTTCACCTTCATCTTCAATCGTTTGCAATGCGGCGTCCAGGGGGTTTGAATGATAGGTTAAATTCGAAAATAAATCTTTCACGTAATTATCAACCTGCACTCGAGTCAATATCGCTTTCCCCGGAGTGATTTCGCCTTTTTGCAAAACTAAATGTTCCATCCCGTCTAATTTGCTTTTGAAAACTCGGGCTTTGAAATCGCCATACTCTGCTGGCAAAGGTGAAGAGAAAATTTCTTCGATCAATGTTTCATGCTGTAACCTGTATTGAATTAAATCAACGATCGTCCCAATCTTTAACTGATGTTTTTGGGCAAATGTTTTTAAATCTGGAACGCGGGCCATAGAGCCATCTTCATTCATCACTTCACAAATGACGGCCGCTGGATTTAAACCGGCGAGTTTTGCTAGATCAATGCTACCCTCAGTATGCCCAGCTCGCTTTAAAGTTCCCCCATGCTGGGCGCGGATCGGAAAAATGTGTCCTGGCATATGGATATCCGCCGGCTTTGCCGCAGGGTTGGAGGCAACACGAATTGTATGGGCTCGGTCCGCTGTGGAAATTCCAGTGGAAACTCCGAACGAGGCTTCGATGCTCACCGTAAAAGCGGTTTTATTAGGGGTTAGATTCATATCTTCGCGAACCATCAGCGGCAGTTGCAATCGTTCAATCTGCTGAGGACTTAAAGCCAAGCAAATCAGGCCGCGAGCTTGCATCGCCATAAAATTAATGGCGTGCGAAGTGACATGATCAGCGGCCAAAACAAGGTCACCTTCATTTTCACGATCTTCATCGTCGACAAGAATCACCATCTTACCATTTTTGAGATCTTCAATCAGCTCTTCTGTTGAATTAAACGCCATGGCCATTGTCTTTCTGCCAAAACTTCCATCTTTCAAAAAGAGCTTTAGCTAAATAATCGGTTTCAATATGAACGGTGGATCCCACTTCTAACTTCGCTAAGCAAGTTTGCTTCAAAGTTTCAGGGATCAAACAAACTTCAAAGTCATTGGCCCCGACATCGTTCACAGTTAAAGAAACTCCGTGCATCGCAACACTGCCCTTAGCCCAAAGACTTGGACGTAACGCCGCGGGAACTTCAATTCGAAATACCAATGAATCACCTTGCCAAGTTTTACCGCGAATAATTCCAAGTCCTTCAACATGACCTGAAACTAAATGCCCGTGCATGCGATCGCCAAAACGAAGGCTTCGTTCCAAATTAACTGTTTTATTTTCTAATTGCGTGGGTTTAATTTTTAATAGCGTGAGAGTTTCAAACCCCAAAGCAAATTGAATGTGTTGCTCGCTAAACTCTTCGATCGTTAAGCAGCACCCATCAACGGCGATGCTATCACCAATGCTTAAATCATTAAAACTTTGAGGTCGTTCAACCCATATACGAACAAGAGAATTAAACTCCTGCACTTTTTGGATGACAGCGACTGATTCGATGATGCCCGAGAACATGGGAGGGGTTTACACTGGAATACCCCTGGAAGCAAGAAAAGCCCCGTGGTTTTAGAAATTCCACAGGGCGCTTAAGAGTCTGATTTTAAAGCTTATTTTTTAACAGGAACCGGAATCGCATCAACCATTTTTACAAGCTTAACCAAGGCGCCAGGCACGATATCGTCTTGAAGAGTGTTGTTATCGATTTTGACCGTAGAAAGATGGTCTCCCACATCAGTCACAACCCCATAACCCACAATCTGTCCCGGGACATAGCCCACATAATAATTCGGGTCACAAACCTTATCTGCATTTTGCCACTGATAGCGTGCATTTTGGAAAGAAACTTGATCCCCAGGCATCAAATTGATGTCATCACCACCAACGATAGTGATAAAGTTATCTTGAATTTCCCCTGCCCGCGTCTGCCAAGGCTGAAGATCTGTCTGAGTCCTTAAAGCCTTAATCGCTAATTCCAATGCCTCTTTGGTCACTTTGGCTAAGCCTTTTTGATAATAAAACTCAGGCCCAATACTGATCTGACCAAAGCTGACGTCAAAGGCGACTTTCGTTTTGATCTGATTCTTTGTGATATTTGCAACTCGGCTGATGGTGCCATCGATAGGGTTTTTCGCCCTTAACGTCAGATCCATTTCAGCTTTATCAAAATGAACAGAGCCGCTTAAGTTTGAAATCGCGTTTGAACCAGAAGGCGTATAACCAACTCTGATTCCACCGCCAGAAACCCACTCATAGGAATTAACAACGCCATTTAACTTGTATTGAGGGAGACTAATCAGGCATTCAGCATCTTTTGTTGCATACCACTTTTCTGCCACCACACCTATTTTTTGTAAAAGACCGCTGTCTTTTGGAGTCAAACCCCCGCCGATTAGGCCGCCGGTGATATCTCGATTGATAACAGCAAACTCACGAGTTCCGACTAACACATCTGGGAACTGCTGGTTTATAACGAATTGCAAATCAAAGACTTGGTTATCGGGTAATGGAATGGGCTGAGCATCGACTTTGCCGACCTCGACAAGGCGACGAAGGACACGAGCTTTAGGAGCGGCCGCAGAACCGCCGCAGTTTGTGTTGCCCATCATCAGTCCAGCAAGACTTAGGATCGCTGTGATCTTTAACATATTTGGTGCATTCATTGGGACCTCCGAGGTCAAAGTCGCAATTGCGACCTATACAATGGTTCGGAGTCCTGGTGACAAAGGTTTAGGTTTTTTTTATTTTTTGTAAAATGCAAAAGACCTGATCAAAGTCCTGTAAAAATATTGCACATTACTTTATAAAGTCTTGGCGGGCTGAATTAATTGTTCTGTTTATCGTCAAAAATTCTGACCAAAAATGCCACTTCCAAGGGCTGTTTAAAACGATCCGCCACCGGCAAGAACTAAATAAACCTGCGTATCATTTTTTGGAAGATCGACTCCAGAGGACGAAACCCTTGGTTGAGTGTAATACAAAGACTTCATTCCTATTCCTAAATACAACCCGACAATTTTAAATCCAACACCCGCTTCACCAAAAACAGCATTGGCATTTGAATTTGCGAAGCGCAGTCCGGGTCCCACATAAAAATCCACACCGAAGTCGCCACCCTTTGTACCAAATGAATTTCCCAAACGAACGGAGGTATCAAGACCGGTGATCGAATCCATATTAGAACCGAAGCGGTGAAAAATTGCGTTTCTCCAAGTCCACCATTCGTCAAATTGCCAATTCAGTCCCGCGGTGATTTCAGCATACGACACATCGTTATAGCGGCCCGAACCTGCGGAAAGATCGTAATGAAAATCAGACGCAAAGGAAGGCGCCGAAAAAACAACTGCACAAACAAGGATTAATATTTTCATCTGATTAAATTCCCTTTTCCAGCAGCAGAAGGCCGTTCTTAATTTTGACGTGAACAATATCACCTGATCTAAAGGCCCCAGAAATAATTTCTTTTGATAATGGATTTAATAAGTCAGTTTGGATCACTCGTTTTAAAGGACGAGCTCCGTAAATAGCATCGAAGCCTTTGACAGCTAAAAGATCAATGACTGATTGATCAATTTCAAGCTGAATTTTTTTGGCCTTTAATCTTTGAATCACTTGTTGCAACTGAACTTTAACGATCCCGTTAATTTGCTCTTGTTTTAAAGAGTTAAAGATTACGGTCTCGTCGATGCGATTTAAAAACTCTGGTCTGAATTTTTCGCGAAGGGCTTCCATTACGGCTTCTTGCTTGCTGATTTCATTCATGCCTGGATCAAGAATGGATTGCGAACCAACGTTTGAGGTCATAATTAAAATTGTATTCTTAAAATCAACTGTTCGTCCTTGGCCGTCGGTCAGTCGTCCGTCATCAAGCACCTGCAATAAAATATTAAACACATCTTGATGGGCTTTTTCAATCTCATCCAAAAGGACAACACTGTAAGGTCGCCTTCGCACGGCTTCGGTCAGCTGCCCGCCTTCTTCATAACCAACGTATCCTGGAGGGGCCCCCACAAGCCTTGAGACCGAATGTTTTTCCATATATTCGCTCATATCAATTCGAACGATGGCATGTTCGTCATCAAATAAATATTCCGCAAGAGCTTTTACGGTTTCAGTTTTTCCGACGCCCGTAGGTCCTAAAAAGATAAAAGATCCTGTTGGCCTGTTCGGATCTGAAATTTCAGCCCTAGCCCGGCGGATGGCGTCGGCGACTATTTTTAAAGCGTGGTCCTGACCGACGACTCTTTCACTGAGCTGCTTTTCCATATTCAAAAGCTTTGCCGTTTCACTTTCTAACATTTTAGTAACGGGGATACCAGTCCACTTCGCGACGACTTCAGCGACATCCTCAGGACCGACTTCTTCCCGCAGCAAGCGGTCTTCGGTCTGGCCTGAACTTTTTATTTTTTCGCTGTAATTTTTCATTTTCTTTTCGAGCTCAGGCAGACGGCCATATTTTAGTTCGGCGGCTTTGCCTAAATCTCCGGCTCGCTCGGCCTTATCAATTTCAATTTTGCAGTTTTCCAAGTCCTCTTGAACTTTTTTAAGCTGTTCAATCCCACCTTTTTCAAACTCCCACTTTTCCCGCAGCTGCTGGTTTTTAGAGGTCTGCTCTTTGATTTCTTTTTCTAAAACAACAATGCGGTCCCTTGAAGCTTCGTCTTTTTCTTTTTTTAAAGCTTCTTTTTCGATTCGAAGTTGCATTAGCTTTCGATCGATTTCATCAATCACTTGCGGGACACTTCCGATTTCAATACTCATTTTACTAGCGGCTTCGTCCATTAAGTCGATGGCTTTATCCGGTAAAAATCTTGATGTAATATATCTATGAGATAATTTCACAGCGGCCACGATGGCAGAATCTGTGATGCGGACGCCATGATGAAGTTCATATTTTTCTTTCAGCCCACGAAGAATAGTGATGGCATCATCGACATTTGGCTCATCCACCAAGACAGTTTGAAAACGACGTTCTAAAGCGGCATCTTTTTCAATATTTTTTCTATATTCATCTAGGGTGGTCGCACCAATGCAGCGAAGTTCACCCCGCGCTAAGGCCGGCTTTAACAGCTGACCCGCATCCATAGAACCTTCGGCCTTTCCAGCGCCTACCAGCGTATGCATTTCGTCGATAAAAAGAATAATTTTGCCGTTGCTGCCAGTCACTTCTTTAATAACAGCTTTTAAACGATCTTCGAACTCACCCCGATATTTAGCGCCGGCGATCAGCGATCCAAGATCCAGTGACATTAGTTTTTTTCCATTCAAACTTTCAGGCACATCTTTTTTAACGATTCTTAACGCTAAACCTTCGGCAATGGCCGTTTTTCCAACGCCGGGCTCTCCGATCAGAACAGGGTTATTTTTTGTTCGTCGAGACAGAACTTGAATCACGCGGCGGATTTCTTCATCGCGACCAACCACGGGATCTAACTTTCCTTCAGCGGCAAGCTCAGTCAAATCACGGCCGTATTTTTTAAGAGCTTCAAATTTATTTTCAGGATCATCGTCAGTCACTTTTTGATTTCCTCGCATCTCCTTTAATTGAAGCAGGGCATTTTCAAAGCGCAGATTGTATTTTTTAAATAAACCTTCAAGGTCCGAGTCCTTCATTTTCAACATGGCCAGGAAAAAATGCTCCGTCGAAATAAAAGAATCGCCGAAGTCGGTCATTTCTTTTTCCGCGCCCGAAAAAATTTTGGTTAAGCGACTGGAGGGCATCAGCTTTTGAGTTTTCCCTGAAACCTTAGGAAGTTTTTGAATGCGGCTTTGAATATCTTCAGAAAATCGTCCCGACACTTGCAGGCGTTCTAAAATACGAGGAACGATGCCTTCGATCTGGCCAACCAGTCCGGCTAGAAGATGCTCGGGCTCGACCGCTGGATTGGACTCTTTTTCAGCGATCTGAGCTGCTGCCTGCATCGCTTCCTGGCTTTTTCGTGTCATTTTGTCGATGTCGTTCATTGGGCTTCCTCGCGTACTATAAACATGTTATCCAACGCCACAATGTCAACTTTGCCAACGATAAAATATTCTAGAATAAAGACGCCGAAGCGGCTGACTCCATCAATTAAAAAAGATGCGGTCCATCCTAAGGACTATAATCGCTTTAAATTGCCTTGGGCTTGCGAGGACTGTGTTTATTTTGATCATCAAAACGCGCGCTGCACTTTAGGATATAATTCCCAGCATCATAGGCAAGCCGAGCAAGCGCACAGCTATGCCTTAAGTGGAAAGATGGCGCTTTGTCGTTTTCAAGAGATCGAATAGTCCGGCTTCAAATTATTTTTTGACGACACAACCACCGATCTAAAGACAGGTTTGCCCTTTAAAAAATCACTTTAGCCTAGGCATTTCCCCTGGTCCTAGCCGCGACCTTTGGACAATTTTCTTAAATAACTCGCAATCTGCACTGACGTCCTGTCAAGACTTCGACTGAGACGTCGATAAGATGGGTGTCAAGATTACCAGTTGCACTAGCACTGCCACTATTCACTAGGTTTCAGGAAGAGCCGGGGATTCCAAGGTCAGAATCTCCACCACTTAAGAAAGGGGGGCCTTCAAGGACGATAAAGTAGCGAACAAGAAATTGTTCATAAAATATTTCTAGTTTTAAACTACTAGGCCAAAAAATTAAACAGGCATGGTTGCCGCCTCAATGATGAGGATTTTTACAAGGAGGATATATCAATGAACTTTAACGGAGGATAATTTATATGGGAATGCGTGTATCAACAAACATCAGTGCCATCAATGCACAAAGAAATTTAGTCGGCAGTCAACGGTCTATTGGTAAAGCAATGGCTCAGTTGTCATCAGGTTCTCGAATCAACATCGCGGCAGACGATGCTGCAGGTCTTGCGATCTCTGAGAAATTCAAATCTTCAATTCGTTCAGCGGCACAAGCTCAACGAAATGCGAACGATGGTATTTCAATGGTTCAAACGGCAGAGGGTGGCTTGAATGAAATCAGCAATATCGTAACTCGTTTGCGTGAGTTAGGTATCCAAGCTGGTTCTGATACCGTCGGCGATACAGAGCGTGGCTTTATCGATAAAGAGGTTCAACAGCTAAAATCTGAGGTTCAGCGTATCGCTAACGTAACAACTTGGGGCACAACAAAATTGTTAGATGGATCTTCTCCAACTTTCGATTTCCAAGTCGGTCTGTATAATAATGCAGAAGAGGATCGTATCAGCTTTGCGGCTGGCGAAAATATAGCAACTCTTGATGCTTTGGGTTTAGCTGGATTGGATTACACTAAAAAAGAAGGCGCTCAAGAAGCTCTTTCTATGCTAGATGTGGCTCAAACAACAACAAACGGTATTCGCGCTAACTTAGGAGCGTTACAAAATCGTTTAACATCAACAGTTGATAACTTAGGAGTGGCTCAAGAAAATATGAGCGCTGCTAACAGTCGTATCCGCGATACAGATGTAGCGATGGCATCTTCAGAGATGACCAGAAGTAATATCTTGTTACAAGCTGGTACTTCAACATTAGCTCAAGCAAACCAAGTTAATCAGTTAGCTTTAAAGTTGATTGGTTAATTAGAATAGTCAAAGTGCTGCTAGGGCCTGACCTTAAAAAGTCAGGCCTTTGCTTTTTGTAGAACTTTTATGCAATAAATTTGAACTTCGTCGATGCTCTGTTAAAACAAAAAAAATTCCTTAAGTGACCTCGACTTCAGTCCGACGCATTGGGTAGGAGGTTCTGTGAATTTATTTTCTACAAACATTTTGCTGGTGATCGCCCTCCTTCTAATTTCTGCATGTGGTCCACACGGATTTCAAAGTAAAGGTGAAACAGGCATCGTGTCTGGACTTGAAGCGGGACTTTCAGAAGTATTGCCTGGCACTCCAGTCTCTACCCCCAGTGAAAATTTAAAAGGCTTTATTGCCAACCGACAGGCTTTAGTTTAAATTTACTAGAGACTTCCGTTCCTAATTTGCCGGGCGCAAAGCTCTACTCTTCTGTAAATACTGAGGGTCAAAAAACTTTAAACTTAGTTATTCCCCTGAAGCATGTGCTTCGCAACATTGCGTCAATTCCCGCGCAAAGGCTTCCAAATGGAGATCCTCTTCCTGATATGCCAGGTGGAGAATTACCCTCGCATGGTCTTTCGGTGGCAGGATCTAACGGCTTGAAAGTTAACATCTATGTAGGATCTGACGCGGTTGGAATTTTCTTAGAAACAAATTTTGATCCTAAGTTCAGTTTTGGCGTCGATATTCGCAGTCAGATGCAACAGAAGGTCGGGATCTTTGCGCTGATCGCTGCAAAAACTTCTTTTAAGCCGGGCGTGTTCTTAGGTGTCCATTTAGACGCAAGACTAGCTCGCGCACTCGATAAATTTGTTCGCTAGTTCAATTTTTTACGACTGCGGTCGTTCTGATTCCATTGGCAAAATTATTTGCATGCCCTGCCTAAATATGGTTAGTCTTAGAGGGACTTCATTTCAATTTTACCTCAGGAGACGACCATGGCTAAGAAAAAACCGGCTAAAAAATCTACTAAAAAACCGATGAAAAAAGCGGCTAAAAAAACACCATCTAAAAAATCTGCACCTAAGAAGGCAGCTAAAAAATCGGCTCCAAAAAAGACTGCTAAAAAAGCAGCTCCAAAAAAAGCCGTTAAAAAAGCCGCTCCGAAGAAATCACCAGCAAAAAAAGCCGCTAAAGCAAAAGCTCCTAAAAAAGCGTCTGCTAAAACTGCAGTTCAGTTGCCACTAAAACCTGAAGGTTCAACTCTTGATGCTTTGACTCACGAATTTGATGATGAAGGTGATGTTGATGCTGTTTCTGGATTAGAAGAAGACGAAGCTTCTGACGATTGGGAAAGCCCAGCCGAGCAGCAAGACGAAGCTTTCGAAGACCTTGAAGAAACTGACGACGAAGATGATAAGAAAAAAGATGACGACGAAGCTGACGATGGTGAAGAAGGTTACTTCTAATTTTTAGTTAATTTCTATCTATAATAAAATAAAAAAAGCCGCTTTACAGAGCGGCTTTTTTTATTTTTGTAATTAATAAATTTATTTCATTGGTTTAGAATGAACTGCGAAATTATCAAACTCACCATACTCATGAAGCTTGTTATAAAGCGTCTTGATGGTAATTCCCAAGTTATTCGCTGCTTGAGTTTTGTTACCACCAAAATGCTGTAAAGCTTTAAGGATATAACGTTTCTCAAGATCATACAAAGAAGTGCTTGGATCGTAATCAACTGAATCTTTTGTGTGTTCAGGATTACGAATTTGTTCTGGCAGATCATTCAACATGATTTGATGACCTTCAGACAAGATTTGTAAACGCTCGCAAACATTTTGTAATTCACGAATATTTCCTGGCCAGTCATAGCCCATCAATAACTTCATCGCGTCTTCAGAAACCGTGCGACCACGATTTAAATAAGCATGCTGCGAGCTATTTAGAAAATATTCGATCAAAACTTGGATGTCTTCTTTACGTCGACGCAAAGGCGGCGCTGAAACAACAATCGTGTTGATGCGATAGTAAAGATCTTCACGGAAATTTCCTTTTTGAACCTCTTGATCCAACTCACGATTGGTCGCAGAAATTAAACGGATATCAACTTGAATTGGGTCTTTACCACCAACGCGATAAATTTCACCTTCTTGGATGAATCGTAAAAGCTTCGCCTGGATCCCAGGAGTTAATTCTCCGATTTCGTCCAAAAATAAAGTTCCACCGTTGGCTGTTTCAGCCAAACCAATTTTACGATTGTACGCGCCAGTGAAAGATCCTTTTTCATGACCGAATAATTCGCTCTCTAATAGAGTCTCGCGAAGAGCGCCACAGTTGATGGCAACAAAAGGTTTATTTTTACGAGGAGATCTGTCGTGAATCGCACGAGCTAGTAATTCTTTACCTGTTCCGGATTCACCAAGCACAAGGATGTTGGCGCCAGAAGGTGCGACTCGGTCGATCATTTTCATCAGATTTACCATGATCTCGGATCTATAGATGATGTTGATTTTAGACTCGACTTTAGTTTGTTGAGGAGTCGGGTTATTCCACATCGCCTGTTTTGTATTCTGGCTGCTTGGTAAGACTATCGTCGAAGAAGAGCTATTATCGTTCATACGTTCCACCTTATAGAGTAAGCTAGTGATTAAGCGGTTATTGGCAGCAAGATTCCCGAGCTTACGTTCCGAGGGGGAATCTCACTTTGATACGTCGCGTTGAGACAGAATATACACTGCGTCATGAATATTTTGCAAGTAAAATAATGCACGGCAGTATAGAAAGTTTAATATCTGAATAAAGTGCAAAACCGATGACAAAGAATGTCTTTATTTCTGAAGAGATCTATAACTATATGAAGTTTATGAAGAATATACAATCTTCATCAGATCATACCATCCGCGCTTACCTCTTAGATTTAGAGCAAATCTTTAGTTTTTCTCGCTTTTTGAGCATCTCTCACCCTGACCTTATAAAAAGTGCGGGGTCCGGAGGGGTTGAGACACCTTTAGGTGAAAAGGACCTTCTGAGCTGTGCTCGTGCTGCTTTTGACCGCTGGAGACACCTGAGTCCGGCGTCTCGGCATCGCAAAATTGCCACTCTGAAAAGCTTCCTGGGCTGGCTGTACGAGAAAAACCTGATTGAATCCAACCTGTCAGACCAGTTCGTCTGCACCAAAATTCCAAAAAAACTGCCTGATTTTATCAGCGTCGACGAGATGATGGCAGTTCTTCAATCGTTTCACCAAGATCATCCACCCGCCCACCTTGAAATGGAAAAGACCCTATTCCTTCTATTATATGGAGGCGGCCTGCGGGTCAGCGAGGCCTGTGCGCTTCGCTGGAAAGATATTTTGTGGGCTCAGTCTTGTCTGCGTGTGCTGGGTAAGGGCCAGCATGAACGTTTGGTGATTCTTCCACCTATGAGTATGGCTCAGTTAAAGAAAGCAAAGGTCGATCATTTGGGCGAGTTTGTTTTTGGCGATACTGCCTTAAACACTCGGACTGCTTACGAGTGGATTCGCCAGCGCGGAGCTAAAGCGGGTTTACTAAAAACACTGCATCCCCATTCCTTACGACATAGCTATGCCACGCACATGCTCTCTAGTGGCGCTAACTTAAGAACCCTGCAAGAACTTTTGGGCCACAAGTCTTTGCAGGCGACTGAAAAGTACACTCACATTAGTATTGGAGAGCTTGCGGAAACGATGGAGGCCCGGCACCCGCTAGGGCGAAAAAGATAATTTCGGCGAATTGATCAGCTAATTATTCTGCAGCTCTGCATTTTTCAAGTAATGACAAAGATCGCTTTTAAGAAGCATCTCTTTTTGGTCTGCGACATCTTGAAATTCAAGCAAACTGTCCACTTCAGAAATTTTTGCCATTAGAAAAGGCTTCATCCAGGGTTCGATATTCATCACGCCTTGATTCATTAAAAATTTTAAATAAAATTGCAGCTTTAAAATATCTAAGTTTTGGCAGCTTTCGATCGCTTTTAAAGTATGACCTACCAAATTATACAGAAAGCCTGAAGACTCGTCGCCTTCTTGTCCGACTTTTCCAGCACACTCTAAAACAAAAAGAGCAAATTCTAAATGATCATAGCTGCGACGAATATTTCTAAAGTCAGCAATCAAAGAGGCTTCTTGCAGACTGCCCATTTTCCCGGCTTGAGAGGATTCTTTATAAGTCAGTAATACATGATGACCGGGCTCAAGGACTCCGCCACCAAATCTTTTTCTAGATCGCAAAGCTCCGCGCGCCATAAAAGATATTTTTTCACCAAAGGATGACAGGGCTTGAATGATCAAATCGGATTCGCCGTATTTAATCTTTCTTAAGATAAGAAAAGGCTTTTGCTGATCGCTCACAGGAAGCTTTTTTGTAAATCCATCACTTTGTCATACGAGGTTTTAACAAGCTTGGCAAAATCTTTCCGGCGCAAAACTTCGGCTGAAAAAACGACCAAGCCCCGCGCTTGCTCTGGGGCCGGCGGAGGAAGCCACCACCCTTTAAAAGATATAGGGTCATGCCAAGAACACTGACTGGTTGTTGCCATTGCGTCAGAACTTTCTTGTTGATTGAGGTTTAAAGTTTTAGTGATTTCCTGAACAAGAGCATCCCCATTAATGCTGGGAAACACAAGGACGGCTCGATCAAAAAGCCGAGATGTTTTAGGCATAAAGAAATTCCAACTTGAAAAAATATTTTCGAATTCTTCAACTGCTTTTTGATCAAAAACCCTAAGTCGGTGCTTTTGAATACTTGATATGACAGCGCGCTTATCCCAAGACATCTGAGCGGCCGTCGAAGCCTGCGGCTTGAATCTAGATCCAAATATCGTAAGCGCCAAATCCGGCCCAAAAGAAATGATTCTTGCCGAACCGCCCCGCACCTCTTCGCAGACTTGCAAATGCCTTGAATGAGAAACGCGAATCGCAAAAATTTTCTTTTCATTTAAAATTTTATCGACGGGTTCAGTGTCAAAAATTTCGCCTGTCACCGGGTGATCTTCAGTCATCAAGACAAAATTAGTATCTTTTTTCAAGCTCTCACACCAAGTTTGAGTACTGGTGTCTTCGGCTCCCAAATGAGACCATTCTACGATTTGAACTTGTAAAGCGTCTTTTAAATACTGTGGAATTAAAAATTCGAAAGCCGGCGAAAGACCTTTGATATAAGCGACGGAGCGCTTATGTGAAAAAATTAAACTTAAGGCCAGACTGGCTTCAAAAGCGCCATGCCCTAGACTCTTATAACTTCTTAATTGCACAGGAGTGTCGCTTAAAAAAAGATCGCCAGGAAAAGTTTTTTTTAACTCATCCCCTAAATCTTCCCAAGCTTCTGTCGCAATAAGGTCAATGGGCATAACGGAATCTTTTTTTCATCTATAAATGATAACGTTTCAAAAGATAAGTTCGAATCTATTTCGAAGTCCGAAAAAAAACCTAGGACTTAGGTCGGAAAAAGAGGTTCTGGGGTCCTCGGGCTAGGTCCCCCAGAATTAGGCAGAGTGCCTGTCACACGTTAGGGTTCGTGCTGGCTAGGGTGGGCACTGACGAAAGTAAGCAAAAACAGTTCAAATGGAAAGTGAAGAAACTGCGACCAAAAGTTGACGAAGCCGTCTTTATTCCACCATCATGAGTGATCACTTATTCAACAACTGTCAGTGCAAAAAGTGTCTTTAAAATGTCTGTCTCAAGGCGAGACATAAAATACCCACTCATTACAAGGGTGTGGCCTGGTCAGGGTCTTGCTTCTACAAAGGTTAGGATGAGGGTTTAATGAAACAAAAGTTGATCGTCTTAATCATATACTTAGTAGCGGGACTCTTAAGCTCTCGTGCCTTTGCAAACGATTCGGATGCGGACGCTTATCAACATTTGGATCCCAATGTCTTACAATCAATTCTTAACGAAGAACCAGCCAAAGAAAAGCCAGCTGAAAAACCAGCTCAACGAACACCGATTTTAAAAAATGAATCAAAAAATTCGAAAGATATTTTAAAAAAGAATGTTTTAGAAAAGGTTGCTCGCCAAGCCGAGAAATTGGTCTCTGCTCAAAAATCTTTGCAAGCTCAAACAACCCCAGCGGAAGCCGAGATCGAACTTTGTCCAAATGGTGAGTGCAATAATGCCTATTGGGTTAAAGAGGCAAAATATGAACAATGCAGTCGTGGAAATAATTATTTAGAAGCTCGCCTAGAAAATTTGGCAAGCAACAGTCCTCTTTTTAGTTTTTTGTCGGCCCCCCATCCAGAGCTTGAACAAGTAATCAAGCCAAATTGTGTCCAAGCATTTATGGAAGCCAAAGGCAAAGGCACTGCCGGCGGCATTTACCGAGCCTGTACAGCCGATGTGGGAATGACTTCTTTGAAAGCTCAAAGACCTTGTGTCAGTGAAAAATATGTCAATGTCACTGCCAATTCATTTAATTTAGCAGGCTCTTGTCTAACAAATATCCCAGATTATATTAAAAATGTAGCTGCTAAAATATATCCACAGGAATCTGGTTTTCACGTCAATGCGATGAACCCTATGCTAAATGATGCAGGATCTGGAATTGGTCAGCTCGTAAAAGCGGCTATCGATGATGTGAACAAGTCTTCAATTCCACAAATAAAAAAACTTTTGGCCTCATCGCCCAACAGTAGCTGCCGCGCCATTGAATCCGAACTAATGCAAGGATCTACTCCGATGAATGGCGCTTCGTCACTATCCTGCAACCGTTTAAATCTCGAAAAAGGAAATCCGCTTCTTAATATTATTTATTCGTTAAGCCTGTTAAGCTTGAAACAAAAAAGTTTGGATAAAAATACTTTTGATGATCCTGATTATTCTAAGAAATTTAATTTAAGCCCGCATGACTTGGCTCAAGTTAAAGAGGCGATTTTAGTCTGGGCTTACAATGCGGGACAAACTGTGGGTACTCCTGTTAAAGCCGTCCTTGATGATTTTTATTCGGACCATCCAGTCACAGACGTAAAACTTTTTTTAAAGCAGGTTGAAAATTCAATTTATAATTATAAACGAGCTAGAAATATTAGAAAAGGCCGAAAGAATCCAGAGGCCATGGCTCATATTAACAGCCGCTACTATTCAGCTGTTAATGCAAGTTTTGAACTGATCGATAAAAACCTCGAGGGAGGAAAATGTTTACTCAATCCGTAATTTTTATTTTGATGGTCGCCGTGTCTTCATTGGCTTCTGCTGGGTCGGATGATATTTATCAATCCATCGAGAAAGTTAAAATTAAACTGCAAAACACCCCTAGCTTTGAAATTCGCAAAAAAGATTTTATGAAATTTTACGGGCACACTTGTATGCAGCGTCAGGCTTTAAGAGCTAAAACACGGGAAGCTCATAAACAGTATGAAAAATCTCAGATTACTTTGGAAGCAATGACAGATATCGATTTGGAACGTTACAACTATTATGACCTTTGTGATTTTTTGAAGGAGATTCCTTTAACTAGGAATCAGCCTGTAACTAGCAAATCTTGCGATGGATTTTTAAATGACTTAAAGCGATCATCCCAGGACGACACTTTGCCGGGCGAAGCTCAAGAAAACCCAGGCAAAGACTTAAATGCTCAAGCCGCTTTGATTGGACAGTTGCTTTACCGCTGTCAGCGATAAAAGGTTTTACTTTTCACTATCGCCAATCAGAAGTTGTTGAGGAAGGTCCTTCATTTGAGAAAGGCCTTTTTTAATCTCTATCACCCAGACTCGATCATATGTATCGCCGGGCCATTTTGGCTTTGGATCAATACCTAATTCTGAAGCTATTTTTTCAAGGCCATTATGCTCCCAAGCAATCACAGCTAGTTGTCCTTCACAGGCAGGGGCCGTCATTACAAACTGAAGCATCTCTTGATAGTGTTCTTTGTTAAATGTGTCGACGATTCTAAGGTTAAAAAACTGGCTGATATATTTTAGAGTTTGCAATGCTCTGACGGATCCATCAATTTTCTTTTTATTCATCCCAATCAAACAAACTGGGGACCCATATTCAGAGAAGTGAACTTTCGAAAAGATGGTCGGTAAAGCTTTTGCTCGCGCCCAGCCTTTTTCAGAAAGTTCGGAACCTTCTAATGGCTTTTCTGCGTGGCGAATTAGATAAATCGTGGAAGGCGTAGCGCTTGAAACAACTGAAGAAAAACTGATCAAAAAAAAGATGCCCAGCATTTTCATAATTAGGAACCCCCGGGTATTTCTATAACCCAGGGATCTAATTAAAGCACTGGCGACTATAAATTATTCAAGGATCTGCGAATCAAATACCTGCTTTATGGCGCTCTTGATCGTCAACGTGGGTTAAAATGCCGCCCTTCAGCTGTGGACGGTAGGCCAGCTGATTGATGTCATACGTGAACTTTGACCCTGGCAGACCTGGGGTTTGCCATTCTGGACCCATACGAATGGCATCAACAGGGCAAGCCTCTTCGCAGAAACCACAAAAAACACAGCGAAGAACATCGATTTCGTAATTGATAGGGAACTTTTCAACTGTCGGATCATCGCTTTCAGCAGCAACAATCTTAATACATTCAGCCGGACAATTGGTTGCGCACAACATGCAAGCTGTACAGCGCAATGAACCATCTTTCTTAACGGTTAAAACGTGGTTCCCTTTGAATCGTGGACCATATTCATATTTTTCTTCAGGATAATTTAATGTTGGCATTTGGCTGGGCCGTAAAAGATTTTTTACCAAATGTTTTCCGGTGATCATCAGACCCCCAAAAATTCCCGGCAAATACCAATTTCTTTTTTCGCTGGTGTTTTGTACGACGCTCATAACGAACCTCTTTTAAAAACGAACTCATTTTTCTTACGATGTTCTAGTGTCACTAAATCCGGCCGACGAGTCGATTCGATAAACGTTTCAGAAACAACTGGCAGTTGCAAATTTTTTCCCGACATTAAAATAGCGGCTTCGGTCAAAGTGAGCGCTTCAGAAACAACTGTCGTTACTTTTTTAAACTTTTGCTCAAGACCGGCATAGTTAATAAATGTGCCTTCCTTTTCAACAAAGCTTTTTACCGGAATTAAATAAACATTTCCACTTAAGGATTCAAGATCTGAGTTTTTTCCCACTGTAAACCAAACTATGTTTTTAACTTTAGCTAATTGTTTAATATTGGCTGAAAGCTCGGGGAAAACACTTTGATTCTCTGGGCCAGCAACAACCACTGTTTCAAACTGCCCTTTTTCAAGACCCGTTACCAGCTGATTCCAAGTTGCATTCAAGTGATGTTTTTCTAAAACCTTTAATAAACCTTTGGTATTAGGATTTTTATCTCCGCGATAAAGAAGTCCATCAAAGCTCTCGAACGTTTCTCGATTGTTAATCATGAAAAATATGTTTTTACATTTAAACTCATTCACAAAAGTTGATACGATGGCATCGAACTCTTCAACGGTGTACTGAGCGGTCAAGACCAAAGCTAATTTATCGGCAGGAGTGCCTTTCAAAACTGAGCTGACTTCCTTCGCTATCGCACCAGCGGAACCCTCAATCCAAGATCCCGATTGGGCTTTCTTTGCCCTTAGCAATCTAGATTCTTGGTTAACAAATTTGTAGGCATTTCGACCGATATCGCACATCCAATGTCCATTTACCTTTTCGTTGTAAACCGGCTTCATGCGAAAGATACCTTCTTTATTGAAGTACATCTTAACATTACAACCTGTTGAACAACCATTGCAGATCGTTTCTGAATCTTTCAGATACCAGACCCGTTGGCGAAATCTGAAATCTTTTGATGTCAAAGCACCGACGGGACAAATATCGACCGTATTAAGGGAATAATTATTATCTAATTTTTTCCCTTCAAAACAACCGATCTCGCTGCGATCGCCGCGATTGAAAATCCCAAGTTCATTTGTTTTGGTCACTTCTTCAGTGAATCGAGTGCAGCGCGAACACAGGATACAGCGTTCGCTGTCCAGTACGACAGTCGGGCCAAGATCAACGACCTTTTTCTTTTTTACTTTTCTTTCGGCCATCTCGGGATTGTATTTACCGAATTCCATATACTGATCTTGTAAACCGCATTCGCCGGCTTGATCACAGATCGGACAATCTAAGGGATGATTGATCAAATGAAAATCAAGACCCCACTTGACGACATCTCGAAGCTTTTCTGAGGTATTATTTACTTTCATCCCCTCAGTCACCATCGTGTTACATGCAATCTGTGGACGAGGATTTCCCTCAATCTCGACCATGCAAAGCCGACAAACGCCAGCCACGCTAAGCCCAGGATGATAGCAATAGTGCGCAATAGATTGCTCATTCTTGTGCATCGCTTCGATAATCGTCGAGCCTTCTTTGACTTCGACTTCTTTGCCGTTAATGGTGCATTTCAGCATATGTCATCCCTCGTACTTTTGAGCGGCCCTCGCGGACATAAAATTCAAATTCATCTCTGAACTTCGATACAAAACTAATCACTGGTAAAGCGGCGGCATCGGATAAAGCGCAAATCGTTTTACCCTTCATATTGTCAGCGACCTTTAATAATAAATCGATATCTTGCAAACGACCGCGGCCTTCTAAAATTGAATGAACAATTTTATTCAGCCAGCCGGTGCCCTCACGACAAGGCGTGCACTGCCCACAAGACTCATGATGATAAAAATGCATAAGAACGCCCAACATATCGACCATGCACTGCGAGTCATCAATCACGATGACGGCTCCGGATCCAAGCATTGATCCCAATCCAGCTAAACTTTCGTAATCAAGATTGGCCTTCATGCACTCGTCAGCACTTAAAACTGGCGCTGACGATCCGCCAGGAATAATCGCTTTTAGTTTTCGACCCGGCTTCATGCCGCCACCCAGCTCGTTGATAAACTCCATCATGGGCATGCCAAGGACGACTTCATAGTTTCCAGGCTTTTGAACGTTTCCGCTTAAAGAAAATAATTTTGTGCCCGTTGACTTTTCTGTGCCGTATTTTTTATAAGCCGCTGCCCCATCGCGCATGATAGGCACAACAGCAGCTAAGGTTTCCACATTGTTAACTATCGTTGGCTTTTTTAAGTAACCCTGAATGGCTGGGAACGGCGGCTTTAATTTCGGCTGTCCCTTTAGACCTTCTAGGGATGAAATCATCCCTGTCTCTTCACCGACAATATAAGCTCCAGCGCCAGCATAGATATCCATTTCATGATCAAAACCTGAACCTAAAATATTTTTTCCCAGAAAGCCGGCTTTATAAGCTTCCTTGATCGCGGCTTCCACAACAGAAATCGGATAAAAATATTCACCGCGAATATAGATATAGCTTTTTTTAGAACCGATCGCAAAAGCTGATAAAATCATTCCTTCGATCAACTGATGTGGAGCCCGCTCCATCATCATGCGGTCTTTGAATGTTCCGGGTTCACCCTCATCAGCATTACAAAGCAAATATCGGGGCTCGCCATTTTTGGGTAAAAAACCCCATTTTGTTCCCGTCGGAAATCCAGCGCCGCCGCGTCCGCGAAGTCCTGAGGCTTTGACTTCGTCGATAATCTGTTGCGGTTGTAGTTTCAGATATTTTTCTAAAACCTTATAGCCGCCATTTTTTTTATATCCCTCGAGGCTACGATATTCTTCCAGGTGATAAAACTCTGATAGTAATTTTGTTTCCATTATTTCATCCCTCGTAACAAATTCATTGCTGATTCATGAGTCAGATTTTCATGATAGCGCTCATTCACTTGCATCATCGGTGCCGTTCCGCAGGAACCCAAACACTCAACTTTAGAAACTGTGAATCGACCATCAGGAGTGACTTCATCATATTTCACATTTAATTCTTTGCAGATGTGGGTAGCTAATTCGCGGCCACCCTCTAGTGCACAGGAAATATTTGTACACACTTGCACATGAAACTTTCCTACAGGTTTCTGGTTGAACATGGTGTAGAATTTAAAAACTTCATTGATGCGACTTTCAGGAATATCCATTAAGCTTGCTAACTCGGAAATCACTTCTGCATTGATCCAGCCTTTATTTTCGCTTTGAGCTAAATACAAACATGGAATGATCGCTGATTCGCGGGCTTCGTAACGCTTAAGCTCAGTGGCAAGTTTCTTTCGACCTTCATCAGATAATTTAAACATATTGGCCCCTACCGATCCAGTTCGCCGGCAATAACGTTCATACTTGCGACGGTTGCAATAGCATCAGCTAACATCGCGCCTTTCACCACACTTGGAAACGACTGATAGATCGCAAAACAAGGCGGCCTTACTTTTAGTCTGTAGGGATTTGCACTGCCGTCACTGACTAAATAAAATCCAAGTTCGCCATTGGCGGCTTCCGTGGCGTCATAGGTTTCACCGACCGGTGGGCGTAAACCTTTGATCACCAACATGAAATGATTCATCAATCCTTCGATATTTCCATAAACGTCTTTTTTCTCTGGCAGAACGATACCTTTATCTCGGATGGTGTAATCGCCGCCGGGAACATTTTTACAAACTTGTTCGATAATACGAATACTTTGTCGCATTTCTTCAATACGGACTTGATATCGATCGTAAATATCGCCAGTTGTTCCGACAGGCACATCAAAATTCAAGGCATCATAGCCATAGTAAGGTGTTAATTTTCGCAAATCCAAGTTAACACCACAAGCTCTT
Source organism: Pseudobdellovibrionaceae bacterium (assembly GCA_043747555.1). GTDB lineage: Bacteria > Bdellovibrionota > Bdellovibrionia > Bdellovibrionales > Bdellovibrionaceae > JAYWDA01. The sequence continues at coordinate 31,482 of JAYTOY010000074.1, read as the reverse complement.
AGCAAAGGACCCGTATAGCCCCAAGCGATCGCATCTTGGGCCGAGATCGGACAAACACCTTGAGTCCGCTTAATAAATATTTTGTTATCCAAAAGAAGTTTTGAGATCTCATCGACTTCGCCGCGCATCTCTTTGCAAAAAGTCAGAACGTCGTCATACCAACCCTCAGGCGCATCCTGAGCCATGCCGCCAACCCGAGTCAGGGCTACTGTTAACCGAGATCCACAAAGTTTTTCAAATAGTGTATAAACTTTTTCTCGGTAAGTGAATAAGTGGAAAAACGCTGTCAGCGCACCTAAGTCGACGCCACCGGTACCGACAGAAATAATATGATCAATAATCCGAGACAGCTCGCAAAGAATCACACGCATGGCTTGCGCTTTTGGAGGAATCTCAACACCTAATAGTTTTTCGACTGTCTTACAGTAGCCGACGTTATTCATCGGCGCTGAACAATAATTCAAACGATCAGTATAAGGAATGACTTGATTGTAAGGATGGGTTTCCGCCATTTTTTCAAAGCAGCGATGCAAGTATCCGATTTCGCAACCGGCGCGAATAATTGTTTCACCATCAAGTTCAACCATCACCCGTAAGGTTCCGTGCATGGCAGGATGCGAAGGTCCAATATTGAGCGGTACAAAATTTTCATTCAGAATAGAACCGTCTTCGCCGTCGACGTTATCGAAATGAATTGGCATCGTGCTTGTGCAATGCTGCTGGCGATCGGCCTCATAATCTTTTCTCAGCGGATGCCCAACAAACTGATGATGAGTTAACAGGCGACGTAAATTGGGATGACCAACAAACTGAATCCCGAACATATCGTAAGCTTCACGTTCAAACCAATCAGCGCCCTTCCAAATAAAAATCGCAGTTTCAATGGATTCGCTTTCACCAACGGCCGCCTTAAGCCTTAGGCGCGCTCCGTCCCGGGATGAAAAAAGATGGTAGACCACATCAAATCTTTTTTCTCTGGTTGGATAATCGACTCCAGCAATATCCATCAGGAAATCAAAACGGCCCGAAGCTTTAAAAGACCGCAGGACATTCGGGACATCCTCTTTGGGCACGACAAGAACATCGTCGCCATTGGATTGCGTGAATTGAAAGGCTTCAACATTAAATTGCTGAGCCAGGTCGGCTTTAAGATTTTCCAATTTGCTCATAGGGATTTTTCCAATTGTCTTTCCAAGGGCGTGGAGTGTGATCTTTAATCATTTTTTGTAAAAGCATAATTCCATCAAGAACGGCTTCTGGTGTCGGTGGACAACCGGGAACGTAAACATCGACAGGAATGACTTTATCAGCGCCTTGCAAGACATGATAAGCGCGATAAAATCCACCCGAACTAGCACAAGCTCCCATTGATAAAACATATTTGGGCTCAAGCATTTGTTCGTAAATTCGAATCAAAACTGGCGCCATTTTTTCAGTGATAGTTCCAGCCACCAAAAGCAAATCAGCTTGGCGCGGAGAAAATCGCACGACCTCGGCTCCGAAACGAGCCAAGTCATATTTTGGTCCCATTACCGACATCAGTTCAATTCCACAACAAGCGGTGCCATAAGGAAGGGGCCACAATGCATTTCGCTGCCCCCAAGCGACAAGGGCGTCCAGTTTGGTTGCAAAAGCAAAAGACTTAACTAGCTCTTCATCTGCCTGAGCGACCCTATTGGCCTTGGTTGCGATGACCGAGCTCGAAGTATTTTCAGCGTTGCTCATTCCGACCTCACAGCAAAAAGAGTCTTCTTCCGGGAAAGGCTCTCATTTAATTATCATTTGGATACCTACATAAGTAGCGAAAATCCAGAGGCGTGACAACAACATAAGTCGACTCAGAGGCTGTGTTTTTCCATTCAACGCAGATGCTCTAAATTGTTGATTTAAGTTGGACTCATTCACTCTTCCTTGGTTGACTGTTGGCTAGACCAAGGAGGGGATCCATGAGAGTAACTTTATTGATTTTGATGATCGGTTGGAGCGCGGGGGCGGCTGAAATTAAGAAGACTGATTTGCTGATTAAAATGGCAAATGACAAATTCATAAGCACATTAGTGATGGATTTAGACAACAAAAACGTTAAGACAGAAAATCTTGGCGGGTCTTGGGTGCGCGTTCAAGCCGACAGCAAAAGTCCTTTGTTTAAATCTTTAAGCAAAAATCCAAATGTTGAGTATGTTCAACCAAACTATCCAGTTCGGCTAATGAATGATTATAAGTTACAAGATAATTTGCGCCGCGCGGCTGTGGCTCGATTTATTCAAGCCCATCCGGAAAAACTTCTGACTGTGCCAGCCGACAATCCGCCGATTCCATTAATTGTTCCACCGCAAAGCCAAGGGCCAGATGCTCAATTTGCTAAACAGTGGGGCATGAATGAAATTGGTGCCAAAGATATTTGGAAAAAATCAACTGGCGAAGGAATGATTGTAGCTGTGATCGACACAGGTGTTGATTATACTCATGAAGATTTGCTTCCTAATATGTGGAAAAATTCCGGCGAGACTGGCATCGACAGCCAAGGTCGCGACAAAGCGACAAATTCAGTGGATGACGACAACAATGGTTTTGTTGATGATGTTGTCGGATGGGATTTTGTCTCTAATGACAACAAGCCTTTTGACCTTGCCGTCGAACCTTTGCAACTTCTTGTTGGCGGCGGAAATCCAGGCCACGGAACTCATTGCGCGGGAAATGTGGGCGCCCGTGGCGATAATGGCATTGGAATTTCAGGCGTGGCTCCAAAAGTAAAAATTATGGCCTTGCGATTTATCTCTGACAAAGGCCAAGGCACAACAGCGGATGCTATTAAAGCCATCCACTATGCTGTCGATAATGGCGCCAAAGTTTTATCGAACTCTTGGGGCTCTGAGGGGGAAGATCCAGCTGAAGGCACAGAGAATAAAGCTCTGCGCGATGCGGTTCAATACGCTCAAGACAAAAATGTTCTCTTCATTGCAGCGGCTGGTAACGGACATAGCGGTGCAGGCTACAGCAATGATTCAGACCCAAAGCCCTCCTACCCTGCCACTTATGACTTTGAAAATATCGTCAGCGTTGCAGCGATCGATCTAAATAATAACTTAGGATCTTTCTCAAACTGGGGAATTAAAACAGTCCATATCGCAGCTCCTGGAGTGAATGTGTTTTCAACGACGGTGGGTGGTCTTTATTCTGACACTGTGATTGATCAATATGGTTTCCATGCGACTTGGGATGGAACTTCAATGGCTTGCCCGCATGTGGCCGGAGCCGCCGCATTGTACTGGTCTATGCATCCTGAAAAAAATTATAAGGAAGTGAAGGAGGCCTTACTAAAATCGGCTAAAAAAACTCCTTCTTTATCAGGAAAATTGATGACCGAAGGCCGATTAGATGTGAAAGCACTGATCGAAGAGTAAGAACAAATTTAACAGTTAAGATTAACTTTAATCAGCGCCAGCAGGATTAAAGTTAATCTTAATCGCTACGTCGGCCGCGGGAACCCAAGTTCCATAGAAACGAATAATATTTTCTACAGGTAGGTAATCCCATCCATTAACATTGCTTCTTGGCACAGGGGCTCCATTCGAGAAAACTTGGATGCTACTGACATCTGGCTTTCTGGATAATTTAAAATCTGTTAAGACTTGAATGATTCGCGCCTTGATGTTTTTAATCGCTGGCGTCAGGTCTGAAGAACAAATTGATTCAGCTTGCCCATTCGAAGCATTCACAAGGCCGATAAAAGTACTTCCTCGCTCGGTGTAGCTTGTATCAGGATTTGTTGGACATCTGGCACTTGTATCAAGAGTCCCTATGAAATTAAAAACCCAAGATTTCTGCCCGTTATCAAATGGCTTTTTTCTTTGTTCAAAAAATTGAGTGTAATCAGCGACTGTTCCTAAACCACTGTGATCATCTTCATTTGAAAGCGCAATCACGGAAAGCAAAGCATCTTCTCGAAAAAAACCTTGTCCATCAGGTGTTGATAAGTGCTTATCAGCTAAAGCCGTCATAACGCTTTCGATCCCTGATTCGCGAGTGGACCCATCAGCACCTAGCTGCAAACGTCGACCCAAAACAGCTGCTAGGTTTGGTGTCCCATTCGTTAAAACCTTAGGCGAACCCAAAAATTTTCCACCACGCATCTTTGAAGGACTCATACTTGATGAAACGACAACAATATGAAAATCCATCTTTAAGGCTAAAAGACTTTGAACCAACGCAGGCATAGACGCGGCTAATCGATCAGAATGATAGGCCATGGTCGGCGAATCATCGACCATAAAAACCATATCCACTTTATTGTTGTATTGAACGCTGGATGGGAAGACATCCGAACTGGGGGGAATGCCAAAGTCGTATTGCTGACTACATCCGCTTAAAAACAAAACTGCGAAAACAGAATAAATAGATGATTTTAATAATTCCATTTTTGCCTCCTTTTCATTAAGCGACTTTGGGATCGCTTTTTTCTCCCGTGAAAGATTTGATTGAATCTCGGATATTTTGGCTGATGCTGGTAAACCGAACGCCGTATTTAACAGTGATACCTTCAGTTGGTTGACCTGGAGTGACTTTGATAAATTGTTTACTGACCACATGGCATAAAGCATTGAATGGAGGAACGCCATCACCGGGTTGAAAGTGCAAGAAAACAGTTTGTCCCGGTTGTAAAACTTGGCTAGGGATCACAATGCCTGCACCACCGACGCTGATTTCAACGCTGTGGCCTTTATAAAGATTTTTATTATCGTGAAGAATTAAAGAGGCTCCATATCTTGCTCGTGCATGTCTTCTTCTAAAAAATATCTCAGAGACAGTCGCATCTCCTGAATTTTTTAAATCTTTAATGGTTTCTGCCTTAAACTCTGGAAGCTCGGCCACTCGTCGCCATGCCGGAAGATCTTGGTTCCAAACATAATCGTATTCAAAAAGAGATTTTTGTTGAAGACTTTGAATAATTTCCAGAAGCGAGTATGGGCCGTAATTATTTTTTTCGCGTAAAATAAACCATTCTTTTTCTTTAAATTTGTTGGCGGGATTTTTAAATGCCTTTGTTTCAACAATTATAGGTTGGGCGCCTGGACGACCCCAGCCTGAGTTGAATTTTTCAGTGAATAAAGGATGTTGTAAGATCATCAACCAATCGCGGGACGCATCATCATACAGATACTCCATCCAGTCTAACTCTTGATTTTTTAATTGATTCAGAATTTCTTCAAAATGAAAGGGGCCAAGATTTTTTCCATTTCTAGTTATAATAAATTTACTTTGCACAATTGGCCTCCTTCCAAACTCTATCGGCCGAAGGACACTTTGACTTAATACAAACTCAGCAGACAAAAAAACTTATTGTCTGCGAAATCGTATAAATCTTAGACAGGACCAGTCGAATTCATTTTTTATCTGTGAAAAACGTCAAGACCATCGCCAAAGTGCCGAAGATAAAAGAGTATGAGGTCTGCATGAAATCTTTAGTCGTGCCAAAAAAAAGAGTTGCCCTGGTGGATGATGAATCCGGCCTGCTTGAATTGTTTCATGATATTTTAGACCAAAAATACGAACTTATTACTTTCGATAATCCACAAAAATTTTTGGACAAGTTAGTTTTAAATAAGCCCCGGCCATTTGATATCCTTATCACTGATTTTCGCATGCCGGGAATGACAGGGTTGGAGATGATAGGCTTAGCTCAAAAAAACAATTTCTTTTTCCCTACAATTATATTTTCGGGTCACCTCGATAAGAAAACTATTCTTGACGCTGTCAACTTAGGTGTCTTTCGTTTGCTGGAAAAGCCGACCAGCCCAGATCATATTATTTCTGCGATTGAAGAGCTTCTGGTAGAGCAAGAAATTCGAAATACTCGACAAGAAATTCGTCAGATCACGGCTCAGATGCGAGAGTATTATTCTTTTATTAGACTTCTTATCAGCGCCCACATTCCAGAAACTGAGGTCGAAAATTTTTCTTTGCAGTTAGACTCTCAGGGTGAAGTTTACCACGAGCAAAGCTTTGACCATTTAATGGACCAGTTAGAGGCTCGTTTAGAGTCCCTTTTAAAGTCAGAAACTGTCCTCGAAGAATTCCGTGGAAAACGTTATAAAAACGTGGCCTAAGCCGGCCCCACACCCACCGCTTTTTTCCACGCATCATTGGGCTCTACAATTTTCCGGGTTTTCAAATCAAACAAACCAAAAGTAAAGATCGCTTCGGCCGCAACCTCGTTATTATCTTTTAAGACCGATTGCCGCAACTTTCCAATTTTGCCTTTATATTCCATCAGTTCAGTTTGAATGTTGATTTTCTCTCGGAGACGCAACTCACGCAAAAATTTCAAGTTAACTTCCAGAATGACTGGGCCCAGGTTTGATTCTCTCACGACCTGCAATCCGTAACCTCGCTCGGTGATCATCTCCCAGCGGGCCTCCTCCATGATTTGCAAATAGGTGGCATTATTAACATGGCCAAATGTGTCGATGTGATACTCACGAATTACTAATGGATAAGTTTTCATAAAAGAACTTCCTTGTGTCTAAAAAAGATTCTACATTGTACCAAGCTTATCAAAGGATCACTTATATGCCGCATCACAAAAATCTTTTAGAGCAAATTAGAAACCGCGCTCTTTCGATCTCTCAGCAGAAGCAATCCTCGCTTGCAGTTTTTGATCTTGATTCTACTTTATTTGATGTGGGTCCACGCTTAGAAAGAATCCTCTCTGAATTTGCAGGCGTTCCTGAAAATCAGAAACTTTTCCCAGAGCAGGTTCAGCATTTTAAAAATCTCCACATCGAACGGCGAGATTGGGGTGTCCGAGACACTTTGATCCGCGCTGGCCTGGATGGACACCACCCAGAATTTCATGATGCTTTGAAAGCTTTCTGGCGGAAGAATTTTTTTTCCAATGACTATTTAAAATATGATGTCCCTTACGCTGGAGCTGTTGATTATGTTCAATCCTTGGCAGCCGCGGGTTCTGATATCATTTACCTGACAGGCCGAGATGTTGAACGGATGGGCGAAGGCTCAGAGGCCGTTTTGAAGACTTGGAATTTACCTTTGAATGAAAAAGCGAACCTTGTCCTAAAACCCCATCGTTCAATGGATGATGCCAAATTTAAAAAAGATTGGTTTCATGGCCTTCCATCTGGGAAATATAGTAAAATTTGGTTTTTTGAAAATGAACCCGTAAATATTCGTTTAATCCAAGAAAGTGATCTGGATATCGAGATGATTTTTTTTGATAGCACGCATTCGGGACTGGCTCAAGTTCCAGAAAATATTCCAGCCATTATGCATTTCCTTTTAGAAGAGTATGTGGAAAAAAACTGATGCTATACATCGTTGCGACACCTATTGGAGATATTTCTGAGATTTCATTGCGGGCCCTTGAGGTGCTTAAAAATGCCGATCTAGTTATTTGCGAAAGCACCAAAGAAGCCTCGAAACTTTTAAAAGCTCACGGCCTTAAGGCCAAAGAATACCGCGTGCTGGATGAGCACTCCCGCCCCGACGATCACCTTGAACTTTTGGAAATTTGTAAGGTGAAAACAGTGGCTCTCGTCAGTGATTGTGGGACACCCGGTTTTTGTGATCCAGGAGCCGAGCTTGTCGGACTTTGCAGACGAAATAAAGTCATCGTAAAATCAGTTTTAGGTCCATCAAGTCTGATGGGCCTTTTATCGCTGGCTGGAAGAAAAGTTCCACAGTTCCACTTTCGGGGTTTTCTCCCTGCCGAAAACGAAGAACGAAAAAAATCTTGGCTTGATTTAAAAAAATCAAAAGAAGCCGTTATTCTTATGGACACACCTTACCGATTGGGAAAATTACTCACCGAAACAAAAGAGCATTTCCCGGGGCGCACTGTCTTGCTAGCTCTGAATTTATCCCAAGAAAATGAGCTTGTTCTTGAAGGACGCATCGAAGATGTTGTTAGCCGCTGGAACCAAGAAAAATCTGAATTTATGCTATTGCTTTATTGATGGAAAATAATTCTCTTATTCCACTCCCTATTGACGATTTTCTACCTGAAATTCTTAAAGCATTCGCTCATCATCGTAATCTTGTTTTGGTGGCTGAACCAGGTGCTGGCAAGACCACCCGAGTTCCGCCCGCCCTTCTAAAGACTTTCAGCCAAAAGATCTTGGTGCTTGAACCAAGACGTATGGCCGCACTGGCCGCAGCGACCCGAATCAGCCAAGAACAAAACTTTCACCTGGGTTCTGAAGTTGGTTACCAAGTCCGCTTTGAAAACAAAACAAATTCTAACACGCGCTTGATATTTATGACCGAAGCCTTATTGGCAAAAAAAATATTACAAAGCCCCAATCTTGATGGCGTTGACGTCGTTTTATTGGATGAATTTCACGAGAGGTCCCAACATGTAGATCTTGCGCTAGGGCTTTTGCGGGAAGCTCAAGATTTGGGTTCGACTGTTAAAATTATTGTGATGTCAGCGACATTAGATGCTGAAAAAATTAGTGAGTACCTAGGCCAAGCCCCCATTATTCGGGTTCCCGGTAAAACTTTTCCTTTGGAAATCAAGTATGACAAATTTCCACAAAGTCTTCGACCCGACGACAAATTTTACCAGCGCCTAGTCACAAAAATCAAAGAAGCCAGCAATCAAAGTTCAGAAGATATTTTAGTGTTCCTACCTGGAATTGGTGAAATTCATCGATGCACCCGCGAACTTCAGCAATCAGGTTTTAATCGCAGCATCGATCATTTGCATGGATCTTTGTCGATGGAAGATCAGCGGCGTATTTTAAAAAAATCAGCTTCAGCGCGAATTATTCTTTCTACAAATATTGCCGAATCTTCAGTCACCCTTGATGGTGTCGGTGTTGTCATCGACTGCGGACTTAATAAAATAAACTCATGGAATCCAGACACTGGATTTGAAAGTCTTTTGATTTCAAGGATCAGTCAATCTTCAGCAACCCAGCGCGCCGGTCGCGCAGCGAGGCAAGGGCCAGGGACTTGTTATCGACTGTGGAATGCTCAGGACGAATTATCTATGAAACCCTTCAACGAAGCAGAAATTCTGCGCGTTGATCTTTCCGATGCCATTTTATGGCTGGCGTCTTTGGGGATTTCGGATCCGGGAAGCTTCACTTGGTATCAATCTCCACCATCTAGACATTTAACTTTAGGAAAAAATCTACTGAAGGATTTGGGCGCCCTTGAAAACAATGGAATATTAACAGAAAAGGGCCGTCGAATTTTAGCTCTGCCATTATCCTTACGAGTCGCCTCTGCATTTTTCGAGCTTGAAAGAATGGGATTTTCCGAGGCCGCTGAGATCGCAGCCATTATGCAAGAACGAGATATTTGGAGCCAAAATTATGATCTTCAAAGTTTTCATGAAGCCCATGAAAATGAATTGTATTTGCGGTATGATCTTGTCCAAGGATTTAAAAATAAGCCTTCGATTCCAAACTTTGCCCAGCAATTAATGAAAGCTTGCGATCAATTAAAAAAACTTTTAGCCATCAAGTTTTCAAAAAAAACCCTGACTCTCGAGGCTTTGCAAATAGCTTTAATAAATAGTTTCCCCGACCGCCTCTGTCGACGGAGAAATGCTTCAGAATCTAAAGCGTTAATGGCCAGCGGTCGCGGTGCTGAATTAGATGTTAAAAGCATGGTTAAAAAAGCTGAATTTTTTATAGCACTCTCCGGCCTAGATTTGAATGACAAAGACACCCGTATCACATTGGCTGCAGCGGTCTCAAAAGATCAAATATTAAGCCATTTTCCAGAACAGGTTATAAAATCACGTCACCTTAAGCATGATTCTAAAACTGGAAAAATTTGGGTCGAAGAAACAAAATATTTTCGCAAGATCCCGCTGGAAAAACCAGTCATTCGGGCTGCCCGTGCGGAAGAGGTCCAGAAACTTCTCCCGACTTTGTTAAATTCCGAATGGCCGCAAGTGTTGAAGGCCATCCCCGATCTTCAAAATTGGCATCAACGTTGGAACTATTATGTTGGAGCGAAAAAAATCTTGGATCCATTGGTTGAACTTTTACCGAAAATTATTGAGCAAGGGACAACAGGTCTTGAAACGTGGAATCAGGCTTTGGAACAGAATTGGATTTATCTGCTGGAATTAAATTTGCCTCAAAACTTGGTTCAGGAATTTCAAAAGGTCATTCCTGCGCAGTTAAAAGTCGGGCCTCGCAGCTTAACTATTCATTATGAACCAGGGCAAGATCCATTTATTGAAGCTAAGTTGCAGTTCTTTTTTGGACTTAAGGTTCACCCCCATATCTGGGATCTATCTATCCCGTTACGTCTTATTCTTTTGGGACCTCATGGTCGCCCCGTTCAAATTACCAAAGACCTCGTGGGTTTTTGGAAAAGTAGCTACTTTGAAATTAGAAAAGAACTGAAGCCTGATTATCCAAAACATAATTGGCCTGATGATCCGTCTTCGGCTGAAGAGCCTCTAAAGCGCAAAGCGCCCTAAAAAAATGTCTCAATATTAGAAAACTATATATCCCTTAAGTCGAGGTCTGTGCGATCCGAAGAGTTGTTTGTAAGGGGGAAAAATGAAAAATATTGGCCTATCGCTATTGATCATCATGACGTTCACCTTGGCTGGTTTAACCGTCGAGGCAAAACCTAAGTCCAAAGGTTACAAAACCGCAAGCGTTTATCTAAAGGGGCATAAAAAATCTCTGAAGCAAAAACGAAATGTGGCCAGCAAAGCTCATAAAAAGCTGGGCAAAAAAGTAAAGTCTAAGAAGAAGAAAAAAGTTTACTAATCATGAATCAGAGCCTTGCGAAGTATCATGCTCGAGCGCCTCGCTATATTTTAAATACGGATGACGATTATTTAATCCGTGTAGCAGGTCCTCGTCAAATTCCTTGGGAGGAAGGCACTGAGATTCGCAATGTCTCGTTGACTGGCTTGGCATTTACGGCCGCCAGTGATCTTTGTCCCATCTTGGGAGAGGTTATTAAAATTCAGTTTAGCATTCCTGGAGGACGGCAAATGGCTTGCCATGCCGTCGTCACTCGCCTTGAAAATGATCCGCGCAATCTTAAACAGATTTTAGTGGCGGTTCATTTCTATAAGTTAGAAATGGCCCACCGAGTGATCTTAGCTCAAGGAATTTCCAAGAAGTTTAAGGATCATCATTCAAAAAAAGCAAAAGATTTGGAAGAAGATCCAACAAATCTTCTTCAGTACTTTCCACAAATTTTTATGATGGGCACTCTGCTCTATTTATGGATGGCGGCTATGTATGGCCATATTGTTTGGGGCCCTACGGGCTGGATCGATGGCTTGGCCAGATTCTTCGAAAGCCTCTAAATTTTTAACTCAAGATTTTTATAGGCTTCCTTGATTTTTTCTTTATCAGCATCGACGGTTCTGAATCGATCAAATAAAGCATAAGCGCAAGGCACTACATATAAAGTTAAAATTGTTGAAACAAACACTCCGCCAATGATTGTAATTGCCATCGGTCGCACAGTTTCAGCACCGTCTCCGCGGGCTAAAGCCGACGGGATTGCGGCGGCTATGGTCGCAAGCGAAGTCATTATAATTGGTCTTAGCCTAATGGGGCAGGCTTTCTGCAAAGCCTCGATGGGATCTTTTATTCCATGTTCGCGAATTTGATTGGTGAATTCAACAAGCATGATTGAATTTTTTTTCACAATTCCCATCAGAAGTAAAATTCCAATCATACTGTAAATATTTAAGCTCTGAAATGTGACAAGCAAAGCAAAGAAAACTCCACTGATACTAAACGGCAAAGCCATCAGAATTGTCACTGGATCGATAAATGAATTGAACTGCGCAGCTAGAACCATATAGGCCACAAGCAAACCTAAAATCAGCGCAAAGATAAGACCCTGAAAAGATTCTTTAAAGGTCTGTGCCGAACCCTGCCCATCAAAATGATATCCTGCTGGCAGAATTTCTCGTGATTTTTTTGCAATAAAATCCATGGCCTCTTGCTGAGAATTACCAGGTTTTAAATTTGCAAAAACAGAAATTGAGCGTTGGCGATTGACCCGTGAAATTTGCTGCAGCGATGGCTTTGTCTCCTGCCTAACAACTTGTGAGATAGGAATTAAATTAGACCTAGCGTTACCAATTAAAAGGCTTTTCATTTGGTTGATTGTTTCGCCACTTTTAACAAGTTGTAACCGGATATCGTTTCTTTTTCCATCTTTCTGATATTGTCCAACTCGCACGCCACCTATCATAGCATTGATCGTGCTTCCAATGGCTTGAACGCTAACCCCGTGCATGGCCGCTTGTTCACGATTAGGCTTTACTTGAATCTCGGGCATACCCAAAAGATAATTGCTATCGATGTCGGCCATTTTGCCGCTTTTTTCCATTTCTTCCATTATTTTTTTTGTGACTGTCGACAATTGATCCCAATCGCCACCTTGAATAATAAATTCAACCGGAAATCCCCGCGAAGATGAAAAACCTCGCATCGACAGATCTTGCAAGAAAACTTTTAACTCTGGAATTTTCTTAGTTTCAATTCGAACTTTTTCCATAAACTCAGTCTGGGAAGCTGATCGTTCATTCTTAGGTTTCATTGTCACAAACATCATGGCCGTATTTGCATCGCCACCACCTGTGCTGAATCCACCGACGCTAGAAAAAACTTGTTTTACTTCAGGTTGTTCACGAACCCATTTTTCAACTTTTTTTGTTTGCTCATTTGTATATTCTAAGGAACTTCCAACCGGTGTCTGTACTCGAGCCAAAAATAAACTTTGATCTTGTGGTGGTGAAAATTCTTTTGGGATAAATCGAACTAAAATAAAGGAGGCACACATGAAAATGACAGATCCCAGCGTGACCCATCCTTTTCGTTTCAAGCTCCAATCCAAAGTTTTTGTGTAAAAGTTCGAAAAGCGCTCGAATAAAATATCAAAGCCTTTGCCGATTTTTGATGTTCGTTCAGATGTATTAACAAAACTGGCCCCACGCATCGGTGTGATCGTCAGTGATTCCAATAATGACAGCATGACTGCCAATGAAATCGTAATTCCAAATTGCAAAAAGTATTTTCCGATCACACCTTTCATGAAAGCGACGGGTAGAAAAATGGCGACAACAGCCACCGACGCTGCCATGGCAGCAAAAGCCACTTCTCGGGATCCTAATATAGCAGCTTGGATCCGAGGCCTTCCCATTTCACGGTATCTAAAAATATTTTCTAGTACCATGATGGCATCATCCACCACAATTCCAATAGCTAGGGTCAGACCTAATAAAGTAAATGTATTTAGAGTAAATCCTAAAAAGTACATGGCAATAAAAGCACCCATGATGGATGTCGGAATAGCTAATAAAACATTCAAAGTTGCAGACCAACTGCCTAAAAACATCCAACAAACTAAAGATGTCAAAATCACTGCCAGCACTAGATGCGAATTCAATTCGTGCACACTGGTTTCAATAAAGCGCGTGCCATCAAAATTCACTCTTAGCTGCATTCCTTCAGGCAGATCTTTTTGGATTTCTGCAATTTTATCTTTGACGGCTCGAGCGACCGCGACAGCATTCGCGCCACGCTGCTTTCGCACTCCCATTCCTAATGCAGGTTCACCGTTAAAACGCGCAATTCGGCGAACTTCATCCATCCCTTCTTCGATATCCGCCACGTCTTTCAATCGCACCGAGTGACCAGGATCTGAAATCAACTGACCGGCCCGCCGATTGATCGGAATTTGCCCAAACTCTTCAACTGATTTCGCTTCGCCCATCGTTCGCACGTTGTAAAGCTTCGAGCCCTCTTCAATAAATCCGCCAGGAAGTTCAGAATGCTCGGCCTTGATGGCATCAATGATATCATTGACGGCAATATTTCTTTGGCGAAGCTGGTCAGGCTTGACCCAGACTCGCAGAGCCGGAGCCGTGTAACCACCCAAGAAAATTTCACCCACTCCCGGAACTGTTGTAAAACGATCTTTCACAAAATCACGGGCAAACTGATTCAGAAACTTTTGATCGCTTGAACCGTCTTTTTTAGTGTAGGTTAGTGCCAACCAAATAATGGGTTGGTCTTCTGGATTGGATTTTGTGATGACAGGCGTGTCGATTTCTTTGGGTAATAAACGTTGCGCTTGAGCCACTTTAGTTTGAACTTCTTGAATCGCCACATCTATATTTTTACTCAGCTCAAATTCGAGAGTGATATTGGCAGAACCACTTTTGCTGGAGGAGCTAATAGACCGTAAGCCCTCAACGCTTGTCATGGCATCTTCGATGGGATCTACGACCGTCGTTTCCATGACCTCTGGTGCGGCTCCATCCAAAGAAACTGAAACGTTAAGGACCGGGAAGTCAGCATCGGGCAGCTGACTGACCCCCATTCTGGAAAATCCAATAGCGCCAAAGATAATAAGGGCTGCCATCAGCATCCAGGCAAACACGGGATTTCGAATTGAAACGTCTGAAATAGCCATGGGCCGACAATAGGAAGAATCAAAGACTTAGTCATGCAGAAATTAGCGTTTTGCCATCCAGCAAGAACCGCTTATTTTTTTCATCGTTGGGGAGCTTGTTTGACATTTTGTAGGCTTCGCCTTATCTCACTAGGTCTTCATCAGTGTTTTAATGGTCGTTTAAACCGGAGTTGTCGATGCTTCCAGCCGCCTTTTTAAATTTGGCTTTCGGGACATTTCTTTTAATCAGCACGTCCGCCTTTGCCTCCCCGGTTTTGACGATTTTTTGCAAGAGTCAAACTTACGGGGAATCCGGGCGACTCAACACTTTTCCCAGCCATGTTCGCGAAAGCTACTTTGCTCCTACCCTAGATTTTACTGACGAAAAAAACTCTCCGTTTCAAAATATGCTAGATTACCAGCCTTACGCTGGCGACGATTTGAAAATTCAACTCATCATTCGGGCCCAAACCCAAAACGGCAAAGTAAATATTTATCGATCTGCAGCGCATGTGGGTCGGCGCCACGCCACCAGCGAACTTTTATCGCCTTCGCGAAGCTTATCAGCGAATCTAGTCACTGATTTAGAAGCGAAGGGCTTCGGCAGGAGCTTAGTCACGCAAAAGGGGAACACCTTTGTTTTTGCGGGCGCCAGCAGTGATGAGTTTTTGATTTACGATTTAAAAACTGGGGCCACTCGCTCTGTCCGTTTACAGCCATTTCTTGCCAACCCTCGATTTTCGGCCAGTGCAAATTATTTAATTTTTGACCTCTACAATCAAAAAACATTTCGTTGGCAACAAGTGGCCTATGATTTTAATACTTTTAAAGTGGCCTTTGTCACTCCTGTTTCAAAAAATGAAACCATGAGCCTCGAGTTCAATCCAGTCCGTAAAAACTGGGTTTGGCTTGAATTTGATTCGCGATCACCCAGTGCATCCCTTGTGGAATATGATTCCAAAAATAAATCTGAACTTGTAAAAATAAGTCACCCCACAAGTAGGCCCTTGATTTATTCAGTTCATAACACGGGCTTAAAGGTCTACTGGACTGAACAATACCTGACGACTGAAAAAGGCGCTGCCGGGCAAGCAAACATTTTGCACTTAGAACTAAACTCCTCCTCATTCAGCCACTGGCCTTTCCCAGAAAAGTTGCTGACTCAATTGGGAACGGCTGTTCCTGAACACCTGATGTCTGGCGGTTTTAAAGCTCCCCAAGATGATGAAATTTATTTTAGCCTTTATTCCAAGGGCGGATTGATCGCTTTAAATACGACCACTGGAATTTGGCGAATGATTGCTACTTTTTATCCCTGCGTAGAACCCCAGTGGACACTTCAAGGAATCCCTCAATGACAAAACTTTGTTTTATTTTCTTAGCACTTTTAGTTGCCACTGTTGCGTTTGCTAACAATGAATTGATCAGCAAGGCCTCTCAAGAAGCAGAATCACCCCGGGTGCATCAAACTGTGGCTAGCGATGTGGGTCTTAACTCAAATTCAACTTCACTACTTATTTTAAAAGATCCCACTCCCGAATTTAAAACTCGCTCTTACGATTGGCTGCTCGGGGTGAAGGTTCAAAGTTTTCAACCATCCGGGCAGTTGCAAGGCTACAACACAGTGCCTTATCGTTTGGAAAATATGTCAGCTTTTTATTTACCGTCATTAGAATTCGGGCTGCAATTTAAGGCTCCTTCCCAGCATTTGAAGTGGGGTTTTCTGTTGCATGCGGGTTACAGTTCTCAGCAAAGCTTAGTTTCATTTTCCGATAAGACTCAAGATCCAGAGGCGCGCCTGACAACTTTGTTAACCGATGTTGGTTTCCATTTGGCCTTTGAGCCAACGCCTGGCAGCTGGGGGTTTCAAAGCGACCTAGGTGTTGGCGTTGTTAATTACTCGCAAACAGGATCCAGTGCTTATTCGAAAGTTTCCCGCGAAAGTAATTTCGAATTTTTCTCAGCCGGGATGCACATTAATGCTCCCAAAAATTGGCAAGTTTTATTATCTTACGTAAATAGAAATTTATTAAATCCCCAGACTTCAGAAATTTTCTTACCGACTGATTCCATAGAGTTGGGGACTCGGTTGGCATGGTGATCAGTATTTTCATTCTTTCAAGCCTGATGGCGCTCGCGGCCCCTTCCGTTTTGGAAAAAAGCGGCCCCACCTTAAAGCTGAGCCCCAGCGACGCAGCTGATTTGGTCTTGCGACAAGGCTTAAAAACCAAAGAAGTGAACGCCAACTATCAGACTTTTGCTTTGAAAACTTATGAAGCCTTGTCGACTTACGATTGGAAGATCAACCTTGAATCTGGCTTTGAGAAAGATCGCACTGAAAACTTCACTCTTTATGGTGTTGACCCCAACATAGAACGACGAAAAGCCACTCTTGGGCTTTCAAAATCATTTGTGACTGGCACGACTTTAGCTTTCGATTATACGCGAATTTCACAAAAGTATATTTCACCTGTAAATCAAATTCCTCTGACTCTGGATACCGCAACATTCACCCTTGAACAGGCCCTGCTGGGGAATTTTTTCGGGATTGGCGATCGAGCGACAGTTCGCGCCGCTGAAGTCGAATACGAAGCCACAAAAATCTTACGCATCAATGAGCTTCAAAGCCTCGTCCTTGAAACGCTTCGTCAGTTCTGGAATACCTATGTTGCTGAAGAAAATTTTAAAGAAGCTTTAGCCTCCAAAGAACGCTACGAAAAATTAGTTGCTGTTGTGAAAAGAAAAAACTCTGTGGGTTATTCGTCTCCCGGTGAATTCACCCAGATTCAAGCCGAGTACGAAACTCGTATTCAAATCGTAAAAGTTGCTTCCGTCGATTATTTGAAAAATATGGACCAACTTCAGACCCTGCTTGGGATAGCTCCTGGGACTGAAATTAATTTTGTAATTCCGACAGAGCTCCCGGCGGCGCCAAAATTAAATGAACTGCCTATTGAAGAGCGGCGAAGTCTTATCTCGCAAAGATTAAAAGTTAAAGCTGCCAATGATTCTTTGCGTGCGGCCAAGTCAAAAAAACTTCCGATCCTTAATTTTGTCGGCAAAATGGGCGCGAGTGGCCTTGATGACGATGCCAGTTTAGCTTTAAATCAGGTGAAGGCCGGCGATCATCCAAAATATTACGTAGGACTTAAATTTCAATATAATTTTGGCTCTGATTTACAAGCGCAAACAGAGTTCAATCGCAGGGCTACTTTTGAATTGGAGCAAGCCCGCCTTGAGCGCCAGCGCCTTGAAGAAAAAAATAAGCAGAGCCAAGCCGAAAGAAAGGTCACATCGACCTTTGCGATTGCCCAAAGTAAAAAACTGCAAAAAGAATATCGCGAAAAAGCGATTCAGGAATTAACAAGGTCTTACAATCAGGGCCGTACAGATATTGCGATTTTAATCGATGCTATGAATAAGTATTTTTCATCAGAAGTAGAATATGTTCGTTCAATTGGCGATTATCAAATCGCCCTTAATGAATGGGCGGCTGCTCGTGATGAATTGATTCCTAACCCGGAGCCCCAATGAAATTCCAGACACTCAATTTAATATTTTTAGCTGTGCTTTCTTTTCAGTTCAGCGCTTGCTCATTTGATAAAAAAGAAGTCCGCGATGAACAGCAACGCCGGGAAAGTCAGCAGAAAGCTGATCGTGACGCTGAGGTTGAGCAAGTCGTTGGC
This sequence comes from Pseudobdellovibrionaceae bacterium, assembly GCA_043747555.1. Lineage (GTDB taxonomy): Bacteria > Bdellovibrionota > Bdellovibrionia > Bdellovibrionales > Bdellovibrionaceae > JAYWDA01. The sequence goes on along the minus strand of JAYTOY010000074.1, from coordinate 13,378 downwards.
ACCTACGAAGGCTTTTTAAATATTCAAGGCAAGGCCTATGAAATTATTATGACCCTTAATAACATGGGCAGCACAGCCGGCGGGACCTCTGGTGGGGGAACTATTGGAGGTGGCACCACTGCGACAGGATCTATTTTAGGAGCTCGAATTAAACGTAGTGATGTTATTTTGTCAGAAGACGCAAAATTATCAGGGACCTATTTGCCCAACAGTAAGTTTCAACTTAACAATATTAAAGCTATTGATAAGGTTGGACAATTTGAAGCTTCGAGTATGGAAATCAATGTCCGAGGAGATCAACTGATTGGAAGTATCAATCAGTTGAGTGGAAAGTTAGGAACGATTGAAGTCACTCGCACCAGTCGTATTTCAAACTTAGATTTTTTAGACACCTGTGATTCCTTTTACAAAGTTGTGCGGCCTAAAGTAGAAGAGCTCACTGGTCTTTACGAGTTCACTCGCCGGCCAGAGGGCTTTGCACCGATAACTCAGGATTTAAGTATTCAAGCATTCCGAGATCTTTCTTTATCCGTGGTCACACAAGCGAATGGCTTTGAAGGTATGACAATGGCCGCTTTTTTTGTGCCCTACGATGGCCCAGGAACCCTGTATTTAAAAACAACTTCTGCTGGGAAAGAGTCCCTAACAGTGAGTCTAGAACGGCAGCCAGGGCCTTCGATCATTTTTTCGGGAAGCTATGTTTCAAATACTGGTCGACAAGGTCGCGCGCAGATTCAAAAGGTGGCTGACGCTCCCAAATTTTGTCCAACGTCTGGCCTTTAGTTGGTCCATCGACTTTATTCATCGATCTGGACCTCGTAGTCAACCGGCATTGATCCGATAAGACAATGCGAGGTTTTACATTGGATTTTTCACCACTCGATCATTTTTATGATTCTTTGGCCGCCTTAGACGAGGACGGTCTGGTGATCTATTGCAATGAATCTTTCGCACAAATTGTCGGCTTTCCTATTCATAGAATTATTGGCAAAATGCCGCTAACAAAACTTTTTTTAGAATTTGATGGCAAACCGGTCGAGCCTAAAGATCTTGTCACTGCGGAAGCGACAAATTCAAGGGTCATTCGCTTTAAAACAAAATCCAATGAAGACGGCATCGGCCAATATTGTTTAATTCCCCGTAAGCACGATGAAAAAACTGTGATTCTTTTTGTAATGCAAGATCTGACTCTAGAAGAGCAATTAAAAAGTAAATATAAAAAAGAAATGGATTCCAAGGATCGCAAAATAGATGAGATGAAGTCTTTAAATCATCTTTTACAAAAAATTCGCATGGTGCGTGAACCTATTCAATTACTACGTGAGTTTGGCCTGCATGTCCTTCAGCAATTCAAGTTAGACAGCGCTTACCTTATATCGCCCGAAAAAGTTGTCGCAGGTATTTACACGAAACAAGCACCGACCAGCGACTCATTGATTGTAACACTGAGGCAGTCGCAGTTGCCGGATCAATACAAAACCTATTTAGCTAGTGATTTTTCCGAGCTTCAACTGGGTTTTGTTTCAGGCCTAGAGCAACTTGTTGTGATACCGATCCGAGCCCAGAGTAAAAATAGCTATTTGTTAGCAGTTCCCATCTGTAGCGATCTTTCAACAGCTCATTTAGATCACGACACCCTTCGAACCCTAGCCGAGCAAATGTCGATCATGCTTGAAAATATGGTGCTTGAAAAACTAAGTATCTACGATGACCTGACTGGCCTTTTTAACGCTCGATTTTTTCGCGAAAAACTGGATGAGTTTACAAAAGCTTACTCAGACCTTTCCCTCGTCTTGCTGGATATCGATTTTTTTAAAAAGGTTAATGATACATATGGGCATCCGGCCGGAGATCTGGTCCTTCAAAATATGGGACAGACTCTAAAAATTAATCTTCCCAAAGACAGCGTCGTTGCGCGTGTCGGAGGCGAAGAGTTCGCGATTCTAATCCCACAGCTAGCTCTTGATAAGGTCATGACTTACGCCGAAGATCTGGCCAACAGGATTCGCGCCTTAAACATGCCCTATGATGGGAAAGTTTTAAAGGTCACCTCTAGCTTTGGAGTGTCTCTTTGGGACTCTAAAAGTATGGCGGTTCGTGAGTTCTATAAAACGGCCGACGAGGCCTTGTACAATTCAAAGAAAAATGGACGAGATCGAATTACGATCTACAAGGCTTCCAAAAAAAGCTAAAATGAAAAATTCTGAACTTGCCATTTTTTTTGGCTGGTCTGAATTCGATTCAAAAACTTATCTCTAGAAATATATTTTCCGCCCAAGTTTTCCGTCACAGGGCTCACCATTTGAATATCCATCCACTTTAATCCCCGAGCTTCCAAGTGTTGAACTAAGAAGAGAAACGCTAGTTTTGAAACATTCGGTAGCCTATGGAACATACTTTCACCGCTAAAAACACCTTCGACAAAAACACCATAGATCCCACCAACCAGCACAGAATCTTTCCAACACTCAACACTATGGGCGAATCCAGCTTGATGAAAATTAACATAAGCTTTTTTAAGTTCAGGAACGATCCATGTGCCACTTTGGTTTTTACGGGGCTGACTTTGACAGGCTTCAATCACCTGCTCAAAATTTTGGTCGATAGTAAAAGTATATTCCTGCTGCTTTTGCTGTTTTTCTAAACTGCGAGGAACATGAAGATCCGAAAAATCAAGCACACCTCTTTTTTCAGGAGAAAACCAAAGCATAGGATAGCCGACCTGCGGCCAAGGAAATATTCCTCTTTTATAGGCTTCAAATAAAGTGGCCACATCCAAACTGCCCCCGACGGCAAGAAGGCCGTCTTCATAAGTCAGATGAATATCTGGGAATTGAATGCTGGACTTCATCCTTCGTCCAAGCAGGCATCGCATTGACCGCAAGGCCTTTCCTTTTCATGACCAAAATACAAATAAATTTGATTCAACCGGCACTCTTCTTTGTTTTTTATAAATTGAACTAAGTCTAATAGCTTTTTGTTAGCCCATCGGAATCTTTTTTCAGGTTGCTCCAATGTAAAATCGCTTTCTTCTGGACATCGAACAGCTCTGAAAGGAAAAGGGTCTTCAGTTTTTTCTAAACAGCCCCACCGCTCTAAGATATTAACACTGGATTCAATCCGGTAATCTGTTTTTGTTTTAAACACCATTTGCTCGCGAATATAATCAAAGCCGCCGTCATCAACGCGGTCCCGGTGATTAACGATCAGCTCGTAAACTCGACGAACAAATTCTGGTTCAGGATTAGACCATTTCAAAAAATTCATCTGCAGACTGATATCATCTTCGTCATACATTAATAAACAATCTGCCGCCTTGCCATCGCGCCCAGCGCGCCCAATTTCTTGATAATAAGCTTCAAGACTTCCTGGGATTTCAAAATGAACTATGTGTCGAATGTTTTCTTTATCAATTCCTAAGCCAAAGGCAGGCGTCGCCAGCATCAAGGGACTTTCGTCTTCCATAAAATTTCGCAAGCTTCGACGCCTGATGTTCCCTGGCAAATCACCATGAAATATCAGGTGATCCCGCTTCCGCTCTAAAGAGCGAGACACTTTTCGCAAAGTTTCAATCAAAGAAAAATAGATAATGGTAGGACCTTTTAGAGTTTTTAAATATTCAGTAACGTATTCTAATTTTTCTTCGAAACCGTAGGCCTCAGCCACGCGGATCGCTAAATTAGGCCGCGAAAGACCATCTGTTTTTATCGTTGCCTCTAAAATATTTAAGCTCGTTAAGATATCTTTTTGAACTTCGGGCGTGGCCGTGGCCGTCAGAGCTAAAGTTAAAGGATTTCCTAATTGGGCTCGAATCACTCCCAGCTTTGAGTAATCAGGCCTAAAATCATGCCCCCACATCGAAATACAATGCGCTTCATCGATGGCAAATAGGCGAATTTTATTTTTTTCTAAGGCTTCGCGGAATTCCAAGACCCGAAAACGCTCCGGCGTTACAAAAATAATATCTAATTCGCATTTGGCCAGCTGATCATAATTTCGGTCCCGTTCTCCGCGATTTTGAATCGACGTGATTCCAGCGGCCTTTAAACCCAGTTTTAGGCATTTCGCTTTCTGATCCTCGATCAAAGCAATTAATGGAGAAACAACAAGGACTAAGCCTTCATTGGGTTTTGCAAAAAATTGATAGCAAAGACTTTTGCCAGAACCTGTTGGCATTAAGCCCACACAGTTTTTTCCTTGCATCAGTTCTTCGATCACTTCCCGCTGATACGAGCGAAAGTCATTGTAAGGAAAGTTGTTTTGTAGACGCTGACGAGGATCCATGTTTTTTATTTTTTTTGAGTTAAGGCTCGGACACGAAAAAGTTCTTTTTGAGCTTTTTTAATATTCTCAAACTTTTCTGTTGGAATTTTAAACTCATGTCCGATATCGATATACTGCTGATCAATTTCGTTCATCAGGCGACCCAACTCGGCTGCTCGGGTCACAGTAGCTACCATTTCCTGTGGGTTGAAAGGCTTATCTAAGAAGTCCAAAGCGCCCAAACGTAAGGCCTCCCGAGTCTTTTCTTTGTCGCCATAGCCAGTATAGAAAATAAACGGGACGGCCAATTCTAATTTTCTAATTTCTTTTAGAAGCACCAAGCCATTCATCTGAGGCATATTAAAGTCTGACATAATGGCATCAAAATACTGCCCTTGACCTAGGCGAGCTTTAATTAAGTCCAAAGCCACTTGCCCATTTTTAGCCTTGAATACTGCACAACCACTCACCTCGATCTGCACAGATAAAATCTCCAACAGATCGGGCTCGTCATCGACTATAAGAATGTTAAAATCATTTTTGACTATCACTCCTTCATGCTAGCTCTTTCTAAATGAAGATCAACTACAGGGAAAAATCCAGCATTATAGCGCGATGCAAAAATATCGTCTTTTGCACTTAAAGATGAAGTCTGATAATCCATAATCTTCGTTAATTTAGCGATCAAAGTTTGCTCCTCAACTGGGCATCCCAAAATATGAAAAACGCTTCTAACAAAGGGTAAAATTATGGCCAAAAAGTGGGACATTAATATTGTACGAAATATTGGTATCTCGGCGCACATCGACTCGGGAAAAACAACTCTGTCTGAGCGAATTCTTTTCTACGGTGGAAAGATCCATGCGATCCACGAAGTAAAAGGAAAAGACGGCGTCGGCGCCACCATGGATTCAATGGATCTTGAGCGAGAAAAAGGGATCACCATCCAGTCTGCGGCAACGCAAGTTGAATGGGCTGATCATATCATCAATTTGATCGACACTCCGGGGCACGTGGATTTCACCATCGAAGTGGAGCGTTCATTGCGCGTTCTTGACGGAGCTATCCTTGTTCTTTGCGGTGTAGCAGGCGTTCAATCTCAGTCGATCACAGTGGATCGTCAAATGAAACGTTACGGCGTTCCTCGCTTGGCATTTGTTAATAAATTAGATCGCCAGGGGGCAAACCCCTTCCGCGTGAAAGACGCCTTGGTTGATAAATTGCGTTTGAATGCTTTTATGGCACAAATTCCAATCGGGCTTGAAGAGCATCACAAAGGCGCTGTGGATTTGATTATGATGAAAGCTTTCATCAATGAAGGCGACAGCGGCGAATCAGTTAAGGAAATTCCAATCCCAGCTGACCTCCTAGACCAAGCTAAAGAGTACCGTCAAATTATGATCGGTAAATTAGCTGACGTTGATGATGTTGTTGGCGAAAAATTCTTAATGGAGCAAGAACCGACAATGGAAGAACTTCGCGCAGCGATGCGAAAAGGTGTTATTTCCTTGAAGCTCGTTCCTGTTTTTTGCGGCTCTGCTTTTAAAAATAAGGGCGTTCAGCTTTTATTAGATGCTGTGACTTACTTTTTGCCCACTCCGGCCGAGAAAAAAGAAACCGCTTTGGATCTTTCTAAAGGCGAAGAAAAATTTGATCTTTTCCCAGTCAATGAAAAGCCTTTGGTGGCTTTGGCGTTTAAACTCCAGGACACTCAATTCGGTCAGCTGACTTATATGCGTATTTACCAGGGCCAAATTAAAAAAGGGGCTTTCATCATCAATACAACGAACAAAAAATCGGTGAAAGTACCGCGTTTAGTTCGTATGCATTCTGATAAGATGGATGATATCGACGTATCTTACGCTGGTGACATCGTTGCCTTGTTCGGAATCGATTGCGCTTCCGGAGATACTTTCTGTGATGAAGATGTGAATGCAGCAATGCAGTCCATGCACGTTCCAGATCCGGTTATTTCTTTGGCTATTGCTCCGAAATCTAAAGAGGGTTCAAATAATTTCTCTAAAGCTCTGCAAAAGTTTAGAAAAGAAGATCCTACTTTCCGCGTCTACCGCGACGAAGAGTCTAATGAAACGATCATTCAAGGAATGGGCGAGCTTCATTTGGAAATTTACGTCGAGCGTATGAAGCGTGAGTTTGCTTGTGAAGTGATCGTCGGCGCGCCTCAGGTGGCTTACCGTGAAACGATTAACCAAGAAGCTTCTTATGATTACACTCATAAAAAGCAAACAGGCGGATCGGGTCAGTTTGCTAAAATCGTTGGAAAAGTTCGGCCTCTTCCTCCTCAAGAAGACGGCAAAGTTTTCATGTTCTCTGATAACGTCACGGGCGGTCGTATTCCTAAAGAATTTATCCCAGCCGTTGATGAAGGATTCGAAGAGCAATGTCGTAAGGGTCCATTGATAGGTTTCCCAATCGTTAACATTGAAGTTGAACTGCTTGACGGATCTTACCATGATGTCGATTCAAGCTACATGGCGTTTAAAATTGCTGCGATGGCAGCGATGCGTGAAGTTTATCCAAAAGCAAAACCAGTCGTTCTTGAGCCGATCATGAAGCTTGAAACAACTGTTCCTGAAGAATACCAAGGACCTGCTACTGGCCAAATCAATCAGCGCCGCGGTGTGATTCTTGGAACAACTTCTTTTGAAGGAACTGTGGTGATCGAGGCTGAAGTTCCATTGTCAGAGATGTTTGGATATTCAACTGATCTGCGTTCTGCCACTAAAGGTAAGGGCGAGTTCAGTATGGAATTTGCGAAATATTCGCAGACTCCTCGAAACGTCCAAGAAGAACTAGTCAAAAAGTTCATTCAAAAGAAGGCTGACGAAGCTAAAAAATAATCATTCTCGCTAATCTAATAAAAATAAAAAAGCCGGTCTTAAAAACCGGCTTTTTTATTTTTCAACAATCGCTTGCGGAGCCACCTGTTGGGGTTTTTTAGCCATCAGTTTTTCTATGATTAAATAATCGCCGTTACTAAGCTCCATAAAAAGCCCTAGCCCGACAATTAAAATGAGACCTAAACCATAGATTAGATACTTAGCCATCCCCCATAACATCGGTCAAAGCTGGGCGAAGGTTGAGGCAAATCAGCCACAAATTCTCGTTCTGAGACAACCCTCGTACCTCTATAACCTGCGTCATAGAGGTTTTAATTCATTCCTCCTTAGGCCCGTGTTAACTTCAAGGCGCTTTCATGACAACAATTATAGTCCTTCTCATATTTACTCTTGGAATTTCTTTTTTATGCTCTCTTTTAGAAGCGGTTATGCTGTCTGTTAATTCAGCCTTTGTGGGCGTCCTCGTCGAAAAGAAAAAAGGCAGTGGTAAGCTTCTTGAAAATCTGATTGAAAAAATTGATCGACCCATTTCAGCTATTTTAACTTTGAACACCCTCTCTCACACGCTCGGCTCCGCCTTTATTGCCTTTCGAGTTCAAAAACTTTATGGCGATGAATATGTCACAATTACGTCGGTCGTATTAGTTTTCTGTATTTTATTTTTTTCTGAAATTTTACCTAAATCCATAGGCGCTGCAAATTGGAAAGCTCTTGCTCCATTTACGGCCTATACCGTCCAGGCGATGATAGTGATGCTTTATCCTTTGGTTGTTTCTTCAGAAAAATTAGGAAACTTTTTTAAACGTATTGAAGATGTGCCAGAAGTGACTCGTGAAGAAATGATTATGACGGCCGAGCTTGGCGCCGAAGAAGGAACTCTAAAAACTAAAGAGTCCATGATTATTAAAAACTTGCTGATGCTGGATAAAATTTTTGTTTCTGACATCATGACTCCCCGATCTGTTTTCTTTGCACTTGATGGCAATTTAACCACAGGCGAAGTTTCTCAGAAAAATAAACCTATCCGGTTTTCACGACTCCCCGTCTACTCAGGCTCTTTAGATAATATTATTGGTGTGACTCATCGATACAAAATTCTGGAATCTTTATCGCATGATGAAATTGATAAAAAAATTAACGAACTGGTCAGCCCGATTGCGACGATTTCTGAGCGAATGAGCGTGTCCCACGTCCTTGATTTTTTCATCAAAGAAAAAGAACATTTGGCACTTGCTGCCGATGAGTATGGCGTCATTACTGGCCTCGTAACATTAGAGGATGCGGTAGAAACCTTGCTCGGTGTCGAAATTGTCGATGAATTCGATAATGTTGAGGATATGCGAAAGTATGCTTTAGAACAGTGGCAGATTCGAAAACAAAAACTTCGTAAAACTTAGCGCTATAGTAAAAGATTGGGCCCAAAAAGCACCACCTTCATCACCAAAACTACGACCAGGGTTAACATCCCTAAGATGAAAAAAAGACTGATGGTTTCTAGATCTCTATCGTTTTGTTCTTTCATATTTTTCGTCCTTCACTGCATCAAAGCTTCCGCCCTATCTAATACAGCATAAAATAGGCCAAGATAACCAGAGCCAGACTGACTGAAAAAGCAAAGGAGCAAATAATGACCCGAGAGGAACTTGCCAAAAAAATTTATCAGATCAGTTATTTGCGGGGTGAATTCAAACTTCGCTCGGGAACAACGTCACAAGAGTATTTTGACAAATACCGGTTTGAGTCGCAACCAACCCTCCTTGCTGCGATTGCCGAGCACCTAGCGCCATTAATCCCTAAGGAAACCGAAGTTCTTGCTGGACTTGAGTTGGGAGGAGTCCCAATTGCGACAGCTCTTTCATTAAAGACGGGACTTCCCGTCACTTTTGTTCGCAAAGCTGCTAAAGATTATGGAACTTGCCAATTTGCCGAAGGAATAGAGATCAAAAGCCGAAAGGTTTGCATTATCGAAGATGTGATCACCACGGGCGGCCAAGTGGTTTTAAGCACAAAAGATCTGCGAAGTCTTGGCGCAGAAGTTAAGCATGTTCTGTGCGTAATTCATCGAGGCAAAGAAAAAGAGGAACCAGCCTTACTTCAACTGGGTTTAAAGATGATGCCGTTATTTACAATGGATCAATTAAAAAATTCTTAACTTTTTGCGATCAGATTGCTAGAAATTTTAAGACTTTCTTTTTTATGGATTATGTATATACTAAATTATGGTCTATTTCCAATGGGATGCCGCAAAAGGAGTTCGTAATTTTGTCAAACACAGCGTTTCGTCCTCTGAGGCCACAACGGTGTTTTTTGATCCAGCCATCATGCTGGCCCCAGATGAAAAGCATTCTTCCAAAGAAGAACGTATTATCGCTTTAGGCCGTCCGCAAATGGGTCGAGTTCTATTTGTGTCTTTCACTTACCGGGGGGCTGTTGCCTATGAAAAAGAAATCTATCGAATTATCAGCGCAAGAACTGCTAACAAAGATGAGAGGAAAGTCTACGCACAAAAAAACTAAAAGTTCTAAGATAGACTACTCAGATATTCCCAAGTTCACGGCAAAGCAGTTAAAAAATTTTAAACGCGTGGGGCGCCCCCTGGTTGGCAGCTCTCCCCGTGTCGCGATCTCTGTGCGAATTGAGGAAGATGTGCTGACTAAACTAAAAGATAAGGCTGATGATGCGGGTATTGGCTATCAGTCACTTATTAACGATATTTTGAAAAAAGCCGTCTAAGCAAATTGACCCAAATGATAAACTTCGGATTAGATAATACGAGCCTCTCGTTCAAACGCTTTTATTTTTCTGCTGCGATATAGGCGATCCAACTTAAACAGGATTCACCTTTTTCAGTGCGTTTGAATTTCCCATCGCCTTCACCTTTTCGAGTGGTGCCTTCCCAATAAACATGGGTTTTTTTAAAGCCAACTTCTTCCATCAGATCGCGAATTTCGGGAATGGACCACATTCGCCAGTCGTACTTAAACACTTTGGTTACTTTTTTTCCTTTCACCCGAAAGTGAATATAAAAAAGTGCAAAATTTGAAATCGGATCAAAGCTGACTTGATCCCAATAATAAGTAAAATTTTTCTTTTTATGCACATCTTCAATCGCATCGTAACACTGGCTACCACCAAAGATATCAACAATAAAAAGTCCATCTTTGCGAACGCTGTTATAAACATTTTGAAAATATTTTTTTAACAAGGGTCTGCTTTTTAAGCAAAAATAAGAAAAATTCATCGCCACAGCCACATCGACGGAAGGCAAAGGCCCGATTAAAACATTGTGATCTGCAATGTGCAGACGTTTTTTTTGATCTGCGCTTAACTTTCCCTCGTAATACTTTCGTCCATAATCCATCGGCTCTGGGTCAATATCTAACCCATACGCTACATGACTTGAATTAAACTTCACCCATTCCGCTGACAAAGAAAAAGTTCCGCAGAAATCTTCTCTGAAAAATTTGGGCTTTTTCTTTTTTAATTCTTTATAAGTTTGAACATAGAATTCGACATCAGAGCGAGGTGACTGCACTGATTCTTCATAAAGATCATATTTATCAAATGAGATAGCCTGTGTTTTTTTGGAAATACGTCGAGCTTTATTGCGTGTTGAACTGATATTTTTTGACATAAAAATTTATGGGACCTCAGAAATAATTTCGCGAATACTATCAATAATTTCGTGTTTTTGTGGCACAGAATTATCTTCTAAGTTCGGATGTAAACCAATCCCAGGCAGATTTTTTCCTGCGATCACCTTAGGACGGGCCAGTAAACTATAGAACAATTCCTGCACCACTCGGTACGCCAAATGTTCACCAAAGTTTGTGACTTCGGTGTCTTCATTCACAAAAAGAACGCGGCCCGTTTTCGCAACAGAGGTTTTAATCATGGCCCAATCGTAAGGATAAATGGATCGAAGGTCGATCACTTCGACCGATAGGCCTTCATCTTTTAATTGGTCAGCGACTTCGTTACAAATCAATAGATGGCGACCATAAGACACCACCGTGATATCGGCGCCCTCACGAGTGATTTTTCCTTTTCCAATGGGAACAAGGTACTCTTGTAAATCGGGCCAACGCGCTTTCCATTTGCTGCGATCCCCAATGGGCGCATCAATCATGGCTTTTAATTCTTTTTCATTGGCGGGCTCGCCAGGAATTAATTCTTCACCACGAACACGCATCAAGGCTTTTGGTTTTAAGAAAAGAACTGGATTAGGATCTTGAATCGCTGACAACATCAGGCCGTAAGCATCCAAAGGCGTTGAAGGCATCACAACCTTCCAACCCGCAAGTCTTGAAGCCCAAGCATCAAACGAATGCGAATGATATACGGACCCGCGAATTCCCGCTCCGACAGGAGTCATCACAGTCATCGGTAAATTATATTGACCGTTTGTACACCACAAAGTATTCCCGGCAATCTTTAACTGATCGATTGTATTAAAAATGTAATCACAAAATTGAATTTCAGCGACACAACGATCTCCTGCCATGGCAATTCCCATCGCCATGCCGATAATTCCACGTTCATCCAGTGGCGAATTCCACGAAGTTTCTAGGCCTTGAGTCACCGTAAATGCACCACCTAACGGCGCACCCACATCTTGCCCAAAAATGTCGCGAACATTCAAACGACTTTCGCCATAATGTAAAGCCATGCGGATGGCTTGAGCCATATTTGCCATTAGAATTTTCTCCAATCCGCATTTTCGTTATCAACATAGATATGATCCCAAACTGTTTCCGCTGATGGAACCGGTTCTTTGCGAGCGGTCTCTGTGGCGCGAACACTTTCTTCTTCATAGCCCGTCCAAATTTCTTTCACTTTGGCTACTGTTAGAAGTCCTGCTTTTAACAAATCTTTTTCAAAAATTTTTACACAGTCCATTTCATTTTCATTTAAGTTCGCACCGCTGGCTGACGAATGGCCATATAATCTAGAGACATTAGCTTCGATAAAAGATGGCTTTCCCGTTTTACGAATGAATTCCATTTCTTCTTTTAAGACTAAATAACTTTCAATCGGATCATTGGCATTGATCACACGCGACCGAATATTAAAAGCTTTGGCGCGATCAGCGATAAACTTTTCACCGTGCTGACCGTCATAGCTAGTCGAAATTCCCCATCGATTATTTTGGACCGTGATTAACAGGGGCAGCTCGTGCCCAGGACGCGAAGCCCAAATTAGGCCTGATGCAAAGTCACCTTCAGCTGTTCCCGCATCGCCACCTGTAACAATTGAAATTCCTTTAGAGCCATGCCGACTTTGCGCGTGGGCCGTTCCACACGCTATAGGATATTGAACTTCAATCGGTGATGTGACCGGCGCGACATTCCACTTAGGAATACAGTAGTGATTTGAAAAATTACGACCGCCTGTGGATGGATCTGTGGCTCGATTCATCATTAACCTTATGGAGTCGACCATTTCTAAGCCCATCGCGATCAGAGTTGGAGTGCCTCGGTAATGAAGGTGCACCCAATCGTACTGAACCCCTTGGCCCTTATGAACAAGCATTCCCAAGGGGACGCCCCAAGCCTCTTCGCCAGGGGCTCCGATCCAAAAATAGGACTCACCAGCTCGATAAATTTTAATCAAGCGTTCTTCAAGAACCCGAGATTTCACCATCAGATCATGCATTTTCAGCAGTAAATCTTTAGAAAGGCCCGAAAAATTTTTATTGGAAATTTTATTCTTGGATGACTTCGGAGAGGTCTTTTTGGTCATCGCCATTTCCTTATCATAGTCTCACTGTTGAAGTTAAGCGTGCTCATTTTTAAACGAAAACAGCTGATTTTGTCAGTGAGATTGTGATCGCAGAACAGGCTCTAACGCAGCCTGTCTGCAATAGCACCCGCCCTACTTACGAGCCTGGGGGCCAACTTGCGCTTCCTCGATGCTCATTAGATCAAGCAGCACACTAGTCGCTTCTTGAACGTCAGCGCGTTTTAAATATTCCTTTTCACGCTCTTCTTTTTTACCATATCGAGTCTTTGTTTTCTTTTTCTCTTTTTCGATTTTCTCTTTGTCCTTCAAAATATCACTGACACGAATCACTTTTCCGCGATCTTTGGCCTTCACTAAGTCTTCTTTGATTTTTTTAAACTCATCGTTTTTATCTACTCGAGCCTGAGATTTATCTTTCAAGGACTTAAGCCATTCCGATTTTAACGAAAACCAAGTGCCGTCGCCTTCTTTTACAAAAGCTGTATCCGAGACGAAGTTATCTATTTTTTTAG
>JAYTOY010000073.1:0-2899 GCA_043747555.1 Pseudobdellovibrionaceae bacterium | reverse complement strand
CCACAGCTCGACTTCGCCATCTGTCAGCGATTGCGCGCCAAGCTCGATATTTGAGCGGTGATAAAGGTGCATTCTTGTGAAAAATAACGGCACTGCCGACTGAGAGTCCAGCAACCACTTCTGATAATTTTTTAATACCTCAATTTTTTGCGGAGATAAGTCTGGAGACTCAGCTTCGATTAAATCAATCGGACTTTTTTTAATTTGCCCGGTCAAAAACCGAAGCTGAACAGCCGGGTACCGCTCAGAAGCAATATAAGGCGTTAATACAAAATCCATTTTATTTCTAGCTTTTGGATCTTCAAAAGCTTCGCTCCATTCTTTCGGTTCTAAATGGATCATTTCTATTTCAACACCGATGGACTTTGCAGCTTGCTGAATCAGATCGATAAATTTGCTAGAATAAAAATTCCAAGGCTTTCCAACGCGAATCTTTTTTGCTGAAAGTAATGGTAACTGTTTTAGAAAGTCATCTTTTGACAGCGAGTAGTTATTGGCAAAGGGTAGGAATGTTTCAGCCGGTAGGGCCTCATCAGCTTTCGTTTTCCAAAGAGCCTCCATCAGGTCCTTGCCAACCAACTTAATTTTCTCATTATTGTGAACACTATGCAGGTAAACAATTGTCGACGGAGCCGTTTTATAAACTTCAACGCCTAAGTTTTTTCTATCATTTTCTGCAAACGGGTTGTGACTTCTTAAAAGAAGATCAATCTTACCGGCGGCAAGGTCTTCTTCCGCCTGCGCTACTGGAATTGAAATAAGCTCGATTATCTTTGGCGATTGTGGAAACTTTTGTGAAATTAAGGACTCTTCATTTCTTTTAAGTCTGAAGCCCATGTCAGTCTTAGCTTCGACAGAATAGGGGCCGCTAAATTTTGTCGGCATGAGCGACATGTCTTTTGCAATATCACTTTTTGACCAAATGCCAGTTTCAGGTGAGGCCAACTGCAAGAAAAACGATTCAGATTTTGTAATCAGTGTTATGGATAAATCGCCCTCACTAGTTATTTTTAAACCTGAACAGTTATCATCCAAAGATTTAAGATGATTACAGCCCTCAATATAATTCCAAAGCGGCAGATGTGTGGAGGTCTTTTTTATAAGAACTCGCTTCAGCGTTGCCATCACGTCATCAATCGTGATCAGTGATCCATCACTGAATTTCAGATCTTTTCTGATTTTAAATATATGATTACGATTTTGCGAAATTTCCCAATTGCTTGCGATATTAGGCAAAAATGTTCCCTTATCAAAATCATAAGAAACCAGTCCTGATGAAATATGATCTAGGAAATACCAGTCACCGCTTGTTTCAATTTTTGCAGGATCTGGAAGAACTTTTTTTGTTCCTATCCTGACCTTGATACTTTCTAGTGTCTGATTCACGCTTTCTTGTCCTTTCCAAATCCAGACTCCCGCGATTAACAGAAGTCCACCAATGGCTGCCAATACGTAGTTTTTCACTTATATTCCAGAGGATGTCTCAAACGACGGTGATGAAGCTTCTGCATTTCCACCTTTAATCATTTTTTGTTTAAATGCATCTGGCAGTTTCGATGGCATTGAATCCAATGATTCAATAATTTGAACCACTTGTTCGGATTCTTTAACTGGTAATTGATTTAGGACGTGCTGTGCCGTAACTGGATCAGCTTGCATCAGAAAATGCGCCAGTCCGACCATCGCCGTTTTTGTTATCATAATTTCCCCCTTAATATAGTTTTATGCTTCAGCCAGTAGATATCTACTGGGTTCAATTTTTAGTTTTTCAAGACGATAGCAAAGCGTGGACTTTGGAATTTGCAAAATAGCGGCAGCTTTTCTGATGGACGTTGTCGCGCGAAGTGCTTTTTTGATCGATTCAACTTGAGTGACATCAAGTTTTTGACCCAGCGGCATCTGAAGATCGGGCTCCTCCACTTTAAACCGATTTGCGATCAATCGCTCAACATCCACGCTAGTGATTTCACCGTCGGGGCTTTGTAGAGAAAGTTGAGTGAGCGTATTTTTAAGGTCTCTGACGTTTCCTGGCCAACTAAAGTCTTCAAGTATTCTGATCGCGTCGGCCCTGATCGAAATTCTTCGATGGGATTCTTTATTTAAAGCGTCAATAAAATGTAGAACTAGGGGCTCAATATCTTCAGGCCGCTCGCGAAGTTTTGGCACTCGGATCACATATTCAGCAATCCGGTAGTAGAGATCCTTCACAAAACGATCATCTTGAATCAGGGTTTCGATTTCTGGTTTACCAGCGCAGATTAGTCTAAAATCTGACTGAACACCGACATTTTGAGTATCACCAAATTTGATAATTCTTTTTGTCTCAACGGCGCGAAGAAGCATTCTTTGAGCACTTGGGCTCATGCAGTGGACTTCATCCAGAAAAACTGTGCCTTGATGAGCGCGCTCTAGAACTCCGGTGCTTTCCTTATCGGCTCCGGTGTAGGCCCCTTTTATATGACCAAAAAGCTGAGTCGCTAAAAAATTCTCAGAGCCAGATCCAAAGCTTGCGCAATTTAAAGGAAAATACTTGGTAGCCGTTGAGTTCAGTGCCGTTGCTAAATGTTCTTTGCCCGTGCCTGACTCGCCCAGAATCAAGACGCTACGTTTTGTATTTTTTAAAGACAGAACTTCTTTATAAATTTTGTGAAGGGCCGCAGATCTTCCGATCAGGCCAATGCTTTTTAAGTCTTTTTCAATTTCAGATGCGGTTTCGTTGGGGCCAGTGAACTTTCGACCAAGGTGATTATATTGTCGAATCACTTCTTTGATTTTATTTACCAGAATTCGTGGGTCATCGTCTTTCATTAAAAAGCTTTTGGTATAACCGTGGGCCGTCATGTTCCTAAAAGTTTCTTTGCGGTCGTCGGCGGTCATAAACATAATTTCTTGATTAGGA
>JAYTOY010000072.1:0-1981 GCA_043747555.1 Pseudobdellovibrionaceae bacterium | reverse complement strand
CGCCGCACAGTGGGAACGAAGGCACCTATTCCAGTTGCTATAAACTTATGCACCCACTGCCTAACCGACTCCTCACTACAGCAGCAGCTTGCGGCAATTTGAGCGCACGACTCCCCAGACAAATATCGATATACTGCCGAGCACCGCTTAAAATTCTGCAGGTCGCCTTTGCCCTGGGACCTAGCCATGCCATCAACCAGTATTTACAAAACTCTTTTGGTCGCAGTAATTTCAACAAACATTTCTCGCTCCTTGAGAAACCCTATTTTTTCTGAGAGGAAGTACCTTCTCCAGGAGTAGTTCAATTTTCCAAAACTTTTTAGGAACCGAATTTTTCGACGTCAATAACGAAGCGGACAAGCGACTTTTTGTATGAATGTCTTCGAGGGATCAAGACTGGACGAAAATGTATTGAAGTTGAATAGTCCGAGCAGGAAGATCTCAACAGCTTGGCATTGTCAGCTCCCAAACAAGGGGAATCCCGGCCCAATGTCATTCGGTTAAAACGCCCGAGCCTGCTTAATTTTTCTCTTATTGAAGCCTAGATATGGTCTTTTACGAATCCGTGGAAAATGCCTGTCATTCCTTATCTTGGATTTAGCCTTGGCGATCAGGATTATAAGTTTTCCAAACATATTTTTTATGACAGCTGCACTGAGCCTGTAGAGGATTGATGGTAGCGATTGACCTATGACCCTCAAAGCATGCTTGAAATTTATTTGAAAAGGTCTCGATTCTTTTGCAGGGCCTGTCGTTTTAGATGGCTTGCTTTCATTCTTTTTTTTTGAGCTGGTTTTTGTGTTTTATTCTCCGGTTGAGTTAGGGACTGTGCCTCCATTGATACTATTCGGGTTAGGGCTGCAAGTACAAAGCTCGCATATAATTCCTGTTTCACACCCCGTGGGGTCTTAGAATGAAAATTCTCTACTTTAAGGTGAGATTTAGCGATTTTGTAAAACTCTTCGACACCCCATCGCGCGTGATAGAGATCTTTGAAATGCTCATTAGTAATCTGAGTGTCCATAATCGTGGTCCCCAGAAAATACTGATTGCCATCAATTTCATAACGAATTAAGCGTAATTTAATTGGTCGAAATTCTATTTCCTTATAACTCTTCCGAATGATACTTCTTGACGACTTTCTAGGGAACAATTTGACAATACGCTCCGTCGGATGCTGCGGATCATCCATGAATTCTTTGATTTCATGAAAGGTTCCGCCTCCAGCCAGACGAAATACAGCGTCTACAGATCTCTCAGCATGCTCATAAAGCAATCCATATCCAAAATAACCACGGTCATAGATTACGCAATCATTCTTTGATAAATAAGGTAGATGACCCATCGCTAAAAGTCGCTCATCGGCATGAGCAACTAAAGTGAAATCACAGGGGATCTTGGTCTTCAGGTCAAATAAACAACTTGCCAATCCCATTGGCGATCTGGAGTCGTTACCTTGAAGATTAAATCCCTGCGAGAATAATTCAGGCGGCAGAATTATCTTACTTCCATCGACTGCAAAAATTCTTCTATTGTTCCAACTTCTATCCGAAAATGGCACAAACTTTTCATATTCTTCTGCGATGTGGCGGATGATGTCTTTAAAAACATCCTCATCAAGCTTTTGACGTGCTTCACACATGCTTGATGCCGATACAGGAGTCAATTTTTTTGGCTTTTCACCTTTTCCCTTAATGCCAGACCAAAGCTCAAACAGTGTGGTGGCATATCCGTCATCACCTCGCCCCAAAACCAGTTGGAACAAAAATGTGACAATGAGCTTGGTATCAATGATTCGATGTCTTCGACGCCATTTTAGATCGAACTGAAGGCAAACTTTATCAATATCAAAGATCACCGCTTCCCAGATCCGAAAATACGCTGTTCCATCCATGGATAGTTCCTTCACTTTGAATTGCGAAAGAGTATCTAATATGTATATATAGTTTAGCTATTTATTAATTTTAACCGAATGACATTG
>JAYTOY010000071.1:0-4826 GCA_043747555.1 Pseudobdellovibrionaceae bacterium | reverse complement strand
GATTTTGAACTCATGTGTGAGTTCAAGTGACGCATCTTTGTTTGTTTTCGCTTTACTTTTCCACTAGGGAGAAGACGAAGACGCTTCTTAGCACCGGAGTGCGTGCGCTGTTTCATAATTACCTTCCTCCAACAGGGCGGGTCCGGGAAAATCCCAGTCCTCTTTCGGGGCCGCTGCTAGCCATATTTGAACCATTGGTTTTAGGGTGATGTGCATTAAAAGGCAAGGATTTGATGCGAAATTCTTGCGAATTCAGAGTCCTTTATGGGGGTTAGGGCGGTTTAGAGCATATAAAACGTCGCTTTTGCTGCCTTAGCCATCTTTTTAAGCATTATTGCACCCAAGTAGAGTTTAGAGCATTGATCATTTTTGGTGAATCTGCGGGAAAGCCATTGTTCAATTGGCTGTAAGAAGGAGACTTTATGAAAAGCTTATTTCTTTTAGCCAGTTTAGTTATCTTGCCTGGTTTCGGTTTTGCGATTCAAAATTCGTCGATTCCGCAGTACACGCATCCGTCGGCGAAATCGTTTTGTGAAAGTTTAGGTAAGCGATTACCAACCTCTCGCGAAATGGCCCAATTTGGAAAAGACCATGGTGCCCGGGGACTGCTTGAGCCGGCCGATTATAAAGATCAGGATGGCTACAGCGAAATTCGCCGAACCACAGCCAATTATAATGCTGAACTGGATTTTTATTACAATTCCGAAGGTTATGTCTCACCAGAACGAGAAGAAACAAAACCTTGGTTGTGGACGTCCTCATATGGTCCTCACAATATTGATTTCGCCTACGTTTTTAATTTAGAAACCGGCGCTTTTGATTTTGATGCCCGAATTATGTTGAATGGGGTGCGCTGCTTTTAAAATAGGCTCTTATCATGCAAGACCGGAGGGTTAGAGCCTCTCTCGTCGAAACAAACACACTTGATACATATTATATTATGTGTATAATAATATGTATGTTACCCAAAGAGATCAAAAACCTACGAACTGCGCAGGGCTACACACAGCGCGAGCTGGCGGAAAAAGCAGGGGTTAGCCTTCCGACAATTCAAAATATTGAAGGCGGCCGCGCCAACCCTTCCCTTTCAAATATTGAAAAAATACTTGGCGCCTTAGACGCTAGGATTGAGATCAAAATCAACTTACAGTCTTTTGATTTGCTTGATTTATTTAATATGGAGTTAGAACGCTTCAAAAAAATTGATTTAAAGGAACTGCTACTGCAATTTTTTAAAAATGCAAATGGCACACCTTTTCAAGGGCGCGAATTAGAATTAATGGTGTCTTTAATCAGTGGTCTTATAGCCCACTACCCTTTTTGGGTAAAACAGCAGAAATTTGATTCTAAGACTCTAAAAAAATGGACTTCGCTCGAGAATAAATTTGATCCCAGCCGGCTGATTAAATTCAGAAGAATTTGGTTAGCTAAAGTAAGTCAGGTGATCTGATGCTGAGTTCAAAGATTTTAATCAAGATGGCAGAAAAAATTGTGGCCGAAGTCGCCGGGCAATGGCTGATCTTTGGTGGAAGTTCTTTGTATCTGCTGGGGATTGATTCTCGAGCCACCATGGATGTCGATGTTGCTTCATTTGATATGTCGACCAGCGATGACACCTTGAAATTGATGATGATTGCTCAGGAATTAAAGTTACCGGCTGAAACAATCAATATAGCTGGGGCTTTTTTCCTGAATTCAATTCCAGGCTGGCAAAACCGCTGCACTGTTTTTCGAAAAGGAAAATTGGGGAAAGTTTTTATTCCCCAGATTGACTTGTACTTCGAGCTAAAAGCAAAGCGAATGACAGAAAGCGATCTGTCTGATTGTTTAGCTTATTTAAAATGGTGCAAGCTTAATCAAGTCAAATGGGACCATGATATGCTGTTGGAGATTTTAAGAAAAGCGCTGCCCACCTCCGTAGCGGAGGCAAAAAAGAGAATTCAACTTTTAATAACTGCCCTGGGTTCCAAATAGCGCATATTAAGAGAAGCTATTTTTTGCGGTGGTGTTGGGCAAAGTGCCTAGACTGGCGCTCTAATATTTCATGTTCTAATTCGAGCTCTTCGATGTTTTCTAGGATTCGCTTTTTTTCCAAGCGAAAGGGTTTCGAAACCTGGTTTTGGACCTTTTTATAATTTTTTAATTCTGAAAAATTCCAGGCCGGACCTTGCCTTGAATTTTTCTGCTCACGCAGAAGCTCTTGCAGTTCTTTTTCCAAAGATTTTGCCGCCGCGTGAATTTCAGAAACGCTCAGCTCTTCATACTTTTTAAGTCTTAGAACAATTTTGTGATGAAGCGCTTCCAGGGCTTGTGCATCTTCTTTATCGTAAAAATGAACGACTTTATGCCAAAGTCCGCCCAGCCAAGATTTAATTTCTGGAGTGACCTCGTCAGAAAATTGATCCGGATGAATTTTGCGGACAATTTTTCTGTATAAAGTCTTTAATTTTAGTCGCTCTTCTTCGGCCTTAGTTTCTTTGCTTGGTGTAGGCTTTGCTTTGGCGACCCGCGGGGCCTCACCCTCTTCTTGAAACCCGCCCGGGCGCTCTTCGAAAAGATCTTCTAGGCTGTGGCCTAAATTTTTTCGCGCCATCTGATTAAGATTCTTTTTCAACGCTCCAGGTGCTAACTTCCAGAATTTTTTTAAAAGATCTCCACGTGATGCCTGGAGTAAAATGGCGACAGCGTTCATCAAAAAAGAAGGGCCGTCGTCAGGGTCGCGCAGAATTTCAGAAATCTGACTGTCCGTTAGTTTTTCGAAAAATCGCAGACGATCATCATCGTCACCATGATCCCGCCCAGATTCTCGTGGGGCGTCAGCGCCCCTAGACCCATGGCCCTCAAAGTTTTCTTCAGGACCTAAATCATCTTCAATCAGTCTCTTTCTGAGTTCGCGAAGATTTTCGATTTCGCCTCTAACAACTGCATCTCCAGCTTCAAATCTTTCGTTTTCTTCTTTAAGAATTAAATAGGCCTGGGCCATTGAAACATCTTGATCGTTCACGATGAAGATCATGGTGTTGTGAAATTCAATCAGCTTTGAATATTCGTCCGTTAGCGCTTCAAGCTCTTCGCGCAAAGGATGTGTGGTGAGGTTATACCATTTAGTGAATAAGGGCTGATCGACATCATTAAACTTTTTTAAGGCAAGCTCGAAGTCTTCGATTTTTTTAAGCCAAATTTGCGCCTGTTCGGCCGCCTGTTTTTTCAGAGGGCCATTATCAATAATTAAAAGAGAATAGGGAGTTTTCTTTTCCCTTTCAAAGGTTTCAAACATCGAAAAGGTCTCCCATAACGAGTGGTTGAAAACAACTTAAAAAGACCCTGCTTTGACGAACTACATCCTCTTTAGGGCTTATAGAACTCTTGCCCAACCCGCAGGATATGCTCTTTTAAATTTTCGTTATCCAGCATGGAGTGGATTGAAAGATCTACCTTGTACGGAAGCAACAGTTCATCGATTTCATTTTCAATTTTAAAAAGAAACGACAAATCCTTTTTTGAAGTCATTATGGTTAAATCAATGTCTGAGGCAGGTTTAAAAGTGCCCAGGGCACGAGATCCATAGAGGATCACTTTTTCAATCTCTGGGTATTTTAAAAAAATTGACTGGATACTGCGAATTTCGGAATCTGAAAGGCCGAACCTAAAAGATTCCTTCATGGCTTCAAAGAATCCATTTTAATTTCAAATTCTTTAAAAGCTGGCTCGTATAAATTAATAATTTTATCGACGATTTCATCCGCGACTTTTTTATTATATGTGTGCGAAGTTAAGTTGCGACTTTTGATCATCTCCATCCAAGCGTCGCCTTGAGTGATCAAGTTTTTCTGAAAGGCTTCCCTTGCCGCATCCCTTGAACCATGAATAAATGTATTTCCCTGGTCTGCGAAAAAATCTTTTATAACATTCCATGCTAATTCGTGGGTGAACTCGAAAGCCTGAATGAGGCCTTGCTTTTCTAAATCCGAAAGTGCTCTCTGACGGCTGAGGTCAATCCCAGCCGCAAGCTGCTTTAATGCGGATTTAAAATTATCAAGTCTTTGCACCCATCGAATGTCCAACAAATCCTCTATTCCGCAGTTTCAGCTTCGTCCGAGTCGTCGCCACCAACATCAGCTGCGGCCTTATGATCCTCTTCTGTCGGAGGAGCTTTTTTGGCGTACTCAGGATTGGCTTTTAAAAATTCTTTCACCTTTACGGCATCGGGAGCTAAAATCAAAAATAACTGCTTCCCTTCCATTTTAGGATTACTTTCAACGATGGAAAGATCTGCCACATAGGCGATCGCTTTTCGCATCATTTTTTGACCCAGCTCTTGATGGGCTAATTCACGGCCTAAAAATCGCATATTGATTTTTACTTTATCACCGTGAATAAGAAATTTTCTAGCATGGTTCATCTTGGTTTCAAAATCATGATCATCGGTGCGTGGTCGCATTTGAACTTCTTTGACCGTGACGATGACTTGTTTTTTTCTAGCAGCGGCTTGTTTCTTTTTATTTTCATATTTCCACTTGCCGTAATCCATAATTTTGCAAGTCGGAGGCGTTGCCGTCGGCGCAATCTCGAGCAGATCTAGGCCTTTTTCTTCGGCGATACGAACCGCTTCATTAACGGTCATCACACCGAGCATGGTTCCTTCGTCATCGATCACGCGAATCTGGGCGGCTCGAATTTCACGGTTGACGCGAAGTCCGCCGTCTTTTTCTTTTTTTCCACCGCGACTGAATGCACTGCCGCCACCCTTAAACTCTGGACCTTTGTTAAACTGACTAATGGCTAACCTCCTTGAAGGTTGTAGTAAGTCTTCGTTCGCTGATATC
>JAYTOY010000070.1:0-69504 GCA_043747555.1 Pseudobdellovibrionaceae bacterium | reverse complement strand
CAGAAAGTGGGCTATTTGAATCACAGGTTTGCCTTGAGTTGGAAGTATGACCTCAAATCTAATTAACCCCCCATCCCCACAAATTCCAGAAAGAGCGGTATCTGTGTCAAAATTTTTGACAGCGTCGGCGTAATCGGAACTTAGAAAGAAATGAAGCCTTTTATTTAGGTTCAGATCAATGGTAAGCCAGCTGGCCTTGGCCTCATTTTTTCATCAAGCTTATGATCATATGCTTAAATATTTTTTTAATTACCTCGTGACCCTGATTCTGGTCTTTCCTGGTTTAGCCATCGCTCAACCAGGAATTCAACAGTTCAAACAAGAAATTTTTTATCACCGCCAGCGAGTCCTTGAAAACGGAGTCTTGATCGCCCTTAACTTTAGTCATCGGTTGTTAGCCCTGAAAACCCTTAATTTGCAGGACCGGGAAGCGCTAGTCCGCTTTTATCTGGCGATGCATGACGCTCCTAAATCCATGAATTTGAAAGAGCTTCGCGACATTGGTTACCAGGGGCCTCGCGCTATTTATCGGGATCTGCACAGGATCTATGGTCAAGATGTCCAGGGGCAGCAACCCGATTACATTTTAGAGCTTAATCGGGTTGAAGAAATCATGAAGTTAGAAAAGCTTAGAACCTATTTGAAAGATTTTTCCAACGAGCAGTTTAAAGCAACCCTTAAAGACCTCCAGTGGATTGAAAAAATCAGTGACTTTACTGACACAAAAATTTACCGCGGTGCCGAGTTAGGATTTAAACCAAAAAGATACTCGACGGAAGATTATTTCATGGACCAAAAAGACTTTGAAGCAGCAAAAATTTCACATTGGTTGGAGAGGGCGCATCACACTCCTCTCACCTGCAACGCACTTTTTCTTTAACCAATTAATTTCAAAGCCAGCATATTAATTTGGTTAGCTTGACTCAAGGTCGATGTCCCTGCTTGCATTAAAATCTGATTTCGCGCCGCCTCTGAAGTCGCTTGAGCAATGTCAGTGTCACGAATTCGACTGTTGGCGGCATTCATATTTTCATTTTGAATACCTAAATTATTTAACGTGCTCACCAGTCGATTTGAAATAGCACCCAGGTTTGCACGACAGCCATTTAAGTGATCAATGGCCTTATCAAGAACAGCTAAGCCTTCTTGAGCGCCCTCTTTCTGAGAATAATCCACATCGCTTAATCCTAATGCTTCAAGGCGGACATTATTTTGAGCAGGATCAAAGCTGATCACATTTTCTTCCGGATTAGCAAAGATGCCGACATGCAGGTCAAAGCGCGGCGAAGTACCATCTAAAAGTTTTGTTGAAGTCCATGTTGTGACCGAAGCGATTCGATCTATTTCAAGCTTCAGTTGCTGTGTTTCTTTGTTGACCATACCGCGCTCGACATCGCCAATCGTGTCAGAAGCCGCTTGAATTCCAAGCTCGCGCAGGCGAACAACCATATTATTAATTTCGTTAAAAGCGCCTTCAGCCACCTCGACCAAAGAGATCCCATCGTTGGTATTACGAATGGCTTGCTGGCCAGACCGTATCTGTGATTTTAAGTTTTCACTGATCGCAAGCCCAGCGGCATCGTCAGCTGCGATATTAATTCTTTGACCACTGGCTAGCTGAGCTAGACTTTTTGCTTCCTGCCGGGAGGTCATTGCAAAGCTTCTTTGTGCATTGATCGAAGCTAAATTCGTCGTGATTCGCATTCCCAAAAAATCCTCCGAACAAAAACATCAACCCTCCATGAACCGTTTAGATCTTCCATTATGATCTACTGACTAGATCGGACACTTGTCGCGCGACTTGACTGGACACGACCCCAAACAAGCTTAATTTAGACAAACATCCAGTCCTGACTTTCATTTTATTTTCGATTCTGCCTATAATGATAAGACCGCTGCTAATTCTGGAAGGATTAAAAATGATGGTGCATGCCTATAAACAAGATCCTATGAGTTCCTTACAACAAAATATTCATGATTTTTATACGGAAGGGTATTTTGTTGTTCGTGGCCTATTTTCAAAAAACGAAATCTCTGAAATTAGCCAAGCTTTCGATCGATTGCAAAAAATTGCTCTGACTTTAAAGACCACTCAACTTCTTCATGGCGCCCAATTTGTGGTGGAAGACGGCCGCATCGATCGCATCGTTTGGATGGGTGGAGCGGAACCCAGTTTATTGAAAGTCGGCGAAGATTCTCGCACCCTTAGCATTTGCAGTGCTTTGCTGGGCACCAGTACGATGGAGCAACTGATTTGCCAAGGTCATTACAAACTTTCTGGCGATCAGGTAAAATTTGATTGGCATCAAGACTGTCAGCATCGAGGATTTGGAACCATGGATTGGACCGATGTAAATGGTCGCGGCAGCTATGTCCAAACTTTGATGGCGATAGATGAAGTCACAGCTGATAACGGGCCTGTCCTATTTGTTCCTAATTCTGCGCAAGAAGGATACCTTGGTTTAGATAAGGTGACGGATGCGAAACAAGTTATCGATGTGTCAAAAGCGGTTCCATTGCTCATGCAACCGGGCGACATTGCTTTTTTTAGTCCTTATTCAGTGCACGGCAGTCAGCCGAATATATCCGGAAAATCCCGTCGAGTTTTTATTAATGGCTTTGCTTATCCCGGCGCGAATCACAGAAAATACCCCGGCGAAGGCTCTGGCCGAACCGTTCATTATCGGGGCTAAAATTTAATCAGACTTTTTAGAAACAAGGTCCTTCAGATTGAATGATCCGTTCAACTGAATTTCGATCACCATCTAACGTGGCTAATTGTTCTTTAGAACTTGGATCCGTAAAAGAGCCCTGTAATTTTTGAACCGTCGTACGGTCAAAATATCGAATATCCCGAGTCCCAAAACGAGTTCGACGTTGAACCCAGCACCCCTGCGGACTGCAAACAGTTTCAGTCTCTTCCACCTGACACGATTCAAAGGTCCGACGAATGGCCGAATCAGACCGCGAAGTTTTAGTGACGCTATAAAAGTCAAAGGGCTGTCCGCTTTCTTGAGCCGTTAAATGCAAGGGACCATTTTCAGGAATTCCGCGCCCGCTTGGAATATTTAAATTCAAGTTCAATTGTCGAGAGGCTGTTTTCATGGAAATGACAGCGGTTCGCTTATTAGAAACTTGAACTTTAATGATGTAGTCACCAGGGTTAAGATTAACATTCTCTTTCGGATCGGGACAAGCGTGTCCCATCGGATTACAGTTTTCAGATTGGTGATGGATCACCTTCATTGGTTGAGTCACATGCAAAAGTCCCGTAACAGGCTTACAGCTAGTCATTCCACATGTTAGAAGAGCTAACCACAACATATTATTTTTCATAAATTCCCCTTATTTAAGAAACCCTAGCATCGTCTTAAAAGCGACGCAAACATCATTAAGATTGCATCTTTTTTGCCACCAAAGCTTTTGCGAAGAGGCCGATATTCTTCTGGATTTTAGAAAATCCAGCTTTTTGAATTAAAGCTGACATGTCGTGTTCAGTATAGTTTTTGTAAAAAGGCTCGTGGAAATCGATAGGAAACTGTTTTAAGGCCCACAAAAACTGCGTGTCGGATTTTTGTACAGAATCTAAGAACCCTAAAACGCCTTTTGTTTTTAGGACTCGAAATGATTCTTTCAGCACTTGCTCACGAACCTTTAGCGGCAGCTCATGAAATAAAAAACATGAATAAACAGCATCAAAGGTTTTACCTTTAAAAGGTAACTCTTCGCCGGCCGCTCGCACAAAATGAAATCCATCTTGGCCATCTAACTGTTGTTTCGCTTTGGCCAGATAAGGGTCGCTTAAATCTGAGACCGTGATTTTAGCCTTTGGATAGGCCAGCTTCATAAATTTTGAAAGAATACCCGTGCCGGCGCCAATCTCTAAGAAATGCAGACCTTCGCCATCACCTGAAATTTCTGATTTCAACATTGGAATCATCATCCGCCTCATGGCATCAGCGGCGCCCATAAATAAAATTTGTACTTGATGCTCATAAAGATCAGCCGACTGCTCAGTCAGATAACCGCCTGTTTGAAAATGAAAATTTCTGCGGAAATACTCAGGAACATCCCTTAAATATTGCTGCTCTTCGGGACCAAATTCGTGGGCCTTTTTATCCCGACGCCGGCGCGACAAAGCAATCCCATCCCATATAATTTTTAAAGCTCTGGCCGCATGCTTCCCCGGATTTTCTGGTCGCAAAACCTCGACGGGGTAAAAACCATCGGCGATATTTTCTGCGTCTTTTTTTAACAGCGCCAAAGCTTGCAAAATGATTTCTTGAACCTGATCGCGCCGTTCTAAAGCGGAAGGTCTTTTTGTCCCGGCCGCAAGTCGTTCAACCATCGGCATCGTTAAATTTTGAGCTAAAAAGTGAGCCGATCTGGCCACTGAAAAAGCGTAAGCCGCTTGCGTTTGGATTTGACGCTGAATTTTTTTATTTAAGAAGAGCAGATTCATTGAAGGTCTCCTTGGAAGCTTCTTTCGATTTCTTCCAGTTGTGATAAAGGCTAAACCCCACCAAACTAAACCCGGAAAGCAAAACTAAAAAGGCAAATCCAAAGAATAAGACAACTGACATTAATTCTCCTTGCTAACGGTCGCATCCGCGACAATTTGGCGTACGACCCATGAGGCCATGGCAAGTCCAAAGGTGCCCGTGACAAAACTAGCTGTGCCCCAAATGACATTGCGATGCTCGCAGCTGTGCAAATTATTTTGTCCTTGTGGACAAACACATTTAAAGCCCTCGCCTTTATCATAATGTAAAGTCATCGGATCACTAGGAACTTCCTCGGAAAAGACACAAGGCACACCAAAAAATTTTTCTTCGGGGAAGTCATATTTTTGTCTTAATATTTTACGAACCTGATGAGCCATGGGATCAACGGTCGTTTGCGCAAGATCTACAATCTTAACTTGCGTTGGGTCCATGCGAGCCCCCGACCCAGCACTGGTGATCACTGGAATCTTTCGTTTTAAACATTGACTGAGCAAATGACATTTCGCTGTCAAATTATCAATCGCATCTAAAATAAACTCAGGCTCTTTAGAAAAAATAGTCTCTGAATTATCTTCATTATAAAACATGGGGACGGCTTCAACTTGGGCCTGCGGATTTATTTTTCGCAAACGCTCAGCCATCGCTTCGGATTTTTTCTTACCGACCATGCCTTGCACAGCATGCAATTGGCGATTTGTGTTTGTGATGCAAATCTCGTCAAAATCTACCAGTGTGATACGCCCAACACCACTTCGCGCTAAGGCCTCTGCCGCCCAAGAACCAACTCCGCCCAAACCAATCACCATGACATGACTGCGGAATAATTTTTCCATGGCGCTGTCGCCAACAAGGCGACCCATGCGATCGAAACGACGATGAAGAACATAGTTAGACTCGATCGGCTGCGGAAATTCTGTCATGAGCTTCTTATAGCAAAAGCTTTAGACCTTTGGAAACAGTCTTTTGAAATTGTTCGTGGTGATTTTAAGGATTTCAACGGCCGTCATATTGCGCAAACGAGCCACCTCGGCAGCCACGATCAGTAAGCTTGATAAGGGGTTTAGCTGCCCCTGGAAGGATTGTGGAGGCTGAGCGGGGCTGTCCGTTTCAATCAGGAGGTATTCTAGCGGGATTTCGCGCACAGCTTGCTTCAGTTTCTCATTTTCAGGCCGAACCAAAGGCCCTCCCACAGAAAGACAAAGCCCCAGTTTTAAAAAATCCTGAGCTTTTTGCCAACTGCCATTAAAAGAATGAACCAAACCTTTTTTTGGTGGAACTCCCCACAAATTAAAAATCTGCAAAGCTTCCTCGTGACACTGCACGAGGTGCAAAACGATCGGTTTTTCGGCGGCTTCAGCTAAGGTCAGCTGATCTTCAAAAATTTGAATCTGTAGATCCGCTGAATCTTTCATGATCTGCGGCCGGAAATCTAAACCAAGCTCCCCCAAAGCCATCGCTTGCGGAAGCAATGGGGCTAGTTCATCCATCGCAGCTTCACATTCCTCTTCAGATTGGGAAGCGACAAAGTAGGGATGCAAACCAAAACAAAGGCCGATGGGAAAATCTTTTTGAAGTTGAATTTGCCTTTGCCAATCGGTGGGATCCACTCCGCCTTGCATAAAAAATCCGATGCCTTGCCGGCGAGCCTCTTCGACCATGGCCGCGCGACTTTGATCCCAACGGGGATCGGCTAAATGACAGTGGGAATCGACCCACAAACCCAGATCTGAGTCCATAAGAAGGTCTCGCATAAAATCCCGACTCTCACAACTTGAAAAATTCACCGATTGGGAAAGGTCTAAACTCTTGAATGTGAGGTACTTTTATGAAGAAGCACAATATTAAGTTCGGCTTTCAAGTGATTACAGAAAGCGGTCCCTTGCCCAAACCAACAGCGCTCAAGGTCACTTCGCATCACGAAAAAAATATCGCTTACTCGAAGCCTCTAAAATACATGTCAGACGCTTTAGTCGGACTTTCTTTGATGCGCTTAAATCCTCATTTGCAGAACTCTACAAAAACTTCAGATGTAAATCTTGAAACCTATCAAGAAGCTTGGAATCAGTTAGATCCTCATCACACCCTTTTTGAACGTTCACAAGAGCGTGTCCAAGCGTTAAAGGCTAAAGTGCCCTATTTAGATCCTAAAACAGTCTCTACTTTTGAAAAAACTTTTACGGAGACTTTGGATCGCTCTTGTACAGAGGATGGTTTAGATTTCAAAGAGCTTTGGCCGTTGCTAGATGCCATGACTTATCTAGAGGGTAAAATCTCTTCGCCTTTGATTTTTAATTTCGGTTTGCATTTTTCAAAAACATTTATCGACCGATGTCAGACTTTTTACAGTCTTCTTTTTAACTTAAGATCATTGATGGCGGTTGACTTCAATGCCCACGTTGAAGATGCGTCGCATGAATGTTTAAAAATTGATTCGATCTCAGATTATTTACCAAAGGCTGAATACGTTGTTAACGACGCTGTTCTTTATTATAATTTTAAAAAATTATCGCAAAGTTTTATAGCGGGCAAAAATAGTGATGTCCGAATCGAAAAGCTAATGGTTGAGCCCATGAAAAAACAGTTCGAGCAATGGGCTCATAATGCGGTCAATTTAGTCGACCAATTGCCGAAGGAATTTTTGGAAAGTTTCCGCACTCCCGATTTAGAAGAGGCCCTTTATTTAGTGCAAATGGATTGGCTGCTAGGCTCAGAGGCTGGACTCTTATTTAGATTAAGAGAAGAACTCTATGGCTTACTGAACGGCTATGAAAAAATATTTTGGCATGAACGCGATGGTCGCAAAGCGCAAAAACCCGTGCAGTTAAGTCTTCACTTTGAATTGTCGGCAGACACTTGGTCTAAGCCTAAGGCGGCCTGACGGTGACGGTATCTGCTGCGCAGTTTAAGAATCAGCAGAACTAAAAGACCCACCGCCAAAACACACAATAAAATAAATTTAAATTTCTGCATGCGAGCCAAAATGGGCTCGCCATATTTAGCAATAAGAATAATCTGTGTCGGTACACTGATACCCGCGGCCAGGCCATCAATCAAAGCAAATTTCCAAATGGGAAACCTGAGCATGCCGCAAGCTAAGTGCCCTGGAAATCGAACACCTGGTGTAAATCTAAAAATTCCACACGCGTAGGCGCCATATTTATGCGTCCACTGCTCGACTTTTTCCATCAAGGCCGGTTTAAAAAAACGGCTTAAGCGTGGACTGTACAATAGTTTTCGACCGTAATTCCGACCGATAAAGTAAATTAAAAAATCACTGGTATAGACAGCTAGAAACGCAACAAAGGAAGCCTCGTAGGCGTTAACAACAGGAGCACCAGGGTAAGGCGGCGGAAAAAGATCAGGATGGCCACCCATAAAAGCCAGCACGCCGACGCTGATTAAGGTGATCTCTTCAGGCAGCGGCAAGCCAAAGGCCGACATCAACATCATGCACACGATCCCAGCATACACATAGCTAGGATGGTACGCATACTGAGACATCCACTGGAATATCGGCTCGTTGGCCAAACTCAAATAAGACCTTCCTTGAAAATCATCGTCACACTGTGCTAACTAGAGGGTCTAATGTCAACGCCGTTACGAGTGCGCCATCTGCTGTCATCTAAGACACTTCTGCTCAGCGAATTTATTATCTCTCAAACAGAGATCAGTGCAGATATTTTTTTGATGTGGCTCGACCTGGGAGCCATTTATTTAAATCAAAAACGCTGTGTGACAGACCTCGCCATAGATCCGGGTGACTACGTTCGAGTTCACATCGAACCCAAAAGGTTTCCCTTGCTTAATCAGGCAGCAGAAAATTATGTGGTCGCCTGGGAAAAAGATTTTGTGATCTTTAATAAGCCTCAAGGATTTCCTTGTCACCCTACAGTCGACAATCGCAAAGAAAATTTAATCACTTATTTTGAAAATAGTTTTCAAAGAAAATTTTTTTTAACGCATCGGTTGGATACAGGGACAGGTGGGCTCTGGTTGCTGGCATTAAATCAAGAATTTCAGAAAACTTTTAATGTTATTTTGCAAAATCAATTGAGCCAAAAAATTTATTTAGCGCGCACTGAGAAAAAATGGGATCAAGGCCAAGGACTTTTTACTCATTTTATGAAACCCTCGATCCGCGCGCCCCGTGAAGTCTTTGAAAGTAACTTTGAAAAAGCTTTAGAATGCCGTCTTCAAATTGAAAACGTCTTTCCCGTTGAATCTGGCGGCAGTGATCTTGAGATTCGACTTTTAACCGGAAGGACTCATCAAATTCGTTCGCAATTATCTTTTTTAGGAAATCCAATTTTAGGCGACACGATGTACGGCTCAAATTATAACTTTAAACAGGGCTTGCGCGAGCGCTGGGCCCTTTGGGCTCAAGAACTGTCCTTTGAAGCTGATCAAAAATATCATTTTAAATTGTCTGATGATGCCCTTCACAAGGGCCTTGCCGAATTCGATTTGAATTCAAGCTTTTAATAACTAGCGTAAGTAATAAAAATCCAGCGATTATCTTCAGGACGGCCTAAGGCCACTGCATCTTTTCTGTTCAATAAAGCGGTCCGATTTTCCATCGAAACGCTGAAGCTTAATGATTTAGCAGCTCGGTAATCTAAGCCCAGCTGTGATTTAAAATCCGTGTCATGACGAGGCTCGATATTTTCTGCTGCTGAACCATAATACCAGCTGTCTTCAAATCCCAACCGGGGCTTTAGCGAAATTTTTTTTGAAAGGTTGGCGTCTATTTCAATATAGTTCTCAGTGTTCCACTGCTTAGTGCCCTTGACCGCCGAGGAAGGAAACGTCCCATCATCGCGCCGGGCGGCATCGCCATCTAAATAAGCTTTTTGAGTTTGAACATAATAATCTGTTTTATTACTGATATTAAAGTTCGAAAATTTAAATAAAGGCCGATCAAAAAACAATTCTGATCTAAGTTGGGTGACAAGCTTTGTCGCTTGCGAAAATCGCGATAGCGGCAAATAAATCCGACCACTTCCAGAAAGATTCCAATCAGAAAACTTTGCAATAGAATATCTTGAATAACTAAAATAGGGATCTCCGGTTTCGGTTTGGTGTCCCACGTAATCTTCCCTCAATTTTGAGGGATTAAATTTATACCCCGCGGAATCATAATAAAAAACGTAGCGAAATCCTATCTGGTCATTAGCGTCAATTTTTTTACTCACACCAATATAATTATAAACACCGACGCTCGTGCCCCCCCGATTAGTATCCACAGCTCTGCCTCCGGCGAGGCTAAAAAACGAAAACTTATAGATTTGCTTCTCGGCACTGATCAGATCCCGAGTCGCGTAATTTTTGATCATTGGAATGGAGGGCGTTGCAGGATTTTCAGTTTTCTGGGCCGCTGTTTCATCGGCCGCACTGGGACCCGCTGCCGTCACTGAATCCGTAGATTGGGCGCTCTCCTGAGCTGAAGCCGCAGAGCTTATCAGCAAGAAAATTAAAATAATATTTTTAAGAGGCGCGCCCATCATCCTAGTCTTTCCTTACATTCGTAAGATTCTTGAAAGATCAATCAACGGCCGAATCGTAGTTTCCGTGCAAGGAATCAGCTTTTCTTCCGCCATCGTGCTTAAGTTGATCAAAGAATCTTCTTTCAACTGAACTAAGTCCTTATCTTTTTTATTTTCGCTATTCATCAGACTTAATGATCCGACAGCGTAGGGACAAATTCCTAAATGCACAGAAAAGTTTTCCGACACGCTTAGATTTAAAGTCCGTGATGGAACGGCATTTCGCCCTTTATTATTACTTATGCTGAAACTAGATTTTGTCATCGTGTATCGCGCTGGAAGTCCGACCGCTGTTTCGTCGCGACGGACAGTTATCTGAGAGGAGATCATCACTTCCGTTAAATAGGGCTTCGGCAGTTCCTTTGAAATAGATATTTTCATCATTTTAATTTCGATATGATATAGATTTTGATTGTCCTCGTCGGTTGTGATTTCAACCAATTCCTGTTCGACTTTCGCGTTGATATTCGCTGGTCCTGGCAACTCAGAATACAAAGCGACACTACCGACACCCTCTAATTTTAGAGGCTCCATGGACGCAGAAGCCTGCCAGCTAAGAACACTGTCTTGTCGTCCTTTTTCAAGAATCGTATTTTGGCGCTGGTAAAAATTTAATACAGGCGGAGTATTTTTTCGACCAGAATTTCGGTCATCTTTAACAGCGTATCCGATTTCACCAGCAAACTCTGGATGCAAAGTCATTTCAAGTGCATTAATAATTTCAATTTGCTTTTCAAGAGCAAAAATAGCCGCAGAGGTATCTCCAAAAAATACCTCTTGATCGGCTCTGGAGTTGACGCCTTTTTTTCCGCGTTCAGAGTCTTGCAATAGCCGCACATCGCGAGGCTCACAGGAGGAGAAAAAACACAGTGCTAATAAAGAGATCATTAAACGCTTCATTAAGGTTAGGTTTAACCTACAGCCCCCTCGATGTCGAGAAAGCCCTTAATTGTCAGCTACTCTTTACATTGAAAGATCAAAAGATCGACAGTCTGACCACCTAAAATTA
The DNA here is from genome assembly GCA_043747555.1 of Pseudobdellovibrionaceae bacterium. Taxonomy (GTDB): domain Bacteria; phylum Bdellovibrionota; class Bdellovibrionia; order Bdellovibrionales; family Bdellovibrionaceae; genus JAYWDA01. The sequence goes on along the minus strand of JAYTOY010000070.1, from coordinate 58,447 downwards.
AACTGATATTTTCAGAAACTTTATAAGTCTCGGAAATGCATCCAGGATTTAAAGACTTCGTAGGTAAAATCAATGCCATCTTAGCAGGCTTCCAAACTTTGACAAGGTTTGTCGCTAAGGCCTCAAACTTCATGTCTTGTGGAAGCCTTGCTCCCCAAGGAGGGTTTGCGACCAGCCACACAGGCGCTGGAATAGCCTTTTCAGGCTTAAAAGCATCCCCGACTGCGACTTTTAGTTCCTCTTGCTTAAGGCGAAACTGGGCCTGATCAATCTCGAAATTTTCTTTGGCCAATAGGACCATTTCTGGGTTGGTATCAAAACCATAAAGATCACTAAAAGTTGGATGCGCAGACCATTTATAATTTAAAGAAAAAGTGGCGGACTTAAAGAGCTTTGGAGCTTGCACTAAATTTTGAAACGCAAAAGCCCTCGAAAAATTAGGCGCTCTGAACGTGGCCGCTTCTAATAAAAAAGTGCCTGAACCCATAAAAGGGTCGACCAAATGGATCCCTGAAAGAGACGAACCCGAGTGGCCCTTCATCATTCGGCGCAAAATAAAATGAGCCCAGCTTTCACGGAAAGGCGCCTCACCAACTTTTTTCTGAAGACTTCGTTTGTACAAAGCCTCGCCGCTGAGGTCGATACTGATCGTGATGATGTCATCATGATTTCTAAAATAAATATCAACGGGACCCTGCCCCGCTGGCATTTTACATTCAGCAATCACCTTATTTAAAATTTCTTTGATGCGCTTTTGATGATTCATTCGCGTGCCCGAAGCAGAAACATGCCAGTCAATTTGGGATGTCTTTAACCATTGACCCCAAGGTACGCGTTTCAAGTTATCATAAAGTTTATTCAGATCGCGGCATTTGAATTCACTGATGCGCCAAAGAATGCGTGTGGCCGTTTTCATAAAAAAATTAAATTGCACGGCTCGAAAAAAATCACAGGGAATCTCAATCCCGCCATGAATGACGACGATTTCTGGTAAGGCTTCACTTTGAGTTTGCGCTTGCGGAGAGAGCAAATAGGGCCAAACTTCTTTCAGTTCTGCCAAAAGTTCTTTTTCCATTCCGGGCGTACAAACAATCAATGCTTTTTCGACTGACTTTACCATTGCTTTTTCCATCTGGGGAAACCCCATAAAAGTGCCATTGACAGCGCTAAACAGGCCGGCCCTGCTAACATCGCCCAAGAAATTCCCCACTGATCGGTCATCCACCCGGATGTCACATGCATGATCACAACCATTAACGACTGCAAAGCCATCGACAAAGCCATGGCTTGATTTAAAAACCGGGGAAACTCCTCAGAAACATAAATCACACTTAAAGCGTAAAACGGACCCATCGTCAGGCCCGCAAAAATAAAAAATCCTTCATGGACATACAGCCCCATTAGGATCGCAATAAAACTAATCACTAAAGATGCCAATAACTGAGAATAGACAGAACGCTTCAAAGGCCAAATGCTAAGAACAATTCGACTGGTTAATAAGCAAAGAAAAAAACCAGTTAAATAAAAACTGGATTTTTCAAGATCAAAGTTTTTTTCTAGGCGCAAGTAAAGCGCCAGTCTTGAACTCAAAAGTATTTCTGCCACAACATAAAATCCGAAAGCAGCTGCTAAAACGTAGATGCCTTGGGGTCTTTTTTCTGAATTAGTTTTTTCAACCTTTTTTTCAGCCGACAAATTGGCGATCTCATTTTCGGCCTGTAAATTTTCTTTTCGATATGATAGCGCGCCTACGATGATTAAAATTCCGCAAAGCCCGGCTGCGAAAAAGAAACATTGCGACCAGGTGCCGCCCAACCTGAAAATCCCAGCTACAACCAGTGGCGCCAAAAAACTTGAAAGAGCATACATGCTATGCAACCCAGAAATGGCTTGTTTCCTATACTTTGGAGACGTCCCTACTGTCGCCAGCAAATTAAATATAACTGTTGTTTGCCCTAAGCCTAAACCCAGGATGGCCGAAGCCAGCAGAAGATGATAATAATTTTGGCTGAATCCAAGACCGACTAATCCTACAAAAAGAACTGTCAAAGCTGAATATAGATTTTGGATTCGATCCAATTTTTTTAAAGTCTGAAGGCACAACCAAGCTCCGATAAAGCTGAATATTGATGCGACCCCATAAAACCAAGAGCCCAAAGTATTGCTCACGCCAAAATGCTGAATCAATTCAGGAAAAAGAGGGCCCCGGATATTATCTGAAAGGCCGTAAACAATAAGACTGAGGTAGGCAAGAATAAGGTAAGGCCAAATCACTGGTCGATTAAGCCTGAACTTTAAGGCTTTTTCAACTCTTGTTTAAGATTACGAAAGACCTGGGCAACACCGACCCGATCAACTCGCGCTTCCTGGCCTAGCAAAGGATTTTTGAAGCGATCCCAAATGTAGCTAATCCAGTCAGAGCCTTCGGGCTGATGACCTTCAATGGCCAAATAAATAAAGCCATGCTTTAAAAGCCATTCATCCGCCGATTGCAAAAACCACGGAATCGGAATTTTTAAATCTTTAAGGAAATTCAAAAATCGCGGCACTGCTTTTTCAAGCTCTGGAATTGATAAGAGTCCGTCTCGGTCTTTATCAAATGCAAGTAACAAGGATTCTTGATAATGAATCATCATCAAAAAAACCCTCAGGTCGCCGTGATCAATATGGCCAGAACCAGCTGGCTTCAATCTGGCTGCATCTAAAAGTCGATCATAAAAATCGCTCCAGCGCTCGGGATGCTTTTGGAAATAGTCGACAAGATATGGCAAATTACTAAAAAGCGAAGCCCGATGTTTTGTCATGGCCACTTTAAATTCTTTTTCCTTAATAAATGGCAATTTGAACTCATCCAATAAAGGGCGGCCAAAATAGTCTTTTGAATCAAGATCTAAGCAATTCTCTAGTGTCGCAATCGCCCGGGCTTCCTCGACAGATCGAAGCCCTGCAGAAACTAGGATCGATATATATTCATAAAGCTCATTAAAATCGATTTCTTTGTCACCATTCGAACTCAGCATAAAAAAGTTAGCTTCTTTCGCACTTCGACTTCCCGAATTTGTTTGACCAGGACGCGGATCAAAGGCCTTTAGCTCAAGGCCAATTTTTCTAAAGTCATCGTACCAACGAACAAATTCCCGCTCTGAAATCATCACTTTCTTAGTGGGTTGACTGAATTCACTGTAACCGCGCAACATCAAACGGGTGAACATATAAGTCATGTTTGAAAGACTTAATGACGTCCACGTCACGCCTCCAACTGTTGTATCGTATTGCAAAATAAAGCGTCCTTTTTCATTGAATTTAACGGGCCGTTTTTGATTCAGTAAACCCATAAAATCATTCATGGCCTCTTGTAATTCTTCTTTTTGTGCCGCCGGAACAGACTTTATTTGGACCGAATTTATTTGAAGGTGTCCCAGGTGCAAACTGGCATAAGAGCTAAAGCTATTTTTAACTAAACTCCATGGTAGCTTTTTTAAAGAATTGGTCGATAGGGTGTTGATCCACCCTTGCAGACTGCGCCAGATACGAACTTCCCGCAGCAAATAATGGACATGATCTTGAGTCAGATTAATCACTTCATTGGCCGACTGAAATCGAATTCCAGAGGTCATTCTGCCCAAAATAGTCCTGTATGTTTCTTTTAAAGTAGAACTTGAGATCGCAGAGCTGATCAAATCTGACCCATACAGTTGGTCAATCATGACATCCACCTGACGGCACGGAATAAAATTATGATTTTTTAATTGATTTGAATTTTGCAGCAAGACTAAAAAGTTTTCTAAAGAGTTCCCGATTTTATCTAGATCAGAAATTGAGTCGAAGCGAAACCCCTGCAGCAAATAATATTTCTGCAAAGCAAGATTATAAAGATCTGCAAAAGAATTCATGGCGTCGACCCAGTCTAAGGGACTTTTTAAACTGGCCTGCTCGCCCATTAAAACTATCTTTACGCTTTCAAATAAGGGCCAATATTTTTGAAAATCAACTGTCACTTCAGGATGGCTTTGAAGCCCTATAAATGATCCAACTTCGACGGCCAATTTGTGCAGGTCATCGAAGGTGTACTCCGATTTATGCAACTGCGAAGCTTTTAGCAAGGCCTGCCCGGCCCGCTTAAGAAAGATGATGGCTTCGTCAATTTGCCCTTGGTCCGCCGTAGGCGCTTTTTGCATCAGCACCTTTAAAAATGGCAGCAGTGGAATTAGTTGTTCTCGTAAAACACCTATAAAGCTTGCTAACTGTGTGACTTCAACTTTTGAAACTAGATCAGGGGAGCCACCAATGACAGCCGCTTTTAAAAGCACCAGCTGATCGGCAAATCCTTTTGAAATATTATTCTTAGTTAAAAAGTATTTGCCAAAAAACCGGCGAAAATCTTCTGGTGTGTACGCTTCTTTATAAGTGCCTACAGTTCTTTCTTGAAAGTAAATTAACGAGGCTTCCAAACAGCGGAAATCGGTTTCAATCTCTGACGCCACCGCATTTCCATTTTCCATTTTTGCAAAGTTTTCCGGAAGCTTTTGTAGGCATGACAACGCGCCTGTGGGAAGATCCAAAGTTTCCGGTTCGTGTTTAGGACCGCGCAAAAAATCACTGCATGAAAACAGAAACAAAAATAGCAGCAAGATCAGATTTTTTTTAGAAAACATACGACACCCCGGCTAATAGGCGATCATGATTTTCAAACTGTGAAATATCATTTTGATTGTCTTTTGTCACGCTTTGCGCCCGAACAACAAGAGTCTCAGAAAAAATATTCCACATTTTATTCAGCTGAACGCTTCCACGCCATCGAATCATATCGAATTGATTTTTTGTGCTGACCGTATAATTAAGACTGCTCTGCCATGGGCGACGTAAAATTTGACGACCCTGATATTCGACCTCAAGGCTTTGCGCTTGGGTGAAAGGATATCTTCGGGTGATTGAGGCTCGGGTGGGATTCGCTAAAGGACCAATTTCTTCTACTTCGCCTCCGGTGATCAAAATGTATTGAGTTTTGGCCACCCAACCTGCCGCAAAATTTAAATCTAAATAAGGACTGGTCGCAAACGCTTCCTTATAAACGGGCCTTGTCCATTTTTGTTCATTAGGAAATTCAGCTTTTCCAAAAGGTCTGTCGCGAAAGCTACTGAGACCTAATTTAAAAGTTTTCGTATGCCATTCTAAATCAGCACCAGTCACTTCGTGATACTGAACAGACGTAATGATGTCGACAACACCACGATCACGAGCAATATCTAACAAGCCGTTGTAGGCCAAAGGAAGCTCATTCATCGGCTTAAAAGCATAACTTCCTTGTGCAAAAAAAGAGTCTGTCTTCAGGCGAAGTCGAGTGGCATAGGATCGCTGTAAAACAACTTGTGATTCGTTGGGCTTTTCTAAATTATATTCAACTTTTGAAGTTTGAGAAAAAATATGAACTGAATCTGCCGGCGGAATAAAGTACGGTGAGCCCTTTTCAAATTCGCCATTTTCAGAAACGCGAAAATTGGGTCCTTGTGTCGGAAGATAAAAGGGCGAACCCATCAGCTCAAGTTCGATGTTTTCAAAAGGTAGAAGCAAAAATAAACCTGTCAGCCCCTGACGCTCGGGAGTCAGTGGGTTCCATTTAAAAACTGGTTCCCAGGCACCTAAATTCCAACGTTGATCGGCTTGGCTCCAGTCAGAACGCTTGCGTCCGACTTGTAATCTAGGAATCGGCCCAGCGCTGATATCTCCGAAAGTCACATCAAAATAGCTGTCTTTGAAATTCAAATAACTGAGCAGTGGAGCATTGAAGGCAAAAGCCGTATCAATATCCATCTTAACCAGCCAAGTCGACTCCTTCGGAGTCATCAGAGAGGCCCCTAGGAATCCAAAATTTTTTGAATTGGTGGCTTCATAATCGCTAGAAATAAATGAGTCATTCCAAAGCCGCATCTTCGGCAAAAAGGTATTTTTTGACGTTGCCGAAATCGTGGCCGAGCTTTGAGCATAGACAAAGCAAGAAGGCCATAAAAGTAAAAGGGCGGTCAAAATGTGTCGCATCAACATTCTTTTAGTACAAGGCCCGTGCCGTCCTCTAAGTTCATAAAGTGTTACCCAAGGGTTTTAAGCGACAAAGTTTGGCAAATTTCCTGTTATTGTCGATAGGTTCGCCAGGCCTTCGATAAACGACTTATCAAAGAATTCATTTCAGAGCAATAAAGCTTAAGAAAATTATTAAGATAGCTGCTAAATGGGCTGTATATTTTGACCCTGATCACAGCTTTTGTTAGCCTTGAACCTCATGTTTAAGAAAAAGGTTCTGATCATTCGCTTTTCTAGCTTCGGAGATGTCACTCAATGCCTGAGTGTAGCCTCTGTTTTAAAACATCATTTTTCAGATTGCGAAGTGCATTGGGTCACTCGCGAAGACATGGCGCCTTTGCTTAAAAACCATCCCAGTATTGACCGGGTTTGGATATTCGCAAGAAACCTGGGTTTCAGGGGCCTGATTGGCTTGGCTAAGACCTTGCGAAATGAACAGTTTACTCGTGTTTACGATGCCCATAATAATTTGCGATCCCATATTTTGACCTTATTTTTAAGGTTTCCTTGGATCGGACAACGGCCTCAGCTTTTGCGAAGGTCTATCCGAAGGTGGAAAAGGCTGCTGCTTTTTAAATTTCGAATCAATACCTTTCAGCAGCCTTTTTCGGGTCAACGAGATCTTCTTGAGCCCCTTAAAGCTTGGGGAATTTCGTCAAAGCTGCCCGCCGTTCCACAATTTTTTTTGAACCCATCAGAAATTCAGCAAGGAAAAATTGGCTTGCCCGAAAGTTTTATTGCTTTGGCACCATCGGCAGCGTTTGAGTTAAAACGGTGGCCCATAGAATATTGGCAAGATTTGATTGACAGTTTTCCGTTAAAAAATTTCGTTCTGCTCGGAGGCGGGCAAGATACTTTCTTAGAAAAACTAGTGGGGCCAGCTCCTGAGCGAGTCTTTAATTTAGCTGGTAAAACTTCCTTGCGACAAAGTGCTGCTATTATTTGCAATGCAAAAGCCTTGGTCAGCAATGACACTGGCTTATTACATGTCGGCGAACAGTTGGGCTGCCCAACAATTGCACTTATGGGACCAGCCCCTTTTGGTTTTCCGTCAAGGCCGACGACCAAAATTCTTCAAATTGATTTAGCCTGCCGTCCCTGCAGTAAGCATGGTCAGGGTCCTTGCGTAAATTCTGAATTTCAAAAATGTTTAAAGGATATTTTGCCTTCGCAGGTTCAAGCTGAGTTATTAAAAATTTTGGATCCAGCATGATAGGTTCTATTTTATTTTTTTTCTACCGCCGTTTTTTGGTGCCTTTTGCGACCTTGATCTTGTTTTTGGTAAAGCCATTTCTTCGTGGAAAATTGAAAATTATTACTGAAGAGCGACTAAAAAATCAGTGGGCATTTATTAAAAATTCGGTGATACCGCTCGAATCTCCGATTTGGATTCACGCCGCCAGTGGAGAAATTGAATATGCACGTCCCTTAATTCGAGAGTTTAAAAAGCAGTTTCCAAAAATTCCGATCGTAGTTACCTATTCCTCCCCGTCTGCAAAAAAAATTCTTGTAAAGATGACCGACGTTGATGCTTGGGGCCCGTCACCTTGGGATTCAATCAAGGCTTGTCAAAATTTCCTTGATCGAGTCCGACCCCGTGCCGTCTATTTTGCACGCACTGATGTTTGGCCAGAAATTTCCTACCAATTAAAACTTAAAAAAATTCCTTCAACTTTATTTTCTGCAACATTTGCAAAAAATAGCTCGCGATTGAAAGGCTTAACAAAGTTTCTAACAATTTGGACTTTGAATCAACTGACACAAATATTAGTGGTTTCTGGAGAGGACCAAAAGCAACTGCAAGATTGCGATTTTCAAAAATCTATAGTCATTGGGGATACCCGATACGACCAGGTTTTTTATCGATTAGAAAATCCGCAACACGTTAATGAAAATTCAAGACCAACTTCTGATTTTAAAATACTTGTGGCTGGATCAACTTGGCCCGAAGATGAGATCGTTTTATTTTCTTGGTTTGCACAAAACCGCTTGAAGAATTCTGTAAAACTACTTCTCGCGCCCCATGAAATTTCTTCGGATCGTTTGCTGAAAATAACAAGTTTTTTAAAATCTGAAAATATTGACTGCCAACTTTATTCTGAAAATAAACCATGGACCGCCGATGTACTTATTGTCGACCAAATCGGTATCTTAGCCGAACTTTACACCTGGGGTACGGCTGCTTTTGTCGGCGGAAGTTTTCGCAAACAAGTTCATTCGGTGATGGAACCCCTAGCCAGTGGCCTGACGGTCAGTGTCGGTCCCTTCCATCAAAACAATCGCGAAGCCCTAGAATTCCAAAAGCAGGCCTTCGTTCACAAGGTGGAATCACCAGAAGACCTTGAGGTGTTTTGGCAATTCAGCGTGGCCCTCAGCCCAGCGAACCGCTCTAACCTTTCGGCTGAAGTCAAAGCCCGCACTGGCAGCACCCAAAAGATTGTTCAGAGATTTATTGAATCCCAGCTCCGAATATAGCCTCAAATTGAGACACTAAAACCTAACCTGCTCACCCCTGTTCGCCCAATTTGTCACAGTGTTAAAGAGCCCTTCATTCACTCCTCTGCGATCAAGGACTTAGGCCTGCTCTTTTGAGCACGGCTTTTGAAGTACCAATAGGTATAAGGGTGGTCATTATGTGGCTGAAAAAGCCTCGGATTTTAAAAAAGGCATTTTTTACGGGATCGATCTCGTTCTTTATGTTTTTGATCGGTCTTCCGATTTTTTCGGCGCAAGCCCAAAATAATACAGAAACCCGTTCACAGTGGGCCACACGAAATCGCTTCGACGATTCTTCGCAACACGCTTTGGATTTAAAATGGCAATTCAAAGCCTCTGGCAGCAGCCTTAGCGAAGGCACTACCACCAGCCGTCAAATATCAAACCAACAATTGTTTGAATCGAAATTAAACCTTGAATCTAAGTATTGGCTGAGCGACCAAGTTTCTTTTGATCTAGAGCCTTCCATTAAATTTCAAACGGGCCGACTGCAAGCTTTAGATGGAGCTAATGCCCCTTCAAATAGCTTAGGACTTCGAAAAGCCGCCGTCCAATGGTTGCCGACAAGTTATATTTGGTTTTCAGCCGGAGCTTTAAATCAAGCAGAGCTTCACTCTTACCTGGTGGCTGATGAACTGCCATTTCCTGGTGCTCGCATCACTTTAAAAAATTCTTTTAGCAATTGGGATTTACGTTGGGTGGCAGAGTCTTCAATCCCCTCTTCAAATTCGCTGAAAACGGGGACCAATCAAGTTGAATCTGTGCCAGTAAAAAATGCGGCTCAGATGCAGGTTCATTGGCAGCCCAAAAGTTATTTGTATTCTAGAAACCGCATTGGATATTTTTCATATCAAAATCTTCCTAGTGAAGTGGCTGAAGCGAGCTCTTTGATTGGCAATACAACGACGCGATTAACTGACAATCAATGGGCTTTTAACTATAAGTATCAAGGTTTCGAAGCCTCGACAGACTGGCACCTTCCCATCGCTTCAAGGGTGGATTTACTTATTAGTGCGACGGCCGCTCAGAATCAGTCGGCTCCGGCAAATTTAAACACTGGGTATTCCGCTTCTACCGGCCTGCGATACCTGATGAGTTCGCGGCATGATCTTGAATTCGGCGGACGATACTTTCACGTCGACCCCGACACCGCGCCGGCCTTCTATTCAAACTACCAAAATTTCCGCACGAATCGTGTTGGCTACACAGCCATGGCAAAATGGCATTTAAAAAAGCAAAAATTTGCGGTCAGCGCTTTATATTCAGAGGCCCAAGTTCTTTTTGCAGACCCATCGCAATCTCGTATCCGAGGTTTCGAAATTCGACTGGAGACAGATTATGAATCCATCTAATTCCACCAAATTATCGGTGCTACTTGTTTCATTCTCTGTTGCCTTAGTCCTTAGCGGATGCAACCTCCCCGAGCCTAAAGAGGCTCGTGATAGTGACGGATCTACATTTGCCGTGAGCTCTTTTGAAGGAAAAGTAAATTCAATTTCCATCAATAAAAAGACGGGCCTTCCAAGCGCGAATACTTATGATTACAAAGTTTGTTTGACCGACTTGCGACAAAATAAACCTATGATTGGTCACAAGTTCCAAATTGTTGAAATCGAGCAAGATTTATCGACGGATGTGAACGGCTGTTTGTTTTGGTCTGAAACAGTCAACTATAATTACCTCGCTCAATCCAAATATTTAAAGATCGCTCGAACCATCAAAGGCTTAGGGCCCCACTTTGGTGTTCGCCCTGTTCATTTTGCTATTGATCCATGGTCACACGGTGAAGCAAAGCCAAAGGATGCGATCGATCTTGTTAAAAGCACAGTTTCACCGGAACTTCTGATCAATAATGCTGATGATGTAAAGGCTTCGCTGCTAGGAAATTCATTGTCACAGAAAAAAACTCCATCACAACTATGGCTTAGTATGATCCGCCTGGCCTCGACTGAAGATCGCATCACGGGCAAAGGTTTTGAAATCAATTATGATTTCCAAGCAACGCCGCAAGTAAAGCTTAGTCGCATGACCGGCGAACAAACCTTTTCTGACCTGACCAGTGGTCAAATGAAGGGCAAGATGCAACTGATTCATGTTGTTCTAGAAAATGGTAAAATTGAAAGAAAAGTCTTAGCCTCTAAAGATTATTCTGACCTGCAAATAGATAATAAAGTGATTGCCCTTGGCGCACATTTTAATTTTGAAGCTCCTTACTGGGGTCATCTTTACCTAGGAATTCAGCTAACACCAATGCAAGCTTTGTCAGACCTTGCTCCCTTCGAAGGGGTTTTTTATTTAGGTGATTATCGCTCGGTCAGCAGCGGCGGATTTTTACTTCTTAGTTCTTTAGTTCAAAAAAATCCACATTTTTCAGTCGAACAGTTCATTGCAGGAAAATATCCGATCAACACGGAGGCGGAAGTCGCCCCAAAAAAGGATTCATCAAGTGTTTCGTCTGATGCCATGAAGCGTGGAGAAAAAGAAGATTTTAATGGGAAAAATCAGGTTGCGATTGCCGCCCTCACATTTTCTGGAGCACGGATTGATGAAGATTCGGCTCACCGAAGAACATTAAAATATCAAGCGCAGGCTTGCCTTGCCCAGCCGATCAACCACGAACCTATCCGGGGGCGCGCGATCGAAGTCACGCCATTTAGAACTTCTGAGAGTCAGCCCGCAAAAACAATATCATCTTTAGTCACTCAGATGGATGGTTGCGTGACCTGGCCCGAAGAAATGATCGTGGATACTTATGCCTGTCAAAAATACGTAAAGGGTTTTGTTGAGCTCAAAAGTCCGGACTTAGGCATCAATCGCAAAATCAACGTCTTTGTAAATCCTTGGCTGACCACCTACGAAATTGGTGTCGATGAACTTAAGTTCAGAGATCTGATCGGCCATGAGTGTGACGGTAAAAAAGAAATTGAAAAACCCAGCTATATTTTTATCAATTCATTTCAGTATAACTTAATGAGCTTAAAGCATGATATTGATTCCAATCTGAATTTGGTCGTTAAGCGTGAATTACAAATGGATTTGGATTTAACTCTTGTGAACAACTCGAATTTGCGGGGTCCGCGTGATGGCAATGAACGCCTTCGTGATGGTCTGTACTTAGTAAAATCTGTTCTTACTGAAAATCCTGATATGAGTATTAACCCTCGTTTTATCAGCAGTCATTCAAGTATCGTTCAGTCTCGGGCTGGGCATATCACGATCAGCCCCTTGACCTATAATTTTAGAAATCCAGTTGATTTAGGAAACAGGAATCGCCTTTTAGTTCAAATTCTGCCCGTCAACTCTGAGAAAGTGACATTATCCACTGACTTGAAGTCATGGATTCCTAAGAATGGCAACAGTCAGCAAGATTTTCAAGGCACAGTGGACTTAAATGCACGACTTTTACCGATTATTTACGAGGCAAAAATAATCCTGATGGGAGAAAACACCAGAGCCAATCTTGTCGATAATCAGCGCGTGATCCTGGAAGCCGTTATGGCAGGAAAGACAGAATTTCAGAAGCAGTTCAATCAGACTTTGGCAGAACGCAAAAAAACTTTAGACATGATGATCGCAGTCGGTGAACAAAAGCAAAAGGATGAACTCAAGGTGATCTCTGATCAAAGTTCTTTAGCGACCTATGCTCGACAACTTTCTTTAGTCTTGATCAACTCAGATGAGACATCATCTTCAAGCCTTAAGTATTTAGAAAGATTGCTTGCCCTTGACCTTAACAAGTATTTTCATAATGCAACGTCTGGCTTTGAACATCGTGATCCCCGCGCTTTGCTTGCTAAATCTATTAAAGACACCAAATCCCTGACAAAAGATCAAGCGCTAAGCCTCATCAGGGCAGATAAGATTTCCGCAGACGTAGCAAAAAGAATTTGCATTTACTACATGACAGAACTGCTCGCTCCAGCTCTTAGCTCTGGGGGTAAAAGTGCGGTTCCTTTGTATTGTTCAGATCGAATGCCTGGTGTTGCCGAAAAACTTTTGGTCCGAGAAAAAGTTTATCATGTGAATAAGTTTAATCATTTTAAGTATATTTCGGGACACTTTGAAAATATGGCAGTTTCGAATTCTTTTGCTTTATCTTACACTTTTACTGACAGTCATTCCCACACGGCCTCAACTAGTTTTGGTGTTAAGGTTCCAGACTTTTTCTTTATCGGAGGAGGCGCGCAGACCTCTTTAGCATGGACAAAACAAACAGCTGAATCTTCGTCTAATACAATCAACGTGACCAGTGGACTTCCACTGAGAAAACAAGTAAGCCAGGCCCAGTTTGATTTATTGGACTATGACAGCTGTTACCGAATTCGAATCAACCCAGAATTATTTTTACAAAAAGTGGGCTTTTTCGAGAAAATGGATGTCACAAAACTTAGTTTTTATAATTTTCTAGACCATAAAAAACCTGCGCAAGAGGTGTTTAATATACTTAATCGTGGATTGCTGATTTGCGAACGTCCAAAGAATATGAAGCCCTTACGTAAAGTAGAAAATTTTTATGTGATTCAGCAAGATCCAACGGCTGGTGAAATTCAAGATAGTGGGAATCCAATGAATCGATTCCTGTTTCTTTCTTTGCGCGGACAAGATCAGTTCAATCACTTTGAAATGATGACAAAAACTAAAATACAGCTTCCACGCGGGACAAAACTAAGTGATATGACCGGTGATGAAAGCAACAGACAGTTACTAAAATCATTTCAATTTAAGCCTTGGTCACCAAGGATTTACACTGAGCCTTCAACAAAAAATTAAGGCTTCGAATCCCAAACCAACTGTAACCTTCGCCATCAACAAGGCTGCCCACGAAACCCTGGGCAGCAAGTTCCTTTGTGATCTTCTCAAACGGAAAAGGCTCTGATGAAAACATCAGATAATATTTTTTCAAATCAACTTCTGAAATTTCAGGATATTTTTTTAAAGTGCCAAGATCAGCCAGCGGCGCCCCAAGAAATTGAAGGACCGATCCGATATATGTTTTTGGACTGACCACCAGCCAGGGTTTTTTCCAGATCACATAAAGAATCTGACCTGGAATTTCAAAAGAATTTTTATCTAAAGGTCGAATCTCCCCTGGAATATTTGCGATGGACCAAGGGCCACAGGGCTTCTCTAAAAGGTGGTCCCACTGGTCCGCCCAATCCAATATCTTTTGATTCTTAAAAGTTTCGCCTAACCTTCGCATTTCACGGGCCGCACTGGAAAGATCATGGACATGCGTTGCCATCCATGGATAAGGCGATTCATCGGCCATGCTCTTGGGATTTTCTTCTTGGTCAAGAATCAGTAAATCTGGCTGTAGACTTGCCACTTTTTCCCAGTCGATATCCTTAGTTCCTCCAACGATGGGAATAGTTTTCACCTTGTCCACAGGATAAAGACAAAATCGTGTGCGGCCGCAGACGTTAACGCCCGCTGCAATTAAAGTCTCTGTCCAAGAGGGAACCATTGAGATGACTCGCATAATATCATTGTAAAATTCTTACCAACCGAGTCAATGCTCACTTGGTCTTGACCCCTCCCCTGGTCAACGTGTTTTATAAAGTTTTCGGAGGAGTTCATGCCTGTTGCGCCGTTGGTTCCGCTTAAACAGAAGCCCGCCCTGAGCGGCTATCAAGCTGGAGATTATCTTGTTCTTTTTGGCGAACTTTTTCAAAGAGGCTACGCCAATGGCCTCGTCGAAGAAGCTGAGAAAATGGGCTTAAAAATTATTCGAAGCACTGTTGGACGTCGTGAAAAAGATGGTTCCTTGCGAGCCCTCACAACGGAAGAACTCAGTTCACAACCAACACCTTTGATTAATATTCCCCTAGAAGCAGGCTTCGACATGCAGCCCGATTCAAAAGGTGGAACTCCGGTCGAGGCCCTTAAAGAGGTTAAACTTTCCGACTGGAAAAACTTAAAACTTGATTTTTCACGCATTGATGAGTCCCGAAAAAAGGGTTCTGAAGACTTCAAAGACCGCGTTCGCCTGCACCTGATGGAACTTACAAAGCTGATCGAACCAGGTCGCAATGTTATTTTTGCTCACCTCATGGCCGGTGGCGTGCCCCGTGCTAAAATTGTGATGCCCTTGATGAATCGCGCTTTTAAGGGTCGTGGCGAGCGTCATTTAAGTTCGAAAGAATTTTGGGAATCTGATATCGGTCGTTTGTGTTCAATGAACTTTGACGAAGTGACCGCTGAAACATTTAAAGACCTTGTTGAACTCTCCAGCGACCTTCGAGCAAAAATCGAGAAGTCCGGTGGGCGAGTGTCCTACATTGCCTACGGTTACCATGGGACTGAAGTCTTAGTAAAGGATCACTATCAATGGTCCACTTACAGCCCCTATTTGCAGGGCTGGGCTAAGCGGAAACTTGAAGATTACTCTCGGGTCTTTCATCAACAAAAAATTAATACTTGTGTTTATAACTGTCCTGAAATTTTGACGAATTCCAGCTCGATCTTTCAAGGCGTTGAAGTATTTCTTTACAATTTAATTTCGGCTTTAAAAAAAGAGGCCGGCGAAAATCCGCGTACAAAGCAAGTTATCGACCATTGTCAAAACTTACTTAAAGACGATGTTAAGTTATCGGATTTGACGAATGACCTTTTAAAATATTTTGCAGCGCCGTCAACTGTAGAACACACCATATTTGAAAAGTGGCCTCAGTTTAGTAGCGTTGAACAGATGGAACTGATGCTGGCACAGTCAGAGAAAATGGCCAGTTGGCACAAAGATGAAAAAAATTTGATGACCACAGAACTGAGCGAAGTGGTTTTTGAAGGCTGCGGATACGCGATGTTTCACGACTCGTGGGTGACAGGTGAACCCGTCCGCTGGCTGGGGCATGATCTGGTCGCCCGCTGCTTGCCGACAAATCAAAAACGATGAACGTCGGGAGCCCTTGGAAATACGATGATCTGCAATTTCACGGAATGTCGTTGTCAGGAATTCGCACAAGCCTGTGCATGCCAGAACTTCATCTAGCTTTTGATACGGCTCAGGGATTTCCCTTTCTAATTCCAATGAAAAAATTTTTTATTAGCCATGGTCACTTAGATCATGCGGCTGGAATTCCCTACATCATTTCGCAGAAGAATTTATTCCGCATGCCTGTTGCTGAATATTTTATGCCGCCCTCATTAGTAGAACCATTGACCAAAATTATGAGGCTTTGGGAACAAATTGAAGATCATCAATACAAATTTAATTTTATCGGAGTCGGCCTTGAAGAAATAGAAGTTAATGCAGGCCATTTTATAAAGGCCTTTCCCACTTTCCATCGGGTGGAATCTTTCGGTTACACACTTTTTAAGCGGACCCGCAAACTTTCGAGCCATTTTACTGGTGCCTCGCGGGAAGAAATAATTAAGGCACGGTCTGCAGGTGAAATTATTGATCAAGTTTTCGATCAACCACTCGTCACATTCACCGGCGACACCAAAATTGAATTCTTAAATGGTCCGGATTGGATTCGAAACTCAAAAGTTTTAATTCTAGAAAGCACCTATTTAGATGATAAAAAGACGATCCAGCAAGCCCGGGACTGGGGCCACACTCACCTTGATGAAATTATTCCGCATCTTGATGATATTAAGTCTGAAAAAATTGCTTTAATCCATATTTCGTCACGGTACTCGATGGACGAGGCTCGTCGCATTATCGAACAAAAAATTCCAAAGAAACATCTGGATCGAGTGGTTATTTTCCCAGGAAGATAATTCGAGTCTATTAATCTTATTTACCGCGGAAAGAACTCTTCCACTTCAGGCCAAATACGTTTAGTTTTTGCTTTTTTGGATTTTAAATAGGCCGGCCATTCTTCGGGCTTTCTTTTATTAAATCGTCCAGCAAAGCGGGCCACAAAAATTAAAGGTCCAATTCCCTGCCCCGTGCGATCTCTGGGGGGGCGTACCGCCGTCAGCATTTCAGGTCCAAAAAAACATTTTGGCCATAAAATATCGTTTTGAATCAGCTCACCAACGATAATCGCATCATCGACTTTACCAAAAAGAGTTTGGTAAAGGGGGCATGATTTGTCGGCCGAACTAGGGGCCCCTGCCGACGCCACAAGAATTTGACCGCGACTTTTTATTTTTTGAAGTTCTGGAATGAGGGCATCAAGCTTTGTCGTGGCTTTGTCGTTCCAGTCGAAAAAAATAATTTGTCCTTTTTTTTCAATCTGAGCGACTTTATCCATCAACTGACTTTCATCGTACTTTTGATTCGAGTCATAGGGTGTAAAGTTAATGATCTCACAGTTTTTGCACTGTGAATTTTCATTAAAAGTTGGTTTTATTTTTTCATTGAACTCTTGATCCGTGCCTTTCCCAAAGTAAACGACAGTTATTTTAGGATCCGTGGCTTTAGCTTCGGCTGAATCAACGTCCGCGGCAAAAACTTGAGGCTGCAATAATAAGGCAAATAAGCATATAATATTTTTCATGGACTTCTATTGAACAAAAATCATTTTTTTATGTCGACCAATTTGATACATTGTACCCTCTGCATCAAATTTTGAGGTGATTGTTGGCCCGAACAGAATATCTTGAAAAAAACTGGACCAACATCGAGGTTTTCCCTACGGGTGATCTGTATTTTTCTGAATTACAGAAGACTTTTCGCAATGCTCAGCAACACATTCAAGTCGAAGTTTATATCCTGAACATTGATTCAGTCACTCGCGTCCTTCTTGATGAGCTGGTTCGAGCTCGCTCCCGCGGCGTCAGGGTTCAAATTCTTGTTGATGGCTTTGGCTCTTATCAATCTATTCCTGATCTTGCTGGCTTTTGCTCGCGCAACGACCTTGAATTTAGAATTTACGAGCCCTTTCCTTTTGCTCAGAGAGCCTCTCGCAAAATATTCTTAGCCTATGCCTTAAGCTTGATTCGCTTGCTCCGTAAGTTGAACCGACGCAATCATCGCAAAATGGTGGTTGTCGACTCAAGATGGGCTTTTGTTGGAAGTATGAATTGGACCCAAGTTCATTCACGAAGAGCTCAAGGTTTAAAAGCGTGGCGCGACACCGCTGTCGGGATTGAAGGGGCGGAGGTTGAAATCATGTCACAAGCTTTTAACTATGACTGGATTCGTGCCCATAAATTAGGCGATTTGCGCTTACGAAAAAAATCACCCATTTTAAAATATTATGATCCAAGAAAATCATTAGTGCGCCTTAACACCGGATTGAAAGAACGTTGGCGCCTGAACCGGGACCTGCTTCGGCGCATTCGTCATGCTGAACAACGAGTTTGGTTAACAACGGCCTATTTTTTACCCCACCGATCGCTGATTAAAGCGTTAAAAAAAGCAGCGCAACGAGGCGTTTCTGTCCAGATTCTGGTCCCTGGTCAGACAGATGTCCCTTTTGTAAAGTTCGCTGCTTTTGAGCTGGCCCATAACCTATCGGTCTCGGGCGTTAATATTTTTGAATATCAAATGTCTATCCTGCACGCAAAAGTCATGATGATCGATGATTGGGTGACAGTTGGTTCAACAAATTTAAATTACCGAAGTGTCTTTCACGACTTGGAATTGGAAGTTGTACTTAATAATTCAAAGGCGATGGAGCAAATTCAAAAGCAGTGGGAAATAGATTTAAAAAACTCCCTCCCTTTTGACATTAATATCTACCAATCCGCTTCGTGGGTCCGCCGCTTATTATCTCGCATGGCCTTTCGTTTGCGCTATTTGCTGTAAACCGCTATGATGCAAAATAATGTCTCATAAAATCGTGATTACTGGTGGCCCTTCTGGAGGAAAAACAACTCTGATTGAGGCCTTGCAAAAAGAAATGGGTTCCATTGTTGCTGTCGTCCCTGAGGCTGCCAGCATCTTGTATCGCGGCGGATTTCCTAGAATTAAATCTCAGGCCGGCCTATTGCACGCCCAGAACGCCATTTATAATGTCCAAAAAGAATTAGAAAGCCTGATTGAAGCTGAGCATCCTAAAGCAAAACTTGTGATCTGCGATCGAGGCTCGTTGGACAGTATTGCCTACTGGCCAAAATCAGAAAATCACTTCTTTAAAACCATGAAAACAACGCGGCAAAAAGAACTGATTCGTTATCGTTGGGTGATTCACCTAGACACGGCTTCGCGCCCTTATTATGACACCAGCAATCCAATTCGAACAGAATCTTTCAATCAAGCCACCGCTTTGAATGACAAAATAAAAAAAGCTTGGTCCGGCCACCCGCACCGATTAGTGGTATCTCAGAATAAGGACTTTATGTCCAAAATGACTCTTTCTTTAGAAGTCATTAGAGCCATACTCGATGGCTACAGTCTCGATCAAATCCACGAGGAGCTTTTAAAATAAGGATCTTTCTTGATCATTTAGAATTTCCCTCTCACAATACCACGAGATGAATATGAAACTGGCTCTTATTTTTTGGACAATTTCAATCTCTGCGCTGGCTGGGCCGCAGAAGTCGAAAAATTTAGTATTTCAAGCTGATAGAAATGGCGCCCAAGCTCTTCCACAAAAATTCGAATACACTTTAATGGATGCTGAACGAATTCGGATTGGCGATATCTTAATTGATTCTTCAACTTTTAATTTTCAATTGATTCGATCGGGAAATAGCGAAAACTATCGGATTAAATTCGTTTGGCCAGCAGCGATGTTATCTCAGGGCCAGCTTATCTTAATGAACAATAATGGCAAGGCACTTTGGAGAAATACGATCACTGAAAAACAAATAAAGATCACTCCCATAACAACTGAATTTACTCAACTTCGGGCTGAATTAGCGGAATTCACCTCTGACTTTGTTGACTCTGAAGTTTTAAACACGATGAAGACTTTGCCCTTTATCAATTTTTGCATTTCAGCGACATCCGATAGGACTAAAATATACCTTTGTTCCCGCGAACTCTATGTTTCTTCAGCCGACAAAGAAATTATCGTTAAAGATCGCCTCTCGACTGCTAAAAAGGCCTCAGTCGAAATAAATGGGAATCCCGTTGGACCACAAGGTATCGTTGTCCTCAATGACATCAATCAAAATATCCTATTTAGGTCGACGGCTGAATCAGGAGCCTATCTTGAAATTGAAACTCGTCGCAAAGAAGTTGATTTTAAAGACTTAGTGCTTAGTGAAAATGGTGAAACTCTTATTTTGACGGCTTCGGGAACAGAGCCTGCCGATTCAAGCAAAGTTAAGATTTTAGGTGAAAATCTTTGGCAGATTGAAATTCCTACTCATCGTCCTGTTATTTACCTCAAGGGCGGCGGTGGAATACCTATGCGCCAAGAATTTTTTATTAAGGGCGATGTTCCGAAAGAAATTTTACGGCCTTTGTTAGCTGGAGCTGCGCCTGATAAAACTTTTTCTTCGTCAATCACCTTGCAGGGAACATTCCCAACAGGAACTCGCTTACGATCCCTCAATGCAAAGGACTTATTACGAAGCCGCAACAAAAATTCTTTCACCTGGGAGCTCCGCGATCTTCCTCAAGGCATCAATAGTTCACACTACCTAAATATCTCTGCTGATTCAAAAAACTATGTCGCTCGATATGATATCTATCGCGGCAGCCCTTATATTTTTCAAGGTGGCCTCCAGTACCAATCGCCCTCAGGCGTGGCAATTGGAAATTTAAAACTTCAGTGGTGGCTACAAAAATTTATTAGCGAATTTAATTGGGGTTTAGAGGTGGACGAAAATATTCATTTAACGAATAAAACCGGTTTTCCACAATATGACGAAACTCGGCTAGAACTTTTATATCGCTTTAACCCTGGCCTTCCTTTGCAAGACGGTACTTGGGGACTGGGTTTACCTGTGGCTTTTGTAAAAGGAATGGATGTCTCTAGCACAGCGTTTGGTCTGTCGATCTGGGACTTCCGAGCCTCCCCTGATTTTTTCCCTCGCTGGATTCAGTGGTATCAAACTAAGCTCTCGTACCTGTCGGGCAATGCCACGGATACTAATAACTTTAAGCTTGTGAGCTGGATCGAGCTTGAGACAATCTTTTACACACCGATCAGTCATAAAAGTTGGCTGACCTTTGGGCCCCATTATCGAATGTTGACTTGGAATCCAGTGCCTGTCGAACCCACCAATCAATTTGTGTTAGATGTGGGATACTTAATTAATTTCTAACTTTTTTTACGAAAAAATCCAGAAACCATTTTTGTTAAGTCCAAATTAAGAACATCTTGTTTCTTTGTCGCAGAGGCTAAAGCGCTGATTTCTCGACGGGCAGGAATAAATGTGCTGTCGATAGCGACTGCTTTACTAAAAGACTTACTGGCTGAGTTGAAATCCCCACGAACTTTTTGGTAAAGGCCTGTGACATAAGGAAAAAAAACATCGTAACGCTCTTCTGCTGGAACTTGCATAAGGTCAAACTCAATATCCTTTAGGTTCGCAATTTTTTTATTGGGTTCATGTTGACCCAACTTGGCCCAGGCTAAAAATATATGAACCTGTGGTACTTGGCTTGAAAGTCTCAAGGCTTCATTCAGCTTTTCATAAGCCTTAGTAAACATATTCATCAAAAGCAGCTGCTTCACTTCTTCGACGATTTGTGTAGCTTTTAACTTTTGTTCGGCTTCCCGAGTTTGGTTGGCTAAGGTCATTTGCTCCATCAAATTAGCATCGCCCATGCGAAGGATAGCTTGCTCATACTGTTTATGAACAGCGATCCATTCCTGATGTAATTCTTTATTTTGCGAGGACGGCTCTGGTCCTATCACCTGCACAAAATCTCGAATTAAAGATTCTTTTGAGCTCTGTCCCTGCCTTGAGATATTTAATAAATTTAAAATTTCTATGGGAGATCGTCCCTTAAAGTCCGCTGCGACTTTGCGAACGGCTGCCATTTGATCCCCAGCCGTTGCAAAGGTCGCGGCATTACTGAACACAATCAAACCCTTGGTCAACAGAAAATGAAGCGCCTTGTACAGACCTGATTCATTATAGCGTTTCTCAGATAAAAGCTTATTGATATTAGTGCCTTTATTGATTTCTGTGATAAATCCATCTAACTGTTTGATCATGGACATCTGCAAAGCTGGATGATCTGTCCTAAAAAAAGCTGTTTTTACAATCGCGTGACCGGCCCACATCATATACAGTGTTTTTAACCAGTTGGCCGAAAGCTTAGAAACAATCCAATCATGTAAAAAACTGAGAAGTTGATCAGCGTCGATGTGTGGAGAAGATACTTCGACCTCGCTGCTTGAAAAATTAACTTTAACCATATGATCTGCAATTGTACGCGACAATCGAATGTTCATTTGCTCAGAAAGAGCTAAATCAAAAGCATGGGGACTTAGGAAATTTCCTTTAATCAACTTTTGGCCCAATTTTAAGCTGGATTTTTCTTTGATGGCATTTTGCACATCATTTGGAGTTGCATATCCGCTTTGAATCAATAAATTTCCAAGGTAGGTGGTTTGATCTTCAACATCCACACCAACAATGTTACCAGTAGCAAAAGCGATCCCAGAAACGGCGCCACTTTGATAGTAAATATTCAGGTAACCAGAACTTTTTGTTTCAACCAGTAACGAATAAATAAATGGAAGGTCAAAGCCACTGACATCATCTAATGATTCAATAATTTTTCGTTTTTCTCGAGTCGTCACTTTTTCTTTTTCAAAAATTTGATATAGAACTTTCCTGATGGGGACTTCCCCAGCAGGGCGTGAACTTGGGATTTTATGAATAGCCTCCAAGACCTGCGCATGTTCAAAAGGAATTTCTTTTTTAATAAAAGCAACAGCCTGAGTTCGCTTTGTGGCTTCCTGAATAAAATTTTTATCAGTGTAGATGCCACTCATTAAAATAATTTTGAATTTTAAGGTGGGGAAATTTTTCCTGAGCTGCTCAACAAAATCAACTCCACTCAGTTTGGGCAACATGCAGTCGACGAGCATGATATCAATACGGTGAGCATTTAAAATTTCTTGCGCTTCATCAGGATGCAAAATATGAAATACTTGATAGCCATCGCTGATCAAGGTGTTTTTAATGGCCTCTCCTAACGAGAGTTCATTTCCAATAAGTAGAACATTTGCTTTTGCATCGCTCACGGGTATTGCATCGGGAAATCAGCAAGTTATCTGAAGGCAATAAGCACGAACCCAGACTTAGGTTTAGCGCTTAATGAATTTAAAATACTTAGATTCAATAACGTCCATTTCCATTTTATTTCCCTGATCATCCTTAATTTCTGCGGGTGGCTTAAAATCGCCTTCAGTGAACTCTGTCCCATATCGAAACAAAATATTTTTCTCTGATCCCGAATCATCATTATAGTAAGGAACGAAGAAAGAACTGACTTTTCCATTTTGCGGCAAAAAGCCATCCACCATATTGATTTGATCAACAATCACCTTGGGGCACTGATTAAATTTAATTTTTGCATTTTTGTTGGTCGCCATCCATTTGATCCATTCGCGGATTCCACAAGAATTAATACTTTTAACTCCTGATAATTCCAAGTCGATCTCTTGCGCCTCACCTAAATTCATCTGTGAAAAATCAACATCTTCATCAATCGTACCCGCCATGTGGATGTTCAAATTTCCGGAATTTTTATCAATTTTAAAGTCAAGCTTACCCATGAATATTCCCTTCGATGCCTATTCCTTCATTCTTCACTACAAAAAACGTCACGTCATCAATAAGAAGAGCCCCTTGACGATGTTCCTGGAAAGCCTTTGAAAATCTTTGAACACTCTCCGTTGTTCCCGGAAAATCATGATTGGCCTGGACTAAAGCCCTAATAAATTTTCGTTCGCCCCAAGCTTCATTCCCGGGGTTTTGAATATCCGATATTCCATCTGTAAAGAAAAAGACCATTTCACCCGGCTCTAAACGGACTGATGTTTGCGCATAGACTGTGTCCCTGCCCTGCCCTAGCCTTGGGTTGTTCACTTCATTCAAGGGAATCAGGTCGCTTTTTGTCAGCTGATCGCCTGATTTTTTCATTAAGTAAGGGGCTTCATGGGAAGCATTCGAGTAGGTCATTTCACCCGTCTTTGGATCGTAACAGGCCAAGAAAAAGGTCATCATGATACGACCCTTTGAGACATCATAAATCGCACGATTCAAAAGCTCCATCGCTTTTGCCGGTGAAATGTTCAGTCTTTCGATAATTGTGGAGGCTGACTTTGCTGCACTGGTGATCAACGCTGCAGGGGCTCCATGGCCCGTCGCATCTCCGATCCATAGGAAGACCTTTTTTTCGCCCACTTCACAATAATGCCACCAGTCTCCACCACACTCGCTGGCCGGCTCGTAAAAACCTGAAATTGAAAGTGGCCCTACTTTGCCATTATTTTCCGGAAAAAGAGTTTCCTGAACTGTTCGAGCAGTTTGAAGTTCATTTTCCATTCGAGCTTTTTCTGCAGTTTGCAGAACCAATCGCGAAACTTCTTCGGCCATGATGTTAAAATTAGCGGCCAGGGCACCCACTTCATCGGAAGAATCCACTTTCACCCGAATATTGAAATCACCTTCGGAAACTTTTTGAGTGGCATCAAAAAGCGAAGTTAATGCCCGAGTGATAGAGCCTGACGCAATTAAACTAACTATGGCTGTTATAGCAATTAAGATCACAAAGAAGATCAGCGATTTCCTTAACAAAACCTGAATGGCCGATAAAGCATGAGCGCGATCAACTGTTGAAATGACCATCAGATCGCCGAATCCCACTCTTGAGTATGAAGCCAGAATATCATTTCCCAACGAATCCTTTCCCGTTTGGGCACCTTGAGAGATTTTTGTCGCACCTGCTGTCAGAAAAGGGGCCGTAAAAACATTATTGATATTTTTTTCATTTTCGTCGGCAGGGCCAAAAAAAATCGACCCTTCTCCCGCAACGAGGTACAACCTTTGTGACAAGGCTGAACGAAAAATCTCGGCTGTTTCTGAAAGTTTTGAGACGACGACGAAGATCAAAGTCTCTTTGGATTTGGGATCCACAAATTTTTCTAAAAGCATCATGCGGTCGTCATGAAAAGGCACTTTGACGGAGCGATTTTGCCCGTACATTTCTAACAAATATTGATTTATCTGCTCTGAAATAGGCTGGTAGGTAGTTTCAAACATTTGTGGATCTTTTTCTAACAGCGCCATCTTTTCGTACTTTTTTGCAAATCCATCCCATCTGTAGACAATCACTAGGTCCAGAAAAAACTCATTTCGAAAAATATTTTCACTGAGCTTTGTAAACGACTTTTCGTCGAGATAGTCCTGAAAAATTGGTTTACAGGACGAAAGGATGGAGTTCAGCTGAGTCTTTACCTGATTGCCCATCGATGACGACATATTGCTAGTCGAATCAAAGACATAGGCAATTTTATCTTGTTCAAAAATTCGCAACGCCAGGACCAAATAGACTGACAAGGTGATCAACGGTATGAGCGTCAGCAAGATCAGAATTTTGTAACGTAGGGAAAGTCCGGTTTTCTTCACGCCTTTATTATGCTTAAAAACCCTATCAGAGTGGAGTCCGGCTCTGATTACTTAGCCCTTGGTCCGTAACCCTTTTCAGTTAATATTCCGATCCTAACCCTAGGAAATAATATGAATTTCTTGAATCGTGGCGATAAAATATTTCTGAGCCTTGCGATCCTTGTGATCGCAATTTTCTCATACTTGCTGTATGACGACTCGCTATTTTTTAAAGACAAATCTGAAAGCACTCAACAACAGATTGGCAGTATCTCATTGACCAAAAATGATGTTCGGCTCAAGAATGCCTCTGCCTTTGCTTGGAAAACTGCGGGAAAGGCATTCGATGTCCACCAAAAGGACAGCATCTTTACCGGTGAAAGGTCCGAAGTTTCCATTTTACTCAATGATGGCTCTGTCATCAATTTAAAGGAAAATTCCTTAGTCACATTAAACTTTCAAAATGGTGAAATGACTTTAGATCTTAAGTATGGAGATTTTATAGGACAACTAAGTCCAGAGGGAAAATTAAAAGTGACTGCTGGAAAAGAAGAGTACAATTTAAAGGGTGAAAAATCGGCCACTAATGAAAAAACCATACTTCAGCTTAATAAATCCAGATCCGGCCAGCTCGATGTCAAGCTTCAGCAGGGCGCTGCAGCTATCAAATCAAAGAACCAAACAAAAGTTTTGCAGAAAGATCAATCGGTCTCACTGGCGGAAAAATTAGAAGAAGTCCCTCGCCCGTCCATCAAATTGTTGGTGGCCGATAAAAGTAGATTTAAGCAAATCAAAGAAGGTGACGAACTTCCCTTCACTTGGTCAGCCTCCCAGAAAGTGCCCCAGTTTAAAATTGAAATCGCTCGTGACACTTTTTTTAAAGAGATTGTTTGGAATGGACGTACCACCCTAGAAAAGACGGGTGTACCCCTCCGCAGCGGCGAAGGAGAGTTCTTTTGGCGAGTCAAAGCCTTAAGTGTTTCAGGGCAAGAGCTTAACACTTCTGCGACCAATACTTTTAGTGTGGCCCGCCTTGAGGCACCTGTGCTTTTGGAACCCGCTAAAGGTCAGTCACTTCAGTTCGAAATGAACGTCGATACGTTACCAGAAAACTTAAAATCAAGTTTTCTAATAAAATGGCAAGAAACGAAAGATTCAAAAAATTACCATTACCAAATAGCTCGAGATATACAGTTTAGAGATATTCTTGCGAACACGGTTGTTGAAAATCTAGAAGCTGTATCCCCCTCACTTCCGACGGGAGAATATTTTATCCGGGTTCGCGGTGAAAAAAATGCTGAGGCGTTCAGTGCCTGGTCCGATACGCATCCAGTCAACCTGATCGTCGGTCTTGAACAACGTCCGATGGCTCCACGCCTTGTGACTAATAAGATTATTTTTAATCCTGCCACGGCTGAAAAAAGGTCCCCTTCATCTGAAGCGATCCCAACCATTATTTGGGAAAAACCAGATGGGATCGCGCAATTTAAAGTTCAAGTCGCAAGGACAAAAGACTTTCAAAATGCAAAAGTTTATTCTTCTAATTCAAATCAATTTGATCTAAAAAATTATGCCCCTGGCCTTAGCTATTTCCGAGTTTTCTCGATGAGTCCCCGTGGCCTCGCAAGTCTTCCAGGTGAAGTGGGATCGATCAGCGTTTCCTTCTTAGATCCAAAAATCAATCCATTGCAAGATTTGATCGTCAATGGGACCGATAAGACCTTACCTGCTCCAAGCAAGGAAATGCTAGTGGCATGGACCCCGGTCCCCGGCGCACAAAAATACCTTTTAGAGCTAGATCAAGACGCTCGTTTTTCAAATTCAAAAAAGTTAGAAGTCAGTACAGCCAGTGTTCCTGTCATTCTAGAAAAACCAGGAACTTTCCATGTCAGGGTCGTTGCCTTGAATCAAGCTGGAAAGACTATTTCGCGCTATTCCCCTCCAGAAAAATTTCAATATATTTACCGGGTCCCATTAGCTTTACCTAGTTTAATGGAGCCCTTTGATAAAACCACTGTCTTTATGCAACAGGAAACAGAAGTCTTTATTTGGCTTGAGTGGAAATCAGTCAAAGACGTCAAAGTATATCAGTTGGATATTAGCGCAAGCCCGTCGTTTGATTCGACCCTTATTACTATACAAACGACTGAGCCTAGATTCTTAGTTAAAAATAAATTACCTTCTGGAAAACTTTACTGGCGGGTGCGTGCTATTTCTGAAAATCCAGATATGAATTCCGATTGGACGAGCGCACGAGAGTTCAGCCTTTTAATAAAAAAGAACGAGGCTTTCCGATGAGTTTTGACTACAGCCAGTTTGACACCTTATTAGAACCACTTTTTATTTTAGAGGAAAGTGGGAAAATTATTTACGCTAATGAAACGGCCCTTCTCCTCTGTGGGATGCCCTTTCGGAAGGCTCAAAAATTTAGATTCCATGAATTGTTAACCTTCAGTGAAAAAGTCGACTGGTGTGAAAAGCTGGGGTCAATTATTGATCCAACGACCTATAAAGAGGTTAACTTCACCAATCAAGAAGGACAAACCGGCCGTGTTCAACTGACATGTCGAAAATTTTCTCCAGCTGATCCCGATCGACACTGGATTGTTTATGTTCGTGATGTGACCCTTGAAGAGCGCTTGCAACATAAATACCGTGGTGAGCTAGAGCAAAAGGAAGGTTATATTAACGACCTTAAAAAAGCTCAAGGGGAATTAGAACAGTACAGTAAAAATTTAGAGAAAATGGTCGAAGCCAGAACCCAGGAAGTCACCCGTTTGAACCTGCAAATGAAAGCGCTTTTAGATAGCTTACATCAAGGGTTTTTAATTTTTGGCGCCGATGGGAAATGTTTTGAAACGACCTCACAGGCTTGTCAAAGTGTCCTGGAATGTGCGCCGGCAGGACAACCCATCTGGGACGTTCTTCGAATGCCAGAAAATAAAGTTGAGGGTCTTAAAAAGTGGATGACAACTCTGTTTTCAGAGATGCTCCCCTTTGAAGATTTAGCCCCCTTAGGTCCTCCATCTTTTCCGCACAGCGAAGGAAAATCAATTTTTATTGAGTACTTTCCACTACGCGCAGACACAGGGGTCATCGATGGAGTGGTTGTTGTCGCCTCCGATATCACATCCTTAGTTGAGGCCAAAAAACAAGCCGAGCTTGATCGTGAGCACGCTCGCCTCATTATTAAATTAGTTAAAAATAAAAAAGAAGTTTCAGGCTTTATCCGCGAAGCGCAAACGATGTTAACAAAATTAACAAATCATCTTGAACAACCCATTAAAGACTGGAGCCGCGATGAGATCTTTCGAGTCCTACACACAGTCAAGGGTGGCAGCGCTTCATTTTCAGTCATAAAGACAGCACAATTATGTCATCAAGCCGAGCAAGTTTTAGCCGATGCCAAAGGTCAGCACTTTTTAGAACAAGCTGCGCCCCTCAAAGAAAAATGCCAGGAAATCCAAAGCTCATTCCAAGAATTTATTAAAGACACAAAAAATATCTGGGGTGACAAAGGAATTTCTGACGAACGAACCGTGGAACTACCAATCTCAGAAATTATCGGTTTAAGTCATCGAATTTCAAAATGGAGCCAAGGCCAAGATAAGGCCGACGATCTTTTAAAAAAATATATGATGGAACCGATCTCTATGTTTTTTGAGCCCTTTAAAGAACTGATTCAAACCGTGGCCGAAAGTGAACAGAAAAAAATCAATGAACTTCAAATCGTCAATGGCGAACTTCGGATTCTTCCAGAAATTTATTCTCCTTTGCTGTCTTGTCTTGTCCATGCTTTTAGAAATGCAGTTGACCATGGCATTGAAGCTCCTGAAGTTCGGCAAGCCTCTGGAAAGCCAGAGTCCGGGCAGATCTCAGTTGAATTTAATTTAATACATCTTCCGACCTCAATTTTACAAATAAAAATCACCGATGATGGCGGCGGCATTGATCCCGTCAAGATTCGCAGTAAACTGATGGAAAAAGGCATTGCTACCGTCACAGAATCTGATCATGAAGTGATTCAACGAGTTTTTGACACAGAATTTTCGACAAAAGCAGTCGCTACTGAAACTTCAGGTCGCGGCGTTGGAATGGATGCTATTTTGATTTCTGCTCTGACATTAGGTGGTACTGCATGGGTTGATTCGGTGATGGGGCAAGGAACCACACTCACCATCGAAGTGCCGTACTTACAGGAACAAAAAAGCCCTGCAAAGCCGCCCCTTTTGGGTGTCGCATAATATTGTCGGCTTGACATTGTTTTATCCCGGCCTAAATTTGATTCATGAAGTCTTTTATTTTTTACATTAGCCTTATTTTAGCTCCGCACATAGAAGCCGCCACCACCGCCCGTTTTTTTGGCCTGCAGACAATGATTCAGCTGGGGCCAAAAGACTTGTCAGGAATTTCTGATAACGATACGAAAGATCTTTATCACGCTATGAATGTTCCGATTAAAAATTCCTTCATTGGCCCGGGTAAAGCGATTGTTTCAGCGGATCAAAAATTAAATTTTGTCTGCGGTCTACGTAACACATCTTATGAATGTACGATTATTTTACAGAATGGTCCGAACACGCAAACAGATTTGATTCAAAGAAGAGTTCAGTTTCATGTAGAAGGACCCTCTGCCATAGAGTTGAGCGACAAGTTTTTTATGAAAGACGGTGAATTTAAATTTGTTTCCACTGATAGACTTTTTAAAATCGAAGCTCAGGATGGAAGGTTCACAATGACATACTCCGCAGCCGGACTTTAAAACGGGACCTATTTATTATGTTTCTGCCAAGCTGCTTTTAATTTATCTTCAAAAATCTTTCCGGCAAAAGGCTTCACTACATATTGCGAGACACCTGCCAGAATAGCTTCTGTCACTTGTTCTCGCTCTGCTTCAGAAGTTAAGATGACAAAGGGGAGGTTTTGCCATTCCGATGTTTTACGCAGCATCTTTAAAAGATCTAAGCCGTTCATGACTGGCATATTCCAATCCGAAATCACCAGCTGCACTGGATTTCCAGCATTTTTTTGGTGAATCAACATTTTATGGCCTTGGTCCCCGTCGCCAGCCTCAAATAAGTTTTTATAGCCAATCGCTTTTAAATGATTCTTCACTAGATCTCGAATGGACGGCATATCATCAATGACAAGTATTCGAGTTTCTAAAGGGAACATGGGGCCTCCGGCGCTATTGCCTTATTGTAGAGAACCCACCGACAGACTCAATTTTTTTTAAGGCTTGTCCGGACCTAAGCCGGTCCCGGACCTAAGTGACCAAATCCTACTCTTCAGCAGGAGCTAACCATAAATAATCAGCTCGTAGACCATCCCGAGGGGATGGTGCAATGAGCTGCGGTAAATCACTATCACTGAAGTCTCGAGTATCGATCTGCGAGAAAGTCAGCACTGATGACACCCCACGGGCCTTAAGGCGATCCGGAAGGCCGCCGCCATACTGCACGTGAAATTCTCCAACAATGATCACCAAAACTTGCTTAGGGTGCTTATCCAAAAATTCTTTCGCTCGCCAAGCCATTGTATCATCCCACACGCTTTGAGCCGTGAAAAGACGGTCCATATCTGCGACTGGCATTTGGTGCGGCACATTTTCTGTAAATCGAGTTTTATAAGATTCTTGTCCCAACGTAAAGTTTGGAGGCAAAAGCTGAAATTCTTCTGGAGTTAAAGACTCAATCCCCGTTTTGGCAATTTTTCCTGTGAGCGAACGAGGCGCATTCAACGCGACTGTCTTGCCGCCGATTGTTTTATCAGGATAGGTCACTTGATCCCGGTAATACGAAAAATCTAAACTGCCCCAGCCGATGGCTTTTAAGAAATCCTCTTCATCCATTCGGCCCGAACGATAACGATTCACCAGGGGTTGGTCGGGATAAGCAAAAAACTCCATTCCCACGGAAATTTTCAATCCTGCGTAAGTTAAAATTTGCAAAATTGCTAGTTGCTGGGCTTGGTGGGTCTTAAGCCCATGATTTTCCCCAATAATCACCACCGAGCCAGGCTTCACATTCCCCAGAGCATCATCCAAAACCACGCTTGCCTGAGTTTTGCCAGAGAAAAGTCCGCCGGGAACCGCTCCCGCAGAGAGCCCAAGTAACATCAAACCGAAAAAAACCAAATTTTTCACCAGGATCCCCCTTGATGTTTAAGCTCACTTTTGATAGCTTCCCTCTTCAATACTCATGGGAGGCGCAAAAGTCCACCATAGAAGTGTGAGGGAGAATTATCATGGCAAAAAAATCAGGTCGTATTATCGTTACTTTGGAATGCACTGAAGCTAAAGCAGCTGGCAAGCCCGTATCGCGTTATACGACGACTAAAAACAAAACCAAGACTCCAGGTCGCATGGAGAAGAAGAAGTACAATCCAAATCTTCAGAAGCACACTGTTCATCGTGAAACTAAGTAACCTGGATGATTTTAACGGATAAAAAGATCCTTGAATCGATGGAAAAGGGCTCTATTAAAATTGAGCCCTACCAACGCGATTGTCTAGGATCGAACTCTTACGACGTCCATCTTGGCAAAACCTTAGGAATTTACGTCGATTCCGTTCTTGATTCAAAAAAACACAATCGCATCGAAACCTTTGAAATGTCCCCCGAGGGTCATGTTTTGACGCCTGATAACTTTTATCTTGGCGTCACCATGGAATACACTGAAACTCACAAGCATGTTCCATTTCTTGAGGGTAAGTCGAGTGTCGGGAGACTGGGAATCGATATTCACGCCACCGCAGGCAAAGGGGACGTTGGGTTTTGCAACTATTGGACACTAGAAATTTCTGTGAAAAAACCGGTTCGGGTTTATCCAGGAATGCCGATTGGCCAGCTGATCTATTTTGAAATCAGTGGAGATCTTTTGGTTCCTTACGGCGAAAAGCTCAATGCAAAGTACAATGAAGTGAAACCTCTCCCAGTGGAGTCAATGATGTGGAAAAATACTTTCTAAAATCGGCCTTAATATTTTCCTTTGTTTTACCTTTTCTGATTTCTGCAGGCTGCGGCCGCGTTACAAAAAGTGACGAAATTAAAGTTGGCGTCGAGGAAGCTTCCACTTGGGGCTCTGTCCAAGAAAAACCAAACGGCGAATACATCGGAACTGGTGGCATTCGATTCCTAAAAACGATATCATCGTCGCAGGTGTCCTTAGGGACTGATCTGGGGGGCGCCCTGGATGAAGCCGACTCTAGTATTGAACTAGTTATGTTTGCAAAAAATCCCAACTTATCAGACGGAGTTCATCTTAAACTCAATCGCAGTGGGCCTCAGCTTGTGGGAACAATTGAAATTAATAACACAGGAACGAATCCTATTTTAGAGCGTCGCCTAGATTCTTTATCCCCGGCGCCCTTGGATCTGACTGTTGATTTTCATGCCCAGGGCAGTTCAGTCCGTGTGATGATTTATCAAGGAAATGCTGTTGCTGGCACTCCTTTCTTTTTCGATAGCAAGCGCGCCGGCGACCTTCGCAATGGGACGTTAGCAAATTCCAATTTGGACGGCGGCATTCATGGCGGCGTCTTAATGATCAAAGGCCGTATTTCAAAAGCTCAGCGCCGTGAGTCTGTCACTCCCCGAGAAAACGCTCTTTAATGTCGTGCCCGCCTTACTTTGAGTGTGGTTAGGGCAGCTTAACGCCTCAAGATTATTTCTTTATTCTAGTGGGTTAAGTGGTTCGTTGTTTCCTTTCGAATTCCTATGGAATTCGAAAGCCCGCAAGGAGAGGATAAGCCTCTAGGGAAACTGATCTTTTTCGACGCCCGATTTGAAGCACGCAAAATGAAGTGCCGCTTAATGTCGTGCCCGCCCGATGAGAATCGGGCTGTGGCCTGGAATCGGTGTGACTGAAACTTCTGTGGCGGGACGACATTGTTTGGAAATATGCTCGGCCATTGTATCCGCCGACGGGGCCGCTGCAGCCTTGCCAGGCTTTGGCGCTGACTGGTCAGCAACAACTCCTAAAATAGAGGCCAACTTATTACGATCTGAGGTAAAATTTCGACGCTCAGGCGCTGTATTCTTCCAAACGAAAAATTTAATAAAGTCGACGGGTCCTGATGGAATTTTTCCTGTTTTTAAAACAAAAGTGAACAAGGGAAATAAATCTTTTTCTGAGATCAATCCTTTTTTAATATAATCTTTGGCCAGGTCTTTAAATAAAGGCTGAAAAACTGGAAACGCTTTTTCAGCTTCGATGCGATCTAATCTGTCATCGTGATTGGCGTCGAATCTTGAAAAAGTCATTTCAAGATATTGGATCACGTGTGGGATCAGGGCGACCTCGCCCAGCTTTACTCTTTTCTGTGCGTTAGGCGTGTATCCCGCCGCTTTAATCAGATTAAAAAAGACAATCTCGTCTTCACAGGAATCATTTTCTTGGGTGAATTTTAAAAAATCGGGCACAGAGGTAAAAATAACGGATAGATTTTTTCGATAAACTTTATAAAGGCAATCATAATCTAACTGAGTTGAAGTTTCTGGATTCAAAACAGAGGGCAAACACTGGGTCATCAGCTCAGGTCTTATTAAGGAATCTAGCGTCGTTCCGGAAAGAATCATATTTAACAAGTCCGACAATTCTAAAAATCCTATAAAATTATCGCCGTTACCCTGCGGTCCAAAAATATTACCTTCTAAAAATCGCGAATCGACAAAAGAAGTGTTCTCAGGGGCTAAATATTTTAAGTCCAAAGCCGGCCATTTAAGTTCATTAAAAGCCTTCAAAGCTTGATCTTTACTTAAACGATCAAACTCGCCTGGGATCGACTTCGGCGGTGTGCCGTAAGCCCGCATCAGAATTCGTGAAACCGCTCGAGTGGCATTCAGCCGAGAGACCGAGTCACTTGTGTAGTCCGGACGCAAACGACCAGAGATAGCTAAGCGCATCTCGCTGTCAACGATCAACGGGATAGGGCTTGAAAGCACCCGCTTTAGTTCAAGCAATCCTAATTTTAAGGTCATCGATAACGTCGGATCGCTTAACCGCTCATCAATTTTCTGCTGAAGTTCGAAAGGGCTAAATGTGATTTCCGAGCTAGGTCCTAAAAAAATATTTCTAACAAAAAATTCGGTCTCGATCCAAATATAAGCTTCATTCCGTAGTGTCTCTAAACTCTCGCGATCAAAATTATTAGGGAAAATTCCATTTAAACGTCTTTCCGGCGGATTAAAAACTGATTGTAAGCTTGCCGTGATTAATTTTGATAAAGTATTTTTTTTCAATTCTGGGTAGATCACATTTATTTTTTGCAATTCCTCTGATAAGGCCAGCAGCTCGCGATCGGAAATGACATGCGACGATTTTATTTTCATTAACTTCTCTAAACCATCCATACTGCTTTCTACTAAAAATCGCATGGCAAACAAAGCGCGGGGTTCTTTTAAAGATCGGCCACGAATAAAGTAATGATAATTCAAATAAAAAGAATACAGATCGCTATTAAAACTTAAGAACTTGGGCCAGTTTTTTTGGTCGATCCGATCCCCTTGGTCCTCAAAAAGCATATTTTTTATATTCTGGAATAAGGGTAAATATTTTTTCAAACTGTCATCTAAATTTTCGGAGTCAACTTGAGCAGGATATAATTTTTCAAATTCATTCACTAAGTGATATAAGTGACTAAGCGTATAGGGAGCTTCCAGCAAACCACCGAATTGCAGCATCACCTCGCTTAAACTGTCTTGGGCCTGCTTGAAATAGGCTTGCGCTTTCACGTCATCAAGCCTCTCAGGATTCCAGGCCAAAGAGTAAATCGAAAAATAGGGGAAAAAGTTTTCAAGTAAAGGCCTAAGTTGGCTGACCTTGTTTTTTGCATTGGCAAAATCATCCGAGGACCAATCATTTGGATGGCCCCCAAAAAGCACCTGCTTAACGACCATGGCCTCATCGACCAAAGCCTCTGAAATTTTAAACTTGGGCCAAACTTCGGAAAGGGCTTTTAGCAACTCGTCTAACTCCGCCCTTGAGATATGTCCCCGACCAGGATGTCGGCCGTCTCGCCGTGTTTCTGACGTGGGTTTTTCTCGAACAAGGTCTTCAAACACTGAAAATAAATCTTCCAACTCACGAGTGATATAGCTTAATGAAATACTGGAAGTTGAATCGATGGGATGACTTAAAAAATAATAATACCGATTGTATTGAACGTAAGACCTTGCCCCAAGAAGTAAAAAACTTTTCCACTGGCCAGGACTGATCGATTCTTCAGAGCCACCTGCAATAATTTTTTTTACTTTATAAACCAGCGGCAAATATCGATTGATGTCACTGATAAAAGCCCATTGTTCATTATAAAAACCCGAACTTTGAGTCAAAAAATCGAGGAAGTTTTTAAATTCATAAGGCTCATGATCTGAGGTCATTAATGTTGAAAGATCTTTAGCAAAAACTTGCAGCTGCTGATTGGCGCCTTCGAAATATTTTGAATCTTCAGTGCGATCATTTGAAATTTTCCAGTTTAAGGTGTAAACCTTCATGTAAGGATTAACCTGAACGGCCATGCCTTTCAGCTGCAAAAGCAATTGCGAAATGGAAGCGAGCTCGGCTCTGGTCACATATTGAAGACTTCCGCCAAAAAATAGTTGTTTAATCCTCATCAATTCAGTTTGTAAACCCGAAGAAATACGATTCAAAGGCAAGCCCGATGCATCTTTAGTGATAAAGTAATTCTCAACAAATTCGGCAAGCTCTCGAATATCGAATTTTTGTTCATCACGACCACGCACATATTTGCTAAATTTCTGAATCGCCGTATGCAAACAATCAAAACTGGCTCCAACCTCTTGATCCTTTGCATCTCCTAGCGCAAATTTTCGTAAAGACTCTGACGCATCTGAAATACATGCTGTGGCTGACAGTTGTCCTAAACTTTGTGGAGGCGGCTCTTCGCCCGTCTTCAGATTGCATGAAAACAAGCCCAACGAACCTAGAAGCAGAATAAATTTTATAAATTTAGAAAACATATGTTAGCCCCGCATAGTATCGATCGTTGGCTCGAAATTGGTTAATAAAACGCTTATCGGTGTCGGTTTCATTTTCAACGCCTAAGATGTCACTTCCCATGACTAGGCTCCATTGATCAAAAGGACTGACCTGAAACTCGAGCCCCCAGACGTAACCCTTTTGGTCGTAGTCGTAAGTGTAACTAAATTTTGAGGTCACGGGGCGCAAAAACGGCCGCGCCAGCTCACCCTGCAGGCCCAATAAAATTGCGTTTGTAAACTTTGTCCGGCTGTCAAAAAGTGTAAAATCGTTCGGGCTACCGTCGGATTCGATATCTTCAATCTCGCCACCAAAAACCTTCAGATAGCTTGTTTGCAGTGTTAATGGCCTTGCGACGAGTGAACTTAATTGCACATCAAAGTTAGCCGAATAAATACTAAGTGGTTTTAATTTCTGCATCGCCCACTTGTCGATCGGCCGCTTTTCAATCGGCTCATCTCCTAAGTAGGAAATAGAAGCGTTATACGGACCCCAAGAATACGCAAGATCCGTTGACACCAAACGGTGATAGGTCACATCTGGCGAGGCTTTAACTTGTGTTAAATTATTTGTAAAAAAATCGATTTGTCTTTTCAGAAGCATATCATTTACAGGCTTATAAGCTGCGGCTAGGTTCAGCCGAGGACCCGCTGTCAGCGAACCAACTCGGTACATCGCAGCGATCGCGGGATTTCCAACAAGGCGAGCCGCTTCTGGTGTTTCGATGCTGTAGACAATAGGAGTGTCGCGATTGTTGAATTTCCATTTGTTACTTGGCGCGCGGTACCAACGAGAATCAGAAACCAAGCTTCCACCCTCTTCACGAACTTCCGGTTCCATGGTGGGAATAAAAATGGGTGTGGCCAGCAGCAAAAATTCTTGCTTTTCTTGGCGGTGATTAAAAAATAATCCAGTCAATCCTTGATCCTCTGGCCGAAGTGGATTCAAGGTAAATTTGGGTTGCCATAAGCCTAACTGCCAGCGTGTATCCAGTTCGCTCCAGCTAAATTTTCGGCGCCCCACTGAAAAATTATTAAACTCAGAAACATCGGTTTTAACAAATGCTTCATTAACGTAGCCATGGGAATGGCGCCAAGAAAAATAAGTTCCTGCCGTTAAATCCACTCCATAAGAAATATTGGGATGATTTTCAAAAGTATCCGCACCACTCAACCGAGCTGAAAGCAGCTGCGTGTTCGTTAAGTCGGGCGCTTCTTTGAGCTCGGTCAAATATTGCAAGCTTTCGATTCTTAACTGGCCGAAAATTTTTTTCTCACGGGGTTTTAAGGGTAGCGTGCTTTTAACATCGGATTTATTGATCTCTTTTAATGGCAGATGACTTTGAGAAAAACCATTGACGGAGAAAAAAATCACAAAGAAGAGCAGGCCCGAAGGGAGGCTTCTTAAGTGAAATAATGTTCGGCCCACATACCTTGAGTTCAACATAACCCTCGTCATACTTCGCCAGTTGAGAAAAGCCAATTTAACGTTTGCCGTCAAGCTTGGGCCTTGCCCTCGCTAAGCTTTTCTTGGCCCTCTCTGCCACCCTTTAGAACAAGGCTAAGTATGAAAAAAGACAAGGGAATCTTGTAAGATTTACGAAGATCTAAACTTTGATTTAGAGCCTTAGCTCTATAAGTCATAGAACCTGCTTTTAAGGAACCGGCAAAGGTCTTGCGACAGAGGCTTGGCGATCTGCCAGAAAATGCTAGAATCCGACGATGAT
This sequence comes from Pseudobdellovibrionaceae bacterium, assembly GCA_043747555.1. Lineage (GTDB taxonomy): Bacteria > Bdellovibrionota > Bdellovibrionia > Bdellovibrionales > Bdellovibrionaceae > JAYWDA01. The sequence goes on along the minus strand of JAYTOY010000070.1, from coordinate 20,731 downwards.
AACTAATCTTCTTTTTGATCTTGATGGCACACTCGCAGACCCTTTTTTGGCTTTTAAAAATAGCATGACTTATGGCTTCGAAAAAAATTCACTGCCGGCGCCGACCGATGCGATGATTCGAAAATGCATTGGCCCCCCACTGCACATCAGCCTTGAAAAAATATTTGGTCTTAATCCTTCATTGGGTGCACAGGTGATGACAGATTATCGCACGCATCATTCTGAACATTGCATTAAGGAATATGTTTTTTATTCCGGTGCTCGTGAAACGCTGACGGCTTTGCAAGATCATTTCAAATTATTTGTCGCCACTTCAAAACCCCATTCCTTTGCAATTCCGATTCTGCACAACTTTGGCTTTGATGGTTTTTTTAAGAAAATATACGGCAGTGAATTGAATGGGCAGCGCAGTCAAAAAACAGAATTGATTGAGTATATTTTAGAGTCCGAAAAGCTGAAAGCAGCTGAGACAATAATGATCGGGGATCGCGAACACGACGCCATTGGGGCTCGAAATAATGGAGTGACAAGCATCGGCGTTCTTTGGGGGTTTGGTTCACTGGAAGAGCTCCAGGCGGCTGGGACGGCCTACCAAGCTAAAACTTGGACGGATCTTTTGGGCTATATCACCCGTCCATAAGTTAAAGCCAGTTATGCCACTCGCTTGACCAACTTGTGAACTGTTTCAGCTTCGACAGGTTGATTCTTCCAGTTTTTGTGGGTCTGTAAAAAAATTCGCACAAGCTGCGAGTCGAACTGCGTTCCTGAACAACGCTTAAGTTCAGAATAGACGATTTCATCAGGTAAGCCATTACGGTAAGCGCGAGTTTCAGACATCGCATCGTAGGTGTCGACAATTAAAATGACTCGAGCTAATAACGGAATTCGCTCGCCGATCATTTTATCAGGGTAACCCTCGCCGTCGAATCTTTCATGGTGACCACGAACCCCCGCTAGAAGTTCTTTAAAAAACGGATGTGCGCTTAATGGCTTAAGGATTTGTTCGCTCAGCACCGGATGGCTTCGCATGATATCCAGTTCTTTAGGATCTAACTTTCCAGGCTTGGCAATAATCTCTTGGCTGATTCCGATTTTTCCAATGTCATGAAAAAGTCCCGAGAACTCGGCAATTTTTTGTTCATACTCATTCAAGCCTGCATCACGAGCTAATTTGCGAGCCATTTCACCCACACGCAAACAGTGATTGTAGGTTAAGGGATCAACAACTTTTAAAGATTGCATGAGGGCACGGGCCGTATCGTAAGCCCATTCCGGAATATTACCCCAGCTAGAAGACATGTAACCCCCACACTCTTATATTATCGGTGAGCTGGCCCTTTTACTTGAATTAAGTTACGCCTTTGTCTCAAAACGGATCAAGGTCCTAAGACTTAAGACTATAATGGTTTTCAAGCTCTGCCCTTTGTTTAAATTCGATACAAAATAAACATATGAAAAAATATTTATTGGCTATATTCATTTTGTTTATCCCTTTAGTGACCCCTGCTCTTTCGACGGTGGTCAAAGTCAAAAAGGTTAAAGGGACTATGGCCTTAGTGGAATTTCAAGGCCCTTTAAGTCCTGGAGAAAGTTATAACCTTGTCGCAACCGATGGTACCAGAGCGACCTTTACAGGAGGGCCACGTCATTATCGTTTGGGTTTAACCTTTAATTTTAGCTCGCTAAAAACCAAAACTAGCGCTGTCGAATACAACCCCAGCGAATTATCCATCAACAGTGATTTTGGGTGGAATTTTGAAAAGTACGAATTAGGGCCTATTCTTGGCTATTCGTCTGTCAGTTCAGGATTTGGAGGCGCCACCACCTACCTTACGATCGGTGGATTTTATGATTACAACTTTAGTGAAAATAAACAAACTACACCTTACCTTTTAGGCGCGGGCCTAAAATTAACTTATGTTAATATTGCTCCCGCCAGCGGCTCGACAGGACTGTTTTTAGCAACAATCTATCCAAACATTTTTTGGAAATGGTGGGCCTTTGGCCAAAGCACCGCGTTTAAAATGGATGTCGGCTATGTTATTGAAAGTGGCAAAGACAGCGCTTCGACAAGCACTTCAAGCAGCGGCTTTAAAAGTACGGGCGCACTTTTGTTCTATTTCTAAAATTTTAAGCCGAGCCCGACGGTCCCATAGAAAGTATTTAGCTCCGCTTTTCGATTGATGCTGGGGTTAGAAAAGGCGTACCTCTTTAAACCAAATCCCGCTTCTCCAAAGAAATTTTTCTTCCAAAGGACTTGTCCGTGAAAGTTCAGCGAAAATGAACTTGTTAGTAAGACGTCCGCTGATAATGGAACTGCGTAATAAATAAATTCGACATCCACCCACTTAGGATAATTCATAAACGGAAAATAATTAAAAATTTTGTCAAAAACTAATGGCATCGAACGGGCCCAAAAGGCACCCCCACCCGCCATCGGGGCTTTTAAAGGCCCAAAATTAATATTTTGATACGAGCCAATCAGACCGACGGTTTCATCTCGAGTCCATAAGCCAGGACTGAGCCGATACTTTAGATCTAGAACCGTTGAATCCAGGCTTCCTAATGTTCCCGCAGTGTCGACTGGTAGTGGATTTAACGATTTAAAATATTTTGCATTAATTCCCCAACGCTGGCGCGCCAAATAATATTGGTCCCAACCAAAAATATTATCAAACCAGTGATTGTAAGCGATCTCGGCCAACAGAACGAGTGTATTCGCCGAATAAACTCCGGTGGCGCGCGCTGAAATTTCATTTGAATAAGACCGATAAATTTCAAAATAACTTCGAAAAGACTTATTATTGACGACTTCCTGTAAATAACTTCGATTGATCTCACCGGGTTCATCCGCTTTAAAAGACCACTCGAAAGCGGATGGATCTTTAGAATCTTGCAGCACCATCCATTCTGTAGAACCAACTGAAGACGTCGGAGGCTTGCGACCCTGCAGAGTGATGGAACTGGCATAGGTCCCTTTGGGGGTATTTTTTTGTAAATATATTCGAACTGATTCTTTTGGCAGGCCCACGACAGTAAACTTTTGTTTAAAAACACCTCCACCGATGCCAGAGAAAAAGAAAAAGGGAGTTTCCGCTTTCAAGCCTGCTTGCCAAAACTTACGATTGTCTTTGATGGTTGATTGAAAGCCCGTAAGCTCGACCCATTTGCCGGGCTGTTCGACCCGAATTCGGCTGTAAGGGGATTGAGGAAAAACATCCCAGCCAGTGACCCTATATAAATTTTCAACTTTGGTTTCAGCTATATCTGCAATGTTAATCTGGGGAGGCGTGACCAGGAATTCGTAGCTCATTCCAGTTGCAAGATCGGCATAAAATTGCAATGGCGTATTTTGTTTAGCCTCTGTAGTGCCTTTAAGTGAAGCCTCGACGTTACGTAAAAGAATTCGCACATTGCCGTCGGTAACAACTTGTTTGGCTAATGTAAATCCAGTCGGTGTTGGCTTTGCAATATAACGGCTTGAACAAAGTCGCGTAAAATTGGTGCCCTCATTCTGAGTCAGACAGAATCGAAACCACTCCTGGCTGGTGGCAATATTATTTGCCGATTTAGACCAATCCATGATGGCCATTTGAGTTGTGAACAGCGCCGGAAGAGGCTTTACTTTTGGATTTAATGCCAATTTTTTCTGCCAGCCTGCCAAGCGATTTTTCCACTTATTGACATCAGCTTCGGTGATTTCGTTTTTCCAAAGTGAGTTTCCGTTTCGACTGATCACTTCAAGAGTGCCGCTTTTCAAAAGGTTTTCAGGCCAGCGAAGAATCAACGCGCTTCGGCCCCCATCCTTGCCAGCGAAATCCGGATATTGCGAAAGCATCTTAGCCAAAGGACCGACTGCAAAATAAAAAGTTCGGTCATTCAACTCGGTTCCGCCGACAATTAAATTTTTTCCTTCGCTATCACTCAGGTCGTATTCAAATTCTATGGGAGGCAAGGGCCCTGTGTTGTTGATATCAAAGTAGAGGCCCGTTGGAAATTCCGCACTTTGCATACTTGCAGCCGGTGGCGGCTCTGCATTTAAAAGCAAAGAGCCGAAAAGAAAAATAAATAAAACTAGAAAAGATCTCATCATGAGTCTTTTATTTTAGAAAGACCCCCGCTGCCCGACAACATAAATCATTGGACGGACTAGGTTTTTGCCATTATGGTCAAAAACTTAGCAAAGGGAACTAGACTCATGGCCAATCTAAGAACCATCCACCCAATGAAAATTTCTGAAATTTTTGATCACACCCCTAACGTCCGGGAACTAGTGATTGAAACACAAGCCTCTCAAGAGTTTGTTTTTCGCGCCGGTCAGTTTGTCATGCTTCATGTTCCTCAAGGGGACGGAAAGCCGGCATTAAGGGCCTATTCGATTGCGTCCGAAGAACAAAACAAAAATGGCTTTCGCCTTCTTTTTAAATTTGTCGAAAATGGCGTCGCTTCGAAATACGTTTGGGATTTAAAGGGGCACGAAACTCTTAATTTTACAGGTCCCTTTGGAAAAGTTTTTTTCCAAGAACCTCCAACCCAACAAATTATTTTTCTGAATACGGGGACGGGATTGTCTCAGCATTTGTGTTACTTGCTTTCTAAAAAAGAACAATTTCCTGATTTAAAATACCGCATGCTTTTCGGCGTCCGGAATGAAAAAGAAATCTACGGCGAAGCTCAGCTTCAAAAATTGCGCTCTGAACTAAAAGATTTTCAATTTGAATATGTCCTTAGTCGACCCAATGATAGCTGGGCCGGAAAAAAGGGTTACGTCCAACATTTCTTAAAAGACTTTGATTATAAAGGTCTACCGACAACCTTCTACCTTTGCGGCAATGGCGGCATGATTAAAGAAGTAAAACACCAGTTACTTGAACTGGATGGTTTAGAAAAAAACCAAGTTTGGTCTGAGGCCTTTGACTAGCTATATGACTCGCCGTCGGGCCGTCGTTGAATTAATTATTGCGGCCTCAATCTGGGGCTTTGCCTTTGTAGCTACAAAATGGGGCCTACAAAGTTTTTCACCGATGGAACTTTTATTTTATCGTTTTATCATCGGAGTAATTTCTGGTGAGATTCTTCACTTTGGTCTTTTTCGGCGCGGCTTCACATTTGATATTTCTGAAGTTCGAAAAGCTTTTCCAGCGGCGGCTTTGCTGTCGTTGTTTTTAATACCTCAAACTATCGGTATGCTTTATACGACAGCTACAAACAGCGGTTTCTTGACCACTCTTTATATCATTTTTGTTCCCGTTTTAAATCATTTTTTCTTTAAAGTAAAAACGGACTCCAAAGTTTATATTACAGTCGCTATTGCCATTTTCGGTGCTTTCCTTTTAATGGGTGGACGCTTTGATAATGTTAACAAAGGGGATCTTGTCACCCTAACTTGTGCTGTTGCCGGTGCCCTACATATCATTTACCTGGGGCGTGTTTCACGTCATGTGAAAGATGTGGTCAGGTTTAATAACTGGCAAACATTGTTTTGTCTGATTGCAGTTCTTCCTTTTATGACATTGCAGGAATCTTGGCATTTTTCAGAGGTCTCTCAGATATCATGGGGGGGCCTAATTTTTCTGGGTGCTGGATCAAGTGCGATTGCTTTTATTTTCCAAATTCGCGGCCAAAAAGTTCTATCAGACACAACTGCCAGTATGCTCTTTTTATTGGAATCGCCCTTTGCTTTTGCATTTGGCTATTTATTTTTGAGTGAGCGCCTGACTCCCATTCAATGGGCCGGTGCTATTGTTATTCTCATTTCATCCGGGCTGACAATCCTTTGGGATTCTTCCGCACACTCCAAAGCAAAGACATGACAATAATGACCACTCCGATCAAACCTGTGAACCATTCTGGAATATGAAGAATTGGATCCAACAACATGATCACGGCTAAAGCTCCGATAGCATAAAAAGCACCATGTTCAAGATAAAGGAAGCGAGCCAAGGTCTGTTGTTCTACGAACATCATGGTCAAACTTCTAACAAAGAACGCGCCGATACTCAGTCCAATCATAATTATAAAGAGATTGTGCGTGATTGCAAAGGCCCCCACCACTCCATCAAAACTAAATGAGGCATCTAGAACTTCAAGATAGATAAAAAGTCCTGCACTGGCTCGCTGAGCATTTTTTGTAGGGCCTCCCGCGGACTCTAGCCACTCGCCAAGTCCGTCAACGGCTAGAAAAATTAAAACACCTATCAACCCCGCATTTAGAAAATCGACCGTTTGGTTGGGTCCGACCTGATGGCTGATCACCAGCAGAAGTAGCAATGTAAGTCCGACTTCAACGGCTTTAATTTGACCTAGAAGTGATGCTGGCTTTTCTAACCATGGAATCCAATGCTCGTGTTTGTTAAAATCATAGAAAAACTTAAGTGCCACCAACATTAAAAAACTTCCCCCGAAAGCCGACACTTGAAGATGAGCTTGCAGCATGATGGCTGCGTACTCGTCGGGTGAAAACGCGGCCATTTTTAAAGCGGCCCATGGTGAAATACCTGACACGGCCGTCACAATGACTAAAGGAAAAACCAGGCGCATGCCAAAAACCGCAATTAACATTCCCCATGTTAAAAAGCGGTGTCGCCATTCAGCTGTCATATCCCGTAAAACAACTGCGTTAACAATGGCATTATCAAAAGATAATGAAACCTCCAGCAACGCTAAGATAACGGCGACGGTCAGGGCCTGAATAAGGCCTTGAAGTGTGTGCATGTAAATCCAGCCAACTCCGCCCGCCAGTAGCAAGCCAATGACTGTGATGACCAAAGATCCTGAAAAGTATTTTCTAATCATTTTTTTTGCCCTACCATCATTCTATGCCAAAATTTTTTACGAAAATATTTTTCGAAGGGATCTCACTTATTTTTCTCAGTGCCCTTATAGCGATTTGTTCAACCGCATTTCTGCACAGCCTAAATTATTTTTTTGGCCTATTCACTGAAAATCTTTGGTTGGTCTTCAGTCTCCCTCTTTTTGGCGTTTTAAGTCTTTGGGTTTATGATCGATTGACCCTCGCCACGTCTTCGTCCCACCTCAATTATGAAGACATCATCAATTACCAATCCAAGGGCGCAAACAATCTAGGATGGGGCTCGGCCCTCTTGATTTTTACAAGCGCTAGTTTATCTCAATTATTTGGTGCTAGCACGGGTCGTGAAGGCGCAGCGGTACAATATGGAGCTTCTTTGGGAAGCGCCACAGCGAAATTACACTTAAAAATTTTTAAAACAGACACAAAAAGTCTTTTAATAAGAGCAGGAATTGTAGGTGGATTCTCCTCGTTATTTGGAAGTCCATTGGCTGCCCTCATTTTTTTGGGAGAGAGGTTTGGCTTTAAACAAGACCCGGAAGATTCAGCCAAGTGGGCGGCCGTGAGCTATCTTAGCTTTTATTTTTCTGAAATTTTTAAGGCGCCTCATACGAAGTATCCAGGTTGGCCCGGTTTTCACTGGAGCTATAAGATGATTCTCTCTTTTTTTGTTTTATTTCTAACTATTCTTTTCGCGACGGTATTATACCAAAAAACGACGAAGACTCTGACTTATTATTATAACGCCTTTTTCCCACGCAGCTATCTTAGGATTTTCACGGCGGGCGTTGTGATGGCCATTTTAACTTGGTCTGTAGGTTCGTCAAAATACAATGGGTTAGGTCTTTCCATGATTCAATCTTCTTTCATTAACACGAGCCCTTGGTTCGACGCCGTTTTAAAAAGCATTTTTACTCTTATCAGCATCACATCGGGTTTCAAAGGTGGCGAAGTGACACCTTTAATGGCCATTGGCGCTTCCCTCGGATCATCCGTGGCTCCTTATCTGAATCTTCCATTGATAGCGGCCAGCGCCGTCGGAGCGATCTTTTTTTTCGCGCAAACTTTAAGCCTTCCACTGACGGGCGCGGTCTTAATGGTAGAACTTTTTGGAGCGCCTTCGGCTCCGGTCGCTATTTGCTTTGGACTTTTATTATGGGGCTTTAAATATTCAAAATTTCAAGGAATCACTTGGTCGTCGACAAAATGATTTCTGAAGGTTTTATTTTTCTTGGCGTCACAGGCTCTCGCTCTAACACTGGTTTTAGATAACGACCTGTTAAGCTTCGTGAGTTTTTGACGACGGTCTCTGGCGTGCCCAGGGCAACGATCTCGCCGCCACCCCGACCGCCCTCGGGCCCAAGATCAATAATATGATCAGCGGTTTTAATGACATCCAAATTATGCTCAATCACTAAAAGTGTATTTCCTTGGTTGGTCAGTTCTTGTAAAAGTTCGACTAATTTTTTGATGTCTTCGAAATGTAAACCCGTGGTGGGCTCGTCCAATATATAAAGAGTTTTCCCGGTGCCGCGCTTTGATAGCTCTTTACTGAGCTTCACCCGCTGGGCTTCTCCGCCCGACAGTGTCGTAGAGCTTTGGCCCAACGTCATATAATCAAGACCGACGCGATGAAGGGTGTCTAACTTTCTAAACACATGACTATGATTTTTAAAAAATTCTAAACTTTCAGCCACTGACATATCCAACACATCGGCGATGGATTTATTTTTGTATTTAATATTTAAAGTTTCTCTGTTGTAGCGCTTTCCTTGACAGGTTTCGCATTTTACAAACACATCACTTAAAAAATGCATTTCAACTTTGATCTGTCCGTGGCCCTGACAGGCTTCACAACGCCCGCCCTTTACATTAAAACTAAAGCGTCCAGGCTCGTAGCCCCGCAATTTAGATTCCGGCAGATTTGCAAAAAGGTCCCGAACTAAAGGCAGTAAGCCAACATAAGTTGCTGGTGTTGATCGCGGCGTTCTGCCAATCGGGCGTTGATTGATATCAATCACTTTATCGAGATGCTCGATGCCCTCAATTTTTTCATAAGCTGAAGGATTGGCTTGGGACCGATAAAGTTCTTTTGCTAAAATTTTATATAAAGTATCCAGCACCAAAGTGCTTTTTCCGGAACCCGAGACACCTGTGATTGCTGTCAAAGTTCCGAGCGGCACTTCCAACGTAACATTTCGTAAATTATTTCCCCTGGCACCGGTCAGTTTTATTTTTTTCCCATTTCCTGGCCGTCGAATCTTTGGCACTGGAATCCGCAGCTCACCGCTCATATATCGACCGGTTAAACTGTTTTCATCTTTTTCAATTTCATCAGGTGTGCCCATGGATAAAATATCACCACCTAATCGGCCCGCTCGCGGCCCCAAATCCACAACATGATCGGCGTACCTAATCGTGTCTTCGTCATGCTCCACCAAAATAATGGTGTTACCGCGATCTCGCAGCTCGCCGATAATTTCTAGCAATCGATGATGATCCCTTGGATGCAGACCGATACTGGGCTCATCCATCACATATAAAACACCAATCAATGCTGAACCCACCTGTGTGGCCAGCCTGATCCGCTGAGCTTCCCCACCAGATAAAGTGCGAGATGACCTGTCCATACTTAAATAACCGGTTCCGACGCGAATTAAGAACTGCAATCGGGATATAATTTGCAAACCAATTTTTTCAGCAATTAAAGTGTCGCGCGCACCCCATTTTAAGGATTGCATCCACTCAAGAAGTTCCGTCGCACTCAGGTGAGCCAGTTCAGCAATATGTCGCGATTGAACTTTGACATTCAAAGCTTCAGGACGAAGGCGATGCCCCATACAGTCAGGACATGCGTGAATTTCGATTTCTTCTTCCTCTTCATCATCGCCCGTCGATTTTTTTTTGCCCTTCACATGCCATTCAACTTCTTTCAGTCGACGTGCGCCAACCTCGGACTCTTCAAAAACTTCTTCTTCGACTAAGTCTAGGGTGCCAAGTCCGTGACAAGTTTCGCACGCACCCCGTGGATTATTAAAGCTAAAAAGTCTGGGCTCAAGATCAGGAAAACTATATCCACATTGGGGGCAGGCCGAATGAAGCGAGTAGCTGGTTCGCTCGCCGTCGGTTGTTTCTATCACAACGCGCCCATTGGCTAAACTTAAAGCTGTGTTCAAACTTTCGGCCATGCGCAGATCAAGACCGTCTTTCAAAATAAGCTGATCGACGACTAAATCAATTTCGTGGGATTTAGTTTTTGTTAATTTAACGGCTTTTTCTAGAAGAATAAACTGCCCATCGACTTTAGCTTTCAGAAAACCCTTTTTAGCCCACTTTTGAAATTCAGCTAAAAATTCACCCTTTTTGCCTTGCACCATGGGTGCTAAAATAAAAAAACGAGTGCCTTTTGATTTTTTAAAAATATCGGTTTGAATCTGCTGGGGGGTTTGCGAAGACACTGGAATATGATGGGTTGGACATTCTGGCACTCCGACTTTAGCAAAAAGCAGCCGCATATAATCATAAATCTCAGTGACAGTGCCGACGGTCGATCTTGGATTTAAGCTGACAGATTTTTGATCGATGGCAATCGCAGGTGACAAACCTGTGACCGAATCAACATCCGGTTTTTTAAGTTGTTCTAAAAAATTTCTAGCATAAGCAGATAAACTTTCGACATAGCGTCGTTGGCCTTCAGCATAAATTGTATCGAAGGCTAAACTTGATTTGCCACTGCCACTGAGTCCGGTAAAAACAGTGATTTTATTTCTCGGCACCGACACTGAAATATTTTTCAAGTTGTGCTCGCGGGCACCCTTGACTTGGATTCCTTCGAAAGAAAGATTCAACGGAGTTGGCTTCATAGGAAAACTAATTTACCACCGTTTGAGTCTGACAGCTAGGGCAGACACCGTAAAGTTCTAGGATATGATGAGTCAGAACAAAACCAAATTGATAAGCTACTTTTTCTTGCAGATTTTCGATCGCCTTATTTTCAAACTCACAAATTTTTCCGCATTTCACACAAGTTAAGTGATCATGATGGGCTTTGGGCGTTAGTTCATATCTAGCTGGCGACCCTCCCATACGAATCTCGGTTACAAAACTGGCATCTGACAAAGCTCTTAAAAAACGATAAACTGTTGCAAAACCAATTTCAGGAAAATTGGGCTTGAGCATTTCAAAAAGCTCCTGCGCAGTGACGTGGCGGCGACCTTCGTGGAGTGTCTTTAAAATGGCCATGCGCTGATGAGTGACCTTTAAATGCAGGGCTCGAATCACTCGTTTGAAATCATCTTCTTTGTAGGATTCTTTGAAGACTAAGACATCTTCATCTTTTTGCCGTGGCAATTCTGGAACCATCGTTAAAATCTTTTTCATGGAAAACTCCCCAATCAAGGAAGTTTTAAGGGACTGCTGAGCGGGGGTCAACTAAATAAGAATCATTTTCATTTAGCCTCTGTCTCTACCAATGAGATTTCAGGCGACTTTCCGGAGTCTTTGATAAAAAACTGACGGCATTGTGAGGGTGAAGGCTTTCTTGATGGCTGACATGAATGACGTAATCTTGAATCGACGCTTGTGCTTCCAAGGAATTTTGAATTCGGCGCGCGGCATCTTCACAAAACATTAAATTCTGTCCATTGCGCCGTGCAAATTCCTGCTCATCTTCTCGCTTGACCAGGGTTTGCACCGGAGTTTGTAAGGCGTCTTCGACAAGATCAATAATTTTTAGAATTTGTGCGCTATAGGTGCTGTGAACTTCCACTCCCACTTTGGCGTAACTTCTTTGCGCATGCGGAGTCGCTACAATTCCTTCTGTCGAACCCAGCCACTGATGAATATGTTCGAATTTCAAATCATCGGCTTGAAAGTGAGCTTTAAAATTTTCCTGAATCAACTGTCGGGCTAAAGCAGCACTTGCGGGGCATGTGCTTGAGTAAGTGATCTCAACTTCTTGCCAAAAATGCACAACACCTTCGCGGTTTTCTGCAATCCATGTCACGGGGTAAGTCCGCCAAGCTTGGTTTTGACTCTTTAAAGCCTTGCGATGAACGGGAAGCTCCATTTGGATCCGCAGTCGGGCCGACGAGCTTAAAGTTTCATGCGATTTTAAAAACTCTTCAGTCAAATCTCCAAGCGTTTGAAAGCTTAAAGATTTCTGGGTTAACGCGGCTTGAAGAAGCGAATATAACCTAGACATATGAATGCCTCGAGCCGAACTTAAATCTAAACTGACTTGTGCATCAACTTTGGCTGAAACCGTTGTGGGCTGTCCTTCAACATCAATTTGAATCGGTAAAGTGATTTCAGACATTCCGACCCAGTTTAAGGGCGAAAAAAGGGCCACTGATTTTTCACTGGCAACGTCTGGCATCTGTAAGTTTTTTTGGATATCCACGAGCGCTTTTTCCATTTTTTAAGTGATATGCCATTTCTACCTGAAAGCCTTATTTTTGACTACAAAAACTCAGTTTTGCCAGGCGGGTCTTGCTTCTATTGAAAATAATGCTTCAATGACACTATGAACCAGCTAATTTTAGCTAGCACCTCTGTCTATCGACAGGAACTTTTAAAGCGCTTGGGGCTTTCTTTTAAGGCCCAAGCCCCTGGCGTAGATGAGGATGCCGAAAAGAAAAAGGGCTTTCAACCTCGCAAGCTTGCCGAGCATTTAGCCTGCTTGAAGGCTCGCTCTTTGGTGGCACCGGGGTCTGTCGTTATTGGGGGCGATCAGCTAGTCGATTTTCAAGGTCAAATTTTAGGTAAGCCTGGCTCCATTGATACGGCTATTCAGCAACTGCAAGCGATGTCTGGGAAAAGCCATATTCTTATTACCGCTGTTTGTGTCGCTAGCGACGGCGGCGAAACCTTGATCACCGACATCACCCGAATGACTTTGCGGACACTGACACTTTCAGAAATTGAAAGGTATGTTCATCATGATCTCCCATTAGACTGTGCGGGTGCTTATAAAATAGAAAAACTAGGGATCGCCTTGATGCAAAAAATAGAAACTGAAGATTTCACGGCCATTCAAGGTTTGCCTTTAATGAAACTAGCCAACGTTTTGCGGGAAAAAGGGTTTCAACTGCCATGAAAAAACAATTAGAACTATTATTTAAAAAAGCCTTAGCTGCACGAAAAAAAGCCTATGCCCCTTATTCAGGTCACAAAATTGGCGCCTCTGTGCGGATGAAAGATGGCTCAATTTTTACCGGCGCCAATGTGGAAAATGCTTCTTATGGTGGAACGGTCTGCGCTGAGCGGACCGCAATTTGGAAAGCCATCACGGAAGGAGCCAAAGTTCCAATTGCTGAAATTGTTGTTGTCAGTGATCAAAAAGACCCGTGGCCGCCGTGTGGGATGTGCCGGCAGATCATTGCTGAATTTGGCACTCCGGAAACACAAGTATGGATTGGAAATACTAAAAAAGTCGTCAAGGCGTTTACTTTTTCCGAGCTTTTTCCCGAAGCGTTTACGCCGGGGCATCTTAAAAAATAAAGAACTTAACGTTAATGCTTTTGGAAAATTTGAGAAAAATATTGTCCATAGGGACCCTCGCCGCTTTCTATTTCCGCACGAATTTTTCTCATCATCACTATGTATCCAAGGTCCCGGGCCGGACCGAAAGCAAGAACCCGCGATGTCGCCGCATCAAAAATCCTTAACATTTCTTCTTTTGAATTTTCAGCATTCACTTCTTGAAAAGCGCCTTGCCCTTGAAGGAATTCAACTTTCAACCCATAATGATCTGATAAAGGTTGTCCATCGCCAGTCAATGCCAAATGAATATTTTTTGGAACCCACCCGTTTTCGCCGCTGGCTATATGAGAAAAGAAAACATAATCAAAAGTATGATTATCACTTAACCAACCCAACGGATTGCTCGCACAGTAACTGCAAAAATCAGCTGGATACTGACCTCTCACAACTAGCATCGTATCGTCCAAATCTAAAATTTTCATTATAAATGAATGCTCGAATGAGTTTGGATCAAAATTAAAGTCTCCAGTCAAAATCAGAGGCTGGGCTTGATCTTGGACTCGCCAGTTTAATAGATCAATTATTTGTAAAATGCGAACGCGCTCAGAGGTTGGATGAAGATGGGTATTGACTGACAGAGTGCCAGGCAAAGCGCCATTTAAGACTGAAAATGCTTTTTTCGAGTGGATCATTCTTCTGATGTTATCTAAGAAATCGCTGTCATAGTTAGCTCGGTAGGAATACGTCTTAGACTCCAGCCACGGTTTGAGCGAAAAATTCATTAACCCAATTCTAGATTGGCGATTGGGAGAATAAATTTGATAGGAATCGTTTAAACCATGATCAAAAATATTAATCTGACCCTTATTCCAAACTTCTTGGAAATGAAGCAGATCACATTTATTGTTGTTATCAATTTCTTCGACCAACCGAAGACCCCTGCTCTTCACATTAGACGCATAGATAGGACCGTAGGTATTGAAGGTTATTAGGCATTCCGCCGACGCCACGGCAGTAAGCAAACTGGATGCCAAAAACAGAGCCCGGATTAAATTTTGTTTTATCATTTCTCAGTAGCTAGCGATGGGCATTTTTTTTGTCATCAAGATTTTTCAAAGATGAAAATTTAACCAGCCCACTTTATCAAAGTCTTCAAGAGCGCCGCTGGCGCCCGAAACTTAATTATAGAGCCGCGCTCAGCAGGCTCTTTTTTGAGCTGTCTTTGATCTCCGTATACAAGCTTTTATAATTTGCCATGACTTTGGTGGCATATTCTTTCGGTTTTTGATGACCCGCGATCATGCTTCGCATTTTCTGAGGACCCATATTATAAGCCGTTACGTATTTGGCGGGCGCTAAACGGAAACTGTTTCTTAAAAAGGAAATGTAGGCGACACCAATTCGAATGTTCTGCGATGGATTTTCTAATGTTTTAGCGCTCATAAAAGAAATCATCGATTTTTTTGCGATCCAAGCCGCCGTATCAGGCTTGATCTGCATCAGGCCAATTTCGCCATGAGAGCCTCTCGCTTTAGGATTAAATTTTGACTCTGTTTCAATGATGGCCATAACGAATACGGGATCTAAATTATTTTTTTCAGCTTCTTCGATTAATGCTTGGGTCACCTTGATCGCTGATTTTTTATAGTCCTTGGGAAGTCTTTCGGTCATTTGATCTAATATTTGTTGGTTAAGATCTTTAATATTTTCAATTCGAAGGGCTGCTTTCCCAGGGTATGATTTTCCTAGCAATTCTTTAGCATGAGCAAGTCTTGCGTGCTCGTTAATAGGACCGATCGAGGCTTCTTTTAAATCGATATAATTCCAGTTTTGAAATCCGAAGCCAGTAATGCTTAAGAATAAAATTGAAGCTAAAGTAGAAACTCTTCTTCTGATTCCCATTGGCAACTCCCTTGTGTACTAACAAGGTACAAAAGGGGTGCCATTTGTAAGTGCTCTAATTCATTAGCTTTATCAAAGTAAGACAATCAATCTGAGGCGTGCCTAAAAGCTTCAGAGCTAGGGTAACATTTTTTATTTCCACCGACTAATGCTTGGGCGCAAGGATCGCTTATAAATCGCCTCCGATGTTTTGGGAGACTCACTGCTGACTAGTGGAAAGCCATCTGCCAAGCCCTTAAAAGATTATGAGTTCGGCAAAGTAGCTGAAGATTATCTAGTCCATTTGACAGGAGTGATATGATCTATCTGAACTTGAAACCGAGATCCGCAGCGGATTCCATCTGGCGTAATGTATTGGCAGCCGCCTTTCGCTTTCGAAAAAAGCTCCCTTTTAAGATGCACAGAAATCGGCGCACGTTTTCGTTTGGATGCTGATAAGATTGGGTTATGCACTTTTGGATTTTCAAATTCCGAAGGCCGAATTTACTTTGCCGGTGATCTCGTTAGACTGATCGTGTGCAAATATGCACCGGTCTGTCGCGGAACTGTCTGAAACCCGTCAGCCTATTTAACTTGGACGCGCAATTTGTGTTTACCTTGTGAGTTGCAAGTGCTTTCCATAGCCACTGTCGAGCATGTCATGCGGCCACAACTGAGGGCTAGAACTTGGTTATCCTTATTCAGTTCTTTAAACTCTTTTTTCCAATCAGCACAGGCCGTTTT
Source organism: Pseudobdellovibrionaceae bacterium (assembly GCA_043747555.1). Taxonomy (GTDB): domain Bacteria; phylum Bdellovibrionota; class Bdellovibrionia; order Bdellovibrionales; family Bdellovibrionaceae; genus JAYWDA01. Next base: position 4,812 of record JAYTOY010000070.1, on the reverse strand, counting down.
CCAATTTTTACGAGCATCCTGCAGAAGGGGGGCCGCATCGCCATCAATTTGATCAGTGCCTTCAATAATTTCAAATTGTTTTTCGTTTTTTTGATGATCGCCTTTTTTAATTTCGATCGTCGTGTTTTCATTTGCATCAATGCGATCCACATGCACGCCCACTTTTTGGGCCCATACCATGGTTGGACATAATGCCATCAAAATCAAAACGCTTTTTAAATTTATTTTCATAGTTCAGTTCCCTTATTAAAATAGATAGCGGCGATAAGCCACACTAGAAACAAGCCCCAAGCCCGCCATCGTAGTTAACATGCTTGAGCCACCATAGGAAAGCAACGGCAAAGGGACGCCAACAATTGGCAAAATACCGATCACCATTCCCACATTCACAAACATATGCCAGAAAACGTAACACAGAACCCCCATGCAAATAAGGGCTCCGTACTTATCCCGAGCATGGGTGGCAATGCGAATAATGATTGTGAATAACATAAAAAATAGACCGATGGTTGTCAGGCTACCAACAAAGCCATGCTCTTCACTAAGAACGCTGTAGATAAAATCGGTGTGTCGTTCAGGTAAAAACTCTAACTGAGACTGGGTGCCTTTACGAAAACCTTTTCCGAAAAAACGGCCACTGCCCACGGCAATTTTTGATTGAATGCTGTTATAACCGGTGCCACGGGGATCGTTTCCCGGCGATACAAATGTTAAAATCCGATTTTTTTGATAATCCCGTAATACAAACTTCCACGCTCCAAAGATACCGACAACCCCTAAAACGATCACTGCCAGCAAAATCAGCCGGCGAATCTTTGAAAATAAAATCAAACTGCCGCCAATAGCACCAATCATCAGAGCCGTTCCTAAATCAGGCTGTTCAACAATTAAGACAAATGGAATTAATAACATTATTAATGGAAATGCCAGCTCGCGAGCGCCCATGCCACGTCCCATTGGATTTCGCGAAGCTAAAATTTTTGCCATCACCATAATTAAGGCGAGCTTGATTGTTTCTGAAGGCTGATAGCGGAAAAATCCAAAGTCGATCCAACGCTGAGCGCCCAGTGCCACCTTACCAAAAAAAGTAACCCATAAAATAGCCATCAAATTTAGAAAAAAAATGGCGTAGGCAACCCTGCTAGCAACAATGTAATCAAAAAAAGTCATAATAAAAAAGACGCACCAACCGATGGCTAGCCAAATAATCTGACTAATAAAAAGCGGTTCAACATCTTTTGCATTGGGACCGTGGGTGGCGCTATAAAGATTGATGAGTCCGATGATATTCAAGGCGACGATAACAAAAATTAAATTCCAATCGATACGCTTAAAAAGTGTTCGGTCTTCAAGGTTCATGGAAAGTTCCATTACTCACCTTCCTGGGTCTGAACTGGTTCAGACTTTGCTTTGGCTTGGGCCACAGCTTTATTTTTGATCGCATCGGCTATGATTTCGGGGTGATGCTTTTGAAAATAAGCTTGGATCACATCGCGGACAATGGGTGCCGCTCCCGTATTGCCATGACAGGCATGCTCGGCCATAACAGCCACTGTGATTTCAGGTTTATCCCAGGGCGCCCAAGCAATAAACCAACCATGATGGCGCTGCAAAATAGGCCGTGTTTCACAGCGCGTGTAAATGTCATTTGCAGAAAATCCCATGACTTGCACAGTCCCGGTTTTTCCAGCCATCTGCACACCCGGAATTTTCCAAAATCGGGCCGTCCCTTTGGCGCCATTCGCCACCCGGCGCATGGCTTCTTTGACAGTGCGAAAGGTCTCTTTGCTGTATTGGATACCCGTTGTTGTTTTAGCAGCAGTGACATCTCGAATCACCCGCGGAAAATTCTGTCTTAAAATCTTGCCATCTTGATCAATGATTTTACTGATCACGTAGGGTCGTACAACTTCTCCCTCACGAGCGATGGTATTATAGGCGACAGCCATTTGTAAGGGAGTGACATTGATAAATCCTTGCCCTATGGCTGTGCTTAAATCTTCACCGGGCTGCCACTCTTCACCCCGTTCTCGTTTCTTCCATTCCGAGTTAGGAATATTTCCACTGACTTCCCGAGGAATATCGACGCCCGTCGTGGTTCCTAACCCCAAGGGTGTGATGTAGTTGTACATTTTGTTCACACCAAGTGCGATTCCCATTTTATAAAAGAAAACGTTACTTGATTCTTCGATAGCTTCAAAAACTGTTACGTTCCCATGACCGCCCTTGATACTGTCGTGATAAGGCCTGCGGCCAAACATAAATACGCCTGGCGCAGAAACCAGCGTTGTCGGGCTTATGACTTTTTCTTGCAAAGCGGCCAACGCCACAAAAGGTTTAAAAGTTGATCCCGGAGAATAATGATCTTGGATGACTTTATTTCTTAAGGGCTTAAACTGGTCGTTAATCAGACGCGACCAAGTTGATGCCGAAATTCCTGTCGAAAATTCATTCGGGTTATAAGACGGAGCATTCATCCAGGCTAATATTTCGCCATTGGCTTGCATAGCGACCAACGCCCCAATTCGCTGATTGGTTTGCATCGATTTATAAGCGGCCTCTTGAATATCTCGGTCTAATGTGAGGACTGCATTATTCCCGTGGATAGGTTCTTGATCCTTAATTTGCTCGCCGTAAACATTCGGTGTCGCGGTGCTTGTTTCGCGACCATGAGCATCGACTTGGATAAATGTAATTCCATCAACTCCACGAATATCTTTTTCTAAAGCTTCTTCTAGGCCGTTCTTTCCGATGATATCGCCCTGATCAAGTTTCAAAAGACCCTTGTAGAACTCGTTTAAAAGCGGCAACTGATTTTTAGAAATCTCTCCGACATAGCCATAAAGCTGTGCGCCATTTTCTGCCATTGGATAAAAGCGAACAATCGATTCTCGAATTTCTAAACCCGGAGTTTCAAGCCGTATTCTTTTCAACCGAAAAACTTCTTCGCGGGTGAGATTATCTTTTAGCTTCACTTGGGCAAAGACACCATTTTGACGTCGGCTTTTTTGTACTTTTTGAATTAGCTTATCACTCTCGATCCCCAAAATCGGCGAGATCGCCCTTGAAAGTGAATCCAAGTTATCAACATACTGAGGAGAAATAACGACTTCGAATCCAGGGAGGTTTTCAACCAAGACACGGCCTTCGCGATCTAGCATAAGACCTCGAGGTGCAATAATTTTATTTTGCTTGATCCTATTTTTTTCCGAAAACTCTCGCAGCTCAGTGCCTGATAAAATTTGCAGATACCAAAGTCGAACTGTAAAAACTGAAAAAACTAAAAAAAATGTTAAATAAAAGTAGCGGTATCGGCCCCAATATTCCTTGGCTTCGTCGGGATTGCTGACGTACTCATTCATACGCATTTCCCCCCGTCACTTCGGCCTTAAGGCCGCTATAGAAAAACTTCGAATCTAGTTTTTGCATCAAAGAAAAAAGTGGAAATGCGAAGGCCGGTGTTAAAAGAATTTGGGTCGCACGCTCAACTAACAACCACTCGGGATGACTGCGCTCAATAATGATCGTGGCGAAACTAAAAATCAAATGATAGAAAACCGAGCCGACAGAGCACATCAGCAAAAAATACCCCGCCCCACTCCAGAAAATGCGACTTTTAATGAAATAAATCACGCTGTAGTAAGACAGCAAGCAAAGATAAAATACTTTAAAAGAAGCTCCAGAAAAGTGGGCAAGTATCATTCCTAGTACCACCAGCTGAAAGAGAGCGGCTAAACCAGTGCGGTAAATGATAATATAAGTAAAGATCACCAGCCAAAGTAACGGCGGCGCAACAGCGCCAAACATCTGGAACCAAAAACTGGTTTGGAAAGCCGCCAGAAAAAGTCCTAAGGTAGAAATTAAAGTAAAATGTAAAACTGAAGACCAACTCATCTTTACTCCTGCACGGCGCTGGCTGAAAATCGCGTGCCGAAATCCTCTTGGGCGGCATTTATGATGACAAATACTTCTTCCACTTTGTAAGGATCAGCCACAGGTTTTAAATCCACCTTCAGTGACACAGAAAAAGTTTTTCTTTCCACATTTTCGACAATTGCAATCGGAAAACCCTTTGGAAAAATATTATCCAGGCCCCCTGTCACCACTAAATCTCCCGCTTTAACGTCTTCCGAACGCTCGACGTATTTCAAAACGCAAGCTGAAGAATTTTTTCCTTCGACAATGCCGCGAGCTCGGGTGCGCTGAACAATACCATCAACGACAGCGTAACGGTCTGTGATCAACATCACTTGCGAACTGCGCAAGCTAGGTCGAAAAATATAGCCCAAAACCCCTTGCGCAGAAATAACAGCTTGGCCTGTCTTAAGACCATCTTGGGATCCTTTATTGATCGTGATCGTTTTATGATCGGTCATCAAATCAAGGCCAATGACTTGCGCTGATTTCATTTCCATTTTTGTATTCTGCTTAAAATCCATCAGGCTTTTTAAACGACTATTTTCGATTTCTAAATCATTGAGTTGCTGTAATCGAGCCTCAAGCTCTTGGTTTTTACTGCTTACTTTTTCACTTTGTTTTTTTATATTTATTAGGTTTACGTACATGGCTGTCGTGCCGCGAACACCTTCGCTAAAGCCATAAAAAAGCTCTTGGGCCGAAGTGCTTAGCAGCACTAACGGCTGAGAAACCCAATTATTTGCAAAAGGTTTTTGTTCCATATTAATTGAAATCAACGGCAAGGGCAGAAGCAGCAGAATCAAAATGATTTTTCTGACATCAAAGTTAAACGGATTCAAATATCACCTCAGACACCCAACGGTAGCAAAAAGATCCCTTGATTCCAACAGTTTC
>JAYTOY010000069.1:0-10495 GCA_043747555.1 Pseudobdellovibrionaceae bacterium | reverse complement strand
GAAAATTTGTTCGGAGTTCAGCAAATCTGAACTTCGGGAAAATTTTCCGAAGAGAGGCGGCGGTGGCAGGGATTTGGCAGGGAACTTGAGCTATCTAGGGGGTCCTAGAGAGGTCTTCGCTTGAAAGCGGAATCTTGATCTTATGTGTTTATAAGTAGTTATGCTCGTTGCGGATTTCCAATTCACCCCCTAAGGGTGCCATGTGAATTGGAAAGATTGATTTTTGATTTTTAATTGGTAGTAGCGCAAAGGTCGATTCATCGAGAATTCGCCAATCGTGCAGTGTATGTATTTCTCGTTGTCGAAATCTCACCAAATTATACTGCGGAATGGTTTAGGTTGAGGGGTTGCTGTTGAAAGGTAGACAAGTCCTTCTCAAATCGAATCAAGGGTTATGGTCCATAACTTGATCCGTGTTTCTTTTGTTGCCTAACGACCCCTCTTTAATGGGATTATGAGACATCGTGATAGTTCTGAGGTTTCGTAATTCATGGGCAAAAGGGAGTTGCGCTAATTCAGGAAATTCATCATCATATGAAACTTGAAAAACAAAAAGTAAATCCAGAAGTTGAAAAAAATCAGGTTGAAGAGCGTGGAGCTTTCGGAAGAAATTTTAACCAAAATGGATTCAGGATTAAGGCGAAAATAAAAATAAACCTAGCTTTGAAATGCCTGAGGGGGTAAGCCCACTTGACCACTACGAAATGCAAAGGATACTCATTGATCCGATTTCAACGCAGGCTAAAATTAATTTCGCCGAACAGCAAAGCATCAATGAATCTTCAAATTGGATCTTTCAAACAAATCACAATAATATTTTAACAGATCAATTTTTAAAAAGTTTTCAGTCTGTATGGGTTTGGGCTGGTAAATATCGAATGACGAATAAAAATAATGGTGTTGAATCCTATAAAATATTAACTGAAATTAAAAACCTATGTGATGATTGTGAATATTAGATTGAAAATAGGGCTTATGGTGGTTGGAATGAAATTGCAGCGAGGTTTCATCACAAGGTTGTTTGGATTCATCCGTTCGCAAACGGAAATGGTCGTTTTTCGCGGATATTAACGAACATTTTATTAAAAAAACATTAGCGATCTCCATTGAGATGGTGTCGGATTACTTTTTCAAAAGACGATTTCTCAAGTGAATCAAAACTTAGGACAGAATATATTTTGAGTCTTCGCGAAGCTGACAAAACAAAGTTTCAAAAACTGATTGATTTTATAATAAGTTAAAACAATAAGGTGGACACAGCCGCTCATTTCGTTGATCATAAAAAGGACTAAACGTTTATATAGTTTTTTGGAGAGAATACATGGCTAAGGAAAAAAATAACGAACAAAAACGATATTCCGTAAACTTAATTACCCAAGGTAAATTTAAATTTTATTCATTCACGATACCTTCCGACGTTCTTGCTAAAACCTGTTTTGTTTCCACGCGAGATGAAGATAATACCGTTGGCTTCCAGCGCGTACTCGACAAAAAAAGAGCTGAAGCTATCGCGAGTTATATTGATAGTGGTCAAGGATCTATACCAACTGCAATAATTTTATCTGCGCAACCTGATTCTGAGTTCAAATTGGTGGGTCAAGGAAAAACTATCACTTTTAAAGAGCATCCAAAATCATTTTTAGTGTTGGACGGGCAGCACAGAGTTTTTGGATTTAGTCTGGCAGAAACGGCTCTACGGGTTCCTGTTGTAGTTTACAGTGGCCTATCAAGAGAAGATGAAACGAGATTGTTTATAGATATCAATACTCAACAAAAGCCAGTTCCTCCGGAACTCTTGCTGGATATAAAAAATTTAGCCAACTATGAAAATGACAAGGAAGCTTTACTAAGGAAAGTTTTCAATTTGATTCATTCACAAAAATCCAATGCCTTATATGGACTATTCAGCCCCCATGAAAAAGCAAAAGATAAGATATCAAGAGTGACTTTTAATGCAGGAGTGGGAGGAATCATAAATTCGTTTGGAGCTCGATCTCCAGGCGAAATCGCTGAAATACTTTCTGCATACTATCTTGCTTCAATTGAAGCCCTAACTAAAGCAAATCCGAAAGGAAAGTTTACTCATCCAATAATCTTTAAAGCGCTAAATGGTGTATTTAACAACGTTGCACAAAGAGTAAAAGATAAACGTGGTGGAAAATATTCTGTCGAGGCATTTTATGAAGTGGTTTTTCCAATGCTAAGTCGAACAAAAAATTCACACCTAGAAAAACCCGGCAATTCATATAGAGAAATGATGGAACTTTTCAAATCAGCAATAACATCTGATTTTTCCATATAAATATGTCCCATGGTTATGCTCTCGCTTTTTTAAAGTTGCTAGATAAAGACTTAATTGATTTTAGTAGTCCTAGGAAAATCGGCATTGGAGACTGGGTTGCTACTGGAAACTATAAGATTAACACTCCGTCCAGTATTGATACATTTTTTATCCAGCCCGTGGATGCAATTGGATTAACTTCAGCATTTGCGTTTGAAGTTGGGCGATTTTCTTCCGCGGCACAGGAAACACTAACGTCAATTGTCAGAAATGCAAAAAACCCAAAATCTTCTAGTTGGTTATTTATTAAATTTTATTATGCAGCTTTTTTTTCAGCTCAATCACTATTGCGCCTCTCAGGCAAGTCATATACGCACCTTCGAGAATCACAGATTGAAATGATTCAGAGTATTTTTAAAAGGGACGGGTATGCTTGTGACAATTTGGAGATTGGTTATTACGTTATAAAAAAAATAAAAAATGTTGGCTTTTCTGATTTATTGATCAATTCCGAAGATAGCAATAGTAATAGCAGTCATACGGTTCTGTGGAAAAATTTTTCAAATCTGCTGGATGATTTTTTAAGTTCAATAGCTGTAAATGTCGATTTAACCTTGGACTCTCGAGACAACTCGTCGCGATTTGTCACCGACTTGAAGCTAGCAATTAATGCGAGAAGCAAGTCGAGCTGGATAAGCAGTTTTAGAAATAACATCAACTATCGATTTACGAATGAGGTCTGGTATCCCTACGGCCACAATAAAAAAGCGGCGGACAAGTTTTACTCTTTAATTTTGAGCGCTATAAATTGTCGGTTTGATGATTTTGAAATTTTTCTAAAATATCGAGATGATGACTTAAAAAAAGCGATTGGTATTTGCGCTTCTGTAGTTGCCTTGAATTTTTCAATGTTAGATCTAATTCGTAAAAATGGGCCGAAAAACTCATTCACAAAAACCCCAGGTTTAGATTTAAGCAAGTTGCATCAACTTTCTTAGTCGCGCCCAGCATGATGACAACTTAAACTAGACCTCTAATAAATTGAACTGTCGTTCATAACTTCCTCCGTTTAGATTAAAATAAGAGTGTTCGCGGGATCAGTCATCCGTAACCTCTGCGTATTACGCGGGTTTACGCTTGTTCCCAACTGTTATCCATTCCAGCACCCCATCTGATATCTAATTTACGCGACACCCTTCCTGGAACAGGGGGATGTCACTGAAGCTTAAACTTTCAATGAGTGACTTTAAAAATAGTGATTTAAAAAAAATGAACCACGCAAGGTGCTATTCTCTAACTCAGCAGAGATCTCAAGATCAAAAGTTCGAAACGTGGAAATCAATGTTGAAAAAGAAATAAGATCTATTTTATCGTAGATTTGTTTAATGGGTTCAATGTGCCTCATTTGTAGGATACTGCGCATAGGACCATGCTTCAAAATAGTACCAATTATAATCTGCGGATGAACGACCCTGTATTTATAATCAGCAAGGCCTATTAGAACGTAGCCTAGTTGATTATCAAGGCTAAAGCTTGAGCCAATGTTCAATTCCGCATTCAAATAAAAGCTTTCAGTGCAAATATTTTCCCGTGAAATTTGCGCTTTAGCCGTCCAAGAATAATTTGGGTCAAAATTAATTCGCGGTGTAAAATTCTTTAGACTGAATAAAGTAATTTCATCTAAAAAATAGGTATTTGTCTTTAGGTTTGCAATCTTGGTTTCAAATAAAGTGATTTCTGAATAGGGTAAGTATCCACTTTCTGGTTGCAGAAGCCGATGGGAAGCCGGAGAAAAAATTAGACTAGAAAAAGTATTTTGTGCCTCCTGACTTAATCCTAAGCCAATTCGCCAAGTAGGTTCGCTTAAATGCGGTGGGCTTGAGGGTCTAAACATCGACTCCTCGTTAGTGGGGCCTAATTTGGATCTTTTAACTAAGGCATTTTCGTAGGATTTTTCCTCAATTTCAGATAAGTGACCTTCGCGTTTTGTTTTGAGAAACTCAAAATATTGTAATTCTAATTCATTTGCTTTTAGAGAATTCGATTTTGACACCAAGTCCTTATCTTCTAAAAACTGAGTAAATGATTGTCTTTCTTCAGAATTCAAAAAATCGTAGGTTTGACTTATTTTTTCGCGTAAAGAGGGAATAAATGTTTTTTGAATCGATAATGGTTCTAGTTTTTTAATTGTTTCAACGGGGAGGACATACAGACGGTAAGGGCTTAAAAATTCTAAATTAGGATGAATTGCAGCGAGTGCGTTATATAAGCTTACAGCACAATTTCCATTTAAAAAGTAATAGCTCTCCTTTGTTTGATTTGTAAGTTCCCAAATATGATTTAAGAATTGGTCAACTTCGTATGAATTAAAGTTTAAATCATAGGCCCACATTTCGCGATTTTCAATAGCGCTATATTCTTGAAGTTTTATGTATAATGGTTCTATGTCAAAAGTTCCATAAAATCCGCCTGTGATCCCTTTTGTGATATAGTCAAACGCGCCAACAATTGGTGGCATCTCTGCTGCATAGTTTAGACTTAAATTAAGGTTCAATGGTTTTTTTGAATTCTTAAAAATAATAAAACTATGACCAAAAGCAGAGGCCGGAGTTGAAGCATATTGACCGACTAAAACGTATGAAATTCTTTCAGCGGAAATTAGTTTCTTCCACGTTTCCACTTTTTCGCAAAAATTATAATTTAGTGAAAAGTGTTTAGCGATGAATTTAGCTCGTGCTGGGAACTTACAAGGATACTCTGGATCAGAATTAAATAGATTTAAATTACCTTTGAGCTCCTGATCGGGATCTACAAACCCTTGATTATATATAAAAAAATGACGGTCTTTAATTACGCTTTCAAACTTGCCGTTCCGTTGTTTTTCAAAATGAAGTAATTTAATCCACTCTTGCGGTATTCGACCTTGGTCTGCCTTCGCGCATACGGGATTGATCTGACATAGAAATAAAACTAATATAAATTTATAAATGGAAACCATCCTTAACCTAATAATATAAGATAGAAATTTGGAAATATAAATGAAAAATAATTTGAACTGGTTTATTTTAGTTACAGGTGTTTTAGTTGTTTGCAATTCTTATGGGATTGATAACGTACGATGCTCAAGAATGCTAAATGATGGCTGGTATAAAACTTATCGTTGGCAAGGGGTAGGAAATAAATTTCCTGATATGACTAACGAAACGAAAAGGAATGGTTCATCAAAGGCGTATACCGACATCAGCTCGGAAGGTACAACCGCAGGTCTTGATCCGAAATTCACGAGCAACTATTCGACGTTTGCGACCCAAGCAGTTTCCTCATTTGGTGATTGCTCGATGTTTGCGCTTATGGAGCGAAGGAATCAGCGAGATTTGTATCTTGCCCAAAACTTTGCGCAAGTTCGAAAGGAAATCGCTGAAGGCCGTGGGCTTCATATGGAAACTCTAGCATATATGTCGTTGTGTGAGGAGGATGCTCAGGTGGACTTTAACATGACACTTCAGTTGGGATTTGAAAAAATTTATTCTTCAAGGGCGCAGAACCTGGGTTCTGCTATTGATGAATTAATTGCTGGTTCAGAAAGGTTAAAGCATAAATGCTTTAACCTTTCGTCAATCTAGATTTTTACCGGCAAAACTTTTTTGCCGATTGCAAAATAGCGTTGTTGGATATCTCGTTCCTAATAAATTTTTGACTTTATAGCAAAGCAATTATTGCATTAACTACCCCTATAATTACGTTCTTCTCATCTTGTGTGAGTGTCTGATTCTTTGATACCTCATCAATGATTTGTATTAGTGCGTCCTTAACTTTAGGTGTGTTCCCAAGCTGGTAATATTTGATGGCCGTTGTGATCTTGTTTAAAATAGACGTATAGGTCCCATGAGTTAGTTTTTTTAGATTTTCGAGCTGACTCAGTTTTTCTTTTAACGTAAAAACTAGACCATAGATGCTCTGTTTCCCGAATAATCCGTTCAATATAATTGTTTGTTGGGCAAAAAATTGGGCGATTTCAGATGGAATTATTCCATTTTCTGCGAGTTGGGCTACCGCGATATTGAAGAATTTAAAAGTTTCAAGCGCTTTTATAGGGTCGTTAATCTGCATGTAGCCTAAGGCAACATTTAATGGTTCAATGAGGCTGGAAAAATCATTATCCGAAATAACTCCAGCTACATGAAGTTCTGTCACAACAAGCTGTGCAACCTCAATTATTGCGATGGGATCCCCTGCAATCGCTCTTGTCAGTGAAATTATTCCTCTTATGATTCGCAATACGTCGCGAGGTTGAATTTTAATATCTCTAATTAGCTGGCTGAGATCATTTATAAATTTTCTTATTGCATCAATTAAGTTTTGGTCGATGCCGGAGCCACAGCAACTTGAAAAATTAGGTCCGCCCCCGCTCGAGCTGCCACCACTTGAGCTGCCACCACTTGAGCTGCCACCACTCGAGCTGCCACCACTCGAGCTGCCACCAAAGCCGCCATTCAATATTAACTTTATTGAATTTATATCTGATATCAGCAAATTTGCGTCCACAGCGGTAAGGCCACCCTCGACCTGAATTGTACTAATTATGTTTATAACTTGATCGGCAAGAACAGTGGGCGTTCCAATAACCACGTTAGTTTGGCCTTGTGCAGTTTGGGCTGAGGTGCTTATTACAGACAATTTCGCCGCATAAGTTCCTAAGGTTGAATAGGAATGGATAACATCAGCACCGTAACCAAATGACCCATCGCCAAAGTCCCATATGTAACTTAATGTGCCACCGTTTGGATCAATGGTGTTGGACGCATTAAAATCAATTGGATTATTTGGTCCCGCAAAGTAAGGCCCACCCAAATTTACTAAAATTGGAAATGCGGGTGGCTTTGAAAAAGTAACGTTAATCGATTTCCTTAGTATATTCCCAGCAAGATCAATTGCTTCGAAATTAAGTGCAATATTTCCATTTGCGAGGGAAGAAAAAGATTGAATGAAACTTCTGAGATCCGCATTTAAGTTAATTGAAATTCCGTTTACCGAAAGCTTTAAGAGCTGTTCTGATGCGAGTCCGGAAATATTAAATGTATTTCCTGTTATAACGGCGCCTTCTAAAGGTTGGGTTATTGTTAGTGCTGGCGCCATATGGTCTGCGACTAATATTTTTATATAAGTTATAGCTGTTTGCCCAAACTCATCTTTAACTTTTAACTGTATAGTTTTGCTTCCAATAGAAAAAACGTGTGAAACTTCGATGCCACTTGCAATAGTTCCATCACCGAAATTCCAATCATAAGATACGATTTGTCCATTTGGGCTGAAAGAAATCGATCCATTGAATATGTAATTATATTGCGACTGTGGTAATACCGTGAAACCTGCAGTAGGGGTAACAAACTGTTGAATTATAACATACTTACTTCTAACGACAGAAACGTTCGCAGATGAGGTGACGGTAAGCTTAACCAGAAAATTTCCAGAGTTTGAATAGGTATGGGAGGCATTTATTCCCGAGGAAATAGCTCCATCACCGAAATCCCAAGCATAGGAGGAAATTGTTCCTGAGCTCGTGGTTGAGGATGACGCATCGAAATTCACAAGTGCCGGAGGTAAGCTTCTCGCTTGTTGAAAAATAAAATCAGCGATCACAACTGGTGTACCTGTTGAATTAAATCCGTTTAAATTTAAGACGCTGACTGGAATGCTCCGATTCTGAGTAGTTCCATCGCCAATTTGTCCCTGGTCATTTCTTCCCCAGCACATGAACTGGGTAGCCAAGGTAGCGCAGGTATGTAAGCCCGCACCTATTTGTACAACACCAGATCCTGGCCCAAGGTTTACTACAGTGGTGGGGTTAACATTTCTTGTTGAGAACACACCTAGCCCAAGTTCGCCGTCGGAATTACTACCCCAGCACTTAACGCTCGTATCTCCCATTAATGCGCATGTATGACTAATTCCTGTGACGATATCAGTTGGGATGCCATTTAAATTTAATACTTGTGTTGGGGATAGGCTGCTTGAAGTTGTTCCATTTCCCAGCTGTCCATCGGACCCAATTCCCCAACAGTACGAAGTACCGCTTAACGTAATCGCACAGGTATGCGATGATCCAGCAGAAATCTTATTTACGTTCGCTAATGGAACAGATACCGGCAAAGCGCTGTTCGAAGTAGTGCCAACACCTAATTTTCCTCCAGATCCATCGCCCCAGCACTTAAGAGAGTGGTCGTTTAGGATTGCGCAAACATGGCTTCCTAATGCCGTAATCTGAAGAACACCTTGAGTAAGGCCAGATACGAATTGCGGAACTCCACTATTTAGGAATGTCCCATTTCCAAGCTGCCCAGAAAAATTTCCGCCCCAACACATGACGCCATAATGAACGTTTGATTCTACTAATGCGCAAGTAAAACTGCTCCCCAGCGCGATATCACGCACCAAGGTTGGCTGATCAAAAATTACATTGACGGCCGATAGCGCAAATCCTCCCATAACTCTATTTCCAACTTCGCCGAAGTCATTTCTACCCCAGCATTTAGCAGAGCCGTTGCTGAGTACTGCACAGGAGTGATAGTTTCCAGCCCTGACTAATGTAATATTTTGGTCGACCCCAGGAACTAAATTTGGGGTATTTCGATTTGTAAATGTTCCGTCGCCCAGTTGCCCATAGCCGTTCCATCCCCAGCAGTAGGCTGCGCCATTAACCGCTGTGCAGGTATGAAGATTATTTGGATTTATAAAAATAACAGGTCCACCAGGTTGATCAACCCTCTCGTACGGAATGTCTACGGTTGTCATATTTCCTGAAATGTCTGATGCAACTATATGAACAATGCCAGGTCCGGAAGTGTTGACTTCGACGGTTGTCCAAAAAGATAGACCATCAGACGAAATATTGGCATTCAAATTATTTATTAAAACTGAGTTCAAACGCTCATTTGAAGTGGCAGATACAGGAATTTGTGTCGATTGAATAATGCTTCCTACTGTTGGTAACACATTTGAAAGTACTGGTTGAATATTGTCATATACAAGGACAGGTGAACTGTATGTTGATATATTTCCGGCAGCATCCGTCGCAGTAATTAGAAAGGTATTTGATCCGCCTCCTAAATTCGTTATCACATCATTATGATTACTTGAGGATTGATAAATAAGTATCGAGTTTTGAAAGACATTTATTTTTACGGGATTAGTTTCTATAACATCAAAAGAAAAATTGTAACTGCTTGATGGCAGCGGAAAGGTAGGAGTTTGAATCGTGGGCGACATCATGTCGATGATAAGTTGAAAAGAGTATTGAAGACTGACAGCCTGGTTATTAGAATCAATCCCATTTATATCCACAAAATAGGGTCCACTAGTCGTATTAAGGTTAAAAGTGGAGTACTGGCCATTTGACATTAAATAAGCAGGAGACCCGTTGATAGTTATGTTTGATAAGGCCGACGAAGAGGAAAAAGAAAAATCTAGAACCATACTATTTGTGTAATATATTTGATTTGGTGCTGGTGAAATTGGAGTTATAACCGTTTGTGCCAGTGCCTGAGTTGAAAAAAACAAAGCTATCAGCATTAAAAATAAATGGCGAGCCGCGACTTTCAGAAAGGAAGAACTGACGTGCATCATAGATCCTTTGAAAAGATGAGTAGTGACTATTCGGACGAAAGTCCAAGACCTAAAGGGCTAAAGTTAAATTTCTAAAAATAAATTGTTTAGTGAAAGAACTCTAGGTATACCGTCGCCACGTCTACATAAGTCAAAATTAATGCTTTATTATGAGACAAATCAAAAATAGGTTTATTTTTTTAAAGTTGGTCGCTTTTAAAGATGGGAGCTACGTAAATTCATCTTATTTATCTGCTTATATTGGATCTACGGAGTTTGATTGAAGGATTCAGCGATACAATAGTGAATATCACAAAGAGTATGCAAGCCACCCGAATGTTACAATAAGACTCGTGCATAAGCTAAAAGAAAAATGTTTTTTCGATTATCCCCAAGGGATGAACCTTCTTGACCGCAGTACTGTCGGAATCTTTGGAATCCAAGACGGCGCTCATAACCATTCTCACAGAATTATCAACCATGCGTCTCAAATCGCCTTTGCCGCTGGCTTGATTGTCCGATTTCATCTTAAAGCGCCACCCAATTTCATCAAAGTGTACCACCGGAGCGGCAGCGACGTGATGATTACTTGAGCATTTTATTTAATTCAAG
>JAYTOY010000068.1:0-26348 GCA_043747555.1 Pseudobdellovibrionaceae bacterium | reverse complement strand
AACACTTCCACAAATTTTATTCGTTAAGGGATCTTTGAATTGACAGCGTTGATCCTTCGCAAGAATAGATTTTCGAAGATTCGGTCTGAGTGATTTGCGGGCGACCGGAATATTTCCTTTTATGAGAAGGCCTTTATCTTCGCAAACTTGGTTTGATTCTTCAACTTCCTGGGCACATTTAGCTTGGGTCGGACGCTTAATTTCAGTGCGTCGCGGAGTATCTTTCGCAGCTAAAGCTGTAATGACGTCTGCCCATTTTTGCTTTGGTAACGCATGTGACATCAGGTCCGCTGCTTTTTCCAGGAGGGCTATTTGTTGTTTTGAAAAAGCAATCGTTAATGTGGCAGATTCGTTTTGGTGGATTCTTTCCTTTTCTTCTGTGATCAATGGCAGATTTAATTCCTTAGCTAAGATCAGCGCTGTTTGATTCTGCGTCGTGTTTTCGATTTTCTTTAAAAGTTCGCGCTTTTCATCTCTAGACGCCCGATTAAAGGCCTCAAAAACCTGTCAAATTATTTAAAAATTAAATAGATCTAATTTATCCGCGTTAATTATTCAAATTCTAGGTTTGCGTTAGTTTAGATAGATTCTACCTTTTGGAAAACTAAAGCTTGGCAGTTGCGTGTCTGATCGCGTGGAATTGCTTGTCTTGTTAATGGGAAGAATCTTTTCCATTCCTTTATAATCACCTTTTGAAAGTGGAGTATCGCATTTAATATTTGCGCAGGAAAAAGTTTTTCATAATGCCAATAAATAAAAAGTAAAACCGCAGTTCGGTCGGCAGCAGTACAGACCCGTTCGCAGATAGGCAGGCCCCGCCATTTAGACGATTTTTACAGGGGGTGACGGCAATTGGCACTTTTTTTAGCTCTGTTGGATCTTAGCTCGAAATAATGGGGTTTCAGGGTGGCATGGTTTGCAATACATAGTCCGGTAGGAGTGTCCCATGAAAACAAAGTTTCAAAATATACTGATTATGATCGCACTGACCTTAGTTGGATTCAATAGCCATGCTGAGCTTTACCTCGTGAAAGAAAAGTGTCGGATCGCAGAGGACCGGTTCTCATTATCCACCGACTTAAAATCCTTAGTTGAAAACGGCATCAGTGAGCATAAGTACTCCTCGACTTTAAAAATGAAGGGTGGAAAAGCGATGTCATTGAAGCCACAATCTGAAATTGACCAGACCCCGATGTCGATTGGCTCAAGCTACACTTTAATTAATTCAGCTAAAGATAAAAAAATCCTTATCACTGTTCGTAAAGGTGTCGAGAAAACAAGCTTCGCGTCCTCTAAGGACACCGCCTGTGGGCCGGTGATGTCTGTGAAGGAGTACAGTGTTAAAATTCGTGGTCTTGAGAAAATCCCCGTAATGGCAACTATGACCTGCGATCAACGAAGTGTTTTTGTTTCAAGCAAATGTGATGGTGCTAAAAAAGTTGCTAAGGGCAACTAGAATTCATTCCACTGAAACCTTGGTTCCGACATGGAACCAAGGGCTGCTGCGCCTCGACCAAGGCTTTGTAAAAGACCCATAGTCATTTCTTTAAAAAAGAGCCACAATAATTCCATGAGTGGAACTTCCTGGTACAAAAAAGTTGATTGGACTGTGACTTTGTTTCTGATTCTAACGCCGCTTTCTGTGGCGATCGCTTTACCCTTGTATATTTACTATTATAACTTTCCCTGGGGCTTGGCTTTATTTGCTTTGATCTTTGCAGCGGCGACCAACTTAAGTATCACGGCAGGATACCATCGTCTTTTTTCACATAAAAGTTATGAGGCTCATTGGCTGACCAAACTTTGGTTTCTTCTGATAGGGGCTTCGGCCTTTCAGGGATCCGCACTGAAGTGGTGTTCGGATCATCGCAGACATCATTCTCATGAGGACACTGAAAAAGATCCCTACAATATTCATCGGGGTTTTTGGTATGCTCATATGGGTTGGTTGTTTTTGAAGTCTAGTGTCGATCAGCCAATTCGTGCTGCAGATTTAGAAAAAGATTCCCTCGTTATTTGGCAGCATCGAAATTTTATTCCGCTTTCAATTTTTATGGGTTTTATTTTTCCAACAATCATTGGTTATTTCTTTGGTTCTCCGTTTGGAGGATTGATTGTGGGTGGCGCTTTAAGAATATTCCTCACTCAGCAAAGTACTTTTTTCGTGAATTCGCTATCGCATACTTTAGGAAAAAGAACCTATTCCGAAGACATTTCTGCCCGCGATAGTTTGATTGTAGCAATCCTGACTCATGGGGAAGGCTATCACAATTTTCATCATAAATTTCAGTTTGATTACCGGAATGGCATTCGCTGGTATCATTGGGACCCCACCAAATGGACCATTCGATTTTTAAGCTTTGTAGGATTAGCTCGCAAGTTAAAAAAAATTTCTCAGTTCGAAATTTTAAAAGCGCAAATTGCGATCGAGGCCCTGCGCTTAAGGCGCAAAGGCTGGTCTGATGAAAAAGTGGAGCAAATGAAAGACAAAGTTTTAAAAAGCATGGCGCAGTACCGCCTGCTTAAGGAAGACTACGAACGGCGCCGTTCTGAAATGGCAGAAGCATCAAGACAGCGTTTGGAACAAATTAAGTGGGAAATGCGGATTGCTCGCTTGGAATTTAAGATGTCGCTGAAACAGTGGCGCTGGGCTCAAAAAACCCCGGCCTGGTAAGGTCATGGACGAAGAAAGTAAAAAAGCCAAAGGCTTAACTAAAGATCAAGTTAAAGACAAAGTCCGAGAATTCCCGGTTCAGAGTGGCGTTTACCTAATGAAAAGTGCCACTGAAAAAATTATTTACATTGGCAAAGCTAAAAACCTTCGCAACCGCGTGCGAAGTTATTTCACAGACAGCAAGGACCATTCTACAAAGACCCGCTACTTGGTTCAAAATATTTCTGATGTGGATTACATTATTACTAAAACCGAAGTCGAAGCTTTTTTGTTAGAAGCTTCTTTAATTAAAAAACATCGGCCCAAATATAATATTCGACTGCGCGATGATAAAACTTATCCCTATATTAAGCTGAGTTGGAGCGACAACTACCCAAGGCTTTACGTCAGCCGAAAAGTGAAACGTGATGGCAGCCTTTATTTTGGACCTTACACCAGTGGCTTTGCCGTGCATGGAACGATTCGTTTCCTCAATCGCACTTTTAAAATACGAGATTGCACGGACTCTGTTTTTAACTCAAGAAAACGCCCCTGCATGACTCATCAAATTGGCCGATGTACGGCGCCGTGTGTGGATTATATCTCTGAAGCTGATTACAAAGGTGAAGTTGAAGGGGCTAAGTTATTTTTAAAAGGTCAAAATAAAAAAGTAATAAAAGCGTTAACCGAACGAATGAAAAGTTCTGCTTCGGAAGAAAAATTTGAAGTGGCGGCTCGCTTGCGAGACTCTTTGGAGGCAGTGAAATCAATTTTACAAAAGCAACATGTGATCAATGCTGATAGTGATGCCGATCAAGATGGGATCGGATTTTTTGGTGATGAACGGGGCTGTTTGCTGGAAAGTATTCACGTTCGAGCCGGCCGGGTGATTGGCCGCAGATCGCATTTTTTACCGCAACTAAATCCCGCCGATCCGTCAGAAGATCCACGCGAGTGGATGGTTGATTTTTTAAACCAGTATTATGATGAAAATTATATTCCAGAAGAAGTTTTACTGCCGGTTGATATCGGCATGGATCTTGTGAAGCTGATGCAGCAGGTCTTAAAAGAGCGTTCGGGAAGCGATGTCAGCGTTAGATACGCTACCGACGAAAAAGGCCGCGCCTTAGTCACGATGGCCAGCGAAAATGCAGAAGCCGCTTTCCAAAAATATGTTTCAAAATCCGAAGAAAAACGTCGTGGCCTTGATGAAATTAAAGAAAAGCTAAGCCTGCCTGAACGTCCGATGCGTATCGAGTGTTACGATATTTCCACCTTACAAGGAAAAGAAACCGTCGCCTCGCAAGTGGTCTTTGAGGAGGGCGTTCCTGCTCGGGAGCATTACCGAAGATACAAGATTAAAACCGTTGAAGGGCAAAATGACTTTGCCTCGATGTACGAAGTGTTGGCTCGGCGTTTTAAGCACGCGGAATATGATGAGCCCCAGTTGATTGTCGTTGATGGTGGTAAAGGGCAGCTTTCGCAAGCCGTAAAAATTTTGGAAGAACTGGGAAAGAAAAATATTCCTGTCGTTGGCCTTGCCAAAGCCAGAACAGAAAAAGACTTTCAGAAAGCCGATGTGAGCTCCACCGAAGAGCGGTTTTTTCTTCCGGGACGGTCAAATCCGATCACCTTTCGTTCAAACTCCGAAGGTTTGCATATCTTAGCTGGAATTCGCGATGAGGCGCATCGATTTGCGATTAATTACCACCGCAAGCTCAGGGAGGCCACCAGCCTTGAAAGTGAGCTTGATTATGTTGTCGGTTTGGGCGAAAAGCGTAAACGAGCTTTGCTAACTAGGTTTGGTTCCGTTGAGCAGATTAAAACAGCCGATCCGGAAGAGATCGCAAAACTTTCTGGCTTCCACCGGGTGCTGGCTGAAAGAATTTTACTGCAATTGAATGAAGACGACAGTGAAAAAACAATAGATGAGGAAGCATGAGTGAAAATCCCTATTACGCTTATTTGAAATATGTCAGTGGAGTTTTGGGCGCGCCTCAGGTGCTGACCCAAACCATGGATGTTAATTTAAGGGATTCTTTTTTTCATCCTGATGAAAAGCTGGAATTAGGCCAGAAATGGGATTTGATTTTCGTCAATTCAATTTTCTCTTCGATAGAAAGTCTGTTCGAAGAAGCGCACCTAGAGCTTTTTCAAAAAATGCTAAAGGCCATGAATCTGGAAAATAAAAATGTTCTCTACGTCGACAGTCACTTAATGAACGACAAGGATATCTTGCGTCGTTTTTACAGTTATACTTTGCCTGATGTGATGGTGATTTTTAAAGATCATCCAGACACCAGTGGCGGACTCCGGCTTGTTGATAACTCGGCCGTCTTAGAAACCTACAGTCCTTATCACCTGCAGCACCATCCAGAATTTAAAAAAATAACCTGGAATCACCTCCAAATGGTCATGGCGCATTTAGGGCTTAAAGCCCATAAAAACTAGACTAGGCAAGTCTTCCTTCTGACAGGTTAAATGAAACTTCAAACTTTTGTTCTACGGATGGAACGAGCATGCGATTTTTATTTATTATATTTTTTTGCACAAGTGCCTGGGCTGAGTCTCAGGCAAGCGAATGGGTGCGCGTAAAACTTTGGTCTGAAAATTCGGACACTTTTTCCATCGAAGGGTCGATTCATCGATTGCAAGGAATGGAATCAGTTTTTAAAAATGTAGCGCTACCGCAAGCGCAAAAATTAATTATTCGTTTCGAGCGAAAGGGCCAGCAGGGCCGATGGGTTGTTGAAGGATTTAAAAATTACCCGCTGGTATTTCAAGAAAAATTTTTGGCGATTGAAGGTCCGCACTTATCAATTAACCAGAAAAAAGTACCTGAAAAAATTATTCTTTCTGCAGAAAAAGCGTCGGTGCAGGTGATTGGAAATGTGCCTCTGGAAAAATATGTCATTGGAGTTTTGGCTCACGAAATGCCCACACAATGGCCTCTTGAAACCTTAAAAGCGCAAGCCATCGCAGCAAGGTCCTATACTTTGGCTGTTATGAAAGCCCGATCAAAAAAAAGTTACCATTTGGAATCAAGTGTCTTGGATCAGGTCTACGGTTTTTTGGGCGACGATGAGAAAAACCCAAAGTATGACAAGGTCACAGAGGCTGTGCGTTTAACAAAGGGGCAGATTTTAGAGTCCTCCCAGAAGGCAGTTCTAAAAGCTTATTATCATGCAGACTGCGGCGGTGAAACAGCTTCTGCCAAAGAAGCTTGGACGACCAAAGATGAGTTAGTTTCTGTGACCGACACCTCGTGCCCACAAAATCCTAAAGCTCGGTGGAGTTTAAAATTATCGGATTCTGAGATCTACAATCGGCTTAAGAAATGGGCGCCGGAAGGTGCGCAGAAATTGACGAAACTTCAAGCCATCGGTGTTCCCGGTCGATTGAGAGTCGCGCAAGTTGAAATGTCCTGGGACCAAGGTCCTCCAGTTAAACTTGAAGCGGCCGCTTTTCGTGAAGCCATTGGTTTTTTTGATTTTAAAAGCACTCAATTCAAAATTTTAAACCAAAGTGATCATTGGTTTTTTGAAGGGCGCGGATTTGGCCATGGCGTGGGGCTTTGTCAGTGGGGCAGCAGGTATTTAGGTCAGCAAGGCTTCAGTTTCGATAAGATCCTTCAGCATTACTACCCTAAGGCAGAACTTAAGATCTTGGGCGGAACAATGTTAGGCTCTAAAAACCAAACACCACTCTAGCGGCGAAAAACATAACGGCCCCGATGGCGATCAAACTGTAAACTGTGGATGTCATTTTACCTACTCGTATAATCATAGTAAGGTCATGTTCGGTTTTTTTCTAGAAGGCTTAAGTAAAATTCTTCTGTGATCAAATAAAATACAACGCGGTGGAAAAAACGTCTCATTTTAAGAAGCCTTCGTCGAAAGTTTAAACACTTTTTTATCTCGCTCTGAGACACCTTAGGCCCAAGGAATGACTGAACTTTTTGTGACCCTAGGAAGTCTTCGCAAAGCCAAGTGACAAAAAGGGGACCTGTTTTTTTGGTTCGACACTTTTGGAAGTGTTTAAGTTTTAAACAAAATGGACATTTCTTCTCATCTTATCATAGACTTAGACGGCTTTTTTTACTTTCGGCATGAGCTTCGCACTCTTTGTGGGTGGAGGCTGATTATGAAAACATCGAACTTATTACTTCTTGTTCTGCTGATGGGTCTTACCCAGGGCTGTTCAAAAAAAGAAGACAAGTCAGAGGATTCAACGCCGGCGGTAACGTCAGCGATAGGCAGCCCATTACTTCCCAATGTCCCTAATGGAGTGGTCAGTTCAGATTCAACAACCGGCACAGTGCCGTTTACGCCTGTCAGCCGAGCTATGATGGAAAACTATATTGCGTCTCATCCTTTAAATAACCCCACTGGTTTTCGGATCAGCATGGCGATGAAAAACGCCGGTGAAAATCATTATGCTGGCGAAGTCAGATTATCTTATGAAGATAACGGCCGAACTTATACAGGAATTTTTACGACTCCTGAGGGTCGAAACGAAAAGTATCCAAGTCTGGGCGAAAACCTGGATGTTGGTAAATACAAAGCTCAATATAACTATTGGTTTCGAATGGGTGGAAAAACAGTTTTTCAAGGTCAGTTTCAAGATTCTTACGGAGCTGTTGTGCTTATCATTGATAGCGCGATTAACTTAGGTGATGCGCAAGGCATGGGAAAAATTTCTGGAAGTCTTTGGTTTAAAAACTTCGCTTATTCATTTGCTCCGCAATCGACGACTCGCAATTGCTGGTTTATTTATGATGGGCCTTACGACTGCAGATCAACAACTGTTATTACAAAAAGCCAACTAGAACCCTCAGATGGTTATCGCATGCTAGGAACATTTAGCGGTGTGGTTGCGTCTCAGGCTTTCCAATAAGAATGAAGGAGGAGTTATGAAGAATTTGACGACTTACTTAAAATTAATAACACTTGCGATCGTCGGAGCTTCCCTCGTCGCTTGTGGAAATAAAGACAGTGATTCACGCCGTAGTGGCGGAGGCGGAGGTTTGCCGATCGGTGTCGGAGCCTGTGCTACGTGCACAAGTTGGGGCGGGCAGGGTCAATTATTTCTAGGTTCAGGCTATGGTTCAGCCAGCTTTCCAATGGCTATGAGCATTGAACTTTTGGGCGATCAAACAGAAATAACTTATTTAAACTCGATGCAAATGGATCCCTCTAAAACTTATGGAACAATTTTAAATGGAACTCGATTAGGCAATCAAACTTACTTAAGGCAGGCCGCGATTAATGTTAGCGCGAGCATTCCAACTGGTCAGTGTATTTTGCCGGCGGGAACGTATAACTTAACTCCCACTTCAAATATGGGAAGTTACGCTGGCGGCAGCTTTGTGATCCCGCAATTTGAAATGACCAATGGAAGCAGTCGATTTGTGATGTCTTTGCAACAAGGCGCTGTGGTCGCTCCCTATGTCGGTGGTCCACCAGCTGGGTTTGGCGCCTTGCTTGTCGTCTTAGCTGGCCCAAGTAAGTACAATCCAGCTCAAACCGTCAATTGCAATGATCCTGGATTTCAACTCGTTCAATAAGTTTATGTCTAAAATTAAAGTTCAACTCACAGCCCCTTGCGGGCTGTTGTTCTTTTTGCTTTACTTTAGAGATGGAACTACCTCTATGGATAGAGTTTTTCGATGATCTACAAAATGTCCGCGGACGATCGCAAAATACAATCATGGCCTACCGCCGCGACTTAGACCTCTGGCGCGATTACAAAAATGCAAATAATTCTGTGATCGGCTTTTACGACTATATGAAAGAGCACGACCTTTCAACCAGATCGCAGGCCCGGGTCATTTCTAGTTTACGAACTTATTTTAGATATTGCGAAGGCCGTGGCCAAAAATCTCCTGAGCTTCGCGAGCTTCGTCCACCCAAAGTTAAGGTGGGCTTACCTAAGCCTTTGTCTGTCGCTGAATTTGATCAACTTTTTGAAGCCTGTATGGTTTCTGATCCGCATCGCACAGCTCGTAATCAACTGACGCTTTTATTTTTGTACGGATTAGGTTGTCGCGTGACCGAGTTGATTCAATTGGATCTTCGCGATTACAGCCCAACAGAGCGTTGGGTTAAAATTTTAGGCAAAGGGCAAAAGGAACGTTTGGTTCCATTGACCGAAACTTTGGCTTTGACTTTGGAAGAGTATTTGCGGGTCAGTCGTCCCATTTTAATAAAAGAAGCCAGTGATTCTATATTAATCAACGACCGAGGACATCGACCATCTCGTGTTGATGTGTGGCGCTGGCTTGCCGCCTGGTCGGCTAAAGCTGGATTTACTGAGCCTGTGAACCCCCACCGCTTCCGTCATGGCTGTGCCACGGCGTTATTAGAGGGCGGTGCAGATTTACGCTCGATTCAAATTTTACTGGGACATGCCAGTATCCAAACAACCCAAATTTACACCAACGTGACAACTTCAACACTAACAACGGCTGTTGAAGAACACCATCCCTTATCCCATCTTGAAGATTTAAAAGACTAGCGTCCGCTCTTCGTTTCGAGAAGGTCCTTGCCAGTGTCGGAAACTTATTTTCAAGGTTGCCTTATTTTTGCAAAAATGATTCGGCATGAAAGTTATGTCACTGGCCCGTGAGGGTACAAAATTAATTCCTGTTGAAGTTGAGCTGATCTTAATTCCGGGCCTTCCGCAAATTCATTTTCTGGGTTTGCCTGATCAAGTGATTCGCGAAAGTATTCACAGAATTAAAAGCGCCATTCGTCAGCAGGGCTTTGAGTTTCCAAAAACGAAGCAGATCCTAGTCAATATTAGGCCTCAACATATCAAGAAAAGTTCGCGCGGCGTGGAATTAGCTGTCGCCGCAGCCCTACTTTGGGAGACGGGCCAACTGCCAGCCCCCCTTGCGCAGAATTATTTTTATGTTTATGGTGAACTTGGTTTAAATGGCGAAGTTTTCCAACCTGAAGACTTGCGCGAATTTGATGGCGCAGCTGATACCACGGTCCTCACAGGTGTAGGTCTGGGAATGATGGGATTTCAGCGACACCGAATTGAATGTCTAAAAAACTTAAATCAACCTGTTCAAATGCCAGCCGATTTAGATTCCTTTCAGCCGGTCAGGCCCACTGAAGGTTTAGAAATGACCTTTCCGCCAGCGCAAGCGCGGCTTTTGCAAATCCTAGCGCTGGGAAAACATCATGCCCTGCTTGCGGGCCCTTCTGGCTCAGGAAAAAGCACATTGGCCAAAGCTTTAGTTTGTTTTTTAGAAGACCCTGCTAAGGAAGATTTATGCCGGCGAAAAATAAATTGGTCGCCTCTTGTGATGCCTCACCATAGTATCTCGGCATTATCTTTAGTCGGCGGTGGAGTTCCGCCGAAGCCCGGTGAAATCAGTAAAGCTGACGGGGGCCTGCTTGTGATGGACGAGCTCTTAGAATTTTCTTCAGCCTGCCAGGAAGCTTTGCGGGAGCCCCTGGAAGAAGGACTTGTGCGTGTCGTCCGCGGTTTAAGAAGCGAAACTTTTGCGTCCAAATTTCAACTGCTAGCGACGACCAATTTATGTCCGTGTGGGCAGTGGGTTCCTGGTTGTGATATCAGCTGCCGGTTTGCTCGACATAAGTGCACGTCCTATCAGCAAAAGTTATCAGGTCCCTTTTTAGATCGGTTTGAAATCTTATTTTTTACTAAAAAGTCGAATGGATTTCATCCCTCAAAAAAAAATACGGATGAAGCTGTAGAAGGTCACAAAATTTTGGAATCCGTGCAAGCGGCTAGACAGTGGCGAGAACAATTCCAATCCAAAAAAGGCGCGCCAATGCTTGCTGGCGAACGTTTTGATCCTTTCCTTCGTAAACACTTGTGGCCTAAAGAGTTTTCATCGCGGAGGCGCTTTAAAGCCGCTTACCAGGTGGCTTTAACTTTGGCTGACCTTGATCACAGTGTTCTTGTGAAGCCTGAGCATGTCGACGAGGCCTTACAATTAGCGGTTAGTCCATTTGATAAAATGAGTCAGGCTTTTTAAGCTAAAAATTTTATTCCGCTGGGTTTCTTATAAGATCAGATCTTGATCGGATCCTAAGGGTCCATTAGAATGAGGCTTGTGAATACAGAGACATTAGAAAGCGAATTAGGTCTAATTCTAATAAAACGTCGCAAAGGGCGTCGCCGCCTTTCCATTGTTTTACATCCTTTGCGGCCGATCGAAGTCCGGTCCAGTTTAAAAACCTCAGACCTCCAAATCATAGAATTTCTTTTGCAAAAAAGGGATTGGATTGAAAAAAACCAAAATAAATTTCATGTCTTAAAAGTCAAACACCCGGAAAAAAAATTTGTCGACGGGGAGGGATTTCCAATCCTAGGGAAAGATCGTCGACTTAAGTTTATTCAGAGCCCAGATCGAAAATTCCGAAGCTGGGTTCAAGGTGAGCAAATTATTTTTTCAGGGCCATCCGGGTCTTTTCAAGAAAAACATATAAGGCGAACTCTAAGAGATACTTATAAAAAAATTTCTATCAGTTATCTATCACAACGTGTGACAGCCCTATCTCAAAGAATGCAGTGTTTGCCCTCAGAACTTAGTTTTGGAGAGGCAAAAAATCTTTGGGGCAGTTGTCAGCGTTCAGGGCAGGTGCGACTGAATTGGAAGTTGATTGTGTTTGAACCCGCAATTATTGACTATGTCGTCATTCACGAGCTGGCGCATTTAAAACACCTGGATCACTCGTCACGGTTCTGGAATTTTGTAGAAATCTATGAACCGAACTATCGCGAGGTTCGAAAACAACTGAAGGCCTCAGAATTTCAAGTCGCATTTTTGGATAAATCTAAGCTTCTTGATAAAAATCTGGTGAACTTATGAGTGAAGCGCTTTTAAACAAAGTCATTCAGGCCATAAACCAGCATGGAATTTTGCTCACTTTTCCAATTAAAAACCGAAAAGAGCCACTTTCATTATGGAACGCCTTGTATCCACGCTCGGAAATGAAGTGGGAGTGGAATGAAGACAGTGATGCTCGAGTGGCGCAGTTATGGCATATTCGCGAACAGCTCTCGCGCAGTCGCAAAGTGGTTTATTCGAAATGGTATCAAGGCCGCGCGACGTTTTTTTCTTTGGAAGCATTTGCACATCTTCTGTCGGTTCAAAAAGCCTTTCAAAAAAGAACGCATCTGGAATCTCGAGAAGCCAAAGAAATTATGGATGCCCTAGAGATGGATTCGCCATTGTCCACACGTCAAATAAAAGACATTGCTGAACTTAAAGGAAAAAGTTTTGAGGCGGTCTATCAACGGGTAATGAAAGAGCTTTGGTGGTCCGGGTTAATTATCGGTTTTGGCGAAATTGAGGACTCAAGTTTTCCTTCACTGGCAGTCGGTGCGACATCTTTACTGTTTGAAGATGTGTGGAGCCAGGGGGAAAAATTAAAATCAGATGAGTCACGCTATTGGCTTAAAAAAAAGTTGTCTGCAGAAAATTTATTTTACAAGATTTTAGAAAAAAGGCTTAAAGATCCATCTCTTTAAGCCTTTTAAAACTTTGATTGTTAAGCTAATTCTTAAACCTCACGAATTTGTTGATCAAAAATTCGTTCTTGATGACGGTCATGGCGCAAATGCCGATGATTTTCTTTTTCCACAATCAGCGAAAAGGTTTCCAAAGCCTGACGGACGGCCTCAGTTAACGTCACGGCACTTTTTTCAACGACCAGGGGATGAACCATATTTTGTCCGGCGACAATCTTTACGGTGAAATGATTTTCACTGAATTGAAACGGGGTTTTAGTCATTGAGATTGTTGCGCGTGTTCTTAAAAGGGCGGGGCGGGGATGTTTAAAAATAACATCTCTAAGTTCATATTTTAAGTAGGCGCGTAGGGATTCTGAGGAATCCATATTTCTGAATAGGACTTCGATCATCTGATCCTCCTTGGAGATTGTTTGTAGGATCAGTTTACTCTCAAATTTCTTATTTGAGAGTGACGATATCGTATTATTTTAGAATTCTTATTTATACTGCGACATAATATTATGAAGCATTTTCAGTTGGCCTTCATATTCGGAAGCGTTATCCTTGTATTCTTGCACTGCAGAGTTGAAGGCCTTTTGTCCAGCTAATATCTTTGACTCGACGTTTTCACCGTACAGTGAATAATCCGAGTTCGAATTAGCCTTATAAAAAGCAACCATTTCAATTTTAGCCGCTTCATCCATTAGCATTTGCTGAGTTGGTTTTTGGTCCTGAAAAGACTCTTGAATTTTTTGAATGGCTAGAGTGATGTTCTCAAGATCAATTCTAAAAATTGTTTGAAGTAAAATCTTCTGAGAATCGGAAATGGCTTTGTCTTGTACAATTGTTTGAACTTCAAGATAGAAAGGAACCATATCTGCTAATGTAACGTTTGTTTTAGTTTTAGCAGGTGCCACTGGCTTGATCCGTTCAATCATTTTTTTAGCATCACTATCAGGAATTTCCTGACTGGCTTTCAAAACAAGGAGGCTTTGAACTGTTTTAACTAACTGCAGACTGATCACGGCACTTGGATCAGCAGGGGTGAAAGCCAAGCCACCTTCAAGTCGGATTGATTGACTTTGATCTTTTAAAAGTTGAGCAGGAAAAACTGAGCCTTCTATATTCAGTCTGCGCTCCATTGTTTCTGATGTATCGCCCGGAACACCTAAGCCCGCCATATAAAGACTGTAAAGCTGCCCAATCAACTCGGATTCGGTATTAAATTTTGCAAAGAAGGGAGGAATCTTCATTGAAGTCCCTTTTGCAATGGACGCCAGGGTCGGCACTTGTGCCTGAGAGATTCCAAAAAGAGCTCGTTGAACCACGGTTTTTAATAAGTCATTTCGAAAAGTTGGTTCGTCCATCATATTAGGGAAAAATTCAATTGAATTTAAATAATAAGATTCATTCGCCCTAGAAGCCATGCTTAACATCGCGTAAAGGCGATCATACTTCATTCCCACAATATCAATATTTTCTAAAACCTGATCATAGCCTGTGACCTTGATCATGTTTTGCGGCGAAAGATCAAACCGAACATCATTTAAGAAGTGGCCGACTTCGCCCTTTGCAACTTTATTTTCAGATTTCAATTGATCCACAACAATCTGATCCAAACAGCTGGCAGCAGACGTTTTATTTTTAAAATAAATATTTTCTCTAAGCTGTGGAAAATTAATGAGGTCAAACACATCTTGACCATTGCTTTTTTTAGAAACAATGCAAAATCGGTCCGGCAAGAAAGCAATTTGCTTAAAGAAAGCATAGATTGAATCTGCAGCTGGCTTGTAAGCCGCATAGTCATCTTTAAATTGGGGACTGACAGACATTTCCTTTAACATTTGATTGTATTCTTTGGCCGTCAGTTTTTGTAAATATTTTCGATCTTGTCCGAGGAATCGAGCTAATGACAGTCTCCATTGGTCATAGATGGACCGCATTGGTAAAAATATTCTTTCAGCTCGCCAAGCGGCAAGTCTGTCTGCTGAGGGTGCCTTGATCTTATCAAAACGATAATTATTAAGAGCGACTGAGGTGTTATACTGATTGATAAAGTGATTAACGACTTCAAGTGGGGTCGTACCAACGTCAAAGCGTCGACATAATGGATTGATCGCAACGCCTGCATCTAAATCATCACAATATTTAAATTCTTTAATATTTTGCAATCCAACATTAGCTTCAATAGACTTTTGAGGATTTTTTAATGATATGACTTTGCCGTCCTTAAGTTCTACAGCATCGCCATAACCAAATCGGATGGCTGCGATATCGTATAAGCCAGGTTTGCCAAGACGATCTTGATCAAAGTCAGTATATTCCATAATTGACGATGTTGCTTTTTCTTTTTCGCCTTTGGCGGATTTATAGAAATTGGCTTTGTCAACGGAGCCTGCAAAGTTATGCATCAATCCAAAGTTGTGACCCATTTCGTGGACTAAAGTGCTCACGATTTTATCCGTTGATAAAGTGCGTGAACAAGATTCCAGAACTTTTAATTCCTTGTCGGAATCAATTGAAGTCGATGGACCTAAAGTTCCCAAGTAAGCCCTAACTTCTGGACAAAATTTTTCAATATCTAAACTGATATTTTTGCCGGTGACTGAAAAATCGGCAATGGCCATAGCTTTGGAAGCCGTCTTTAAAAATTTCTGACCTGTCATTTTTTGACTTTTAGGGTTTAGGAAGCTGGTCTTATTAAAAGTTTTGTTGGCTACACTAAAAGAATTGGCGTCAGATTTATCTTCGGTTTTCTGTTCAGCAGAATTTGCAACAGCTTGGGACAAAAAGCCAAGGCCTGGGATGTAACCACTCGCCAGCTCGCCATTTTTAGCACGCATATA
This sequence comes from Pseudobdellovibrionaceae bacterium, assembly GCA_043747555.1. Classification (GTDB taxonomy): domain Bacteria; phylum Bdellovibrionota; class Bdellovibrionia; order Bdellovibrionales; family Bdellovibrionaceae; genus JAYWDA01. The sequence continues at coordinate 11,354 of JAYTOY010000068.1, read as the reverse complement.
GTTTTTAATTTCTTCAATCAAAGATCCACGGATCGGAGTCACATGAATGTTGGCCGTGGCTGAAATAATTTCGCCCGTACGTGAATTTGCTAGTGATGGTCCGTAACCAAGAAGTCCGCCACCGGCCAAAGATTCGACCATGTTTATTTGGTTATAGCGAATATCGCCAAGGTCAACTCGTTCAGAGTTATCTGCTAACTGTATTGAAACTTGGGTTCCTGCTGTTTTAAATGCTTTATCCCATTCGTCACAAGCTGTTTTTGCAATGCTGTAGGTCCATTGAGGACTGCTTTTTGTTAAATAAAATTTAATCACACGCTGCTCCTCTCCAGCCAAAGGAATTGGATCAAAGCGATTGATAAAAGTATTTTTGTAAAGATCGTCTTCACGGCGAATCTTATAATCGATAAAAACATTTTTGCTGGTCACAAAAAATCCAAATTTTTTCATGTCAGTGGGGAAAACTCGTTTTGCTTGATAGGCCGTGTTTTTTAGTCTTAAAAAAGCAAATTTAATCCGCTTGTTTGAACTGGTTTCGTGAATTGTAAAAGAAAAATAGTTGTCGGTGACTTCAACGCCAACTACTTGATTTGAACTGCCTGCTAGTTTATTACCGCCAGAAAAACTTTCTGAAACGACTGCGTTTAAGTCTAAAGTAAGCCACTGGCGTTGGTTCCAATTGATATCTTCGCGGGCCTCTTCCTTCAGTCCAGTTTTTGCACCAATCACATTAGACCTGAAAGCGACTGTTTTTGAAGGAATTGTGACCAGAGTGGTTAAGTTCGTATCTTCATGATCCAAATTATTTTTCAATCGGTCATCGATATTCAAATTGAGTACTTTCAGCGAAGTGGGGCTGATTGAAAACTTAACGACGCTAGTTCCAATAAAACCAGTATTGTGCTCAGTCTTAAATCCCAAATCGCTTGAATTTTCTTCGGGGGCTGCGACGACAGTTTCACTTAAAAACCATTCGCCCCGAAAGTATTTCGAAGGAAACACATCCGTTTTTAACAAGGCCTGGTAGACTTCGAACGCATTCCAATCCAAGCGGAAATTTGAAGCTTGGAAAAGGCTGTTCACAGGAATTTCAGTTTTTAGTTTCGTCGGCTCGTTATTTTGGTTTTTAATAGTTTCAACTCTGAAAAAACCTTTCACCGGATATCCCATCAGCGGGACCATAATTTTGTCATTTTCTGTTGGTTCCCCGTAGGTCACCATGGTGCGATCGATATCTTTTGAATTTGCGACCAGATAAATTTTCAAGAACTTTTCATCTAACTTGTAAATTAATTCAAATTTTGTATTAGGTCGAACCCGAAGGATCAGATCGCTTTTTAACTCAGATGAAGTGCTCGTGTAATTTACCGGACCATAAGAATTAAGTTTTTCACCATCAGCTGAAAAAACTCGAGTTTCTTTGACATAATTATCAGAAGCTAATTCTTTTTTTACATCAGTTGTTGTTAGTTCTGCTTTACGCTCGGCAAAAGCACTGACGTCCAGAAGGTCCTCCCCTTGACCTTGGCCAAATTTTTCGTCCCTGCTTTTCGGGTTACAAGCAGTTAGGAAAGACAATACAAGGAGGGCCGTTAAGAATTTCATTCTAAATACTCCATTCTAATCCGACTCTGGCCGAGGTGATGGGCTCGTCCAAAGGCGTTTTATAGGTTTCTATGGCGTCTGTTGTAATCACTTTTGCATAGGTGCTAAATGTTTTTGTCCAAGCATATGATGGACCCGTTGAGAAATAATATTCTTGGTGATTGGTGCCGATGACGTTAACGTATTGGCTCAGGTCCACGCGACTGCCCCAGTTGAACCGCTTGGTGAAGTGCAAACCATAAACACCACGGAACAACAGGGCTGCTTGTTTGTTATAAACAGTTCCAGCAAGATCTGCTGTATCAAAAGAAAAACTATAGGCTGTGGCTACTGCAGAAATTCCAAAAGATTGAATTCCAAATCTGTTTTTGTATCCTAAAGTGCTCTCAGCACTTCCTTGAAAGCCAGAAATGCGATCCTTCTCTGAAACAGGAGCCCCCAAATCAAAAGAGGTATAAATCGTTTCTTCAAGGGCATTAAGTTTGTGAGAAAAGCTATAAGCCAAATCCAACGATTGAATTTGGCTTGGATTTTTATCCGTGAATTCATCCCATGCATAAGAGTGAAGAAGGCCGAGCTCTAGCGAATGGGAATTAACAGAATCAGAATCTATGTCAAATGAGCCCGAGAAATAATTCAAGGATCTGGCTTTGGAATACTTTTGAAAGCCCTGATCCACACTCATACGGCTGGAAGCCGACCATGTTGGGGCATGTTGTGCTAAAGCAAGCAGCGGGCACCCAACAAGGACCAAGAGGCTCAAATATAATAGGACTCGGATTTGTTCCATCAGTGATATGAAATGCAGATTCGGGACCAAAATAAGGGCCTGCCAAAAGCAATGGGTAGAAATAGAGCATATTTTACCTGCCTAAGAGTTTGACAGTGGCCCTTTCGCGCTCTGGACGAAAGTTCTGGGTTCCATTTAAAATTTGAACTGCCGGTAGTCTACCTGGCCTTGCCATCTTTATGGGAGATTCTCATAATTGGGTTCAATGAAATTTTATGGGGTGACTTACATGGCGAATCTGATGGATATAAAAAATCAAATTATGTGTATTCTGTGCCTTGGTTTTTTGGGATGCACTTCTAATTTTAGTCCAGCGTCAGGCGGGGGAGCTTCATCGGCTTTGGCGGGAATATTTGGAACGGTGACGGGCACCAATGCTTCGATTTATTCAGCCCAACCCAAAGGTCAATTTGAAATCAAAGTCGCTAGTGACATTGCCGTGCAAGCCGTCTCAGGTTGTACAGTCAGCGCCTCGGAGCTAGGTGGTGTTGATACCGTGGTTGCGACAGCGACCAGTGACAGCTCAGGAAATTATAATTTAACAGGGCTTGATGCTAGCAAATCTTACCGGGTGACGACGGACTGTCCTTCGGGAGAGCGCTATTCCTCGGTCGGAAAATCTTCTACGGATTCAACAACACGAATCCTGACAAACCCGCGTTCTACTTTGATTGCCGCGATGATTGTAAAAAGCGTATTAAACGCGATTGATGCGGCGACCACCAGTCTTACGGGCGCCGTTAAAGAATTAGTTAAAGACAGCCTAAAAAAGTCCTTAGATTCTATTGTCAGTCGAATTCAAGCAACGGTCCAGGACGAAATCGAAGCGGGAACAATTCCGGATCCGTCATCATCAACCGCTAATACTCTGACAACGTCTATTAAGACAGCCGATACCTTAGGCGCGAGTTCTGTCGGTACAAATGTGGATGCGGCCGTCGGTTCGACGATTCCACCTTCAGTGACAAATGATCTTAACAGTGCAACTGCGGCCAGCGCAGCACTGCCAAAATGTGATGGAACGTTAGCTTCAAATCAACCTGTAACCAGTGCGCCCGTGGTCGCAGGTTGTGTGGTCGCGCTTGCGAAAATCATGAGAAATATATTGGGTTTTCCAGTCGGTCTTTTGGATGCAACAATCACTGCTGAAGTTGGCGGCGCTTGCAGCTCGGGCAATGCGGCCCTCAAGACATTATTCCCGAATTCAGATTTTAAAACAAATGGGACTGATCCAAATATTCCGGTCGGCTACTGTGCGATTATTCCCAATCTTCCACAGGTGAACCGCAATCGAGTTTTTGATTACTCGGGTGGCGGGGATGGAAATCACGGGCCCGTTTTTATTGAGGCGACGACGGGGCAAACTGGTTTACTCACTGAACTCTCAAAAGCGATGTTGGGCGGCGCCAAGTATCTTCTTTCTGATATCGATAAAATGATTTTCAGTCGCGCTGGCACAGGAGCTACTTTGGCAGGGCTTGATGGAAGATTAGTGGCGGAAGCCTATTCCTCAGGAAAAGCAGTGTACTTTTACATGGATTCAACCGGTCAATTTGTTCATACAACCTGGCCAACATGCACGGCAAATTCTATTACAAAAGATTGTGTGCCTTCAAGAAAGGGCGATAATACGTTTGCGATTAGTATGACTCTGGCGAGTGCCGACTGGTCTGACACTCCCGGAGGGACTCAAGGTGCGGCTCTTTCTAGTATTTTTAATGCCTCGGCCTATCGATCAGGGATGTTAAGCTTTGCACCTACCTTGCAATCTTTTGGCGGCACTATTCCGTCGGCCTCACAATTAAAAACATTTCTGGATTCTGAAAAAATTCATGCTGATTACAATCCCTATGGTCCTTCTGAGTTTAATGTCATGTACAGTAAGTCACCTTATCGAGCTCAATTTGGTGGGACTCAAGACAACGGCTGCTGGGATAATGACACGGCAACGGCTTGCTATGGCCAAGATCATGATACGACCACTCCTTACCCTGCCGTCTTAGTGACCTTTACAAAGCAAACAACAGCCGCTGATTCAACAGGTTACAAAAATATTATCGCAATCACAAATAACTCGGTTGCAAGTTCAAATACCTATTACCCACTGCCTGTTTTTAAATTTTCTAACGGCCCCGGCGTTTGGGCTCAAGCTTTTAAATTCTTAAAATCTTCTGACGGGAAACCTTTGCGCGATGAAGTGGGACGTGAACGAGCCATTTATGTCGTCACTACACAAGCCACCCAATGCGGCTTAGCTGTGGGTGGGTCAGGGGCCGTTCTTCCTGCCGTGGGTTCAGGGGCCACGGGTTGTCAAGACGGTTATGTTTATAATGCCTTTTTAGATTATTCGACTTGTCCGGCCACTTGCCCAAGTGTGCATCTTGCTGATGTGGGAGTAACGGCCACACCGATTCTTCAATCAGGTGTGCCCATGGTGATCACACCGCGCTCTGAAATTCGTTCGAGCTTCGTGAATTACCCTGGAAAAGTCGGCGGGCACCAGGTGTTAGCAGTTGAAGGAAGTCAAGGCCGTCAACCCCTCATTGTTCGACTGACAAGCAGTGGAACCTTGGACACAACAGTTCAAGCTCGATTAGGTTTTCTTGATTCGTCGGCAAATACTCTTGATTTTTATATGGGTATGAATTGGACATGCAGTGGCTCAGGCGCCAGTCAATTTTGCAACCCTGACCCTTCGGGATTTTTTCTAGCCGATTCGAATGGTTTAGCAGTTCGTACGGGGACACATGGAATATCAGCTCCGACCAATGTTTGGGCCAGCACGACAATTTGTAGCGCTGGAACTACGGCTCCTAGCTGCACAGTTCAAACAGATTATATGAAATTGCTGACGGTTGACTTAGCTGCTGCCGCATTTGATTTTGATCCGACAACTGGGGCCTCGCAGAGTTTCAATGCAACTTTTAAATATTTTGTTTTAGATATGGGACCAGTTCCAAATCCAGTTTGGCATTGTAGCGGCGAGCCTTTCTTTGTAGCCCCAACCACAGCCACAGGAGATGCGGCGTACACACTTTCTTGCAGTGCCGATGACACAACTGTGACAGCAGGATATAAAACCTTCAGTAATAAGTGGGACTACTACCGCTGGGTGAATGAACCAACCAATGAAACACCTGCACGCAGCACGCGGCCTCTGATTCAAAATTCAAAGAATGCTTTTGCCTACGGGGACCCTGATGCTGCAAAATCTTTAATTTCAACAGCATTCAATGGTTGGTTAGATGGAGCCCATTCTTTAACACCGACAACGCAGCTGAATGCCCTGCAAGCTTTTGGTTTGATCTATATGACTCTTTCACAAGATTCGGATCGTCGGTATTTTAAAGTTAATACCGCGATATCAAATTCAACGGGGGCTTATTACTTGCTTATGCCTATGGATTTTATTTCCAGTGGTGGGGGTGCCGCCGGATTGATTAATACGTTGATGGGAAATGGCTTTTCGACGTTTAAACAGCCTTAAGCGGACCTGGCCTTGCTAATTATAGAAGGGGTTCTCATAATTGGCTTCAACTGATTTTCAAGGGGTGACTTTTATGGCGAAATTAATGGCGACAATCAATTCAATTTTTCTTGTTTTGTGCTTTGGGTTTTTTGGGTGCTCATCCATTGGAGTTCAGGAAAAGACAGTGGCTTTGCCCACTCAAAAAAGTTCAGAGTTATCGAAAAGAAGCCCTGCGAATCACACCTGGAATGGATATCATTGGGCGCGAACCACGGCTCAATTCACGCTCAAGCTCGGCGATAACTTAACGTCGAATTCCTGGAAGGCCTTTTTAACCCAGTCTTCAAGTGACTGGAATAGTCCTCAATTATTTGGTGCTACAAACACGCCATTAATGACCGCCGTGGTGGTGGGAAGTTCGGGGTCTCGACGTTGTGAAATGGTCGCTGGAACGACGCAAGTTTGTAATGCTAAATATGGCAACAATGGCTGGCTGGGACTGGCGTCAATCAATATCGTTAACGGAAATCATATCACCCAAGGTTCTGCGAAAATGAATGACACCTATTTCAATAATAGCACTTATAATAACGAAAATGAAAAACGCCATGTTATGTGCCAAGAAGTGGCGCATACATTTGGCCTTGATCATCAATCAACCGATGGCAGTTCGCTCAACACTTGCATGGATTATTTTTCGAATACGGGTGTCAATGCGACAAGTACGGCCAGCACACGGCCTAATGCCCACGACTTCGAAGAGCTCGGCGCTATGTATTTAGCATTGGACACGACGTCGACGTTGGCAGCGTCTTCTGTGCTTTCGACAGCGACAGACATCACCGATGATCCTAAAAGCTGGGGTGATTTTTTAGGTGAGCGAAGTCATGGTCAAAGTGCTTACTATGAAAAAGCAAATCATGATGGGTCGAAAACCATCACTCATGTTTATTGGACGCTTGAAACAGCCAAAAAATGTCGAGACTGTGATCATCGATTCAATCACTAATTAAAATTTTTTACGCCGCTTGTTCTTGAAGCCACTGGTTCAGCAATTGAATTTCCGGTGGCGCGAGCTGGATGTAGCTGAAAAAAAAGTTATCTTCGGATTGGCGAAGAAATCGAAGTTGCAATTTAAGACCATTGCTCATTTGAATTTCAATTTCTTTCGATTCAATTCCAGGGGGTGGGGCCATTAAGCTTCTTACCTGTACACCTTGGCTTGAAATGGCTACCAGCTGAGCCCAAGGCCCGATTCCGTCGAAGTGAACAAGGATCTTTTTTTGACTGCTGGCTTTTTTCGTCATCGGTGTTCGTGTCGGAAGAGTTATTTTCCAAACCAACTGATCCGCGATAAAAATAAACACGCTAATATTTATAAGATAAATAACGCCAACAACCCAGTGACCTTTGATATCTTGGCCAAGGTGCATGGTTTGCTGGACAATATAACCGCCCAATAGAACAAGAACATATCTCCAAGCTTTGGTGGTTCCTTTTAGCATCAGCAAACCAATAATTAAGCTTGCGATTGATAGGGCGTGATCGAAGGTTGATTCACTAGCAAAGGCAGCCGCAATAAGTCGAAAGTTGAATGGATTTTTTACGTTACTCAGCATAGATACAGAAAGGACTTTATTAAAAAAAGGCGCTAGAAGTAGGGCGATCCCGAACCAGCGAATAACATCTTTGCGTTCAAGAAACTTAACGACAACCATGACTACACAACATTTTTATCTTTGTGATCAACAAAACTCATTTGGATGACATCATTGGAAACCGGCTCAGGAGGCGAGCCAACATTTGCAACCTTAGCTGGCAGTGGATTTACCTTCTCTTCGTTGCGGGAAGCCAAGGCGTCGCTTGTTGCGATCACAAGGCAAATAGCTAAAGGATCAAAAACTGTCACAAGGATGAAAATTAAATATTTAACGACGGCATCGATTTCCATATTAAAAGTACGAGCGATGTAAATCAGAGGTCCCACTTTTTGTTTCACTTCCAAAATTAACAAATTGGAAGCTGTAATCTCTTTATCCACTTCTAAAGAGTCTTTGTTGATGACGGCAATTAAGGGCTCAGCGATGGCTCTGGCCTTAAAGCGTTTTGTTGTTTGATTAGCAGGAATCTCATCAATGCCCTTATTGATGCGACTCAGTTCTGCAGCCCGACGATTTTGCTGCGTCCTAAGGGCTTCAAGCTTAACGTTTTCTGTATCTAAAGCCACCGTGGCCGATTGATAAGCATTGGATAGAAAGCCAAAAATGCCCATGCTGGTAATAATACTCAGGACGACGATAGCGAAAAGCAAATAAGACTTAAATAAAAAATTAAGGCGTTGCCATCTTTGATGAAGATAAGCGGATAGGACAAATTTAGCAAATTCGAGAGCTGTGGCCATTGCACAAACAGCCAGGGTTGCGCCAGAAAAAAGTGCACCTAATCCCAAGACTGAAAACGCAGCTCCCAGTGTTGAAACAGCAAGTGTCGCAATTATTAATCCGGCAATGCACCATAATCCAATCATGCTTTCTTATCGGTCAGGACTCTAGTCAGCCTTAACTGAAATTTACATTTTTCAAATTTCAAATTTTCAGAAAAAGTTTCGAAAAAATTGTATCAGATTAAGGCAAGCATTTCGACTAAAGTCTAGGCGCTTTGCCGGAATTACTCCGACGTCAAACTTTTCAGATTCTTTTGTGCATCAAATTGGTCTGAATCTATGGCAAGAGCTTTCTTAAATTCTTCGATGGCCTCTTTTATTTTTCCAGTTTGAGCCAAAATAACTCCCAAATTATTATGGCCTTCGGCTAAGTTCGGATTGAGTTGCAAGGCTTCGCGGTAGTGAACCTCTGCTTCTGAATTAAGCCCTTGGCCAAAAAGGGCATTTCCCCAATTCAAATGGGCTTCAGAATATTGAGGATTTATTTGTAGGGCCTGCATGGCGTGGCCAATGCCTTCAGAGATTCGACCTTGCTGTGTCAGTGCTACGGCTAGATTATTATGAGCCTCTGCATGGTCTGGTTTAATTTCGAGTGCTTTATAGTACTGCTTCATGGCCTCATCCAGCAAACCTTGTTGCGCTAATCTAAGTCCCAAATTATTCGCAATTTCTGAGGAGGTGATTTCACCGCTTGGAGTGATCCAAAGAGTGACCTGATGATAGTGAGGCGAATCCGGATGAACCAGGGGTCCCGCTAAAGCAACCGGTTTTTGTAACTGGCCAGCTCGTTGCAAATCTAGAACGGATTGCAAGAGGGCCGCGTGTGTCACCCAGCCAGGATCTTTGCGAAATCCGATCGTTCCCCAATGAGACAAAATATGAAACGTCAAAACGAAAATCAGAAATAAAACGCTGATCTGCCTTTTTCGGGACCCATTTTTTAAAAGCCAAAATAAAATCGATGACCACAGAATGATGGCGATCGCTCCTGGTAAAAATGAATAGCGCCCGGTCCAAACTATGTCGCCATAATTTCTAAGCAGTTGTTCGTGAGAATAACTTCTAGCAACAGCGGCCACTCCGAAAGTCATTGAAAGGCAAAAGTATCCTAAGATTAAAATAGTTAATCGCCCCTGAACCACCTTTCGGGTTCGTAAGCAAATATAAAGAGCAAAGCTAATGGATAAAGCCACCACGGACCAGTAAAACCAAGCCGCAGATTTCATAAAAATGCCTGTCAGAAACGATCCAAAAAGAGGCGCCACAAAAAATCGAGTTACAATATTTTCAACCGTAATCTGCGGTACTTTTAAAAGGTAAAGATAATTTAATAATCCGGTCGAGCCCGCAAATTCCCGGGTCGCCATAAAATTTAAAATCACCGCCATTGGAAACAATAGCAGCAAATAAAGATAGCGTTTGTCTTTTGAAATGTACCAAAGATATAAAACCACCGGTGCTAAAAGGAACAATTGCCCCGAAGAAAAAAGAAGAACGGCAAAGGTCGCAAGTTTCAGCCAACTCATGCGAAAAGGTTTTTCAATGAGTAATAAAAAGCCAAACAAGCACATCACCGTACTAAGATTAACAATGTTTAAAAAAACTTCAGGAGTGCCAGGTGCGACCGCGAGCAGAAGGCAAACAAAGATCCTTTGCCCACGATCTAGAATCAGCCATGAAAAGCCTTCGCGGGAAAAATACCCAGCAACCAGAATATTAAAAGCTAAAGCTGATAAGACATAAAGTAGTGATGTCAGTTGAATCGGAAACCAACTTATAATCCAGGCAAGGGTCCGCTCAAGAAAAAAATAATAACCACACATGGGCTCAAATAAACTTCTCCAGCCCAGGTTCAAAGCGCCAATAAAAAAGTCTTCTGCTTCTTCTTCAAAAAATCCGGGCTGATCAAATATGTTATAATTTCGTAGGACCATCAGGAGGCCTACCAGAAAATAAGGAGCCACCGGGGAATTTAAAAAGCGACGAAGGGTTAAGGACAGACGATAAAACATAATCAACAATAAGGTAGTAGAAACTTTTCGTCCAGAAAAAGAAAATTTTCTGATATAGAATTTGGAATCGAGGCCCATGTTTTTTAGAGCCTTGATTCGTTATGACATGACCATTATTTTTGAACGCAAGAAATGGTGCCAAAAACTCGATCTGAATTATAATTAAAGGCTATTTCACTTCCCAATCCAGATTTGTAAATCCCGAAATGAGGCATTGCGATATCCTCATAGTCCTTGGCGCTTCCTGACTTAGTAGCACCGATCATGTAGGCAGGTTTAGAAATGTCAGTTGTTCCATTTCTTTGGAGAAATTCAGTAGTGATATAATTTGCCGTGATGGTTTCTCCGCCATTAACAGAATATCGAAGAGTTACGTTTTTATTAGAGATTTTTAGATCCTGAATAATAATCTTATTATATTCGGCTTGGCCAGAGCATTGAAATGTCGGTGAAGCCGCGTTCGCAGCAGCAGATAGGATGGTTACAAGGCTTGTGACAAGTAACAGGATATTTCGTTTCATTGAAGCGTCTCCTTTTAATTAAGAGTTTGAATTTGAGTCGTAAATTACCATATAAACGCAAGAAAGTTTGAAAATTAAAAGGGATGGTAAAAGATTCCTGTCAACTTTTTAGCCACTATCTAATTTTTTTTTAAATTTCTGCTCCGAAATCTATAAACTACGAAACCTGCGATCATGGCTGTGCCCGCCAATGCGATTTGCAGGAAGCTACCGCCTTCGCCATAAAACGAAGAAGCGGCGACGATCAAAGACAAACTTAAGGGCCCTAAATGCAGCTCCACTGATTTTATTTTAAAGGGCACTTACTTCGTTAAAATTTTGCGCACTCAGAAAAGACGCTATCAGTGTAGAAGCTGTAAATGCACTTTCTCAAACCAAACCTTCCATAATACCTACTATCAAAGAAGACCTGATCTAAACGAGAAAGTTTTCTTGTTATTAGTCAGTGGTAATTCTCAACAAAGAACAGCAGAGCTTCTTAATTGCTCTCCAACAACCGTCGCTAGAAAAATTA
>JAYTOY010000067.1:0-63339 GCA_043747555.1 Pseudobdellovibrionaceae bacterium | reverse complement strand
ATTCGTAAGGTCGCAAGGAGAAGGCAAGCATCTAGAAAAACTGATCTTTTTCGACGCGCGAGTTAATCCAAGCACACTTAAGTGGGGCAGTTTCTAAAGATCTAACTCTGTTTCCGAAGTGGAACTTGCGTCTGTTGAATTTTCGGCGGGCTTATTTTGAAGGTCGTCAGTTCGTCTTTCAGCTGCCGTCTGCGTAGCGCCACTGCCAACATGGTCACCCGTTTGCAAATCTTCGAAAGCCGAAGTCACATAAGCTGTTGAAAAATGCTCGGTGGTTTTTATGATCTTCACTTGCCCCACCCAACGATTTTGATTTTCCACGACAGTCCGGTCATTTCGAGATTTTAAATTCGCAAACACATTCAGAGTTTGCCCGTCCTTCATTCCACTGTTGGTCCCGGCATCAACAAAAACAAAACTAAACTGAGGAAATAATTTTCTGCCAGCGCTGTATTGGCCACCAATTAAAGTTGCTTGGACCGCAGCTTCTGCTAAGCCTGGGACAACGTTAACCAAAGGCAAAGGACCCGCTAACACTTTCGCACCGACAGCAATTGGCGAAATCGCTTTTTTCACAATGGCACGGTAGAAATTTTTGTCTTCAGACACTTTTTCTAAAATTTCAACTTCGCCTTGCACTTCAATCATTCTGCCACTAGCGCCATTAGTTACTTTTGGATTTTTCACGTCCTCAAGGGCTCGCACAATATGAAAAGTTTTTCCTTCAGCCTGATTCATTTCTAAAATAATGTATTGAAATTCAGAGGCTGTCTGACCGCCCTTTTCAGTTTCAACAACAACACCGACGGAGGGCAGGTCCCCTTCAGCGATATAATGAGACATTGAGACAAGGGGCTCAGAGAAGGGCTTCCGCGCGTTAATAATTTCGACTTTCGTATTCGCCTTATTAACTCCCCCAAGGCGATAAATGGGCAGGCTGTCCGGGATCAGATTAAGTCTTTTTGTTTTTCGAGACGGAGCTGGAAAAGTTGCGGCTGACGAATCATCTGTTTGCCCACCAACATCAGATTCATTTTTTGCTAAGGGGGGCGCCACAACCAAAGGTTTTTCGGGCGACGAAACAGCCATCGAGGGAGCTTCGGTCAAACCACCTTTAAAAAATTGGATTTTAGATGATGGCGTAATTTCGTGGGGGTTGGGAAAAGTTTCATTATTTATTGACCAAACTTTTGGCCAAAACTGACTGTCGCCGAAAAGAGTCTGTGATATCCCCCACAAGGTGTCTCCGGCCTGAATATTATAGACTTGGGCTTTCCCACTTGAAATCGCTTTTTCCCATGAAACATCCGAAGTTGGCTGTGCATTATAACTTTCATAAATCCGATGCAGCTGTTCTTCTTTAGAAAAATCAGGTTCGTCGCCCCCCAAAGATTCAACCGAAGGCGCCGGCGCTGCGTTTGAGTAAAATTTGGTTTTTTTCTCCGCTGGAACTGGGCTGGGTTTTTGAACTATCTTTTTCTTGGGGCTTGGTGCTGGGGTCACTGGAATGGGAGCGGGTTTAACTTCTAAAGCTTTGACCGCTTCCTCAGTAGGCTTTGCAGGCTCAGTTTTTTCAGAAACGATGGGCTGAGCAGGAGCGGGCTTACTGGGTGGAGGTCCGCCTGATTCCTCAAACTCAGAAAATTCCTCGGCGCCAGACGTCGCTGCCTTTGGCTCTAGAACACTTGTCGGATCTGGTTCGGACGCAGGATTGAACCCAGGTGGTACGTCCGCTGGCGGTGGCTCTGCCGCAGGTTCTGCAGAAGGGGTCGAATCAAGCCCTGCAGAGTCTAACTCGGGCGCAAAAGATTCATCTTGTGCTTGAGCACAAAAGGGAAGAGACATAAATATTAGAAAAGCCAGAAGACCGCGTCCTTGCATCTTCGCCCTTTATTAATTGAAAAGTTTTAACTCTGCCTCAGACCGAAACGACTCCGGGCTCCCAGGATATTTTGCCATCACTTCTTTAAAGACTCTTTTTGATTCTGCAGTCAGATTCAACCGCTTGTAAGTGATCGCCTTTGAAAACTGGGCCGCAACAGCTTTGTTGCTGTTGGGGTAGTTTTTACTGATTCTTTGAAAATCACGAAGGGCTTCCGGATAACTTCTATTTTGCAAAGCCATCAACCCCGATAAGTAAAGGGCGTTATCGGCAAACTGACTTTGAGGGAACCTTTTAAGGAAAGTGAGTGTGCGAGTTTTCAAGGCGATCTGATTGCCATTCTTATAGGCGCCAATGATTTCTGCATACAACGCTTCTTCGCTTATTTTTTTATAATCTTTCCCTGAAAGTTCGATCATCAAATTTTCTTTGGAAAGCTCGTCTGACGTCACTGGCCTTGGTTTGGCCACCGCAGGTAAATTTAAGAATGTCACAAACAGGCTGGCAGCAGCACTCATTAACAGATGTCTTTTCATTGATGGCCCCCAAATTCTTCATAAGTATGACACAGACCGCGCGCCACCAACAAGAAAGAGTTATCCACATTTAATGTTGAGTCTTGCCAATCCTGGACCTTAGACCGTTTAGTTTTCAAGGCTTCCAGCCTTTTGATGAAATTTTAAGCATAACTTAAGATCATAGAATTACTCAGTAATACTAAAAATAGTGACACCTAATTAAGCTTTTCATAACAGATCTTAAATTCCAGCTTCCGACCGCCAACTTCTTTGTAAACAGATTGTGGTCGGACTAGAGCCTTGCAAGAAATTTGCTAAGCCTATGAATCTATGAAACTTATTGTGGGTGTTGCTTCGTTCCTAAGCATTTCATATTTCCTCAACCTGCCAAATTATCTAGCACTTCTTGGCAAAAAAACACAAACCATCTGCCAAGAAATGGTTCCCAGTTTGTCGACCGAACGCGGAGCGATCGCATCATTGGTCTGCGGTAAAAAAGTTTCGGATCCTAAAAATTATTTGGTACTTAAAATCACTGGCCTCATTCATATTTTTGTTGTGTCAGCCGGACACCTCGTGGTGATCAGCGAAATTTTAATTTTTTTAGGATGGTCTCGTTTCAATTTATTTTTTATTTTATTTAGCTTCACTGTGATGACAGGTTTTCAAGCACCCTGTGTTCGTTCGCTCATCAGCTACAGTCTTGGCTTTTTCCTGATTGAAAAGAGCCTATTTCTAACGGGGCCCCAAACCGTCTTCTTAACGGGCCTTTTGACTCTGGCGATATTTCCAGATTGGTGTCAGTCCTTTTCGTTACAACTCAGCTGGGCCGCGGCGCTAGCCTTAGCTATGGCAGCAACTTTTAAAAACAAAAACCACTCTCCCGTTCAACATTTAATGGCCACTAGCGCTTGGGTTTTTGTAGTTTTGCTTCCACTGATGCAAAGTCTTGGAGGGGTTCACCCACTTTCAATGCTATGGAATGTGACATTGGGAACACTGACAGCGTTCTTTTTATTTCCTCTCTGCCTGTTAGGTTTTTTAAATTCTTTTTTCTTAGAAGCTTTAGAAATTGTTATGACTTTTTTTTGGAGGCTTCTTGAACTTGGTAAACAATTTCAATTCGAAGCTATCACAGAGCCAACTTCGCATTTAAAAGGCTGGATATGGATTCTAACTTTACATTTTATTTTACAGTTTAGTGGGCTTTTCTATCAGAGAATTTATAAGACATGATTCTAGCATTTTTTTTACTACTGCTACTAAGTCCTGTTACTTTACCCGAGTCGCCTCGTCCATATATGATCATTTGGAATGTGGGCCAAGGTGCATGGACCACTGTTCTTGTTAGCGATGAATGTTGGCATTTTGATGCCGGCGGCGAATATTTTCCAAAGGCTGTCGAAAGACTGTGTCGCGCAAAACAAAATAGACTTTTTATTTCGCACGATGATTGGGATCATATTGGATTTATTCCTCGCATAACATCATGGCCTAGGATTTGCCTCTATCAACCAACTCGCCAGGTTTTTAGCCCTAGAAAACAAAAACTTTTTGATCAACTTTCAAGCTGTAACTCAGCCTTACAGGTTCAAAAATCATCAGTCCAAGAGGTCGAAGACGCTGTCCACGGCAAAAAATCTAATGACCTCAGTCGCGTCTATTATCTGCCGATGGCAAAAGCGATATTTCCTGGAGATAGCACTGCATTTGAAGAGCAGTGGTGGGCCCAAAATACTAAGAATTTAAAAATTAATTGGTGGCTGCTGGGTCACCACGGCAGTCAATCCAGCAATTCGCAAAAATTAATCGACCACCTCCATCAACCTTGGGCCGCAATTTCATCAGCGCGTTACAAAAGGTATCGCCATCCTCACCCACTCATTCAGGCCCGCTTAAAACAAAATAAGATTCCACTTTTGCGCACAGAAGAGTGGGGCCATTTATGGATTCAAATATAAGCTTATTTAGCTAGCTTATAAATTGAATAACCTTGCATCTAGAAATTAATTGGCGTCCCATCGAACTAACAGGAGGTTTTATGAAATTGATAATGACATCAATTGTAGTGTTGGCTGGATTAACAGCGTCTGCAGCTGATACAACAACAACGACCACAACTACGACGACAGCTATTGGAAGTACGCCCACCAGCGTCTGCCAAGCCATCGTTGACAGCGCAAAAAGTAAGAATTTCGAGGGCATGAATAAATGGACGACGGCGATGCCGGCTCATCATAAAAAGATGAAGATGAGCAAAACGGACTTCGCAAAAATGGGCAGCAAATATTTTGAAAAGATGCAGGATCTGACTTGCGGCACCGAGATTATGGCCCAAGATCACGCCATCATCGAAAGCGAATCACAGGGGCAAAAGCGCTTGATTCCTTTTGTTAAAAAGGCGGATGGATGGAAGTTTGACTTAAAAACTTACCACAGCTTTTATGCTGGCGACTCAAACGAAAAAAACCCACATAAAATGTAATTTAATATTAAGAACCCCCTTTTTTTTGAAAGGGGTTCTTACTTTCACTTTTGACACCCTCTCCTTTTTAGTTACAATCTAAGAACCGAAAAGAGGGCTACTCAATGACTGTTCAACGCCGAACGATGACCACGATCCTTAATTCGAAGAGAACCATTCGAATTTATGCTATTACTATGATCGCTTCTTTTCTAATTATGGGAATAGGGATCGAGTTTCTGCTTGTTTCTATTCGAAAAACCTTAGTGCAGGTGTCGGAAATATATCATATGGACCCCGACGTCATGGATATGATTAACCAATCCTTAAATACCTCTTTAATTCTTATCGTTATTTTCATTTTGGTTTTTGGTTCTTATTCATTTTTCGCTTGGCTTAAATTTATTAATCGAACTCTGGGCGGACTGGTGCCGATTTTGAATCATATCTCGGAAATGAAAAAAGGGAATTACCACGCCAGGATCAAATTACGAGATGGCGATGAGTTGACTGAACTAACAGATGCGCTCAATGACCTAACTCAAGATTTGGCCAATAAAACGTAAATGACTCAACAGCCGCATTGGATTCCAAAATCGACAGGATGGATTTTCTCTGCGAAAAATGATTTTTTTCTTTTTGTCTTTCCGCTTCTTATTGGATTACTCATTGCCTTTGGTTTGGAAATCAGTGACTTGGGTCCATCCCACTTATTTAATATTGGCGGAACACATATTTATGCACGAATCACTTGGATTGATTGGTTATTTACAGCTTTAATTGATGCGCCCCACGTTTTTTCTACAGGCTATCGGATTTTTTCAGATCCCATTCAGCTTCGTAAACAATCATCTCTTTTTATTGGTCTTCCTCTTCTTGTTATCTTCACCCTTGTTTTTGCATTCAAGACCTCAGAGCTTTGGACATTTCGAGCTATTACTTATTTAAATATTTTTCATTTGATAAAACAGCAGTATGGCTGGATGAGGTATTCAGAAATGAAATCAAACTTGATCCATAAAATGAACAAACGCCATTTAAGTATGATGATTTATAATTTTACGCTGGTGCCGATTTTGCTTTGGCATTTTGATCCGGCTGCTCGAGAACGCGTCGGCTGGATTTTTCAAAATGATCTTCTGACGTATCCGTCGGAAAATATTTATTCAATTTTAATGGTTTGCCATTGGACTTTAAATGGATTTTTTATCTTTAGACTATTTCAGCATTTCATGAAAGGGCATTCTGTTTCCATGGGTCAGCTGATGATTTTAGGCTCAACCTGGGTGGCCTGGTACGGGGGAATTGTTCTGAAAGTAAGTGGCGACGAAACTCTTTTACTTGATATCTTACATGTCATCCCCTATTTAGGGCTGACTTTTTTTGTTTATAAAAAACAAATTTTTGAGTTTAAAAAAACACGCTTTTCCTCTTTTTATTGTCCCTTGGCGGCCTTGGGTCTTTTTGGCACTTCTTTGTATACATTTTTTACAAGTCGATTCGACAGTGCGTTCAGTTTAGTGGTGCTTTCGTGTTTAGCTGGGATTTCAGTCACTCATTATATTCTAGATGGATTTATTTGGCGTTTAAATCAAAAAAATCCGGCCGTTGAAAAATGGTTTGATCGCCCCGATTCTACAAGTTCACTGCAAGATCGGTCTCAGCTCAAATCGGTTGCTTCGGGCGATTGATCGTAGCATCGCTCTATTTTTTGAATTTTTATTTTTTTGGCTTGAAATGCGATTGCTAAATAATCAATGGCTTTTTGAGTGTCCATTTTGTCGCTGCAGGTAAAAATATCGACGGCGGCGCAAGAAAATTCAGGCCATGTATGAATAGCCATATGTGACTCTGCAATGACAACGACCCCGCTGACACCGTGTGGACTGAACATATGAAAAGTATCACTGACAATCGTTGCTTCGGCCAATTGCGCTGCCTTGATTAAATGCTCTTTAATTTTTTTTAAATTATTAATGATTTCAACATTACAGGATAAAAAATCGATCAAGAAATGATGTCCTAAAACCTGAGAATTTATGGCTTTCATGCCCGCGGCCTTTCTGCTTTCCAATATTAAAAGCCCTTGCTAATGATTTTAGCAATGACTAAACTTGAACCATGTCTAAAAACCACGAAAAACTTATTTTGGTCGGCGTTTTTGTTTTGATTGCTGCCTTTGTCTTTAAAAAAAATTTTCAGAAAAAAGAATTAACCAGTCTTCCACAAGGCAACGCTAACCCAAGTTTAAATTCGAATCAAAATTCCCAACTACCAGACTCTAATATTTCAAGTAGACCGCCTTCAATTCAAGACCTCCAGCCCCCTATTAGCGGCGTCCTAGATAAGTCACCGAAGATTGCTCCAAAGCCTCCGGCTTCAGCTGAATCTAAAGTTTTGGTATCTCAGTTTCAGAACGAAGCCCGCCTTGAAATTCCCAGTGAATTACAAAATATGGAATTTCAAAAAATTCCCGATATTGGTGGCAATGGAACCGTTGGAATTCTAGGCAAAAGTGAGCTTGACGGAACTACGCTGGCAACAATCTCACGCCCCGGCCCGCCGGATCTTAACAAGACGAAGGAATATATTCTGGATGACTTGGCTGAGGCTTTGAAGATGGACATCACTGCAAAATCCCTTGAAAAACCTCAATCACTTCCGCCCCCAGAAGGGTCAGGCTTTTCGTCAATTCAATCTTGGACCATCAAGGAAGACGGCAGAATAGCGGTGATCACGCTGGCAACACGGACCGACAACTCTGGCACGTACCTTAATGTTTTTACGGGACCAGCAGAAGAACTTGAAAAAAATGAAGAGCATTACGACGATATGCTTTCAAAATTTAAATCGAAATAATTTAAAATGACCGATTTATCTGTTCCGCCGAATAAGGCCTCCCGAATTCATGGTTTTGATCTTATTCGAACCTTAAGTTTTGTGGCTATTTCGCTCCATCACTTTGGATCGAAACTTTGGAACTTGCCCGTATTTTCACCTTTTAGCGCCTCGTTTTTACCTTGGAGAATTTTAGAAACCTACTCAAGATCTATTTCCTTCAGCGGCCAGACCATTTTATTTCTGACAAGCCTTCTCATTGCAATGACCGCAAAATCCCATGAAAAGGCCCTTAGGATGATTCCTATCTTAATGCTTTTATGGTTCATTTCCTCTGTTGTTGATTACAGCGAAGATTCTTTATTTCTAGCTTGGGATATTTTTCCTTTAATCGCTGTTGGACTGATCCTGGCGGTGGCCCTTTACAAAGTGCGACCTGACGATAAATGGGTATTGCCTTTACTGGGTTTTATTTTGATATGTATTCCTTTTTGGAAGTTTGAGGGTTTGCGGAACCTTCCTATTTTTTATCGACAAATGATTGTGGGAGATTGTGAACTAGATTTATCAGATTGGCCTATTTTGCCTTGGATGGGTCTTGTTTTCTTAGGGTATGGCTTGGGATTTCGTATTAAACGCCTTAAAGAAAAAACACTCTATTTTTTAAAAAACGAACACCTTTTATGGCTGATATTACTTTGTTGGACACCACTATTCTGGGGAACCTACTATATTATGGACCTTGGAAACAGATACCCTTGCGTTGGAATGCGGCAAGAGCCGATTGTTTTTATCGCTCATCTTTTTCCGGTGATGTTCCTTTTACGAATTTCACTTCTTAGTAAAGTCAGAAACTTTCTAGGAAATTTTAAACTGATCACAGCCCTCTCAAAACTTCAGATTAATCAAAACTTTGGTGCAGCCTATTTTTTTCATTTTTTTCTGATTGATCTTTATACCAGAGTTTCCGATGGCTTTATTGAAAAAAGTCCTTTGCTATCGTTTTTAGCGGCTATCAGCTTGCTACCCCTAACAGAGATAAGCCTACGTTTTTTTAAGAAAACCTATGCTTACGTTAAGAAATCAGTCGTTATTTCCGATAAATAAATCCCAAGGAAATGTTGTTCGATAGTAATACAGAAAACTAGGATGAAAAAAAGTATTTATCATCAGCCCTTTAGTCTGTGCATTGACCAAATCTTCATCCCGGTAAAGCTCTAGGGATTGCTGGGATAGAACCAATTTTGGATTTATAAATGGATACTTTCTTAAATCCTGATCAAATGTGCTCAAATCTAATTTCTTTTTACTTAAAAGGATCAATCCGTAATTATCATCGCCAGGATCCAAAGCCCGATGGGGAATAATTTTAAATCCCGCTTCCATCATTGTTTTTACAATACTCCAATAGGCCGGATTATTAAAAAAATCGACCTGAAAAGAAATAATGCCGTCCTCATTCACGATTCTTTTTAGGTCCCTTAAAAACTGCAGGCTGTAGCTTCTAGCTAAGGGTAGATCAACGCCTTCGGGAAAGTCGACCAAGACAACATCAAATTTTTCGCGAGATTGACGAACCCATTGGAAAGCATCAGAAATAATCACAAGAACTTTTGGATCGTTCAGGGAATTGAAATTGTGCGTTTTCATTAAATTGTTACTTTTAGCAAATTCCACCCACTCACCATCAAGATCAACATTGGTAATACGTTGAATTTGCGGGTATTTTAGAACTTCTTTTGCAGGAAGCCCGTCACCACCGCCAAGAATTAAAATATTTTTGGGATTTTTGGCAAGAACCATGGCGGGATGAACAAAAGCATGATGATACAAATCAGTTTGGCTGGCTAAGGGCGAAAATGTTTGTACGAAACGATTTAAATAAACTCCGATCCAAGGGGCCTTTTCGTCAGCCCCAGATTGAATCTGAATTTTAGATTTATATTTATTTTCAATATCTACAAATGGCGTCAAGGTGACCGTCACTTTTTGATATTTCGTTCGAAACGCTTCTATTACTTCTGTGCTTTTTGCGACCTGGAAGATATTTTGATCCAGGGCTTTTTGGATGGGTTCATGCCAATTAAAAACGCCTGCGCAAAGTATAAAACTAAGAATCACTCCAGTTACAATTAATTTTGGCCAACTTAGCAATGCTTTATACTTAAATATGAAATACGCTAAAACCATCAAATTTAAAGAGGCAAGCAATGCGCCCGAACCCAGCAAATCAAACTGGGGAAGTAAAATAAACGAAAAAATCAGCGCTCCCAGCAGCGCTCCTAGGTAATCAAAAAGAAGTAAAAAACCAAAACGGCGATCACCTTCCTTTGAATTATCAGACAACAAATAAAGAAGCGGCACCTCTAGACCGGCGCAGAAGCCGATCACAAAGATCAGGCAACCCGCTATAAGACTTGTCACCACTCCATTTTTTGTAAATCCACCCGCTTGCAAAATAATTGCGCTGCAAAGGGCACCGCTGATTGAAATTGCTATCTCTGCTAAGATCAAATTGAAAAAATACTTTCCCTGAATCCATTTAACGGCGTAGGAGCCAACCCCCATAAATAAAATAAAAAAAGCTATGGTCACAGAAAAATAAAATATGGAATCTCCAAAAAGAAGACCCAGGGTCGCAGCCAAGATCATTTCGTAAACTAAGGCGCTCCCTGCCATCATGCCAATTAAAATATGGGCATCTTGCTGGCTAATTTTTTTCATAGATAATCTCGTCAATCGTTTTTTCAAATAAGGGCGCTTTAAAAAAAGAAAAGATGATCACAATCGCTAGACATAAAGATGAAACCAAATATTTTAAATTT
Organism: Pseudobdellovibrionaceae bacterium; assembly: GCA_043747555.1. Taxonomy (GTDB): domain Bacteria; phylum Bdellovibrionota; class Bdellovibrionia; order Bdellovibrionales; family Bdellovibrionaceae; genus JAYWDA01. Next base: position 52,812 of record JAYTOY010000067.1, on the reverse strand, counting down.
TTAAATCCAAATGTATACGCTGCCGCAGCACTTAATAATATGTTTAAGGCCGCCGCCAAAAAGACAGCTTTAAAAATTCCTAAAAAGGGAAAAAGAAGCAAAGGAAATGCAGCGGCTCCGATAAAACTTCCCATATAATCAAACGCTAAAATTTTTGAAAGGTTTAAATCAGTTCCTGTACGCCTTGCAAAGATTCTTTGCAGCAGTGGCAACTGCATTCCTATTAAAATTCCAAAAATTAATTCCGCAGAAATTCCTAAAATCCAAAGGAAGGCAGCTATATTTTGAGTTTCGGATTGTGTGGCATAGACCATAAAAATGATCGGTAAGGCTAAAAAGCCAGCAATAGCTAATCCTATTTGACTTACCACAAAATACGATTCTGGTGTTTCGCCGCGGGTTGCAGCGATGGCGCCCAAGCCCATCGAAAAAAGAAACGTTCCACTGAAAATCGAAAATAAAATCAAACTATCACCGATCATAAAGGTTAACGCCGATATGACCGAAAACTGGTAAACCATCGCGCTCGCAGCAACGCCCGCCAAAACTAAAAGTAGTCTGCGCTGGGTTCTCATTGGTAATAGATCTTCAAATTATTGTCGTTTTCTATAAGAATAGCCTGCGGAGACAGATAAAATTCTTTTAAAAAATTTCGCATGGGATCGCGCAATTGCTCGCCAAATTTTTTACTGGGAAATTGGGTGGTCACCACATATTTCTGTTTCCTCAATTTCGAAATCACGTCCCAAACTTCTGACGTACCAGGTTCCCAAATATTTTGAATCTTGTCGTCAATCGCTTCAAGTTTTGTCCAAAGAGCCTGGTCGATCTTTTTCTTATTTTTAAAGATCACCTGCGTAAGAGTATAATGGTCCTTATTGATATAGAAAACGCTGACTTGATCTTTATTGTAGGCCCATTCAATCCCATAAAGGGAAGTTCCTTTATGGACCGGCTCTAGGGGTAACCTTTGCGCTTTTAGGACAAGGCCTAACATTTCCGATTGCTCTTTACTATCTTCGGCAATGGAAATAAATAAATTTCCATAACTGACAACTTTTTCATTGGATTCAAGCCCCCATCGAATGCGCGGCATCTCGGTTCGGTCATCGATGAGGTTTCTTGATTTATTAATCTCGTCGATCAGAAGTTGAACCATCTTTTTTTCAATGGGTAGAAACTTTTTATCAAAATTAAAATATTTAGCATTGTACCATTTGTAAAAACGTTCAAGGTACTCCTTGTAATAGCCGACTTCGGGCTTTTCAACGGTCGATAAAATAATCAAGCCTTCCGCCGGGCTGTTGGGAATCAAAAGGCACAAAGCCATTAAACAAAATATTCCAACTTTATTTAAAAATAAATTTTTGAGGCTTAAAGATCGAGTTAACATAGTCTTTTGAAATCTCCGCACTGTTTAAAGCATTGTTTAAGACCGATAGATTAGCAATCGTTTGATTTTTTAACCATTTTGGCAGCGTTTCGTAATTGATCCGCAAGGATGCAGGACTTGAAGACACAACATAAAAACTTTCATTCAAACCAAAGGCATAGATATTTTTAAAATCAGCCGCATTTAAAGTGCTGAGGATAATATCCTGAGGCGAAGGCCTAGGAAGTGTTTCTAATAATGCAGGGTGAATTGTTATCGGCGCATCAAAAACAAAAAAGGCCTCACCTTCCATCGATTTTTTAAGAATTCTGTAAAACTCCAAACTGTACAATTTTGATAAATCGTAGCTGGTCGGAAAAGGGAAATCGATAAAGATCGCATCAAATTTTTCATCGGTTTTACGAAGAAAACTAAAACCATCATCATAAATAAGGTGGACACGGTCTTTTGAATAAACCGATTGGTTTAACTCTCTTAAAACAGGATGATAGGTGGCCAGCTCGACCACCTGCGGATCTAATTCAACCTGGGTGATTGACCTCACCTGATCTATTTTAAGAAGCTCGGATAAAATAAGCCCATCGCCACCGCCAAGAATAAGAACTTTAGCAGGGATTTTACCGGTGATATTCATCGCTCCATGCACCATTGATTCATGGTACATTTCAAAATCTTTTCGACTGAACTGGATTTGGTTATTCAAATAAACCACAAAAGTATTATCTTGATCATACTGACCCATAAATTGATCAGGCGTGATATCGATGATTTGATAATTAGTAATATATCGTTCAACACTTTCAAGGGTTGAAAAAAATTTAAACATGGTTTTTATATTTTGAATCGATATCTCGGGAACTTTTAAATTGACGTAATAATCTTTTAAAAACAGCTGATCCAGTTGAGGCGTCCATTGAATGACAAAGAGGGCTAATGAAAACGGAAGGAAAATAAAGACCAAAATAACTTTTTTAATTTTATCAATCGCAGTAACCACCAAAATAGTCGCAGCCAGCAAACTGATCAGGCCAATTAAAACACCGGTTGAAATAAAATCCACCTTTGGAGATAGTAATCCCGCACTAAAAAGGGACCCCAATAAGGCACCCAGATAACTGAGGGCTAGGACCCGTGAATTAGAAAATTTTGAAGGTCTATTTTCTAAGCCAAGATTCATCAGAAGCGGTAATTCAAACCCTGTCAGAAAGCCAATGAGAACAGTGAACACTTGCATGCTAAAAACAGCCGTATTCCCGTAAAACAAAGAGTTTGATCCATTGCTATAAAAAATATTGATTCCAACATGGGCTAGATAAATCAAAGGCACTATGAGGATTCCAACACTAGCTACAATAATTTCAATAAAGTACAATTTAAGTCTGTTGTTTTTTGAAAAAAGTTTATCTGCGAAGGCCGTTCCCAGGCCCATCGATAACAAGTAAAATCCTAATGTCACACTTTGGTTAAAAACTTCATCTTGAGAGAACTGAATCAGCACGCGACTGATTAAAAATTGATACGAAATTCCACAAGCCGAGATTAAAATTATACTTAAACTAAATAAAAAGCCGACTGGCATAATCGATGATTCTTTCTTGGTTAAACAGGGCCACGCCATCAATGACTAAAACTAAAATCAAAGGAAAATTTCGCAATTCAAAGCTTTGTTTTTTTAAAAAACTGATGCCGATGATGGCATTTAAGGCGCTGGCCAGTAACATCGTGCTGATCACACCAAATTTTGGCAGCAGAATAACTGGGAAAAGCAGCGTCCCTGTAAACATTCCAAGATAATCAAAAGAAAGAACCAAGCCTTTATGCTCGGGTTTAGAAACTGACATTAAAAGGGGCAGCTCGATGCCTGATAAGAATCCAATCATAACTATCGGCAAATGATTTAAAATTAGACTTTCAGAGTGCGTCCCAATTAAAAACCAAGGACTGCAAAGCCCAATCCACGCCAAAATATTTTGAAAGACGGGAAATATTTTTTCAAAGGTTGATTTTTTAATAAAATACTCAAAGGCCAGCGCGCCTAACCCCAAAGTCGCTGTAAATAACCCGATGGTCACAGCATATCGCAGAACTGTTCCACCCAAGGTTGCAGAAAGAATCTGCGCTAAACCCAATTCATAAATGATACCAGCGAAGGCAACAGTGAAAGAGCTGATATTTATCGCATTTTTTGAAAGTCTCAAAGAGCCTCACTGATTAAGGTCGGTAAGGGTTGCACCAATTGCATACATATTTATTCTGCCCATTCATATTTCCCAGGTACTGCGGTTTATACAAATTGTAGCCAGGTGGATTAGGACAGTTTGCAGTGGGATAAAGACCGTCCGGTGAACCAACCCGGGTGGTAAAACAATTGCGATCTGGGTTACAACGATAGGCTGCGAGGCCTGTAGGCATATTCGGATTGTAAGTTCCAGTAGTTACAACCTCACAAGACTCAGCCGGGGAATCATAGCCATGGCATTCCCATATTCTTTGAGTTGAATTTCTAACCTTGATGAATAGCTTTATTTTTTTTTCTTCTAAGTCAGCTTTCCAAGGGATGCTATCGGTGTGGAATCGAATAACAGCAGAGTATTTAGTTGTAGCGGCCGCCGTGTTCGGAGCCACCGGTGTTGCTGAATAAGCAAATCGCTTATCGTTATTAATTGCAGGCCCAAAGGTTTCCAGGGTGACTCGACTTAAGCGAAGTCCACTTCTAAAAGTAGTGCCAGCTTGAAGGACACTAAAAGCATCGGCTCCAAAGTTTGTGTAAATTGATAAATTTGATTGCACCGGAGGAGCCGGAGCGACAGCCGGGGGGGCATAACCATTGGGCGTTGCTCCCGCTAGCATCCGTGAGCAATCGACCGAATCATTCATCCGCATTCGTAACGAAGTGACGATTTCCATCAGCTCTTCTTCTTTTCGTCGATTGGCATTGTATTTTTCTGAACTTGAAATCAAAGTCATCAAAGCAAGAGCTGAGACCGCCGTGACCGTTGCGACAATCAAAACCATGACGATAGCAGAACCTTTTTGATTTAGCTGCATTGTAGGCACACATAAAAATAAGCTAAGTTCGTTTTCGGTTTACATCCACCTTTAGGACAAGGGGGCGTTATATAAGTGTAAGTGCTTTGACCGGAAGATGTCGGCGTCCCACCCTGAGTGCATATTGTAGGAGAAGGCGTTACCGCTGCGGCCGCAGAGGCCAGCGTAAACTTTATGGCTGTTGGAAAACTCACCCCCGGGCAGGAGTTTGCTGGAGCACAACCGTAGGCTGTTCCCATAAATCGACAAATAGATAAAGGTGTGCAAATATTTGGCGGGGTAAAAACACCTCCCATCGCCGCACAGACTTCTGAAGTAGAGGCATCAATTCCACAGACGTCGACAACACCTGACGCCGGAGTTATCTTTGTCAGGACTGGAAATTCAATATACCTCTCTAAGGGAATAATATCTTTATCAACGGTCACATTCATATTTAATTTTATCTGTGCAATAATCCTGCGATAGGTCACGCCATTGATAAGGGCATCCGTCGGAGCCACTCCTTTATCCTTAATCATCATTGTATTAATTTTTAAATGAGGCGTTATGTCTTTTCCGGCGGTCATAATATCGTTGGGAATTTTGCTGCCGTAGCCACCATAGTTATTAATAGTCATTGGCACAAAAGTCGCCCCCGGGATCGGTTGCCCAACGACACTTGCGATACAGCCAATCCTTGACGCCAAATGTTTTGAAAGCGAGCTTGTAAATTCAGTCGCTGCCATTTTTTCAGAAATACTAACTTGTGATTTATTGATTAAGCTTGTGACGACACCGACTATTCCTATGGCAAATCCCAAAATTCCCACAGCCACAAGAACTTCAACTAAAGAAAAACCCGCTTGTTTTAATTGGCAGATAGAGCGATTTTTCATGACTTCCTTCCCGGGTATCTTATTGGCACTGGAGGCAGATGTAAAAGTAGGCATAGTTAGTAAATGGTACGCCCGCACCATACTTATTAAAGGGCGCCACTTCATAGGAATATGTCACTCGGCCTGAAGATGTCGGCGTTCCGCCAGCGGGACACATCGCTGCAGGGGGAAGCATGGTCTGCGCCAAACTAGAAAAAGTATATTTGGTAGCCGAAGGGTAATTTGTTTTGGGACAACTAGGATCTGACCAGCAGCCATAGGCCATGCCCTTGAACTGGCAGGCCGCGGCGGGCGTGCAAGTGCTTGGAGGAGTATACGTTCCTCCGGCGGCGGCGCAAGCATCCTCTACGGTCATTTCAGCATTGCACCCGTTGATTAATCCTGAAAGTGGAGAAGCTCTTTGCAAAAGTGGGACTTCAATATACCGGTCGCGAATTTCCGTTGTATTATTTCCCATTAAAACTTCCATCGAAAATTTTAATTGAGCAATTTTTCGTTCATAGTTTATACCATTCTTAACAGTAATGATCGGCGCAAGGCCCTTATCTTGAATCGTTAATGTTTTAATTCTTAAACGCGGCGAAATTTGAAAACTATTAGCAATGTCAGTGTCTTTGAATCCATAACCGGAATAGCCCTTCAAAGTAAAATTGGTGGCGGTCGAAGTCGGATAAGGCAGTCCTTCTAAACTTAAACTGCAACCTTGCTGGGATAACAGAAACTTTGACACTGAAGAGATAAATTCATTGGCTTCGCTCTTTGCAGAAAGTTGTGTTTGCGCTTTAAAAAAATTATAGCTTAAGGAAATCACGACGGCCGTGACGATAGATAGAATCCCCATCGCCACCAAGGTTTCGACGATGGTCATTCCGCGGTTTTTTAATATCCTAAAATTCCATTCCCCATGCATCCCTTAATTCTCATATAAATAAGGGGCTGGAGCAACTTGGATTAACAGATCAGAGTTTTTTTAAATAAAGTCAAAGGACGTCCTAGGGGCATTCCAATTTGAGACACCCCTTAAAAACGCTATTAAATTAGGCTTTATAAGCACGATATTCCATATGCAAATCTTTTGCGACAGGCTCATAACATACATACCCACCATATACATTCAGACCCTTGTAAAGGGCTTTGTCTTTTGCAATCGCATCTTCAACACCCATGGCTGCGAGCATTGAAGCATACTTCAACGTCACATTTGTCAGTGCATAGGTCGAAGTTCGTGGCACAACACCAGGCATATTGGGCACGCAATAGTGAATTACGCCATCCACTTCATAGGTTGGATTTTGATGCGATGTCGGCCGACAAGTTTCAATACAGCCCCCTTGATCGACAGCCACATCGACAACCACAGATCCTTTGCTCATGGATGCGATCATTTCTTTGCTGACGAGCATTGGCGCTTTTTGGCCGGTGATCAAAACTCCACCGACTAGCAGATCACAATCACGAACGGCTTCTTCAATGTTTTTAGCGTTTGAAAACAAAGTCGTGCAACGACCTTGAAAAATATCATCTAAATATTCCAACCGACGAGTGTTCACATCTAAAATTGTTGTGTGTGCACCCAAACCAACAGCCATCTTCGCCGCATTGGTTCCGACCACACCACCACCGATAATCACCACTTTTGCAGGACGAACGCCAGTCACCCCACCCAACAAGATACCCTTACCGCCGTGATCTTTTTGCAAATAAAACGCGCCAATCTGAGTGGCCATTCGTCCTGCCACTTCTGACATTGGTGTTAGCAATGGCAAAGAGCCATCTTCAGCTTGAATTGTTTCATAAGCGATGGATTTCACTTTTCGCTCAGCTAAAACTTTGGTCAGTTTAGGTTCAGCTGCTAAATGCAAATAAGTGTACAGAATTTGATTCTCGCGCAACATTTCGTATTCTTCAGGCAAAGGTTCTTTCACTTTTACGATCATATCGGCTTTGGCGTAAATTTCTTTTTTTGTGTCTAAAATTTTTGCTCCAGCTTTTAAATATTGATCATTGCTGATCAAACTTCCAACGCCGGCATCTTTTTCAACGATCACAGAGTGACCTTCTTTAACCAGCTGGCGAACGCCCGCCTCTGTCATTCCAACACGATTTTCGCTGATCTTAATTTCTTTAGGCACGCCAATAAGCATAGATGTCTCCTGTGTGCCGATGATATTGCACGGATCTTGGCGGGGAAGAAAGTCTTGCTTCAGAGCATCATGCTTCTTAGCATAGGCAAGACTACACTGTTCAAACTAAAAACCGAGGACGAGGATAATTTTGGACAAGAAAAAACTGATCGCAGCCATTCTAAAAAGACTAGAAACCGACCTGAACACAGCCATCACAGCTGCCCGCGCCGCCCTTGACGAAGCCACCCACCCAGAAAACAAAGCCGAAAACCAATACGACACCCGCGGCCTAGAAGCCGGCTACCTCGCAGGAGCCCAAGCCGAAAGAGCCGCCCAAATCGAAGAACAAATCCTGATCTACAAGCACTTGGAACCAAAAAATTTCAAAGAAAAAGAATCCATCTCATCAACAGCCTTGGTCGAAGTAGAACTCAATAACAAAAAAAGCTTCGTCTTCGTCATGTCAAAAGGCGGCGGCCTAGTTTTAGAGTTCGAAGGCCAAGCCATCCAAGTAGTCACCCCGAACAGCCCCCTAGGCGAAGCCATCCTAGGCCTAAAAGCCGGCGACACAGCCACAGTAGAACTAGGCGCTCGCACGCGCGAGTACGAAATTTTGACGGTACAATAGATTCGAACTTGAAATCACAAATTGTGATTTCAAGTTTTCTCACAAAAACTAAGAAGCCCCAGGCACAGTCCAACCAGCATACCGCTGCACACCCTCACTGACATCAGCCCCAAGCTCGACATGCCGAAAAGACCCGGTCGCTGCCCGCATTTTCTGAACTAATTTATTCATGACATCATGACCGGCTTTGTACAAAACCACATGCCCCATCAAAGGCATCTCCAAAGTCACAAGATCCCCCAGCGCATCCAAAGTTTTATGCCGAACAAATTCGTCGGCCCAGCGCAAAGGCTGTGGATTGACCATTTTCTGATCATCTAAAACAATCGCATTATCAAGACTGCCACCGCGAGCAAGGCCTCGTTTTTTAAGCTCTTCAACATCTTTTAAAAAACCAAAAGTTCGCGCGCCTGCGACCTCACGAGCAAAAGTCTGCTCGTTGATATCTAAATCCATTTTTTGTTTGCCAATCACAGGATGGGGAAAATCAATCGTCACGGTGACTCGCAGCCCATGATAGGGAATCACATAGGCATGCTTTTCACCTTCAGAAAAATAAATCGGCTCGGTCACATAACAGTATTTTCTGGGCTGGTCTTGTTCGACCATTCCGACGGCTTGCAAAGCCTCTAAAAAATGAAGGGCACTGCCATCACAAATTGGAATTTCAGGTCCGTCCAATTCAATAAATAAATTATCAATCCTTAACGCAGACAATGCGGACAAACAGTGTTCCACGGTCGCCACTTTAAATTCAGCTCCACCTAATAAAGTTTGATAAGACGTCGCTTCGACGTTGTTGGAACTGACTTTTAGAAATGGACAACCCGGCAAATCAGCGCGAATAAAATAGACGCCCGTATCAGGGGGCGCTGGCCGGAAAGTCAGCGTACAAGCATCTCCCGAGTGAATTCCAATGCCCTTCACTTCAGTTTTTTTACGAATGGTTTTTTGTAAAAACATAATTCTCCATTGGCCGTTTTTTTATTTTAAAAAGGATTGCCGCCCAATTTGACAAGTCCGACGACATCGCTTCTTGTATTGCGAAGCGCAGGCATCGTCCACTGCTTTAAACTTTGATTTTCTTCTTCCGTCAAGGCCCCATGCTGGCGAAAGATGGCGGCTGCCGCGACTTCAGCCGCTCTTGCATCGCCATCCGCTACTTTCAAAGCAAAGGCATAGCCTTTTTCCGGCATGACTCCGCAGTAAGCCCCCTCAGCTCCGGGTTTTAAAAGTGCACGACCTTTTGTTTTAAGGGCTAACTCACTTGGGAAATCATTTGTTCCTGAGACATAAGTTGGATTGTATCGCCAAGCATGCAGTATTCTTTGCATCGTTTTTCGGCGGGGCTCCGATAGTTCTTTTTGATCAAAAAATTCAGACATACCAATGGCAATATTTTGCAGGGGTGTTGCATGTGTAGGAATGGCGCAACCATCGATTCCCACTGGCATACGCTCGATTGACACCTTCATAAGCTCTGATAAAATTTTCCGCATTCGCACTTGGGCCGGGTGTTCGATGCGATGATAATCTTGATAACTTTCACCCAAAGCCAAACAGGTGCTGATAATGCCAAGATGTTTTCCTGAACAATTATTTAACAAGGGCGATGGTGCCTGCCCCTTTTTGATCATGTCGTGATAGGTGGCTTGATGGGCGGGGTAGGCTGGTCCACAGTAAAGATCCGATTCTTTCAGTTTAATTTTTTCTAACCAATGATAAAGACTGACCAAGTGATGCTTTTCGCCCGTGTGCGAAGCACAAGCTAAGGCTAACATCTTTTCATCTAAGCCGAAGGCCTCCATGGCACCTGATTCAACCAAGGGCACAGCTTGCAAAGCCTTAACAGCTGACCGTGGGAAAGTCAGATAATCGACGTTCCCCCAAAAACTAGAGACCAGTCCCCGCTCATCAGCAACAACGGCCATGACCTGATGTTGGGATTCAACGGCATTGCCCCGAACCACTTCAATCACAAGGGGATGCCGACTTTTCATAGGGCTGTCTCGATCACTTGCTTTCGACCAAAATCGGTCAGAACGCGACCCCTCTGCGTTTTTTGAATATAACCTTCTTGAATTAAAAAAGGTTCGTACATTTCTTCTAAAGTTTCTTTTTCTTCGCTTAGGGCGGCGGCTATTGTTTCAATTCCAACCGGGCCGCCATTATATTTTTCATGGATTAGCTGGAGGATTCTTCGATCCATCAAATCTAATCCCCACTGATCAACACCTAATTTATCAAGGGCATAGACAGCTAACTTTTTATCAACATGACCCTGGCCATCGACTTGCGCATAATCACGAACCCGTTTTAAAATACGATTGGCCACTCGCGGAGTGCCACGGGCTCTTCTTGCGACTTCTTCAGCCGCTTCAGCTGAGATTGTAATTTTAAGAATCTTTGCGGATCTGATAACAATTTCTAACAAGGAAGCTCGATCATAAAATTGCAGACGCTCGACAATTCCGAACCGATCCCGAAATGGCGAATTCAAAGATCCCGCCCGAGTCGTTGCGCCAATCAATGTGAAAGGTGCTAACTGAAATTTCATGGCCCGGGCACCCATACCCTCACCCGTTACGATATCGATGTAATAATCTTCCATCGCCGAATAAAGATATTCTTCAATCACTGTATTTAAACGATGGATCTCGTCGATAAATAAAACAGAAAAAGGCTTTAAGCTTGTGAGCAAGGCCGCTAAGTCGCCTTTTTTATCCAATGCGGGGCCTGAGGTCACTTTACACTCAACGCCCAGGTCTTCGGCGATGATGCGTGCTAAAGTCGTTTTCCCCAATCCAGGAGGCCCGCAGAGCAAAGTGTGATCTAGAGGCTCTTTACGAAACTTTGCGGCTTGAGCGAAAATTTTAAGTTTGTCTTTGATATCTTGCTGACCCAAAAATTCCGAAAAATCATGGGGACGCAGCTCGTTTTCCCAAACTTTTTCAATGTCACTGCCAGTGGCTTCAAGAATTGGATTCATTTATTTTCCTTATATCATTTTTGAAAGGCGACTGAGGCCTTGGCGCACGCCCTCTTCGACTTCAATTTCAGGCGGAAGATTTAAAATAAATTCTTCAACACTCTGAGGTTTAAAACCTAAATTCACAAGAGCGAAATGAATTTGCTCAAGGTGACTGGCTCGTTTTTGTTGAGGACTGTTAACGCGCACAAGCTGACCCTGCAATGTCAGAATAATCTGTTCGGCGGTCTTTTTACCAATCTTTGGCAGGTTCGATAGCGCTTTAGCGTCACCCGCTTCAATAAAACCGATAATTTTTTCAGCGCCAGCACCTGACAAAACTGACAAAGCACTTTTTGGTCCTACACCATTCACTTTTAAAAGCGAAATAAAGACTTCTTTTTCCTGACGACTGCCAAAACCGAAAAGCTGCAAAGCATCTTCCCGCACATGGGTATAAATCCACAGCCTTAATTCTTGGCCCACTTGCATTCTTAAATCATCTAAGGTTCGACCGGAACACAAGGTTTCGTAGCCGACACCTTGAACGTCGATCACGGCTGTATCCGTTGTCACTTCTAAAAGTTTTCCTCGCAAATAAGCAATCATCAAATTTCCAATCCCCGTTGCATCCGCGCTTTGACAATCTCTGCCACTGCATGTTGATAAGCAACGGCTACAGCATCAGAGGCATCCAGGTTTGTGAAACTAGAAATTTTTAATAGCAGTTTAAGCACGTCTTGCACCTGTTCTTTTTCTGCGCCGCCTGAACCCGTCACCGTTTTTTTAATCAAACGAGTGCTGTATTCAAAGACGGGCAAACTTTGTAGCAACATTTCATAGGTGATCACACCCCGCGCATGCCCCAATTTAAAAGCACTGTCCGCGTTTTTTCCTAAAAAAATATTTTCCACGGCAACGGATTCAGGCTTGTATTTTTCGATAATCCCACGAAAACCAACTCCCAGGCGGTAAAGCCTTTGATGAAAATCAGCTTCGGTGGCTGGCCCTGAAGTTCGCACATCCAGCACCCCATGGCCGATATGAAAAATATCTCCGTTGGCAGAGTATTCTAAAACTCCAAAGCCCGCAATACGGGAACCTGGATCAATGCCTAAAATTCTTTTCCTCATTCCCTACTTTCCCGCGCTGATGGATTTCACGTCAATCAAACATTGAGTTTTTCAAGCTAAGGTGCCATGCTTCAAGGATGTTTAAAATTGATGACAGTTCGATGGAGCGCTATCAGAAAATTTTGGCGCAGTCCCCAGATTCCCAGGCCTTTGCTCCGCTGGCTGAGGGCTTTCGAGAGCGTAAAAATTTGCTTGAGGCTGAAAAAATCGTTAAAAATGGCGTCAAGCGTCACCCAAAATTTGCTGGTGGCCTTCTGGTGTTGGCAAAAGTTCTGAAGGATCAAAAAAGATACAGTGAAGCCCGCCAGTGTTTAGAAGAAGTTGTTCATTTAGATTCTGTCAATTTTTTAGCCTACCAACTTCTGGGTGAGCTTTGCTTGCTGCAAAATGAACCCAAGGGGGCTTTGAAATATTACAAGATGGTTTTGTTTTTTAATCCTCAGTCTGCAAAAGCTCAAAAGGTTGTTCAGAAGCTGGAAAGTTTAACGGCAGATGAATATGATGAAGAACTTTTTGAAATGGCGCCGCTGCAGTCAATGCCTTCTGAAAAATTGGTTCTAGCGCCCTCTGTAACAGCGCCACAAATTCCGGATAAATGGCCCCAGGGACTGCAAAGAATGCTGTCCTTGGTTGACGCTTTTGTTGTGCGAAACGACCTGACCAAAGCGCAATTTTTACTCACTGAAACTGAAGTTGAATTTGGCGATCACCCCGAGATTCAGCAGCGTCGAAAGCTTCTTTACAACCGTCAGTCTTCTCAGCTCTCACGAGAAAATGATGACATCGAAAGCATTCACCCTATTTTAACCCGTGAATCGGCGATTCGAGATCGAAAGCTAGCTCTCTTAAAATCTGTGCTTCGCGTTATAGATCGCAGCCAAATCTGAGGCTTACCCTCTAAAATATTGCCTCTGATCAGCCTCTGCTTGTATCTTCGAAAGTCTTAAAGAAATTCGAGGAGTCGTCGATGTACGAAACAGCAGATTTTAAAAAAGGTCTTAAAATTTTAATGGATAACGATCCTTATACGATCGTCGATTTTCAGCATGTTAAGCCTGGAAAAGGAAATCAGTTCACCCGCACAAAGATGCGCAACTTGTTGACTGGCCAGAACCGTGAAATGACCTTTAAATCCGGTGAAAAATTTGGAGTTCCCAATGTTGAAAATAAAGAGATGTCGTACCTCTATAAAGATGAAAATGGTTTCAATTTTATGGATCAAACAAATTACGAACAACTTTTGATGACTCCAGATGAAGTGGGCGATTCTTCGGATTTTTTAATTGAAAATTTAAATGTTGTGATTTTATTTTTTAACGATCGCGCCGTTGCAGTTGATGTGCCGAAAGCTGTGAACTTAAAAGTAGCTCAAACAGATCCAGGCGTTAAAGGTGACCGTGTGACTGGTGGAACAAAACCCGCCACTATGGAAACAGGTCTAGTTGTCCAGGTCCCATTGCATATCTCTGAGGGCGATCTTCTACGAGTTGACACATTCACCCGGGATTACGTCGAGCGCGTGAATCTAAAGTAGACCTTTTTTGCCTAGCAACGCAGCGTATTAAGTCTCCTGATTTACTGATAAATATCTCAAAATAAGGGGTGGCCATAAGAACCATGGAGGGCTCCTTTTTTGTCCATCAATCTCGAACTTGAGATTAAGAGCTTTTTGTTGAAAGAAGACTCAACAGATCAAGTGATCGAAAATATTATTCAATTGGTTGAAAGCAACTCAGAAGGTATCGATTCCGAAGATGCTATCACGCTATGCCGATTTTTAAGTCAGGCCAAAGCCTATCCTGCAATCATCAATTTTGTTTTCAAACATTGGAACAACAAACATTTTATTATTCCCTGGCCATACTTTATGAAAGCGCTGGAATCCCGACTGACGATCGACCTTGCCGAAATTTTATGGGAAGCTATTTCGGAGACAAAAGGGTTCACGCAAGCCTGTCGAAGTGCTTCGTTAGATCAATTCTATCCCCCGATGGTCGACAAACGAAAGTTACGACGACAAAATTTAATTCAAAATATTCAAAAACAGCGTGAGGAAATTGAAGAGGAGCTTTCGACATTGCATGATCGACAGCTTTTTGAAAGAGAAAAGGCTGTGCTCAGGCGCTTGCTTCGAATGTATCCAAACGATCCTGAGCTACTGAAAAAAACTTCTAATCTGCGCGAGCGCAGCGCCTTGGAAGTTATCGCCAAGCATGCCCCGTTACGTCGAACCATTATCTGGGACGACGAAAAAAATAATCCAGAGATCGAAAAAGCCGCTGAGTCCTGGAGCCATTGCCTTTTGGAAGCAGCGGCAAGAACACCAGAATCTGTTTATGAACTCTCGATCGCAGCCTTTATGATGGGTCTTTTCGAAACAAGTTTAAAGATTTTAAATCTTGAAACTGATCAGACGAAAGATTTATGGTTTCGCCTTGAAGTCCTACTTCAAAGTCGACGTTATCTAGAACTTCTTAATCAATTGGCTCAAGTTGAAATGCATTTCTCGATGGATCCGGAAACATTTTTTGCAACCGCTTATCTGCGGGCTCAAGCCATGTGGGGAATGGGACAAAAGCAGATCGCCGTCGAAGTGATGGAAAGTCTCTTAAAAGCTCGGCCAGGATACCGATTGGGCTTAAGCTTGATAAGTCAGTGGAGAGATCGATGAGGCGTGTATTTTGGATTCTAATTACGCCCCTCATTTTAATTTTTATTCTAGGACTTATTGTTGATTTGCTCATTTTCCCAAAGGTCACAGACTTGGCCCTTGCCTATGCTAAAGGTGTCTTACGTAAAGAGGCCAAGGTAGAGCTTTCCGTCGGCGACACACATATGACGCTACTTCGGCTTTCCATTTTCTTAGATGACGTCAAAATTGTTCCGCTGGCTGATGCAAAAATTCCTGTCAAAAATATTCATGTCGACCAAGTCCAAATTCGCCTGGATCCAATCGAACTTCTTCTTGGACAAATTCGTTTGTCTGCCATTGTTCTTGATGATTTAAATCTGACTGTCGATATCGATGCAATTCCACAAGACAATGCACCTGCCAAGGTTTTACCTATCAGTGAATTTTTTAAATGGAGTGCAAAAATCCCCGTTGCAAGAGTAGGTCTTCGGAAATCTAAAATTAATGTGGTCTCTCAAAAATGGGATATTGATGCCATCATTTCTCCGCTGGACGCTTTATTCACAAATAACCCAGAAAGGTTAACGCTTCGGCTTTACTCACCCACCGTTTCGCTGGCTTCCCAACGGTTAGCTGAACCTGCATTTGTCAGCATTGAATCTTTGATCGTCCTTGAACGCCGGAAATTGACCATTCAAGGTCAGCTGATGTCAGAGGGCCAGACTGCCAACCTGAGCAGCGCAATCACAAATCCGTCTCAACTCATGATTGCGCCTGCTGGCGAATTCAGTTTAAAAATTTCATCCGACATAAAACCCTTAGGTGAAAAATTTAAAAACTTTATTTCCAAAACCTTTCCAGAACTTAACGGTCAAGTGCAGCTTGAAACCGCCATTAAATTTAAAGGATGGCAAAATCCTCAAGGTTATCTAGAACTAAATACGAAAGATATTAAAATTGGAAAATTTGAAGTCGGCGACTTAAAAGCAAAGGCTCAGATTCAAGGCCAAGATATAAGCGTTGATGAAATCAAAATCAATCATCCAGCGGGTCATGCGACTTTAAAAAATAATACTTTCAACCTTGCCGCACCTTACAGTTTTAAATCTGCTATCAGCGTCACACAATTGGATTTACAGCGTCTCCTACAAGCCCTTGATCTTCACAGGGTGCCTGTGTGGATGAGCGCACAAGGTGAATTTCCTTGCGAGGGACAATTCGCAAATTTTCAAATGAATTGCACGGGCTCGATGAAAGTTCAAAACTTGATTGTTCGAACGGGCATCACCGAGACTGAAAAAGTGATTGTAGAAACCCCCGAAGGCGGCGCGGAAGGATCGCTGCATGTTGATCTGGAAAAGGTCACTCTGAAAACACAGACACACTTTGGCGATGGCCGTGGACCTGTCGATGGTGAGGTCATTTATAAGAAAGGTTTTGATTTTAGATTTAAAACTGAGTCTTTGGATTTTAAAAACATCAAACAATTATCGGGCCTAGATCTGTGGGGCGACGTCGCGCTGGAGGGTTTCACCCGGGGAGATTCAGACCGTGCCATCTTAAATTTAAATACTCGTATTAGAAATTTTGTTTTTGAAAAATATAATTTGGGCACAATTCTTGGGTTGATCCGATACGAAAAGGGCCACCTGAATGTGAGCCAAATTAATGGCACTTTGCCAAGCACAACTTACAATGGACAAGTGGATGTCGATCTGACCAATTCAACTTTAAAAGGCGGAATTTCTCTTCCTAAAACTGATTTGCAAGACGTTGCTCAGATTTTTGATAATATTTATAAATTACCTTTAGCTGTCAATGGGGCCGGCGCCGCGGCCATTGATTTTTCCGGCCCTTTTAATTTTTGGAAGATGAGCTACAAGCTCACCAGTCAGTTTCGCGGTGGAAGGATTCAAGGAGAAAGCTTTTCTAATTTTATTTTTAATGTTGAAAGCAAGGACGGCCTGATTGAAGCTCAAAAAATTGAAATGCAAAAAGGCGGCAGTCAAATTCGTATGGTAGGAAATATCCAACCGGATCAGACTGCAAAACTAGATTTTATTGGCACGAACCTCCGAATGGAAGAGTCCGAGCTAGTCATTAAAATTAAAAATAACTTACTGGGTGCTTTTAATTTTAGTGGCGATATTACCGGCCCGATCATGAACCCAGATCTGACGATCAAAGGGCACCTTGCAGAGCTAATGGTCGATGAGCAAGAGTTACCCAGCTCATTTTTTAAGATAAAAATCAATCGTGAACTCTTTGAAGGTGATGCCAACTTATTTGGAAATAAAATCCAAGGAGAAGTAAAAGTTCCCCTTGGTACTTCCCGGCAACCTTTAAAAATTCGGGTAAAAACAATTGATTGGAATTTTGCTTCGGTCTTAAGTTTAATGGGAGCTTCCCAGCTGCAAGACGAATATGAATCGCAGCTGACGTCCGACCTTGATTTGTCCAGCGAGACAGGTGACTGGACGTCGATGACGGGCCATGTTTCGATCAAAAATATTTTTTTAAAGCGCGGGACATCGTCTTTAAAAAATACGGAACCAATGGATATGAAATTTAGTCGTGGCCTGATTGATTTAAGGAAATTTAATCTGACAGGTCCAAACACTGATATCCAAATTAAAGGCGATGGATTTTCTTTTAACACGATGAACGTAGCTATTTCTGCTTATTCTGATCTTCGCTTAGTGCATATCCTAGTGCCTTTTTTAGAAGATCTTGGTGGGCCGTTCCAATTACAAGCGACTGTTTCAGGAGCCTACAACAAACCTGAAGTTTTAGGAAATGCCAGTCTTGAAAATACTTTTGTAAAACTGAGAGGCTTCCCGCATCCTCTTGAAAAATTCAGAGCTGATATTTTATTTTCTCATACAAAAGTTGTCATTCAGAATATGAAGGGCTTTTTAGCTAATGGCAGCGTGACTGGCGAAGGTGGAATTTTAATCAATGGCTTAAAGGACATGCCCACACAAATTCGCATTCGAGCCGAGGGCCTGAATCTGAATGTTCCTGAAAAAATAAAGTCCCAAGGCGATGCTAATTTAACATTCTCGGGTCGCTGGTTTCCATTTACGTTAGGAGGCATTTACAACGTTTCTTCCGGTTTGATTGAAAGGGAATTTACCGAGAGCAGCTCATCAAAAAATCAAGTTCGTGACAGTATCTATTTGCCAAAAGTTTTAAAGGAAGCGACTTTTGACCCTGTCTTGCTGGACCTACAGGTGAATCTAAATCGCAATGTGCAAATTAAAAATTCTCAAGTTGATGGTACGATGACCGGTCAAGTGCAGGTAAAAGGGTCACCGACGAACCCAGTCCTGACAGGCCAGGTGAACTTAGAAAAAGCCTCAAAACTGATGTTTAAATCCAATATTTTCGAAGTTCAAACTGGGAATGTCAGTTTTATTAATCCCACTGAATTACAGGCTGAACTTTATATTTCAGCTCAGTCCCGAGTTTCTGATTATGACGTGAATCTTTTGGTGCAAGGCCTGTCCACGAATCCTGTCATTAAATTATCCAGCGTGCCTCCCCTGCCCGATCAGGAAATTATTTCACTGTTAGCACTGGGAGTGACTTCTGCGAGGTTAGAACAAAGTCAGTCTCGTGATCAGGCCACAAGAGTTGGTTATGAAGCTGGAGCCGTTTTTTTAAATCAAATTGGCTTAAATCGAAGCTTACAAAATTCACTGGGTGTCAATTTTGAGCTGAGTTCCGCCTTTGATAATACCAAAAACGTCAATGTTCCAAGAGTGACATTTCGCAAAAAATTATCACGAAAATGGAGCACCAGCTACAGCCAAGGTGTGGAATCTGGCCAAGGCCCTCGCGAAGTGAAATTACAATACCAAATTAATACCAACCTGTCTGGTGTTGGATCCTGGGAAAGCCGCGACTTCCAGGAAGGAACATCCGTCCGCAGTGGAACTAAGGATCAAAGTATTTTTGGCATGGACTTAGAATTTAAAAGGGAATTCAAATGAGATCCTTTTTATCGAAGTTTATTCTTATCACTCTTTTCGCTTTTTCCGCGTCTGCGACGTGGCAGGTTCAACTTCAAGAGCTTCCTGAAAATATACGTGTGCCTTTGCTCAAACAATTTCCAGAAATTGAAAAAGAACGGCTTAACAAAACTCAGATGGACGAAATTATTCGTTGGCTTCACTCTCAACTGCAAGCTGACCGTGTTATTTTTTCAGACGAAACACCGGGGCAAGCAAAACTGGAAATCAAGCGAATCCCTCGGATCAGTCAAATTAATTTCTCAGGCCTATCAGCCTTGTCCGAGACTGAGGCCCGGAGTTATATTTCTTTTAATAAAAATGATGCCTATGATCAAGACCTCTTACTTGAGGGTGGCGAACGCTTAAGACAAGCTTACAAAGTTTTGGGATATCTTAGCGCCGAAATTAATGTCGACATGCCCACCGATCAAAAAGGGCAACTGATTCTAAATATACAAGTGCGTGAGAATAAACGCAC
Source organism: Pseudobdellovibrionaceae bacterium (assembly GCA_043747555.1). Lineage (GTDB taxonomy): Bacteria > Bdellovibrionota > Bdellovibrionia > Bdellovibrionales > Bdellovibrionaceae > JAYWDA01. Next base: position 33,512 of record JAYTOY010000067.1, on the reverse strand, counting down.
AGAGGTCACGGAACTAAAATTTGAAATTGCTAATTCCGAATTAAAAACCCAATTGGTAAAAAAACTTCGTAGCTTTAAAGGTAAAACTTTCACCGATGCCATGGTCAATGAAATGACTCAATTTCTACGAGAAAAATTAAATGAAGATGAACGCTACTTAGCAGAAATTACGGGCCCCGATGCCAGGTTTAATTCCGATGAAACTGAAGTGATCCTATCTTATAAATTGGACAAACTTGATAAATTTGATATCGACTTTCGAGGCCAACAAGCCTTTACAAAACCGACTCTTTTTAATGATGTTCTGGATCTCAAAAATTATAACTCATCCAGCCCCAATCTAGTTGCAGACCTGACACAAAAAATCCGGAATTATTATTTAAAAGAGGGCTATGCCCGTGTCGATGTTCGTGTTGAGGAACAGGAAGGCTTTGGAAACTACAATCGCCGTCTGATCTTTTTAATTGATGAGGGCGCCCATATAAAAATTGATCAGTATATTTTTTCGGGAAAATTCAGCCAAGATCCAGATGAGTACACCGATTTTATCCGTAAAAACAGTTCCGCCAATGTTAAAAATGGCTACTATGTGAAAGAGGATCTTGAAAAAGGCTTCGCTAACTTATTAACTAATCTAAGAAACCAAGGTCATCTTCTCGCGAAGATTGTTTCAACCCGGACTCAGTACAATCGCACAAAAGATAAACTGACTGTTTATGTCAATTTAGACGAAGGACCGATCACAACTGTCGATACGATCGAATTTAGTGGAAATTCTATCTTCCCGAAAGAAAAACTTTTAGAAATATTAGATCTATCAGTTAAAGAGCCTTTAAGACTGAACAAATTAGAACAGGCCATCCAGGAATTAAAAACTTTTTATTTTGAGAACGGTCATATCGAAATGCTGCTTTTGAATGAAAAAGAAAATCTGGTTTTTTATAATGCTGATAACACCCAAGCACAGCTGAAGTTTCAGATCTTTGAAGGTCCACAAGTTCAAGTCAGTTCGATCATTATCGATGGCAATTACTTCACAAAAGACTATGTTATTCTCAACGAGATTGATTTAAGCACAGGCGATACCGTCACACCTTCAAAAATTGAAGAATCGATTGCGCGCTTACAAAGGGTCGGCCATTTTTCCAGCGTTGAAATTAAAACTTTGGAAGAAAAAACCAATGTCGCGCAACGAACTTTGATTGTGCGTGTCACTGAGCGGGAACCCGGTGTCTTTACGATGGGCCTAGGTGCCACCAATGAACGTGGCTTAACTCTTCGAGGCTACACAGGCATCGGTTATCGAAACTTACTAGGAACCGGACGAGGGCTTTCCTTAAGGTTTGAAGGAAATTACAATGTCGCTGACATAAAATATTTAGAAAATAAAGTGACTGTTGGATACTTGGAACCCTATTTGTTCAATACCCGCGTTCGTGGTCGGATCAATGTCTCACGTTCAAAAGCTGTCACTGATTATGATCTTCGCAAAGGCACTGAAGTGAATCAGACAACCGGCACTTTCGAAAAAGATTTCACTTCACATATTGTTGGTGGCTGGGACATTTTTTCTATTGCAACAGTCCGAGATTTTCCGATCGATTCAAAATCAACCGTTGAAGAAAGTTTAATTGATATTGGTTCGACAGGGCCCACTGTCGATGTTGATTATCGCGATAATATTTTTAATCCCACACGAGGCACCTTCACGCGCCTGAGTGCCGAATACGCATCACCGGCCTTGCGCAGTTCTAAGACGATTGAATACTGGCGCACAACGGCCACTTTTAAACATTATTTATATTTATCTGAAGGCCCTTGGGTCTGGGCCAATTCATTTCGGGCTGGCTATATTGAAAACCTAAATCGTCTTCCTGAGGGGGGCGTTCCGTACGATAAAAAAGGTTTTATTTTAGGTGGTGAGTCGACTTTGCGGGGTTTTGAGGCAGGCACGTCGGAAGTTTTTCCCAGTCACGCTGATTTGAAAGATGATGCGCTTCATCCTTTTCTTCTTAAGACGCGAGCGAAAACTGGCTTGATCAAATCAGAGATTCGATTTCCATTGTGGGGTGCGATTTCTGGAGCTGTCTTTTACGATGGTGGCTACGTCGAAATTGATGAGCTTAAATTCTTAGACAACTATCGCGATTCGGCAGGCTTTGGGGTGCGTTATAACACCCCGGTGGGGCCTTTAAATCTGGAATTCGGTTGGAAATTGGATCGCCGCGAAAACGAAGAGCCGTGGCGTTTTCACCTGTCTATCGGCACCTTTTAAGTGGGCCTATTCAGTTAATTTCAGGATTGACTGGTTTACACCCCCTCGCTAGCTTGGTGGAACTTTATAAAACCACCGAGGCCCGCATGAAAAAACACTTAGTCCGCGTCTATCCATCCAAAGAAAAATTAGAGCGAAAAGAACAACTGGCTTGGAAGATGGCTGCGCTGGCCACTGATCCAACTCCCATCAAAAACGACGTCATTGATATGGTTATTAATCGAATTATTGATAATGCCTCCGTCGCCATTGCATCATTGAATCGCGGCCCCGTGGCTTCGGCTCGCGCGCAAGCATTAGCACATCCACGTGAAGGCGGAGCCACTTTATTTGGCTTACCAAATAATCAAAAGTTCTGTGCTGAATGGGCGGCTTGGGCTAACGGCACCGCGGTTCGCGAACTGGATTATCATGATACCTTTTTAGCAGCTGATTATTCTCATCCCGGCGATAATATTCCGCCTATTTTAGCCGTGGCTCAGCAGCTTGGAAAAACGGGCCAAGATTTAATTCGTGGACTTGTGACTGGCTATGAAATCCACGTAGATCTGGTGAAGGGCATTTGCCTTCATAAGCATAAGAAAGATCATATAGCTCATCTTTGTCCTGCAACGGCAGCTGGTTTAGGCACAATGTTAAATCTTCCGACTGAAATTATTTACCAAGCGATTCAGCAAGCGGTGCATGTGTCATTCACCACCCGCCAATCTCGGAAAGGTGAAATTTCATCTTGGAAAGCTTTCGCACCAGCTCATTCTGGAAAATTAGCTATTGAAGCTGTTGATCGCGTGATGCGTGGGGAAGGCGCCCCGTCCCCCATTTATGAAGGCGAAGATTCGGTGATTGCGTACATGCTGGACGGGAAAGGTGGAAAGTATGAAGTTCCGTTGCCAGAGGCTGGCGAAGAAAAGCGCGCCATCCTAGAAACCTACACCAAAGAGCATTCAGCCGAATATCAATCGCAAGCTTTGATTGACCTAGCGGCTCGATTGAAAACAAAAATTTCTAACTTTGATGATATTCAAGAAATCATTATCCATACTTCTCATCATACGCACTACGTGATTGGCACAGGCGCTGGCGATCCGCAAAAAATGGATCCCAAAGCCTCTCGTGAAACTTTAGATCATTCGATCATGTATATTTTTGCAGTCGCCCTACAGGACGGCTCTTGGCATCATGTGAAGTCATACGCTCCTGAAAGGGCCAACCGCGCCGACACAGTTAAGTTATGGCACAAAATTCGAACGCTTGAAGATCCGCAGTGGACGCAAGCTTACCATGACCAAGATCCAAATAAAAAACGCTTTGGCGGCCGAGTTGAAATTGTTTTTAACAACGGGGAAAAACTGATCGACGAATTAGGCGTTGCCAATGCTCATCCAGCTGGGGCTAAACCTTTTAAACGGCCAGATTATATTCGAAAGTTTGATATGTTAACCGAAGAGCTCATCAGCAAAGATGAACGAAATCGCTTTATCAGTCTTGTTGAAAGACTTCCTGAATTAACAGCCTCTGAAATTCAGCAGCTCAATGTGCAGATGCCTATCGAAAAACTGCTTAATAACAAACGCGACACCAAAGGAATTTTCTAATGCTATTTCCAGCGGCTTCAGCCAATGAAAAACGACAGCGACTGCGCGAAGGCCTAAGAAGTGGAAAACTTTTACGCTTTCCAGGATCTTTTTCTCCTCTATGCAGCATGCTGATTGAAAAAAAATGTTTTGAGGGGATTTATATTTCGGGATCTGTCCTTTCCAATGATTTAGGTTATCCCGACATTGGCTTAACGACAATGTCTGAAGTCGCCCAGCGGGGCCGCATGATCGCTCGTGCGACTAAACTTCCTGCTATTATTGATATCGACACCGGCTTTGGCGAACCTATGAACGTAACCCGAACAGTGCAAGAACTGATTGAGCTCGGTTTAGCAGGCTGCCATTTGGAAGATCAAATGAATCCCAAACGCTGTGGACATCTTGATAGCAAATCTTTAATTGCTAAAGAAGATATGCTTAAAAAAATTTCTGCAGCTGTGAATGGCAAACAATTGGATAAAAACTTTCTTATCATTGCTCGAACAGATTCAAGGGCTTCTGAAGGTCTTGAGAAAGCCATTGATCGCGCAAAATCCTACGTCGATGCCGGCGCTGAAATGATTTTTCCAGAAGCCCTACAAGATGAAAAAGAATTTGAAGCTTTTAGAAAAGCTATTTCCGTTCCCTTGCTGGCAAATATGACGGAGTTTGGAAAATCGAAACTTTTGACCTCTAAAACCTTACAAAACTTGGGTTATAACATGGTGATATGGCCAGTTTCAACTTTGCGACTTGCTATGAAAGCAGTCGAGCGAGGGCTGGATCACGTGATTCAAGAGGGGTCCTTCGCTGCTCATCAAGACGAAATGCAATCACGGAAAGAACTTTACGAGCTGACCCGTTATGAAGAGTATAACGACTTTGATCAAAATATTTTTAATTTTAAGCTTTAATTTCTTAGGGAGACCACTATGGCAGATTATGTAAATCCTGATTATGTTCCAGAACCAGAGAAGGTAAATACAAAAAAGGGCCTTGAGGGAGCCGTCATCGACACATCGTCAGTTTCGAAAGTGAACGCGGAAACTAACTCTTTAGTTTATCGTGGCTATCCGGTTCAGGATTTAGCTGAAAATTGTAAGTTCGAAGAAGTCGCTTATCTAATGTATAATAGTGAACTTCCCAATCAAGCCCAGCTTGCCGCTTTTGAAAAAACAGAACGCAGCTACCGAGATATTTCAAAGGATTGCTTGAGTATGATCAAGCTTCTGCCAAAAAAGGCTCATCCTATGGATTCAATTCGTACGGGTGTTAGCTTTATAGGTTGCGAAGATGAAAGAATCTGGGATGCAACGCCTGCTACGAATTTAGATAAAGCGATTCGCATGCTCGCAAAAATTCCAACCATGATTGCGGCAGATTATCGCTTTAAAAAGGGTTTGGAATTTATTCCGCCTAAAGCGACATTAAGTATTTCTGAAAACTTTTTTAATATGTGTTTTGGCCAAATCCCACAGAAGGAAGTTGTTAAAGCTTTTGATGTTTCATTAATTTTGTACGCAGAACATAGCTTCAACGCTTCAACATTTACATCCCGGGTTGTCACTTCAACCGAGTCAGATATTTATTCAGCGACCGTCGCCGGAATTGGCGCGCTGAAAGGCCCCTTGCACGGTGGAGCTAATGAACAAGTCATGCTGATGATGCAAGAAATTGGTGATCCTGCAAAGGCCGAGCAATGGATGGTGGATGCTTTAGCAAATAAGCGCAAGGTTATGGGTTTTGGTCACCGAGTTTATAAAAAGGGCGATAGCCGTGTTCCAACGATGAAAAAATACGCGATGAAAATGGCTGAAGTGACTGGTGAATCCAAGTGGATGAAAATGTACGAATCTTTAGAAAACGTAATGGTCAGTAAGAAAAATATTTATCCAAATTTAGATTTTCCGGCAGGGCCAGCCTACTTTATGATGGGCTTTGAGATCGATTTTTTCACGCCAATTTTTGTGATGGCTAGAACGACAGGATGGTCTGCCCACATTATGGAGCAAAAGGCGAACAATCGAATTATCCGCCCTCTCAGTGAATATATCGGGGCCGGACAGCGACAAGTTCAACCTCTTACAGTGCGCACCTAGGGTGCGCTTGGAGTTTTCTAAAATGTTTTTAAACAAGACAGCTTCTGTAAAAGCGACTTTACCCTTTCTTCTGCTTCTTGCTTTGTCACAAGGCTGCCAGCACTCGTCCCCATCTGCTGATAATTCAGTAGCTGGTAATGGCGAAAAAACAACTGTGACAACAACAACCAGTAATAATATGACCGTCACACGCCCGATTCCTTCGGCTTTTAATTTGGTTCCTCGTGGCATTGATTATTCTACACCGCCCGAAGTTGTGGCATTCTCATCCTGCGCCAATCAGGATGCCCCGCAGCCGCTTTGGGCTGTCATTCAAAAACATAATCCCGGATTATTTATTTTTAACGGAGATGTTGTTTACGCGAATTCTCCTGAGCAAAGGCCGGTGGCAGATCAATATAAAAAATTAAGTAAGATCTCCGAGTATCGTGCCTTCCGAGAAGCCGTTCCTGTCATGGCCATGTGGGATGACAATGACTCTGGAAAAAATGACGGTGGCTCCGACGGCACAGAAAAAGATCTTTATAAAAAAGAATTTCTAAAACACTTTCCGTATATTAAAGACAGTATCAGCTGGAACCAGGGCGGACTGTACCATGTTAAATATATTGGCGGTAACACCACCACAAATCCCGGACGCCGCAGAAAACAGCGCATTCTAAAAAAGCAGCCTTTGTTACAAGTTATTATGTTAGATACTCGCTATTTTCGCAGTCCTTTAAAAAAAGCCGATGATCCTCAAAACCCATTGCATAAATACGACCCTTGGGATGAAAAGGATGCCACGAAAATGGTCCTTGGCGAAGAACAATGGCTTTGGCTGGACGACCAACTTCAGCGCCCTGCAGATTTGCGAATTATTGTTTCAGGAATTCAAGTGATTGCTAAAGATCATGGTTTTGAAAAATGGGCCAATTTTCCAACTGAACGCCAACGCCTTTTTGATCTGATTAAAAAACACGGCGCTCGCAATACCCTTATTGTGAGTGGCGATCGACATCTTGGCACAATTGCTAAAGTCGATATTTCCGGCCTTGGACCTTTGTTTGATGTCACAGCAAGTTCTATTAATCGTCCTACTCAGCTGGATGAAAAAGACGTTAATTATATTGGCAAGCCAGTCCAATCCGAAAATTTCGGCTTAGCGCATATTGATTGGAAAAAACGACGAATCAAGGTCGAACTCCGTGACCTTCAAGACCAGGTCGCGAATTCGGTCGATTTTAAGTTTTAAAAGTGACTTACAACAACGCAAAAAATTTAAAGTCCCGTCAATAACTACAAGGAGAATAAGATGCTAGGTATCAGTCAGAAGTTCCCAGAATTTAAAATGCAAGCCTGCGTTTCCCGTGAAAAAGGCAAAGAGTTTGCCGAGATTACAAATAAGGATGCAAAAGGCCAATGGGCTGTTTATTTCGCATGGCCATTGGATTTTACTTTTATTTGCCCCACTGAGATTGGCGAATTCAACAAGGAACTAAAAAACTTCCAAGCTCGTGAAACTAAACTTTTTGGTCTTAGCTGCGATTCTCATTTTGTTCATTTAGCCTGGAGAAATTCCCATCCTGATTTAGCTAACTTGGGCTTTCCGATGCTGGCCGATAATAAAAAGGAACTGACCACTGCTTTGGGCATTCTTCATCCTCAAGATTTAGTTCCTTTGCGAGCCACTTACATTGTTGACCCTGAGGGCATCGTTCGCTGGGTTTCTGTCAATGACTTATCTGTTGGTCGTAATGTGAAAGAAGTTTTACGAACATTGGATGCTTTACAAAGTGATGAACTTTGCCCATGCAACTGGGAAAAAGGGCAAGCCACCCTCGGATAAACTAATTTTAAAATCTTAATTGAAACCAGAGCCAGATCCATTTTGGCTCTTTGTTTGAACATCTATCGGAGATGCTATGGATTTTTCCAATATCGTTGATACATTTTTAGAAAAAGATTACCGCGTTCATGACTCCTCCATTTTCCGAGATTTATCTTTAAACTTTAAAAAGTTGATGCTGGATAGCTCTCTTGAGCCCACTGAACGTTTTATGAATTTGCTGGCCCTTGCGACGACGCTTCACAATAAAGAAATGATGTATTTAGCCCGCACAGCATTAGCTCTTTTGGGAACGGCCCCAGAACATATTCAGGAAGCTGCTGAAGTCGCAGGAATCATGGGAATGAATAATATTTATTATAAATTTAGAAGTTTCTTAAGCCCCGAAGTAGTCGAGGATTATTCGCGCGCGGGGTTACGAATGCAAAGCCTGATGAAGCCTCAAACGGGAAAACAAAATTTTGAAATGATGGCGCTCGCTGTTTCCATCGTCAATGGCTGTCCCACTTGTGTCAGTTCACATGAGCGAGCCATTCGAGCTTTAGAGGTTTCAGCTGACAAGATTCATGATGTCGCCCGCTTGGCCGCAGTCTGCAAAGGCTTAGATTCCTTGAAAGTCGCACAAGGCTAATATAAATATAAGGTCATGGCATTGGGGGCTTTATATGGAAAAAATCTATCTTAAGGATTATCGTGCTCCGGATTTCGAAATTGATTTTATCGATCTTGAATTTGATCTAAAAGAGGATTCCGCCACAGTCGTGAGCCAGATGTCTTTTAAAAAAAAGAATCCAACGACGGTCCTTGAACTCAACGGTGAAAAGTTTGAACTGATTTCCATTGAAATAGATGGAGCTATTTTAAAATCATCAGATTACGAAAAAACAGCCACCCACTTAATCTTAAAAAATATTCCAGATACCTTTGCACTTAAAATTACCACTCATTTTAATCCTAAAGCCAATACCGAATTGACAGGACTTTATTATTCTGGGGGATTTCTTTGCACCCAGTGTGAAGCTGAAGGTTTTCGGCGTATCACTTATTTTTTGGATCGCCCTGATGTTATGACAAAGTATCATGTCACAATTCGAGCCGATAAAAGGAAATTTCCCGTTCTTTTATCCAATGGAAATCGTTTAGCCTCGAAAGATCTGGGTGATGGCCGGCATCAAGCTGAGTGGGAGGATCCATTTAAAAAACCCAGTTATTTATTTGCCTTGGTGGCAGGTGATTTGGGCGTTATTCGGGATCAATTCCAAACGATGACTCTTCGAAAAATTAATTTAGAAATCTACGCGCCCCATGGGAAACAAGATATGTGTCACCATGCTATGCGTTCGCTGAAGCATGCCATGAAATGGGACGAAGAACGTTTTGGCTTAGAATATGACCTGGATGATTTTATGATTGTCTCCATTGATGATTTTAACATGGGTGCAATGGAAAATAAGGGCCTTAATATTTTTAACTCGCGCTTAGTGTTGGCCGATGAAAACACCGCCACCGATTTAGATTTCCACCGAATAGAATCTGTGGTGGGTCATGAATATTTTCATAACTGGACCGGCAACCGCGTTACTTTAAGAGACTGGTTTCACTTATCACTTAAAGAAGGCCTCACTGTTTTTCGCGATCAAGAATTTTCAGCAGATTTAACCGATGCTGGAATTCAAAGAATCAACGACGTCAGCGATCTTCGTGAGCGCCAATTTATCGAAGACGCAGGTCCGAACGCTCACCCGGTCCGGCCTGAATCCTGCTACGCCGTTGACAATTTTTATACTTCGACGATCTACGAAAAAGGCGCTGAAGTGATTCGTATGATGTCCACCATGGTGGGTCGCTTAGGTTTTAAGAACGGCATGGATAACTATTTCAGCAAACACGATGGACATGCGGTGACCATTGAAGATTATGTGCAGGCCATTGCCGAACCCAATAAAAAAGATTGGAGTCAATTCCGGCTTTGGTATTCACAAATTGGAACCCCCACCGTCAAAGTCACAGAAAATTATGATTCAGCCAAAAAGCAGTATTCCCTTCATCTTGAGCAATCCAGTCCACCATTACATATTCCCTTAAGCTTTGAACTTTTTAAAGCTGATGGGCACGTTTTTGATATTCACAACGATCTGATTTCTAGGAATAGTGAAGGGCAAAAGCTGATCGAGTTTAAAACGCAAAAAATGGATCTGACTTTTTCAGAAATTTCCTCTCGACCGATTTTATCATTGCTTCGCCAGTTCTCGGCGCCTGTCAATTTAAAGTGGGAACGTTCCGAAAGTGACCTTTTCTTTTTAATGACAAAGGATACCGATGGCTTTAACAGACGCGAAGCCTCGATGACTTTAGGGCTCAATTTCTTGAAAAAAGCCTTGCACCAGATACGGCAAAGCCAAACACCAGAACCTGATGGCGCCTTCTGCGAAGCCTATGGAGCCTTATTAGCCGATCATTCAATGAGTCCCGCTTTTAAAGCTCTCATGATGGAGCTTCCATCTGAAAGAATTCTTATTCAAAAAGAAACTACATTTGATGCTAATAACTTTCTAAAGACACATCATTGGGCCAGCCAATTTATTGGAAAAACTTTTTGCGATGAACTGGCAAAAATTTATCGCCAGTATTCAGCCACTGAAAGCAAGGTGAACGATTTTGCAGCCGCTGGCCAACGTCAGTTAAAAAATACTTCTTTAATCTATTGGGTCTATTCGGGCCAGCCAGCCGCTCTTGATGCCGCTATAAAGCAATACAAAGATGCTAAAAATATGACGGATCGAATGGCCGCTTTGGATTCGCTGTCACGAACGGAGTCTCCGCTGTTTGACGAAGCTCTGGAACATTTTAGAAAAATATGGAAAAACGATGGCCTTGTGATGAACAAGTGGTTTGCCGTGCAAGCGATGTCTCAGCGTAAAGATACTTTTAGGCGGGTCCAGAGCTTACTGACCCAGCCCGAGTTCAGTATTAAAAATCCAAATAACGTTTACGCAGTTTTGAAAGCCTTTACTGGAAACGCGTCCGTTTGCCATAGTACAGGCGGCGCGGTCTACGAATTTCTGACGGATCAAATTTTGAAAGTCGATGAAATCAATCCGCAGGTGGCGGCTCGAATTTGTGGATTATTTGATTACACAGCAAAGGTGCCTGAGGATCAAAAAGCCGCTCTTAAAGTTCAAGCGCAAAGAGCCCTTAATCATCCCACTCTTTCCAAGAATACGCGCGAACTGATTGCCCCTGTCATGACGGTTTAGTTGTCATTGAGGCGGTAACGACAGTGCATCAGAAATTCTTCACGAGTTTCTTTGTGAGATTTAAAGTGTCCACGCAAATCTGACGTCGCGGTAGAGCTGCTAGAATCCTGAATTCCTCGTGCGATAACACAGTAGTGTTTAGCGTTCATATGAACTGCGACATTTTCAGTTCCCAAGATGTAGACTAGTGCATCGGCTATTTGCTTTGTCAGGCGCTCTTGAACTTGCGGCCTGCGCGAAAAAAACTGTACGATACGGTTGATTTTTGAAAGGCCTATCACCTTTTTACCAGGGATATAAGCAACCGTAGCACGCCCCTCGATCGTTTGAAAATGATGTTCGCAAACTGACAGAACCTCGATATTTTGAACCACAACCATTTGGTCGTACATCATTTTGTTTTCAATCACTGTAATTTTAGGAAAATTTTTAATTTCTAAGCCACTAAAAAGCTCCAAGACATACATTTTAGCTAATCTTCTCGGCGTATCGATCAAAGAATCATCATCTAAATCGAGTCCTAAAATTTTCATAATATCGCGGAATTTCTCTTCCACCTTTTGAACTTTTTCTTCAGAACTTAAGCCATTCTCTTTTTGCGGAGTTGGAATCACCGATTTAAGAATAGCCTCGGGCAAAAAGTGAAATTTTTTTGGAGCTTGTAATTTTTGTTTTTTAGCCAAAGGGCCTCCACGCCTTCACATAATCCGACACCATAACTCCGTCATTCACTTTCCCATCTTTTGCTGATTTACATTGTCAAACTTACATGGTTACCAGGGGCTGTGAAAAGAGCTTAGACACCCTAGCTATCACCAAAGGCTTTATAACAAATCTGAAATGGACTTTGAATTGCAATCTTGCTGGCTTGCGAAGGGGACTGACATGACAATTTTAAGTTCAAAACTATTCCGCCCGGCCACCCTGATTATGACTTTGCTGATGTCATCCTATAGTCAAGCCGACCTGACGCCCTTACTGCCCATCAAGCACGAAATTCCGGGTGCTATTCGCCTGTCCATCTCGCCCACAGGACAAAAATTTTTCGAAAAGCATCTTGGCCAAATTATAGCAAATTTAGGTTTTAACCTGTCTGAGGGTTATTTTAATGAGCAAACAATTGTCGCTAAAAACTCGATCAACCTTGATCAACTTGAAAAAAAGTTCCCTGAACCCATCAAAGTGGTGAAGCAGGTTCGCACACTATTAACTGAATGGCTGGTCGGCTTTACCTTAAAGGACCATCGACCCGCTTTTCAAATTGGCGCCTCCGAGTACGCCGCTGAAATTAGTCGAATGGCTGTGATCACAGATCAAGCTTTAATGACTCAACTGAATCGCAGGGATGGCGCTGTTCTTGTCATTGAACTTGAAGTGAAAAAAATTACAGCTCAGATCGACGTCTTGAAAGCTTGGGACGCTCAGAATTTACAATTGGGCGAACTGGGTCTAAAGAATGTTTCTTTGGCCTTAGGAAATTCGCAGCAAAGTCCTTTGTATATTCGCCTGCCAGTTTATGTCGCCCTAAATCAGCAAGATGAATTGCGGTTCGAGGTGCTTTCTTTTGAACAAAATTTAGACCGCATGGCTGTAGATATCAAATACGAAGGCCTAATTATCCCGCAATTATTAGTCGAGATGAATGGACACAAATATCCTTTAAACAATACTCACCTTGAAAAATATGTGCAAGATCAAGTGCCCGCCTTGCTTATAAAAGCCCGCGAATATATTAAAGACTTTGCGAAGAATGATTTGCCCGCCAAACTAAATCAAATGGCTGAAACAAAATTAAAAGGTCAGATCGAAGAAGTCCAAAGATTGTCAGCTGCCGGAAAGCCTGACGGCGATCAAAGCAGTGATTACTTATGGGGCTTAAAACTGAAAAAACTGAAACTTCAGAATAATTTATATATCGGTTTCAATGCCTACATTGAAGATCCCTCAAGCCGTCAAAATATTGGTTTAAATCCTAGTTTGGGTTCTCGTGGAGCTCCGGACATTGATCGCGAACAAACTCCCCATGATTTAGTCATGAGCATTGACCGCGGTGTTTTGAATCGCGTGCTTCAACTAAGTTTTATACGTGGGTATTTTAAGGACCTTGTCCAAGGCGATACAAAATTAAAGCTCTTGGCAGTTCCCAGTTTAGATTATGCTCCCACTCCAGCCGGCGAAAAAGTAGGCCCTTTAGAAACATTTATTAAGATTCACATAAAAACAGCAACAGAACCTGATTCGATGGCTTTAGCTAAAACAATCGTTCTTGATTTTGATATCATTGCAAAATTGGTCCCTTCACAGCCAAGCCAAGAGATGGCCATCGTCCTTCACAGTATTGATTTGAAAAGTGTTCAAATGGATAAAAAATACATGTCTTTTATTGGTTCATTTTTTCCTGGAAAAGTGATGGACGGAATAAAAGACAAATTAAAAACCTCTTCGGCAACCTGGAAGACTCAACGAGAAGTTTTGGATGGTAAAATGGATTTGCCCCCACCCATTCTTGGCCAAAAATTAGATCTTCAAAAGTTAAGCTTTGATCCCCGTGGACACTTGGTAATGTATTTGAACTTTCGACCTACCTCTGATACATCTCGGCCCACTTCAGATAGGAAATCGTTATGAAAAATCTTACTTCCGCCCTCTTAATTTTAACCGGCCTTATTATTTCATTTTTTCATTCTGTCCCCGCACTCGCCGGCCGCACAGTGACAGTCCCAGCGATTCAATTGCAAAAAACAGGGAATTACTTAGGTCAGTATGCAACGATCTATTACGGTTTTGAAAAGACCACCATTATCCACGCCGATTCAAGCGTGATTGCACTTTCCAGTGTTCGCATGACTCAAACTCGCCCTGTTAATGGCGACACCGTACAATTTCCTTCTGTGCAGATTGATAAAGACGGATTCAGAGGCGCCTATGATATCGCGGTCGTTGTGATCTCCCACTACCCTAATTTTTCTTGGATAAATGCAGATGGCAGCATTCCCGAAGGTGTCATCGATTCAAAAATTCATGAAATCAGCACGACTGGTTTTTATAAATCGACTGTTCTCGATTCCTATTTTGCGAGTCACTCTGCAGCCCCCTCTTTTCCATGGGCCATCACAGCCGCAGGATTTACAAAATAATTTTATAATCGGGCGGCTTGGGATTTTCGTAATTCGATAATATTTGCGGCCGCCTGACGGCCACTTTCTAAAGCGCCACTGAGGGTTCCAAATCGAGTCAGGTGGCAGTGCTCGCCAGCATAGGCCAGCCGACCATCATAATCACTTTCACTCCACAGACCATGGTATTTCAAAAAATCCCCGGGACCATAGATAACGTACGACCCTTCGGCGTAAGGCCTTTTTTTCCAATCCATTAAATGACTGTTATTTTCAAATTCACTTTTAAAGGACCGGCTGAAAACTTGTAGCTCTTTAATAATTTGCTCGGCATAGCCTGCGCCCAATGATCCTGAAGTTTCGCCGCCAATGAGGGCGGCCAAAATCCCTTTACTGCCAATTTGAGCCTGGCTTCCATCCCAAGTGATCATTGGCAGATTTTCTTTAAAAAAAGATCCTCGACTGGCCACCAGTAAATCCTGGCGCTTCAACCAAAATTTTTGTTTAAAACCCAAGATAATTTTAGCATGAGCGGCCAGTTCAACTTTTTTTAAGGATTCTCTTTTATCATCGCTTATTTTAAGCTTGGTAAAACCTTGGATATTTTTATATTGGTTCACAGGCAAGGCGATAATAATTTGGCGCGCTTCAAATTTTTTATTTCCTTGAGGAGTTTTAAAAAAGCATTGAAAAGCATCGCCCTTTTCCTCTATTTCAACTAGAGGAGAATCCAAACGGACAAAAAAGTCTGGCATGACACTAGCGACCCGTTCGTACAAAGTTCTTAAGAGCCTTTGGTTCCCGTAGCGAATTCTATACAATGACTTTTGCCCTTTTGCCTCAATATCTAAAGCGTTCAACACATGCATGGCTGAGACCCGATCCAGAGACCGACCAAATTGCGCTCCACAGGAGGTCTGAAAAATGGCTAAAGTTTCTGCATCCACTGAGCCTTTTAGACTGCTGAGCAAATCCGTCACTGACAGCTGATCGAAAGCGGGCGCCTTGGGAAAGTCCATCACATTAAACGGCGTGATCATTTCATTCCGATCACCCAGAAGCTTAAGTTTTATGCGAACAAGTTCAGTCGAAAGGTTTTGAGTTTTCAAAGAGGTGTCTTTAGAGGTCAAAATTTTACCACGACTGAAGGTCAGCTGTTTTTCCAGGCCACCTTCCCACTTCACTTCGTCAATCGGAAGATTTAATTCTTTGCACAGATCAAAAATTAATTGATGGTCCCCTTCAAAGTACTCAGCCCCAAGCTCGGCGATATGCCCGTCGGAATTAAAATTTTCTAAAGTGTAAACTCGTCCGCCAATACGCCCACTGGCTTCAAACAGGCGAAATGGAATTCCTGCTTTTTTTAAATGATAGGCCGCCATAAGACCAGCAGCTCCAGCCCCAATCACGAGAACTTCTTGATCTAGTTTTGACTTCTCTAAGCCAAAAAGCCGATCCATCATTGCACAACCGGGAAGCAGGCTGGCACCAACACCAACGGCAACAGAAGATTGCATAAAACTTCGACGGGAGACCTTTCCAGATGTCATATAAAGATTGTCCACCAGACAGCCATCGATGTAAATATCCCTTATGATCTTTTTACCTTCGGCTCAAATCGATTCTTTTGCCAGCCACGGCTATGTGATCCTTGATCACGCTTTGCCTGAAATTGAATTGCGCTTGATCAATCAAGAATTCGACAACCTTCTTAGCGCGGAAGTCTTTAAAAAAGCTCAGGTTGTTGCCGGTCCTAGCCAAGAACTTATTCGGAGTGACTGGACATTCTGGCTTGACGAAAAAAGCCCGCCCATTTTAAAGAAACTTTTTTTAAACTTACAAGCTTTGTCGCCTTGCCTAAATGAAAATTTTTATTGTGGCATTACGGAATTTCAAGCGCATTTAGCCCTTTATCCGAAAGGCAGTGGCTATCAAAAGCATTGGGATCAGGCCACCGGCGACAAACGAAGAAAAATTTCATTGGTCTTGTACTTAAATTCTGATTGGCCAAAAAATTATGGCGGCGAGCTTGTTCTCTACGCACCTGACTCAGAAAAAATTCTTGAAAAAATAGAACCTTTTGGGGGACGGCTGGTCTTATTTCGCAGCGAGCTTTTTCCTCACAAAGTCCTTCCCAACTTGGGACCGCGGCGAAGCTTGACAGGATGGTTTAGGAGTGATGCGTTGTAGGGGATGTCCAAACCTTTTCAACTTTTAATTGAAGTCATTCGAACGCGGCTATGGGCAAGACTTTTAATCCTTTTCATTTCGCTGGCAGCCTCTTTTTTTGGCTTGCTCGCACCTTATTTCCAAAAAGAATTTATTGATTCTATCACGGGACAAAAAATCAGTCATTTAACTCACCTATTGCCGCTCGATCGTCCCCTTTGGCTTATTTTCACAGCTTTTATTTGTTTGATAACGGCGCAGGCTTTAATTCAGCTGACCAATTACTTGGGTTACCGGGAAGCTTTAATTATGCAACGGATTTTAGCAGATCGACTCTATCAAAAAATGCTCAGCCTTAGGATCGATACGATGAGCCAACTCCCGGTCGGCGAAGTCGTTTCAATTTATGCCACCGATATCCCTGGCGCCACAGTTTTTTTAGAGCAAACTCTTCCCACCGGAGCTTCCACCATTTTCCCCTTGCTCCTGGCTCCCTTTGCAATAGGCCTTCTTTTTGACATTCCACTGTGGCCAACAGTTGCAGTCATGGTCTTAGTCACTGCCATCAACACCGCTATGGCCTTTCGGCAATCCACTTTCTTTTTTAATTTTAAAAAATTGGCAGCTGAAAGAATCGGTCTTGTGAATGAGTGGGTACAGAATATTCGTACGATTCGAATTTTAAGTTGGCTTCCTTATTTTGAAAACCAAATTTTTGAAGTCCGTCGAACTGAGACGACCAATCGAATTAAAATGGTCACAAATGGGCAAATCATGAATGCTATTTCATCAACGGTTACTTTTGCTCTTAATGTTGTCACTTTGGGATCCTTGGTTTTTTTCTCCACAGATAAACTCAGTGCTGGTGAAATGATGGCCTTGATGTGGATTTTGACTGTGTTTTTAACCCGGCCGTTTCGCCAAATGCCATGGTTTTTTACATTTGCGTTCGATTCTTGGACTTCTCTTAAGCGCCTCAGTCAATTTCTAGAGACACAAGCCGATGAAAAACCTTGCCTTGCTGTTCCACAAAAATCTTCTGTGGAAGATTTTGATTTTGCCATCGAGGTGACTGATCTTAATTTAAAGATTAATAACAAGTTCATTCTTGAAGATATTAGCTTTCGTATAAAACCTGGTGAATTTGTCGCTATTGTTGGCGAAGTTGGCTCTGGAAAATCAATGCTGCTGCTTTCGTTATTAAGGGAAACCAACGCCTCATTTAAAAATTATCAGGTATTTGGTAATAATTCATTGCAGGCGACGACCGACGAAACTCGCAGAAAATTTTCTTTTGTGCCACAGGAAGGTTTTATCATGAGTGCTACACTACGCGAAAATGTAGCGTTCTTATATGACACACCCACTGATGAAGATCCTGGAATCGTCGAATCCTTGCGCTTGGCTCAATTCGAATTAAAGGATGAAGATATCTTTCACGGACTTGAAACCGAAATTGGCGAACGCGGTGTCAATTTGTCCGGTGGGCAAAAACAGCGGGTCAGCTTAGCCCGGGTTAATTTTTTAAAAACATCCATCTTACTTCTTGATGACTGCCTGAGCGCCCTCGACATTAACACTGAAGAAAAACTTTTGGAAAGCTTACTGAAGGGCGCTTGGAAAGATAAGACTCGGATTCTTGTGACTCATCGCTTGTCAGTTTTAAAACATGTCGACCGCGTATTTTTTATGTCCCATGGAAAAATTTTGCAATCAGGTTCATTTAAAGAACTTCTTAGAACGAACTCTGAGTTTCGAAATTATACGAAAACAATAGAACAAACGGTGCCCCATGAACCAGGGTGAATCCAGCGAAAAAGGCTCTTTTAAAAAGTCGGTTTACCAGACTTTAAATATGGCTTATCGGCCTTTCCTATTTAAGATTTCTTCTTGTTTACTTCTGGGCCTTGTAGGGCGAACTTTGCTTCTTGGAAACACCAATATTATTGGCTATTGGATTGACTCGACCTGTAAGCCACCCCTGATGTGCCGAGCGGTCCCAGTTTTCCTGCAGGCTTTCAGCGATCGTGATTATGTTATTCTTTTATCGGTTATGACTTCTGTCGGCTTCTTAATGACAATAGGTTTTAGAACTATTTTCTCTAGAACTTCAGCTCAAGCCGTTTCCATCATTCACGACGAGGTCATTTTAAGAACGTCAAGATACGCGATGCGCTTTTTCGACATCACTCCCGCAGGTCGAATTATCACGCGATTTTCAAGTGATTACGGCAATGTCTTTCGATATTTTGGCGGCCCTTTAGCTGAATTTATTTCAATCGTTATGGACCTTTTTTTAATGGTGCTTTTAATTGGCTTAGCCAGTCCCATTTTTTTGATATTTGTCGCTTTTATTATTTTAATAAACTTTATCGTTTACAGATTAAACCGAGATCGATTACGAAAAATTCGCCGAGAACTTTCAGCCAGCCGGTCGCCTTCGATTGCTCATTTTGCGGAAACAACCCAAGGTGCAAGCACCATCCGATCTTTCTTGCGTCAGACGTCCTTCAAATCACGGTTCACAAGACTTGATCGTTATTTTTTAGATCAAAAAAAGAGGACTGTTAGAAATTTAGTGGGTTTTACATTTCAAATGAACAGTTTGTCGTCGATGCTTTTATTGATGACGGGCGTGTCTTCATATTATTTGATACAAAATGGAATTCTTTCCATAGGCTCTGTCGGAGTGGCCTTTAGTTTTATTGTTTTATCTGGAAATACAGTGCAAATGTTTTTTGAATGGTTAGCTCAGTCCGAAGAAGCCTTGATTGGCGTCGAACGATTAGATCACTATTTGCATCGAGCCATTGAACCCGGCGGCTTCTTGCCGGCCTCAACACAATTTAAGACAAATCATCCCGTTTATCCTGAGAGCCTTGAAAAGTATTTATTTTCCAGGCGTTTAACGGAAAAAAATCAAGCGGCCATCGCCATGACTGATGTGTGGTTTAGATATGCTCCCGACCTTCCATGGATTCTTAAAAATTTAAATTTCGAAGTTAAACCGGGAGAACGCTTGGGGGTGATTGGACGCACAGGCAGCGGCAAATCAAGCTTGATTCAAGCTCTATTTTATTTGTATGACATCGAAAAAGGTCATATCAGCATTAACGGCCTCGCTCCTAAATTAAAAGATTCTGGACCAGGTCCTGATCTTAGCTTGTACCGACAATCCATTGCATTGATTTCCCAAGAACCAGTTTTATTTCAAGGGTCATTAAGAAATAATCTAGACCCTTGGAAAAAAAAGGCTGATTCGCACCTTTTGGAAGTTTTAAATCGCGTCGGTTTAGGTGAATGGGTCCAGACTGGACCTCAGGTTTTAAATCGACGAATTGAAGAAAGGGGTAAAAACCTATCTTTAGGCGAACGCCAGCTTTTGTGCCTAGCTCGCTGCTTGCTGCAAGACGCCCCTATTGTAGTGATGGATGAGGCCACCAGCAGTGTTGATCCTTTGTCAGAAGAAATCATGGTGAAGGCCACGGAAGAACTTTTTAGGGGCAAGACCCAGATCATCATTGCGCATCGCCTGTCGACCCTGGGCCAGTGTGACCGCATTCTGTGGCTGGACCGTGGAGAAATAAAAATGCTTGGGCCCGCTCAAGAAATCCTGAAAGAGTTCGAAAAACAAGATAGGTAGACATTGGCACTTTTTGGATTTACACCAGACCAGGGGTTTTCGTGGAGAACAATCAAGACGAAAAAGAAACGAAACCTGCGGAAAATTCAGATCACGAAAATGTCTCAGAAAATGATCTTATGACTTTGGCCTCCTCATGGAGTGCTCTGACGACCGAAGAAAAACGCCGAAAATTTTCTAAGCTTTCACGCACCGATGCAGAAGAACTTTTTTTAAGTCTAAACCCCCATGATCAAACGGAATTGATTGGCGAAGCCTCGGCTTTAGAAAAAAGATCTTGGGTTCGTTTACTGGCACCGGATGATGTCGCCGATTTAATTCAAGAAATGGGAGCTGATCACAAAGAGGGCATTTTAAATTTGCTAGATCCGCAAACCCGTCGCGAAGTTTCTGCCTTACTAGCCTATGCCGAAGATAACGCAGGAGGCTTGATGAGTTCCCGCTTTGTCCGTTTGCGTCCCGATATGACCGTGGATGAGGCGATCAGTTATCTTCGAATTCAAGCCAAGACCCAAGTGGAAACTATTTATTATGCTTATGTCCTCGCTGCAGATCAAACTTTGCTAGGAGTTGTTTCGTTCCGTGAACTGTTCTCAGCCTCACCAGGAAAATCAGTGCGAGAAATAATGACGGCGGATATTTTAAAAATTCCGGTCGATTTAGATCAAGAACAAATCGGCCGAATTTTTGCGCAGCAAGATTTAATGGCCTTACCGGTGATCGATGAAGCAGGTCATATGAAAGGGATTGTGACCTTTGATGACGTGGCTACAGCTATCCAAGAAGAAGCCACAGAAGATATTCATAAATTAGGGGGTGTGGAATCATTAGATGCTCCGTACATGAAAATTTCTTTCCGCGAAATGGTTCAAAAAAGGGCCAGCTGGCTAGCTATTTTATTCGTTGGTGAAATGTTGACAGCAACCGCTATGGCTTATTATCAAGTTGAAATCGAGCGCGCTGTTGTTTTATCGATGTTTATTCCTTTAATCATATCCTCGGGGGGAAACTCGGGCTCTCAGGCGACCACCTTAATTATTCGCGCCATGGCTTTGGGAGAAATCCGTATGCGCGATTGGTGGCGAATTCTTGTGAAAGAAATCATGGTGGGCGCGTGCCTTGGTGGTATTCTTGGATTGATCGGGCTTTTACGAATTACCTTTTGGCCCTTGTCTGAGCAGACTTACGGGCCCCATTACAAAATGATCGCAGTCACGGTTTCAGCCAGCGTTATTGGAGTCGTGCTGTGGGGAACTATCAGCGGCTCGATGCTGCCCTTTATCTTAAAAAAATGTCGCCTTGATCC
This sequence comes from Pseudobdellovibrionaceae bacterium, assembly GCA_043747555.1. Taxonomy (GTDB): domain Bacteria; phylum Bdellovibrionota; class Bdellovibrionia; order Bdellovibrionales; family Bdellovibrionaceae; genus JAYWDA01. The sequence goes on along the minus strand of JAYTOY010000067.1, from coordinate 12,242 downwards.
TGCGTCGGCATCAGCCCCTTTCGTTGCTACAATTGTTGATGTCACAGGTCTGATTATTTATTTCACGATCGCAAGTGTTTTGTTAAAAGGGATTATTCTTTAAGAAATTTAAAATCTGCTCAACGCCAGTTTGCATCACGGAAAAATCCATGGCTGCCTTGTCCTTTTTATCGACAATTTGCTCTGGCAAATAGGGAACGTGTACAAACAAACAAGACTTATTCATTAAAAATAACTCTGCTGTGACCTTGAAATATAAATAATTGCAAACATAGCTTCCGGCCGAGAAAGAAATTTCTACCGGAATTTTTTGATTGAGCAAAACTTGTTCGATGTCGTGCAAGGGCCACGTTGAAAAAAATGCTTTTTCCGCAGCGGAATCAATCACTCCAGGCTTTGGCTTGTAACCCGTTTCATCTGATAAATAAGTTTCGACCCAGTTTAAAGCCACCCGTTCTAAAGAAATTTTTTGGCGGCCCCCAGATTGGCCTAGCATTAAAACTGTGTCGTAGTCTTGCACTGATAAGCTTTGAAAAAGAATCTCGGGTGCTTTTTTAAAAGATACAGGCAGAATCAAAGTGTCCAACCATGCGTAATCTGAATTTTCAGCGATCGTTCGTACTAACTTTTCACTGGAATTAATGACTTCTCCATGGAAAGGGGCAAACCCAGTCAGGAGCATACGTTTCACGGGAACCTCATAAAGCGGCGCCAGTCGCGATCTTGCTTTTCGTAGCAGTGTCTTTCGTGCAGGCGACCTTCTCGTCCAATCCAAAACTCAAAATAATTAGGTATTAAATGAAGTCCTCCCCAATGTGGGGGGCAAGGCACATCTTGGTCTTTAAAACTTGCCTCAATTTCTTTCATTCGATCCGCGAGGGCTTGTAGACTGTCAACTTCCTGACTTTGCTGAGAAGCCCAAGCTCCAAGCTGACTCAAACGAGAGCGCGTTTTAAAATAAGCTTCCGATTCAGCCCGAGTTAGTTTAAGAACTTCGCCCTGCACGCGGATCTGCCGAGCCAAGGAAGCCCAAAAAAAATTAGCGGCCACTTTTGAATTAGATTCCATTTCTTGCGCTTTTTGACCACCAAAGTTGGTGTAAAAAGAAAGGCCTCCACGAACGAGGCCTTTGTATAAAACCACTCGGCTTGAGGGCTGCAGAGAAGAACCGACCGTTGCCAGTGTCATTGCATTTGGGTCTGTCAGTCCTGTGTCTTTCGCAGCTTGGATCCACTGGTCTAAATGGTAAGCAGGATCCAAGGCCGGGTTAAACTCCATAACTACTTCTTTTTAGGAGCTGGTGCAGGTGCTGCTGCGGCGCCTGGTTTTGGCGGTTTTACAACGTCTAGCAATTCAACTTCAAAAACTAATAAAGAATTGGGAGGAATTTTACCACCTGATTTATCAGCGTATGCCAAATCTGGTGGTACGAAAAGTTTGTACTTCCCGCCAACCTTCATCAACTGCAAAGCTTCGCCCCAACCTTTAATAACGCCGCTAACTGGAAATTCAGCTGGCTCTTTACGCGCGTAAGAAGAATCAAATTCTTCGCCAGACAATAAAGTTCCTTTGTAATGAACTCGAACCATATCGCTTTCTTTTGGAGAAATTCCGGTTCCTTCTTTTTCAACAATGTACTGAAGACCAGAAGCTGTTGTCTTAACACCTTCTGCTGTCTTATTTTTTACTAAGAACTCATCCGCTTTTTTCTTATTTTCGCCAGCCTGCTCTTGGCTTTTAACATTTGCTTCTTGGCTTTTTTTCATCATCATTTCTTGCAGTTTTGTCTGTGCCGCTTTGATATCATCTTCAGTCATTTGATTTTTGTCTTTTAAAACATCCGCGATCGACATTCCAACCACGTCAGCATCGACTTCTAAGCCGACCTGCTTAATATTTTGTCCAATCTGTCGACCAATAGCGTAGCTGATCTTTTTTTGATCAGTGTCCAACTTTTTTTGACAGGCAACCGTTGCTAAACAAACTAAAACCACTAACCCAATATTCAATGCTTTCATTTCATCTCCTTGAAATTAAAAATCTTTCTTCAATTGCGTACGGCTCATCATCTTAGCAAAATCTGAGTTTTAATAGAGTTAACATGACGTATAAAAATAAAACTGTTAGGGTCTTTGGATGCTTCACCTATTTTTATACCTTTTAGCCATCACTAGCTTGGCCTCATCAGCCACTTTGATTCGCCTGGCAAATGCACCTCTCGAGGTGATCGGCTTTTGGCGCCTCCTAATTTCAGCACTTTTTATTCTTCCTTTTGCGTTAAGAATGGGCGATTTAAAGAGGCATTTTAAACTTTTCAAAGGCGATTCCGGTCAGAAAACAAGGTCTGAATTGAGATTCGTTTTCGTGTCTGGCCTTTTTTTCTTTGCTCACCTTTGGACTTATTTTTATTCGGCTCAGCATACTAGAATCGCTCATTGCATGATCATTTTTGCCATCAATCCAGTCTTTGTTTCTTTTGCTTCTTTTTTAGTTTTTAAGGAAAAGTTGACGGCCAGGCTTGGCTTAGCCTACCTCTGCGCCGCTATCGGGGTTTATGGTCTGGTTAGGCACAGTCTTTCCTTTGAGGAGGGCTTTCTTTTAGGAGACCTTTCAGCCCTTGCCTCAGCAGCGCTCTTTGCGATTTATCTTGTGACAGGCAAAAAAGCTCGTCTGACGATGAGCAATTCCGAATACACCTTTATTGCTTATTCGCTCACGGCATTTTTATTTGGCCTGAACGGCTGGTTCAGCGGCAAAAGCTTTATTGGTTTTGAATCCATCACATGGGCCTCGATTGGCCTCAGTGTTTTATTTCCAACCTTGCTAGGTCATGTTCTCTTTTCTTACCTTATGAAACGAATGAATTTAAATTTTATGAGTTGTGGAAAACTTTTGGAGCCGGCCTTGTCAGCTGTTTTAGCATTCCTAGTCTTTGGAGAACAACTGACTCGCGACGCGATCAGCGCTTTTGTTTTTACGACGATGGCTGTTTTAATCCTTTTTTTACCCACTGGAAACTTAAGTTTTTTTAAATCAAAGGCTTCGGAAAAATAAAAGAATTTCTTTTGAAGTTCCTTTGAATAAGACCTGTGGGTTTCTTTTTTTAAGACTGTCTAAATAAAGTGGGTCGTAATAATAAACTAATAATTTCTCAATCCATACGCGATTTGAATCTAAATTTTTGTTCTCCAGATACTCAGTTCTTGAAGTTTGCAGATTCAATATCAACTCTTGGGTCCTTAAGCCCCCGAGTCTGCGCTGGATCGAGAGCAAACTTTTTTCATATCTTAAAAATAAGGCGAGGCCTCGATTCTCATCGGCTTGGCCAAGCGCAGTTTCAGTGATATAATCTGTAAAAATATTCTCGACTCTTTGTTCTAAAGACTCATCCACCCACACAATGGGCGATACTCGCATTTTTATAAAAAGGTTCTCAGGGATTACGTTTCGCCCTATTAATCGACTTTCATCTTCTAATAGAAGTGGCTTTTTCAAGAGAACCTCAGCACTTCCAGAAATCTGCAAAAGATCTTGAACCAATAAGTTTTCAAACTGGGCTTGCTGAGGTTGTGGTTCAGTTTCAAATCCAAAGGCAGAGCCCCGATGGTTGGCTAGTTTTTCTAAATCGACAGCCGGCAAAAAATCACGCGCGGCCCTGAGCAAATGTGATTTACCGCCGCCCGTAGGACCTGAAATAAGCAAAAGAGCACGCTCAGAAACAATCTGTTGAACAGTTTCCAAAAAAAATTGCCGTGCAGCCTTATAACCGCCTTCTAATCGCGGGATTTGTAAGCCAGCTTCAGCCAACCAGGACTGCGCTGTTCGGCTGCGAAGGCCTCCTCGAAAACAATAGACCACTGAGCGAGGATTCTTTAAAAAAAACTCTTTCCATTCCTCAATCCTCTGCAGTTTTAAATTGCCGCTCACTAACTTTTGACCAAGCTGAACAGCTGCGTCTTGGCCCTTTTGTTTAAAGAGTGTTCCAACTTGGGCCCGCTCCTCATCATTTAAGATTGGTAAATTCACTGCGCCAGGAATATGCCCAGCTGAAAATTCCACCGGAGCGCGAACATCCAGCAACGGAACTCTTTCTTTTAACAACGACTCTAACTCCAAAGTTTTTAAAATCATCGATACACGCAAGCCATAGATCCGGTGGCTTCTTTCACCGAACCAATATGCCTTGCAAATGGAAAGTGCTCCGTGATTTCACTTAAAATTTTTGAAAGATGTCTTTCATCGACAGACAAAAGAAGACCGCCACTGGTTTGAGGGTCATGCAATAAAAGCCTTTGCAACTCAGATAAGGATGAAACCTCGATCTTTTCTTGGGTGTACTGAGCATTGGCTCGATGCGCTTTAGTTAAAAAACCTTTTTCTAAATAATGCATCGTTTGAGAAAACTGTGGCAAAGATTGCCAATCAATATCTAGCTGAACGCGACTGGCTTGGGCCAGTTGCAAACTATGGCCTGAAAAGCCAAACCCCGTGATATCCGTCGCCGCATGCACTGCTAAAGCCGAAGCTTCGGATAAAATATCAATAACATTATTCAACCGAGTCATGCTGTATAAGGCCGCCTCAATTTCGGACTCGTTCGCTTGTTGTCTTTTTAAAGCGGCGGTCAAGGCCCCCGTCCCAAGGGGCTTTGTCAAAATAAGGGCATCGCCGGGGCGCGCTTTATTGTTGGCCCAAATACGATCCGGATGAACGCGACCGGTGACAGAAAGTCCAAATTTCAAAGTGTCATCATCAATTGAATGTCCTCCGGCTAACACCGCTTTGGCTTGCGCAATCACATCACAAGCCCCTTGTAAGACATCAATAGCAATTTGCTCGGGTAAAGTCTGAGAAGGAAAGGCTAAAATAGCCAGGCATGTTTCAGGTTTTCCTCCCATCGCATAGACGTCACTGAGGGCATTGGCTGCAGCGATGGCGCCAAAAGTCTTAGCCGTATCCACGATGGGAGTAAAAAAGTCCAAGGTTTGCACTAAGGCAATGTCGTCGGAAATTTTATAAATGGCGGCATCATCGAATAATCCTCCATCCACCAAAAGGGCTTCTGGGCGCGGTGGAAAGCGGACTTGTCCAAGGATTCTTCGGAGGTCAGAGGCCGCAAGCTTGGCTGCGCATCCACCCTTTTGCACTGTCTGGGTCAATTTGATAGGTTCGCTCATGCACTGAGCTATATCATAGACTAACCCCAGGCTCAATCCTTCCCGCTTGATTCAGCGGCAGCCCTTAGGCAGAATCACAGCATGAGGTCGAAATGAAAACGTTTTTGACAATTCTTTGGGTGCTTTCAATAGGAGCCGGGCCCGCACAGGCTGAGGAAACTCCAACCGCGAAAAAAAATTATAACGCTAATATTTATGAGAAAGAAAATGCCAGCGGTTTGTCCGCGAAAGTGAAAACGACAAAGACTTCCCGAGAGGACACTTTAGTCTATTTCGAAGGCCTGAAAAAAAGTGGGCCCTATGTTTTGTCATCGACGATTAAAAATTATACCAAACTAAAGAATCGACTTGTGAAAAGCTCGGAATCTGGTGGACCCAAAGTCTCAGTCACGCTGGACGATCAAGACAATATTCTAACTGTTGAAATCAGCGAAGAAACAGACGCTGCTGACAGTCCAAAAAATTAAATTCGATAAACCAAAGGCTTTTGCATGCGAATTTTAGTGGTTGAAGATCAAGTGAAAGTGGCCCAGTTCTTAAAAAAAGGACTTAATGAAGGCGGCTACGCGGTGGACACAGCCGAAAGCGGCGCTGCCGCTGAAAGTTACATGTCTCAAGGCGAATATGATTTGGTTATCTTAGATGTCATGCTTCCGGATCAAAATGGCTTCGATACCGCCAGGCACTTTCGCCGCGATGGCTTTGAAGGTCCCATTCTTATGCTGACGGCTCTTTCCACGACAAAAGATAAAATTGCGGGACTTGATGCTGGCGCCGACGATTATCTAACTAAACCCTATTCGTTTGATGAACTGCTCGCGCGCGTGCGCGCCCTTCTTCGCCGCAAAGGCGTAACGAATGCCAGTACTTCGGTCTTAAGATACTCTGATATTGAGCTGGATTTGATATCGCGAACTGTTCGAAGGGAAAATAAGGAAGTTCCCCTGACTTCAAAAGAATTTGCGCTTTTAGAGTATTTTATGCGAAATCCTGAGCGCCCTTTGGGTCGCGTGTCGATTGCTGAACATGTTTGGGATATTCATTTTGATTCAGAAAGTAATGTCATCGATGTTTACATCAATTTGCTGCGAAAAAAAGTTGATGCGCCTTTTTCAAAAAAATTAATTCATACGGTGGTAGGTGTTGGCTACGTTCTTAAAGAAAATTCCACAGCTGTTTCAAAAAGTTAACATTCGGGCCAAACTGGCCCTTTTGTTGCTTTTAATTTTTGGGTCCACAACGGTGGTTTTCAATACCATTTTATTTGTCTTCACGATCCAAACCCTACAAAGAGATTTCGACGACGCCCTCTTTAATTACTCGGTCGATGTTTCAGAATCTATTGAAATTGATCGCGAAGGTGATTTAGCTTTTCCTCCATTGAAAGTCGACCATGGAAAAATCCTCCCTTTTCCTTTAGGAACAGCTTTGATTCAAGTTCGCGATGAAAAAGGTAAAATCGAAACACGGGTCGGAGAATTCGGCACCTTTGATCCCCCTTATAAGAATGATTTTGCAAAAATTCGCAAAGGCGAAGAAGCCGTTTTCAGGACCGTCGAGGTCGGAGATAAAGTCCCTTCAGCAGAAGCCCTCAGTTACCGAGTTATTAGTTTTCCGTTAGATAATATTTCAAACCCCCATTACTTGCTTCAAATTGCTGTTCCAATGCACCTTCTTGAAAGCCAAATTCAAAATCGCTTGCACTTTTTGCAAATCGGCATCCCGCTTGTCTTGATCATCGCAGGACTTATTGGTTTTTATGTTTCCGGTCGAGCTTTAGCTCCCGTTACCCATATGATTCAAACAGCACAATCCATTGATATTCATGAGCTGTCTCAGCGCGTTCCAGTCCCCATTCCTAATGATGAGATCAAACAACTGGCGCTGACTTTGAATGAAATGCTTGATCGCATCGAGAAAGCTTTTTTAAGCCAAGAGCGATTTGTCGCCGACGCTTCTCACCAGCTGCTAACACCCTTAACGATCATGAAGGGCGAAGTCGAAAGAGCCCTTAAACCGACGGCCACAGACGAGGAAAAAAATCGAGTCTTTAAAAGCACTTTGCAAGAAGTCGATCATCTTTCAAGAATCGTTAAGGATATGTTATTATTGGCCCGAGTCGATGCCGGATTTGGTGCACTGAATTTACAGTCGTTGGGTTTAGATGAAGTTATTATCGATGCCTTGGGTCGTGTTGAGGGATTGGCCCAGTCTAAAAGCATTAAAATTAAATTTGATATTAGCGATAATCATCAGGAACCAAAAATGGTGCGCGGTGATTTTGATCTGCTTCAGCATGTCGTCGTGATCTTACTTGAAAATGCCATCAAGTATTCACCCGAAAACGAGATGGTCCTCGTGCAACTTGTCTGGACGGCGGCGACCTCAGAAATTATTATAAAAGATCAAGGTCGCGGCATCCCCCCCCTGGAGCGCGATAGTATTTTTGAAAGGTTTCGTCGGGGCCAGGATGCTGATCGCGCCACCCAAGGCTATGGTTTAGGTTTAGCCATTGCCTACAAGATTGCCCAACTTCATAGCAGTAAGCTGTATCTTGCCGAAAACATAAGCAAAGGTGCGGAGTTTCATTTCGAAATTCGCAACGAGATTAAAAATATTTAATCTGCTTTTAATATGTCTTTTACCCATCTCTGTTAGTCTTTCTTCATCCGAAGCGAATATTAACAACCAAATCCTAGGAGGATTTATGAAAATCGCTGCTTTATTATTGTCTGTTATCGTTGCTGGTTCTGCGTTTGCTGCTGACACTGCTCACACAGCTACTACACCTGCTGCAACTCCTGCAACAACAACAACTACTACAACTACAGAAACAGCTGCACCTGCTGCTACTGAGATGAAAAAAGAAAAGCATGCTATGAAGAAGCATGACAAAATGGAAAAGCATGCTGCCAAAGAAGCAAAAAAAGAAGAAAAAGCTACTAAGTAATTTTTAACTTAGTTTGTCTCCTTAAAAAGCCACCTTATTAGGTGGCTTTTTTTTTATAAATTTGTCTAGGCTTGCTTGAAGAGAGGGGCACTCCTGCGAAAACATTGAAGCATTTGCAGCAAACTTTCTTTTTCTTTTTTATTCTGATCTAGCGCCGTTTCGAAAAGCTTAACAACTAAGTCTGAGGTCGAGCGGTCAATGTCGCCATCATGAAAAGCCATGGCCCAACTTTCGAAAATTCTTTGATTACTTTTTGATTCTACAATAACTCGCACGTGATGATTTCTACGATCCTGAATTATGCGGGCCACCGTCTCCATGACCAAGGCCTCAACACCCTCAAGAATTTGTATAAAATGATGATCTTTATAAATTAACAATCCCGTGATGTCATTTTTCAGATTATTGCTTTTTGATGAATCCAATATTTCTTGGATATCTGAGTAACAAATATGATCGTAGGCTTCGCTGATATAAACCAGGTGAAATATTTTTTCCAACTTGCGACCTCATGATTCAGAATAACAGGAGGCTCTATCGTCATCAAGATAAGGGACTAAATACAGTTGGATTTTGTCAAAATAAGGGTGTCTAGCGCAGGCTTGTCGCAGGGCGCAGATGAGGCGACAAAAGAGTGGGCTACCACCCACTCTTTTGTCTGAATCGTCTTTTCTTAGTTCTAAAAGTTAGTTTCTTTTTTATTATCTCTTGATCCGAAAATGGTTCCGTCATCATCAGAACGGCTTGATTTGTCACTTTTAGAGGTCCAACGTTCTAAAAAAGAGCTCAGCTCAGTACGAGCATGTTCTTGTTGAAAACCTAATTTCTTTTGCATCAAACCTTCTAAGGCTTTCACATCACCTTGTACACGGTCTAAATCGTCATTTGTTAATTGACCCCATTTTTTTTGAATTTCGCCCTTAATTTCTTTCCACTGGCCCTTAATAATATTCTCGTTAATCATAACTTCTCCTTTTGTTGAGGTTATTTTGTCTTCACTAAAATTAATGCTGTTGAAGCTCGGCCTTTAACGACAGGCTCATCATCAGTCGTAGGAGCAACCCCTGCACTGACAAGGCGATCCTTAAGTCGAGCCTCTGAACTTTTTAGATATTTAGAAAGATCACTGGGGGCTTTCGCCATATTTACAATATCAACCCGTCCTAATTTCATATTCTCTTTTAAATATTTTTGAATTTCCAATCCCCGCTCGCGGGCTAACGTCATTTGTTTTCCATTTAGCTTTTTTGTGGGTCCTGGGTATTCACGGTCAGACCACACAGCCACGGTCACTTTATCTATTTTCCCCGAGTCTTTAGCCGCTTGAATCGCTCGATCTACTTCTGATCGAGCCGCTTCATCGAGGCCGTGACGGTTTTTTTCAAATTTTATACTAGAAACGACTGAATTGCCTTCTTCTTTAGCTAACTGCTCAGTTTTACCTTCCATAATGTCAGGTACCACAGGAGCAACACGAACCTTTTTTGCCGCATGAGAGACTGCTTTAGGCTCTTGCTTCACTTCATTTTTAGCATGAACGCAAGCCACTAGCGTTCCAAAAAGACCTGCAGAAATAAAAATTCTAACCAGTTTTAACATAACCGTATGACCTTCCCAAAAATTAAAGAGCTGACTCCCGGCGATTTGCTTTTTCATTCAGAAAATCCGAAGCAATAGTCGTCAAAGCTGTCATCAAGTCTGGCTGATGACGAGCTTCTTGACCGACCATTGGCTCTGCCGGAACTGTCAGATCCCCTGCATCGACCCAATTCTTTTTTCGAAAGGTCCATGCACAAAGACCAAATCCTGCTGCACCCACAACGATTGAAATTCCAGTCGAAGCATTCAGAAAAATTTGGTTGTTTACTTGAATTTGAAATATCATATCCTTCAAAAGGAAACCAAGACCCATCACTCCAACCAGCAAGCTTCCAAATCCAACCATGAAAAGCTTTAATACTTTTCTGATCATAAGAAGAGGTAAGCGAAATAAGAACGGAGACGACCCCTGAGTTCCACCTGCGTGGTTCAAAGATTTTCCAATAAAATAGGTAGCTAGCAGAGTGACAAGTCGAAGCATTTTTTTTCCTTTTTTTAAATGGATAATTATCGATTATAATTGCGCGATGAAATCGAGTTGCTAACAAGGCTTGCCACGATGGCACCCACTGCCGCTGCGCCTAAGACTGCATAAAATGGATGTTTTTTAACTAGATCTTCAGTGCGATCTAGAACGATCTGCGATTGTTGTCTTAAAGCTTTTAGTTGCTCAGTAACAATTTCAGGCACTTCCATATTTTTTGCCGTATCTGTAAATTTCTGTGCAGTTTCAGTGATAGCTCCTTTAGCATCACGTCCTGCATTTGTCAGTTTCTCTCCTGCTTTATTCAAGTTGCGATCTAATGATTGATCCATTTCTAACTCCTTTGGTGGAAGACCATTTTGGCTTCGTTATTTATTTCTTTTTTTAGTTATAATTCGATTGGAAAACCTAAGCTCACGGCATATCCCCGTTGAGTGGCGTCAACTTTTGATTGTTGGTTAACGGTGACATTACCAAAAGATTCAATTGTTGAATTATTGTATGTTAAATCTTGGTATTCTAAATTTAAGCTGACAGCCAAAATATGAATTCCAGCGCCCACTCGGTATCCACGGGCATCAGTAAATTTCATGTCGACGTTTTGTGCTCCAGCGGCTGGATCAAATACGCCTCCTAAAATATAGGTGCCGAACAATTGAATTCCAGCTAAGGGAGTTTGAACTCCTGCCGTCACACCATAATTATAGTCTGAACCCTCGGCACTGGCATAAAGAGAATCTTGAAAATGTGATTTTCCATAACGTCCATCAGCGGCTAAAATAAAAACTTCTGCGACATGAAAGCCAAGTCTTGCGCCGATCGCAGCATCACTGATGGTCCCAGAACTGTCTCCAGTTAACAAAGGTAACTGAGAGGTCTTAATTGAAGCTTCGTTTTTTGAATAAATTAACATGGGCTCTACAAATAAGCCGCCTGTACTACGATGCGCCCGAACATCTCCGTCTACGTTTTGAGTCGTTGTTTCATCCGCGCTGTGTGCAAAAGACAAACCTGATAAAATTGAAAATATTAAAACTAATTTGCGCATGCTTGCTCCTTCAAGTTAAGTTGACTAAATATCACCCACTCAAAATGCAAATTCGAGTCCAAGCTAATTTTATCGACTAATCCAACTTAAATTGTGCAACAGCAAAAAAACCACATATCATAGCGGGGATATATGCCTCATGCGGGGCTAACTGGCCCAAGAGACAGGAAGGTGTTTTGCATGTAAAATTCGATCGCTTGTAAAAGGTCTCGTGCGGATACGGGCTTTGTGATTTGGCCATTACAACCTGCTTCAAGACAGTCTGCAACTTGTTCAGGCCTTGCATGAGCCGTTAATGCCAAAATAGGTTTGCCATAACCAGCCCTTCTAATTTGCCGAGTCGCTTCTTTGCCATCCAAACCTGGAATTTGAATGTCCATAAGAATCAGATCGAAATTTTCTTGAGCCGTTAAAATAACGGCATCGGCTCCATTTCCAACTGTCGTTACGTGATGCCCAGCCGACGTTAGGAAATACTCAAAAATTTCTTGGTTGTCCTCAGAGTCTTCAACTAATAAAATTTTTGCAGTATGACAGGTGGATGGTTGAATGGTCCCGCTGGAATTAGCATGTATCCACTGATCACCGACTTGTTCCAAATTTAAATCAATCTGAAATTTGCTTCCACGCTGTAATCTTGAATCAATAAGGCGAACATCCCCACCCATCTCTAGGGCTAATTTTTTGGAAAACGCCAATCCCAGACCTGCGCCGCCATATCGGCGCGTGTGCGACCCATCGGCCTGCCAAAAAGATTGAAACAATTCTTTTTTAACGGCGGAACTTAAGCCAATCCCGGTGTCTGCCACTTTTATCATTATATGAACCAAAGGAGAATGGCTTCGCTTTTCGGCAAAAATTGTTCGGAATAAAGGGGTTGACGGGGTGGCCTCCTCATAGACTTGGAGCGATTGAAGCGAGTCCTTTTTCCCCCTTCTGCTGAGTTTTTCCCCATTTTCAAGTTTCAAATGTAAAAGAGGCATC
>JAYTOY010000066.1:0-18058 GCA_043747555.1 Pseudobdellovibrionaceae bacterium | reverse complement strand
GGTGATTTCGCCATGCCCGAGCCCGAAAAGACGATTTATGAATCTGTTAAATGCATCGAAGTTAAAAAAAAAGAAAAAAAGTAAAATTACTCAAGTCATTCAGGGCTAATAAAAACAACTAAAAAGAAAGTTAAATGAAGTTTATTTTAATATTATTTTTAAATCTGATTGTATTTCAAACTTTGTCTGCTGAAGACAAAGCTCCCGTTGCTAAATTCCGTGAAAACCGAGTTGGAATTTAAATTGCAGGTTTCTTAGTAAGTTTTTATTTTGAAGGGGTTTGATCTTTGGTCGCTTTTTTAAGTTTTTTTGATTTCTTTTTATTTTTGATTGATTCGGTTTTTTTCAAATTCATTGCATCTTTGGAGGCCTTGTCTAAAAGACTCATTTCTTCTGGAGTACTTTCTTGGCTTGATTGAGTATTTAAATCGTGATTTCCAGGTTCTTGAGCTAGCACGTTGATTCCAAAAGTCATCAATGCAACAAATAATTTAAGTTTCATAAGTTTCATAAGTTTCATAAGTTTATTCCCTTTTATATTGGTCAGTAAACGCTGTTCTTATAAAGGTATCTTCAAGTTGTTCGCCTTCAATTTCAAGCTAACTTTGTAAAATACTTCGATCTTAAACGGGCTTCGCTGCGGAGTTTAAGAAATCTTATTGATCGTTTCCCAATTCTTACATTGGGCGGGCTGCTGATAACCAATCGCCAATTGTCGAACTTTCAGACACCGACAATTTCAAGCTCTGCTCCTATAAGATCTACATTGAATTAAGCTCAACATGGAATGGTGGGAAACTGACGCTGGCGAGGTTTTGGCAATAAGGCTTCTTGAAGGCGGTCTTATGATCAGAAGTATAGTTATGATGATTTTTCTTTCGGGGGCGCTGGCTTCCGCCAAAGGAAAGCCGATGCAATTTAACTATTCGCCTTATGATTCATCTGCTGCGAGTTATTCGTTGGTATCCCATCGGGTGATGGTCGACGCAGCCCCGATACTGATGAATGGTGTCGGTGTGGCTTACGAGCGCACTGTCTGGCCACAAGTTACGGTCGGGCCATATATCAGCTTTTTCAAATTATCCTCAGATACGGAAAATAATAACTCGGCAAGCTTTAAAAGTGATGTTCGTATGTATGGCCTTCGTGGTCGTTATTTTCTAAGCGAAACAGCAGAGCAAAGTGGAATTTATATTATGGCAGGCCTTGGCGCGGTTGATATTAAAACAGCTGTTCGTTATTCAAATCTAACCGGAGAAGCAGCATCGACGGCGTTAGGTGGTATTGGTGGAGCCGGCTATCAGTTTATTGGACGACAGTTTTCATCTGGGAAAATGGCCTTCAACTTGGGCGCAACTTATGCCAATGGATACGAAGTCGCCAATGAAGCTCACTTTTCGGCAAGCTCTGGAGCTGAAGTCGGAAAACCTAAAGCCTCGGGCAGCATTTTCTTAGAAGGGAATATTGCCTACTTATTTTAAACCTTAGCTGCTGAGCTCAGCAATCAGCTAAGGATTTTTTCTTTCGATTTGCGGTACTCTTTTATGTACTGCGCCTCTAGAGCGGTGAGCACCACTGAATTCACAATTCCGTCCACTGTTGTTGTTCGTTGTAAAACATTGGCCGATCTGCGAATACCCATCAGGAAAGGCCCTAAGACTTCAACTTTTCCAACCTGCTGTAAAATCTTGTAGCTGATATTGGCCGATTCAAGATTTGGAAAAAGTAAAATATTAGCGCCGCCTCCTTTCAATTCAGAAAACGGAAAAATGCGATCAATTAAAACTGGATTGATCGCGGTATCTCCCTGAATGTCGCCATCAACCACTAAATCAGGTCGCATTTCTTTCACCAGCTCGGCCGCTTTCTTCATCTTAGCCGGCGTTCCTGGAGATCCCGTAAAATTTGAATAGCTCAGCATAGCAATGCGCGGAATTTGACCAAAATATTCACAAACCCGAGCCGCCTGTAACGCCATTTGCGCCAATTGCTGCGCGGTTGGATTTAAGTTCACCGTTGAATCGGCTAAAATTAAAAAGCGATCTTCCAATAAAACAAAATTTAAACCCGAAGGGACCCCGTCTTGGTGAAGTCCAATCGTTTGCAAGATCGGTCGAACAGCATCGGCATAATTTTGGGACGCCCCTGTCACCATTCCATCGGCGTCACCAACTAAGGTCATCATTGCCGCAAAATAATTAGGGTCTGACATTAACCGTTGGGCCTCTGTTAAATTAACACCTTTGCGTTGCCGTTTATTAAAAAGTTCCTGAACATAGGTTTTATATTGTAGAGCTTGCGAAGGCTGAATGATCTGAACTTTTTCTAAAGTTTTAAGTTCAAGAAGCCGGATTTTTTCGCGAACTTTTTCAGGTGAGCCCAGTAAAATAGGTTCACAAATTTTCTCATCCACCAATATTTTTAAAGCTTTTAAAACTTTATTCGAGTGTCCCTCTGGGAAAACAATTTTTGGAATATCGGTATTTGAAGCGTTTTTATGAACTCGGTGAATGGCTGTGCGAATAAATGCTTTAGAAGGTCCCTGGTAAGCTTCCAAGCGGTCATGATAGGCTTCCCAGTTCGTGATTTCTATTGTAGCAACACCTGACTCCATGGCGGCTTTGGCAACGGCAGGGGCTACCCAAAGCAGGACACGAGTGTCGAAGGGCTTTGGAATTAAATAGTCTCGACCGAAGGCGAAATTCTTTCCGCCGTAAGTATCAGAGACGCGGTCAGGAACTTCCTCGCGCGCTAAAGACGCCAAGGAATGAACAGCGGCTAATTTCATAGCCTCATTGATTTGTGTCGATCTTGTATCAAGGGCGCCGCGAAAGATCGAAGGAAATCCTAAAACATTATTCACTTGATTCGGATAATCTGAACGTCCAGTCGCAATGATGGCATCAGGACGTACTTCCCGAGCTTTCGCCGGATCAATCTCGGGATCTGGATTTGCCATCGCAAAAATAATCGGATCCTTCTTCATGTCTTTCAGCATCTCTTGTGTCAGCGCGCCGGCCGCAGATAAACCAACAAAAACGTCAGCATTTTTTAAAGCTTCGTGCAAAGTCCGAGCTTTTGTTTCAACGGCAAAGGCTTGTTTGTATTTATTCATGCCGTCTTTGCGGCCTTGGTAAATAACGCCCGAAGTATCACACATGGTTAAATTTTGCCGTTGAACGCCAAGGGAAATAAAAATATTCGAGCAGGCGACGGCCGATGCCCCAGCCCCATTCACAACTATTCTAATGTCAGAAAGTTTTCGATCGGTCACAAAGCAAGCATTGATCAAAGCAGCGCCTGAAACAATGGCCGTTCCGTGTTGGTCATCATGAAAAACGGGGATGTTCATTTCTTTTTTTAAAGTTTCTTCAATTTCAAAACATTCAGGCGCTTTGATATCTTCTAAGTTAATCCCGCCAAAAGTGGGTTCTAAAGCTTTAACGGCGTTAATAAAATCTTGAGTCGTTGTTTGAAGTAATTCAATATCAAAGACATCGATCCCTGCGAATTGCTTAAATAAAATACCTTTACCCTCCATCACAGGTTTTGATGCCAAGGGCCCGATATTTCCTAGACCTAGCACGGCGCTGCCATTGGAAATCACGCCCACTAAATTTCCTTTAGAAGTGTAGTCATAAACTTTTGAGGGATCTTTCGCGATGGCTTTACAAGGGGCTGCTACGCCTGGCGAATAAGCCAGAGATAAATCTTTTTCAGTGCTGCAAGGTTTGCTGGAAGTGATTTCAATTTTTCCAGGTTTTCCCTTTGAATGATAATCCAGCGCTTCTTGATCGAGAGACATGATAAGCTCCTTGATAGAAACTCGATTCTAACCTCGTCCTTTGTCTAAATAAAAGGGAAAATCATCAGGTCACGCACTAGAGTTTAAAATTCTCGACCTTGAGGGAGCGTGCGCGTTGCATTCTTAAGTCATCGAGACCATTTGTCAATTCTAAGCGCCCGATCTATCCTTGAGAGGTCCATTTACAGAGGCCCATCAAGGAGAGATTTTATGAAATCACCGCGCGACGTAGTCATCATCGAAGGTGTGCGCACACCTTTTGCAAAATCAGGAACAGTGCTTAAAAAAGTTCACCCGGCAGATCTTGGAAAAGTGGCACTGAAAGAGTTGATTGCAAAAACCAACTTAGATGTGAATTTAATCGATGAGGTGATCGTCGGTAACACTGGAAATCCGGTCGACAGCGTGAATATCGCTCGAGTGGTGGCCCTCAATGCGGGAGTGCCACAAAAAACTTCGGCCTACACAGTTCACAGAAATTGCGCGTCCGCCATGGAATCCATTTCTAACGGTTTTGAAAAAATTAAATCTGGCACCATGGATATTGTTATTGCTGGTGGAACAGAAAATATGTCGCAGATGCCGACGCTTTTACCAGCCAAGATTCAAAGTATTTTTGATAAACTTTTAGCGGCGCGGGGCCCAAAGCAAGCGCTCCCATTATTGTGGAGTTTGCTGAAAGCTGATTTGAAACAAATCAGTGCGCTCTTAAGTGGAAATATGCGAGACGATTATTTTCCAGTGATTTCCGTCATGCAAGGACTGACCGATCCTTTTGTCGGCATCAATATGGGACAAACGGCAGAAATTTTGGCGAAGGAGTGGGGGCTGTCAAGGCGCGAACAGGATGAGTTTGCTTTGCGCTCGCATGTTCTAGCGTCTAAGGCGACAAAAGCTGGAAAATTTAAAGCTGAAATCGCTCCGATCTTTTTAGCGCCAGATTATAAAGAAGTGATTTCAGAGGATGTCGGTCCGCGCGACAATCAAACAATCGAGGCTCTGACGAAACTAAAGCCATTTTTTGATAAACAGACGGGCACGATCACAGCCGGAAATTCTTGTCCTATCACAGACGGGGCTGCCATGGTTTTACTGATGTCCCGAGAAAAAGCCGAAGCTTTGGGTTATAAGCCGGTTGCTAAAATTTTAAGTTATGGTTTTGCGGGTTGTGACCCCGAGCGAATGGGCCTGGGTCCTGTCTACGCAACACCCGTTGCCTTAAAGCGGGCGGGTTTAACTTTAAAAGATATTAACGTGGTGGAACTAAATGAAGCCTTTGCAGCGCAAGTTTTAGCTTGTCAAAAAGCTTTTAACTCGGATCAATTTGCCAAAGAAAAATTAGGCTTAAAAGAAAAAGTCGGTGAACTTTCCAGTGATATTTTAAATGTCAATGGTGGAGGAATTGCTTTGGGTCACCCTGTCGGGGCTACAGGCACAAGACTTGTCATCACCTTGATGAAAGAAATGCAACGACGAAATTTACAATATGGATTAGCAACATTGTGCATCGGTGGCGGCCAGGGCGGTGCCATGATTCTTGAGAGAGAGGCTTAAATGACAAATACAAGCGAGAGTATTAAAATTATTTCCCAAGGCGATGTGGCTTTTGTGGAATTTGATTTGGTCGGAGAAAAAGTCAATAAGTTATCAACGCCAGTCGTATTAAGGCTTCAAGAAGTTTTAACAGAACTAAAAGCTTCAACTTATAAAGCTGTTATTCTGATTTCCAATAAGCCAAAAATATTTATTGCCGGTGCTGATATCGAAGAGATCAAAAGCATGAGCAGCCGCGAACAGTTTGAAAAAGCAGTCGCTGCCGGTCAAAATATCTTTAATTTGATCGAAGACCTGCCGATTCCCGTGATTGCGGCAGTTCACGGCGCCTGCGCTGGCGGTGGCTGTGAAATGATTTTAGCTTGTGATTACCGAATGGCAACGGACGATAACGCCACTCGCATTGGGCTGCCGGAAACGCAGCTGGGAATTATTCCAGGTTTCGGTGGGTGTGTGCGAATGCCACGAGTGGTGGGATTACAAGCTGGCTTAGAAAATATTTTAAATGGTAAGTTACTACCTGCTAAAAAAGCCCAGAAGCAAGGTTTGGTCGACCGAGTGGTTCATCCGGCGATCTTGCGCGAAGAAGCCTTAAAGTGGGCCCGTGAAATCATCACCCAGGGTGGTGCTAAACGTCAGAAAAAATTTAAACCCGTTGGCTTGATGAATAAATTTATCGAGTCCTTGGGAAAAGGCCTCGCCATCTCACAAGCAAAAAAAGCCACTCTTGCAAAAACGCATGGGCATTATCCGGCTTTGATAAAAGCGATTTATGTGATCGCAAAAACTTATAAAATGTCGAATCGTGAACAGGCCCTTAAAATTGAGCGAGACAATTTTTGTGAAGCGGCTGTCACAGAAGTTTCTAAAAATCTGATTCATGTTTTTTATTTAACAGAAATGGTGAAAAAACAAACAGGGGTTAGCTCAGGAGTTAAAGGCCGTGAGGTGGCTCGCATGGGAATTTTGGGAGCTGGCACAATGGGTGGCGGCATCGCTTATCAAGCCGCTGATAAAGGCATCGAAGTTCGCATGAAAGATCTTAATTCCGACGCTTTAGGAAAAGGTCTAAAGCATGCTTCTGATTTATGGATGAAGCTTTTAAAACGACGCTCAATGGATAAATATCAATACAAACAGAAAATGGACAGGGTCACAACCACAACGGATTTCAGTGGTTTTAAAACATTAGATTTAGTTGTTGAAGCGATTGTTGAAGATATGGCGATCAAACAAAAAGTCATCGGAGAAACGGCACAAAACTGCAAAGACAATTGTATTATTGTGACAAACACGTCGTCATTAAGCGTGACAGAGATGGCGAAAGGTCATCCACGCCCAGAGTTTTTTGCTGGTATGCACTTTTTTAATCCCGTTGATAAGATGCCTTTAGTTGAAGTGATCCGGGGTGAAAAATCCAGCGATGAAACTGTTGCGACAGTTTTTGAATTGTCGAAAAAAATGGGAAAAATGCCTGTCGTTGTAAAAGATGGCCCAGGCTTTTTAGTGAACAGGTTACTTCTGCCTTATATGGCAGAAGCTGCATTTTTATTAGAAGAAGGTATGGCGATTGAAGTGGTTGATCGTGCGTACGTGAAAGATTTTGGCATGCCTATGGGGCCCTTTGCCTTAATGGACGAAGTGGGACTTGATGTTTGCTATAAAGTTTTAAAGATTTTCAAAAAAGCATTTGGCGACCGGATGGAAATTTCAAAAATACTTGATGGCTTAGAAAAGAGCGGACGCTTAGGTCGAAAAAACAGCAAAGGTTTTTATCTTTATAATGGTGGGAAACGGGGCGATGTCGATGGCTCCGTGTATGAAGAATTGGGCCTTCAAGCTCCGACCAATCCTTACGACACAAAAGAGTGTGTCGAGCGTGGCGTCTTTTCTATGGTGAACGAATGTTCACGGGCTTTGATCGAAGATAAAGTCGTCGAGACCGCATCCGAGGTGGATTTAGCAATGATCATGGGCACAGGCTTTCCTCCGTTCCGCGGAGGACTTTTAAGATTTGCCGATTCTTTGGGATCAAAATATATCGTCGAGCAGCTGACAAAATATTCGGAAACCAGAAAATCAATTCGTTTAAAGCCCGCACCGCAATTGCTGGCCATGGCCCAAGCGCAAAGTCAGTTTTACAAAAATTAAAAATTTAAAGAGGGTGGTTTCAATTTGGAATCACTTTTTTTTACATTCTGGCCTTTACTTTGTTGTACGGGTTGATGTACCGTGAAATGACTCTATTGAAAGGAGGCTTTTATGATAATTATTAACAATTTGGTCTGTGTAATCATTCGAATGGCCTCCGCTCCCGATTGTCCCAGTACAGCCATTTCAATGAAATCACCAAAAAATTAAATTCTAAAAATTGAATCTTCATTCGTAGGAAGTGACTGTCGTAAGTCTTTTTTTCGTTTGAAAAAAATCTCTTAAAATTTTTTAAGTCTTAACTTATTATTTTAACTATAAACAAGGAATTGTATATGAAAGCACAAGTATTTATAAAAAAGTGGGAACAAGATAATGAGCTATTGCTGATTGAACTCCAACAAAGATTAAGGAGTGGTTTATGGGAGCTGGTTAAATTAAAAAAAGCGACTTTAAACCTAGCCCTCTTTTTAATCTATCTCAGCTTGCAAGGATCTATTAAGTTTTTAGCCGTTGCAGTTGGCTTTTTAGGGCGTCACGAGATGAAGTTTCATATCGGCCCTGAAAATCCTTCGATTGCTGCAACTGACTTGAATCACAGATTGCGAGAGAGAACAGGTCCCAATGTTTTTCTTAGATAATACAGATAGAGGGGCAGAGTTCCCCAGTGAACTCCGCCCTTGGCCTTCTGGATTGTCTCATTCTGAGATTTTCTTTGGCCCTGGTTTTGCTTTATCTTATAGTATGAAATTAGTTTTGATCTTGATCACAGCTTTGTTTGTTTTTGGTTGCGGAAGCCAGCCTGGGTTGCAGAAGCGATCCACTTCAGTCGTTCCTGAGAACTTAATTTCGGCCAACAGCTGTCAAGGAAATGAGCTCTCATCAAGGGTCACAAGTATTACTGGAAATGATCAAGATTTCAAACAAGTTGTCGGTGATTTAGTCTCCGTTTCTTTCAATCCAGCGGAGCTAGGCTCGGTCAGTGGCGCACGCAGTGGCACAACCGGAGTTGAGTTAAAAATGGCTCTTGTTTTTGATAGCTCTCACCAAATTATTAGTGCCTCTTCAAAATTCAAAATCATGATCAAAGATTCTTTTGTTGGTACAGCAGGGGTCGACGGAAACCTTATTGTACCTATTGAAGTTGTGCACGCGACCAGCAGCCAACTATCAGGTTCCTTTGACCCCAGCCAAAGAGTATTACATGTTCAGTTCTCAGACGCTGACGGGCGTATTTCAGTAGATGGTCAAATTCAAAATGGACAGCTGAATGGACAAGTCCGATTTGTGAATGGGACAGCCTGGGATGGTTCACCTCCTCGTCAAGGGACATTAGGCCGCATTCAAGCGACATCTTGCAGCTTTCAATAAATTTTAAACTTGATTGATCCCTGTTTCAGTTCTCAAATAGGCCATGCAGAATAGATTTAATTTTGATTCAGATGTCCTTCATTCCGTCGCTGGCGGACGTTCTGCGATTGATCTGCCTAGGCTGAACATTGCAACCCTTGAATCAGCGCAAGCGTTTATTTCAAACTATGGATATGATCCGAGTCGTGAAGGGGATATTGCAAAACTTTGGTATTTCCATCGGCGAGCGCTTGTTTTATTGACTGAAAAATTAGGATATTTAGAATCGGAAATTCCTGAAGTGTTACTCGATCGCAAAAGGATGGGTGATATTTCTTATCTTTTAATTTATGCAAGTTCATTGCGGCCGGAAGATAAGGATTTGCAGAGATGGTCCTGTGCTATTTTAAGATGTATGCATGTTTATATTCATAGCGAAAGTGATCTGTTTGCTTCCTTCACACAAGAAATTCAACAGCAGATATTAACTCCGTTCCAACAAGCCATCGTTCATGACGGTAGTATTCACAAATTAAAACCCCATAAATCAAATCGAGCGGCTGTTGAGCTGGCTGGTTTTGAGGTCAAACCATTCAAGGCGTCTAACAGCACGGTGATTAAGCTTTTAGCCAAACCAGACGCGCTAGCCATGAAGGTGTTTGATAAACTGGGAGTGCGATTCATTACTAATTCGCTTTTTGATAGTTTTCAAGTGATCCGTTTTTTGGTGGAAGAAAATATTATTAGTTATCCCCATATTATGCCTGACCAATCTTCTAATAATTTATTTCCGGTCGATCTTTTTATTGATATCTGCCAAATGGCTGAAAGTAAAAATTCGGAAGCCTCCAATGACGAGATGTCAAAAATATTTGATCTGGCTTTAGAAAAATCGGGCGATGATGCTAAAATGATTCGTAAGATCAATGAACAATCAGGGCAGGATTTTAAATTTATCAAATTTATCACCCGTAAGCTGATTCAGATTCAAAATCCGGGTCGTGAAAACTTTAGTTTTTTCTATCCCTTTGAAGTTCAAATTATGGATCAAAATGCCCACGCAAAAATCCTTTCAGGACCCTCCGAGCATGATGCCTATAAAGAGCGTCAGCGAGAAGCGGCCCGCCGCCGTGTTTTTCCACAGGACCCTGGGGTATGATTTTAAAAAGTTTGTCCTACCCGCGATCTATGATCATGGGTGCCCTTTATCCTTTTTACTTACTGCTGGCGTCTTTTTACACAATTGCAGTCAATATTATTTTTAATCGAAGAGACTTTGATGACTTCAGTCTAAAGTGGTGGGGAGTTATTTCTTGCAAAATGTTTGGCGTCCAAGTCAAGGTTATGGGACTCGAAAACATTCCGCCAGGTGGCGGTGTTTATCTTTTTAACCACACTAGTTTTTTTGATATTTTTGCAATGGTGGGATATTTGCCCTCCGTGCGATTTGGGGCAAAAATAGAACTTTTTAAAATTCCTGTTTTTGGTTGGGCGATGCGCAGGGTTGGAATTTTACCCATCGCAAGAAGAAATCGTGAAGAAGTCTTTAAGACCTATAAGGAAGCAGAGGCAAGATTACAAGCTGGCGAGCATATCGCACTTGCCCCTGAAGGAACCAGGCAAGCCGAAGAAAAGTTAGGCCAATTTAAAGCCGGACCTTTTGTTTTTGCCATCAGGGCACAAGTTCCCATTATTCCAATTGTCATTAAAAAAGCTTCCCATATTTTGCCGAAGCACTCTTATTTTCCGAATCTTGGCACCTGGTCGCGGCAAATTCAAATTTGGATTTTACCTGCTATTGAGACAAGAAATATTTCGGTGGAGGAGCGCCCCATTTTACAAAGTAAAGTACTAGAAGCGATGCTGCCTTATTTTACAACACTCCAAGACGAGCTTAAGATTGTATAACGAAGTTTGACATGGCCTGGGCCCGTGTCGACCCAAGCTTGAAGCTGCCCTTTCGGGAGGGCTTCTAATTTTTGGAGGCGGATGTGTTTTGGATGGCGGCCCAAATGGCTATCTATTAAGCCTGCAAGTTGATCCCAACGAATAAAAGGTTCAAAGCTTTCTCCGCGATCAGAACTTTTATAGGATCCAACAAACCAGAATCCATCCGGATGAACACTGACCGGCAGATCTTGGGTGCCAAATTGTTTCAGCTGAATCCATTTGACGCCGTCTTCAGTTTTAAAAATTCCTTGAGCAGAAATTAGACCCTTCACTTTTTTAGTGCCCTCGAGCGCTAATGAAAATATCTGACGCTTTAAAATCTCATCTGCGTTAAGGACCGATTCCTCAGACTCTGATTTTTTTGAATTGGTCGCAGAATCTTTTTTCCACCAGACCATTCCATGGCCGGGCATAAGGCTTAAGGCCCAATGATGAGACTCGCTCTCAAGTATTTGAACATGAGCTCGGATCGGGGGCTCGGCACCGTCTGAGAGGATCATGACGCCTTTATTCGGGCTGCCCGTGAAGGCAACAATTTCATCGAGTGGAATTTTTTTTCCCTCCGAGGTGACAATAAATTGATCTTCCCTGTGATGGACGCTTTGCCATTTATTATCTTTATAAGCCCAAACAGCAAAATCAGCCCTGGAAATCAGATGGCTAAGATCAACATAGCCTTCGTGATCAAGGTATTTGGTCTTTAAAAAACCATTATCGTAACCAACAATTTTTAAGCGCTGGGCTTTGGGAATTGTTGTGATCATTGCTGATTCGTGATTTGGCTTTTTGCGTAAAAAAGTATCGATAAGATTCACAAACACACCTGCATCTTCGTTTTTGGCTTTCAAATCAGAGAGGGGCATCCAGCCAATTGTTTTCCGAGCGGGCTCACGAACTTTGGCCCAATAACCTTGAATTTCTAAGATTTCAACGTCTTGGTCCTTTGATAATAGCCCCAAGGGGTTTGATGTGCTTTGTTGGCTCTCCATCAGAGACGAATTTTTTATCAGTTGAGCCATTAGGACACAGTGAGCTTCTTGAAGAAGCTGATCGCCTTCAATAGAAAAATCTTTTTTATTCCAGGATATTTTTAAGCGGTGGTGAAATTCCTGACTTTTAAGACGACTTTCTAAGTCTTGTCGGGGAGCCTGGCCTGAAGAGAAATGGCTTTGTAGATTTCGGTAAAATGGGACGGCGAGTTTGTCTTGCGGCACCGCGAGAGCCTTACCCTGCAGCGCGAAAATGACTAAAAACACAATTGCAAACAAGCCTGATCTGAAAACTGCCATAGTCCTTATTTTCACTGAGGATTAGCCCCTTGCCTAGACCAGAAGTTTTGACAATGCGCCGTCCATAAGTCATAGCTTAAGGACCCTTTAAATTCAGGAGTGGATCTGTATGGAAATCAAATCAGTCGGAGTGATCGGCGCGGGACAAATGGGAAACGGCATTGCCCAGGTAGCAGCCCAAAATGGCTATCAAGTGCTGATGATGGATGTCTCGGGGGCTTCGTTGGAAAAGGGTCTAGCGACCATCACAAATAGCTGTGACCGAATGATCAAAAAAGGCACGATCACCGAAAGCGATAAAAAAGATTTACTGGCAAAGATCAAAACGACGTCAAAAATGGCTGATCTTAAAGATTGCGACATAGTGATCGAAGCGGCGACAGAAAATATCGAGTTAAAACTAAAAATTTTCAAAGAGATCGACGAAGTTGTCCAAAGCAAAGCTTTACTTGTTTCAAACACGTCTTCGATTTCTATCACAAAAATTGCTGGCGTTACAAAAAGACCTTCGCAAGTGGCAGGCATGCACTTTATGAATCCGGTGCCTTTAATGAAATTGGTTGAAGGGATCCGCGGCTTACAAACTTCCGATGAAACTTTCAAGGCTGTTAAAGCTGTGGCTGAAAAAATGGGAAAGGTTTTTGTTGAAAGCAATAAAGATATGCCGGGCTTTATCGTGAATCGAATTTTGATGCCAATGATCAACGAAGCTGTCTACACCTTGCATGAAGGCATCGCCGAAGCCGCAGCCATCGATGAGGCGATGAAATTAGGAACAAATCAACCGATGGGACCGCTGACCCTAGCGGACTTTATCGGGCTTGATACTTGCCTTGCCATCATGAACGTCCTGCATGAAGGACTGGGTGATTCTAAATATCGACCGTGTCCATTGCTTGTGAAGTACACTGAAGCCGGTTGGCTGGGTCGCAAAACGGGTCGAGGATTTTATTCTTACGAGGCAAAACCGTGAATTTTAATTTTCAAACCCTAAAAGTCGAAAGTAACCCGCAAGCCGTTTGGACACTAAAACTAAGTCGGCCCGACGCGATGAATGCTCTTAATTCGCAGCTACTCAATGAAATGGCTGAATTTTTAAGAACTATCGGTGAACTGGATTTTGAACACGCAAGGGCCTTAATCATCACGGGCGAAGGTGAAAAATCATTTGTGGCCGGTGCGGACATTCGTGAAATCTCGGTCTTAGATGAAGAAATGGCTAAAAACTTTGCCGACCGCGGGCAAGCTATCTTTCAGGAAATTTCTCATCTTAAAATTCCAGTGATTGCAGCTGTTAATGGCTTTGCTTTAGGCGGAGGTCTTGAACTTGCTCTGGCTTGCGATTTTATTATTGCATCAGACAATGCGAAAATGGGTTTACCAGAAGTGACATTGGGTTTGATTCCAGGTTTTGGTGGTACGGTTCAGCTTTCAAGGGCGATCGGATTAAGAAAGGCTCGGGAGCTGACCTTCACTGGCGATATGATCTCGGCCGCTGAAGCTGAAATAATGGGTTTAGTGAATCGGGTTGTCGCGCAAGCTGAATTGTTACCGACCTGTCATGCTCTTATTGGGCGAATTTTACAAAGGGCTCCGATGGCCGTGGCCCACGCTAAAAAATCAATCAATCAAGCTTGGGATTTGGATGTCGACGAAGCGCTCAGAAATGAATCTAGGCATTTTGCGGATTTATTTCGTGGCGCTGATGTTGGTGAGGGAACAAAAGCTTTCTTAGAAAAAAGAAAGCCTCAATTTAAAGGTCTATAAAATATGAAGCCTCTTAAAAATCCTGTTCGAATAGTGACCGCCGCGGCTCTTTTTGATGGTCATGATGCCAGCATCAATATTATTCGCAGAATCTTGCAAGAATTTGGCGCTGAAGTAATTCATTTAGGTCACAACCGTTCGGTCAGTGATGTGGTGAAAGCTGTTTTGCAAGAAGGTGCTCAAGGCGTGTGTATCAGCTCGTATCAGGGCGGACATATGGAGTATTTTAAATACGTCAAAGACCTCTTAGATGCGGCTGGCGCAGGTTACGTTAAAATTTTTGGCGGTGGTGGTGGTGTTATTGTCCACGAAGAAAAGCGAGAGCTCGAAGCTTACGGAATCGCGCAAATATTTCACCCAGATGATGGTCGTAAATTAGGTCTTGAGGGAATGATTCGAATGATCGTGGAAGAATCTGATTTTGACCTTCTTGAGCGACGCGGAGAATGGATTTTAAAAAATGCCTCGCGGGTCAATCCGGCTGTTATATCAGAAGCTTTTGGTCAGGATTCGATTCCTTCGCAAAATCTAGGTCTGGCTTTGACTTCAATTGAAGAAAAAAAACCAGCAGTGGCATCAGGGTTACTGAAAGAATTTAAAACTAAGTCTCGACCAACTCCCATTCTTGGAATTACCGGCACGGGCGGCGCTGGAAAATCCAGCTTGATTGATGAACTGGCGCAAAGGTTTTTAAATGCTTATCCGAATAAAAAAATAGCGATTGTTTGTGTGGATCCTTCAAAACGCCGAACTGGTGGGTCCCTCCTTGGGGACAGAATTCGAATGAACTCCTTGAGTCGTCCCCGTATTTTTATGCGTTCAATGGCTTCTCGGGGCTCTGGAAAAGAAATTTCTGAAGATTTACCAGCAACTTTGAATTTCTTGAAAGCCCTGGATTTTGATTTAATCATTGCAGAAACTTCTGGAATTGGTCAGGGCAATATGGCGATCACTGAAGTGAGTGATCTTTCCATGTACGTAATGACTTCAGATTTTGGTGCGCAATCGCAATTAGAAAAAATTGATATGATTGATTTTGCCAATTTAATTGCTGTTAACAAGGCCGATCGTCGAGGCGCCCATGATGCCTTACGGGATGTGACAAAGCAATTTAAACGGGCGCGTAAAATATTTGATGAAAACGTTCAAGTGCCCGTTTTTTTAACTCAGGCCTCGCAGTTTAATGAAGGCGGCGTTAATCGACTGTTTTTAAAATTAATGGATATGCTGAGTGAAAAGGACCCTGGCTTTAAAGTCAGCGAAGATTTTAAAAATAAAATTCTCAGTGCCGAAGAAAATATAATAATCCCGCCGGACCGTCAGAATTATTTATCAGAAATTATTAGCACCGTTCACCGTTACAAGGCACATACAACTAAGCTTGCGGCCAAGGCCTCACAGTGGGGCGCTCTTGATAATATTTCTGAGTTAAAACTAATTGATGGGGTTCAGTTAGAGACGACCAAGAAACAGCTGCAGGCCGAATTTACAGAGGAAGAAAAATCTCAGTTGCAAGATTGGGATCAGTTGATTGAAAAGTACTCTAAGGATGAATTAATTTTTCACGTTCGCGGGAAAGAAATTCGTCAGGCCCTGGTTTCAAAATCTTTATCGGGAACTAAAATAAGAAAAGTTGTTTTGCCAAAATTAAAAGACTGGGGCGATCGGTATCGATTTTTACGCATGGAAAATATTCCCGGAGAATTTCCATTCACAGCAGGATCCTTTCCGCTCAAGCGACCTGATGAAGATCCAAAACGAATGTTTGCAGGTGAAGGAACTCCCGAGCGCACTAATAATCGCTTTCACTATCTTTGCAAGGGTGAAAAAGCCCATCGTCTTTCGACCGCCTTTGACAGTGTTACTTTATATGGTCAAGATCCAAATCCCCGACCTGATATTTTTGGAAAAGTCGGCGAATCCGGCGTTAGCATCTGCACTTTAGATGATATGAAGAAACTTTACTCTGGTTTTGATTTAGTTTCATCAAATACAAGCGTCAGTATGACTATCAACGGACCAGCTCCAATGATTTTAGCATTTTACTTTAATACAGCGATTGATCAGCAGGTCGAAAAAAAGGAAAAGGAACTGGGGCGTAAGCTCACCGCGACCGAGCACAAAGATTTATCTGAATGGACCTTGCAACAAGTGCGTGGCACCGTTCAAGCCGATATTTTAAAAGAAGATCAAGGTCAGAACACTTGTATTTTTTCAATTAACTTTGCCTTAAAAATGATGGGGGATATTCAGGAATATTTTGTTCATAAAAATATTCGCAATTTTTATTCCGTCAGTATTTCAGGCTACCATATTGCCGAAGCGGGAGCTAATCCGATCAGTCAGTTGGCCTTTACACTCTCTAATGGATTTACTTTTGTAGAATATTATTTATCGCGAGGTCTAAAAATCGACGATTTCGCGCCTAATCTTTCTTTCTTTTTCTCGAACGGCTTAGATCCAGAGTATTCCGTCCTCGGCCGGGTGGCCCGCCGAATTTGGGCCATTGCCATGAAGGAACTTTATAAGGGCAACGACCGATCGCAAAAATTAAAATATCATATTCAGACCAGTGGCAGATCTTTGCATGCTCAAGAGATTGCATTCAATGATATCAGGACCACATTGCAGGCGCTGTTAGCAATTAATGATAATTGCAATTCATTGCACACAAATGCTTACGACGAGGCGATCACAACGCCGACAGAAGAATCAGTTCGTCGAGCCATGGCCATTCAAATGATCATTAACCGCGAATTTGGCATGTCAAAAAATGAAAACCCAAGCCAAGGGTCGTATTTTATCGAAGAGATGACAGAACTTGTGGAAGAAGCGGTGCTTGAAGAGTTTCGTCGAATCAACGAGCGAGGTGGCGTTTTAGGGGCTATGGAAACCCAGTATCAAAGATCTAAAATCCAAGAAGAGTCTTTGTATTACGAAAAATTAAAACATGATGGCAGCTTGCCAATTATTGGTGTGAATACATTTATTGATCCAAAAACTATGACAGCAGATTACTTGCCGCCAAAAATTGAGATGGCGCGGGCTTCTTACGAAGAAAAAAATCAACAGCTCACGCAAGTGCGATCTTACCAACAGGCGCATCAAAGCCAAAGTCAGCTAGAAATTCAGAAACTCAAGGACAGCGTCCTTGAAGGAAAAAATATTTTTGAAGCCCTCATGACGGCGTCGAGACAGTGCAGCTTATTTGAGATGAGTCAGGCTTTGTACGAAGTCGGCGGCCAATACCGCAGGAACTTGTAGACGTTTACCTGTCGAACTTTTAAACATCTGTAAAAGACATTCAAAAATAAATTTTTTCTAACAGCCTTTTCAATAGATGTCTTTGCGACCACTTCGCATCAAAGTAGTATACTGGGTTTACGAGGGAGGCTTCCTAATGCGGATATTATTTGAAAAACTGATGCTGGTCTTGGCCTGTCTCAAAATCATTAAAAATCCACTGGACCGCTACGAATTTTATTATCAAACAGATCGCCTGGCAGATCCTTCGGTGTTTGCAGATATATTTTCTAGACTTAATTCAGACCCATTTTGTAAAGAGGCCTTGGCAACGCAGCGCCGGATGAAACCGTTTTCAATGAAGGATTTAGCTCAATTCTCTGAAGGGACGTTAGGTCACGCTTACTTAAATTATTTAAAGCGCCACAAGATTAAAGTTATTTCCCCGGGTATTCCTAAAAATCAGCCAATCAGCTATCTTAGATCCAGAGACAGGCAATATCACCATCTTTGGAAGTTGCTGCTGAACTACGATATTTC
This sequence comes from Pseudobdellovibrionaceae bacterium, assembly GCA_043747555.1. Lineage (GTDB taxonomy): Bacteria > Bdellovibrionota > Bdellovibrionia > Bdellovibrionales > Bdellovibrionaceae > JAYWDA01. The sequence goes on along the minus strand of JAYTOY010000066.1, from coordinate 409 downwards.
TCTGGAAGATGAAATGGCGTATCAAGCTTTTAACTTTGCGCAAATAAATTCTTCGAATGCCATCCTTCTAATTGTTCTAACTTTATTGCATGGACTTATTTACGACCGAGCTCAGTTAAAAAATATTTTTAACGGAATCACTGATGGCTGGAGTAAAGGAAAAAAAATACCTTTAATTTGGGGGCTGCCTTTTGAAGACTATTTTGCTGAGCCTTTAACTGATGTCCGGGAAAAGTATTTAAGAATGCGTTCTGTTTCAAAAACACCTCGATCAGCTCAAGCTGAGCAAGGTGTAACGGCCTAAATTTTTGAAACTGCCCCACTTAAGTGTGCTTGGATTAACTCGCGCGTCGAAAAAGATCAGTTTTTCTAGATGCTTGCCTTCTCCTTGCGACCTTACGAATTCCAT
>JAYTOY010000065.1:0-2779 GCA_043747555.1 Pseudobdellovibrionaceae bacterium | reverse complement strand
TTCATTCATACCTTCTTTAGTGTCAAAAATCACAACCAGCTCGGTTTCCTTTTGAACTTCGATTTGGTTGTCATTATTTAATTCATCAAGCATTTTTTTGCCGTGCTCACTTGATGCTTGAGCTACTCCGCTAAGCGCTGAATCCCGAAGGGATTTTCTTTGCCCTGCTAGAGAATTCGATGCCTGACTATCTTGTAATGAATCTGATAAGCCGCTTAAGAAAATAAGCGCAGAACTTGCCGCAATCTTAAAAACCTGATCAGAGACTTTTTTTCCTTTTAAACCTCGAATGCGATCCTTAAAATCAAAAGCTTGAGCCAAAATATTTTTTGATTTTCCTTCTGGGCTCACAAGTCGATTAAAAGTCACATAAAGCCGCTTATCAGTGCTAGAGCCTGTTCCGATTAAAAGTGATCCCGCTTGTGCATAAGACTCATCATTTAAAACTAAATCTTGCGTGGTTTTTACTTTTACTGTCCCATTAGCCCCACCGCTGACTAAAATAGCATTCACCTCGGCTCCTGGCGGTGGCTCCGTCATGACCCTAAGATCAATGGACTTAATTTTATTAACAGGCTGTCTAGTTCTAGACCCAGCAGGGAAGGATCTTCGCTCTTTTAATTTTGAATCTTCGTTTTGGATATTTGGAATATCCATTTTTGAATTCGTATCTGGTTTTTCTTGAGCCCTGATTTCTTCAGCAAGCTCTTGACGATTTCTCTCGCTCACAAGTTGCGGTGTAACTGTAGACACAAGAATGAGGGTGAAAATAAGCCAGAAAAACTTTTTAACTGTCGATGCCTTAAGACCTTCTTTTTTTATTTCAAAATAGTCTTTAGCTGTAAAATCATAGGTGCTACTGTGAAGGTCCGAGGCGGTCGCAAGTCTTACATCTACTGCAGCCACCTCATTTTTCATTGAATTGAACCTCCATAACATTTTCAGAAGGTTCTCTGACCTCAAGCAGATCATCGACGTTTTGCTCGCTGGCTACGAGGTTAAACCTGCACCGCTTAGATCCAACAAAAACAAACATATTGGTTTTTGCGGATGTCGACAGTGCTTTAATAAAGATATCATTTTGCACGCGCTTAAAATCAAAGGAGCCATCGCCAGGAACAAGTTCTTTCGGGTTTTCTAAAAAACTCAGTGCCGTCACTTTTTTTATTGAAACGCGCACAGTATTTTTTACTGAATCACACGAGATTGTTTTATTTTGAATCTTTTTGATGCCCGCATTTGCCTTTTGGTCAGATGATAGAATCAAATATAAAAATGTAGCGCCAATAATTAACTGATAAATCCAGTAGAGAACTTTTTTGTGCCTATTCACTTTTTGACCTCACTTTCCACAAGTTTTAATTCTGATAAAATTAAACCGTAGGGATTATCTTCGGTTCTTCTGGCTTCAAATAACTTTGCTTCGACTTCAAACCCCAAAGCTGTGCTGATAGCTCCGATTTTCAGTAGTCTTGTAAGTTTTGCTCTGAATTCTCCACTTGAGCGTAGATCAATTTGATCCACAAACACGACTTGAGAAATATTTCTAGAAGCGAGCTCTTTAAGTTCTCTTTTTTTGATATCGACTTGGGCTTCAGTCATAAGGCTCGGCTTTTCGCGGTCAGTGTTAAATCTAGCTGCCAAGGCCTCTTTGATAAAACTTTCTGTCTCTGCTTTAGTGGGCGTCGATGATTTGGCCTGCATAATCTTAGACTCGCACGCCCTTTCAATTATCAAAGGGTCCCGAAAGACCAAATAGATTGTCGATGAAAAAAGCAGCGTCGAAATAACGGCAAACCATGTAATGATCATCCATAGTTTTCTCGCCGTATTTTCGCCTGCATAAATTGCGTTTACGAATTTCAAGTTTTAACTCCTTTTATTTTGGAAATTTTTGTATTTGTAAGAGCCAAGCTGCGAAGACGTGCTTTGAGTTGGCTCTTGTCCTGATTTAATTGCGGTAGCCACTTTTCCAATGGCGTGGGTTTGAACAATATTTTTCATAAGATTCTGACCCTTATCCCAGACGTTACTTCCTATGCCTGAGGCCATCTGCGAAATACCGCCACCAAGAAAAGCCGCTGTCATTGCAGGAACTTTCCACAAGGAAAAGAACAGCAAAAGATTCATAATAATCACCGTAATAAAATTGAGCTGATATTTGGGGTCGTTGACCTGACTTGCGGCCATACTCCACACCAAAGCACCCATGACGGCCCACAGACATTTCCACACTGTGACCTCGATCAAGCTTTTAAAAAGTGTGCGGGTGGCACTACTTGTGACCGGCAGAATGTAACAAGCCGTCAGAATTGGTGAAAAAACATAAAGTAAAACCCAGGCGTATAAAAAAATCGCATCAGCCATGTGTAGTCCAATCAAGAGCACGACATAACTCAGTAAACTTATCACCAGGAGCACGGCATCTTTCACAGACACCCAACTCCAAGATAAATGCGCCAGTTGTTCCCTCAGCCGCTCTTTGACATGCGCAAAATCGTTAAAACTTCCGAGCTGTTTTGTGACGGTGTCGCCAACGTCAGCCAAGATGTTCATAACATCGGGAACTGCCACCATCAGAATCACCGCAATCAAGAGCCGACCCACCATTTGATTCAGTTCTGGTGTACCGCCCATGGGCAGTTTAAAAAGCTCAAGCACAATTCCAATCAAAAACAGTGTGAGCAAAAAAGAAAAAGAGATCCCCTCAAAAACTCCGTGCAGAGTTTTTGCCTCGGTTGCAAGCCATGTTAAATCCATGATTAAAACCTAGGAAGAG
>JAYTOY010000064.1:0-26240 GCA_043747555.1 Pseudobdellovibrionaceae bacterium | reverse complement strand
CTGAATGGACTTCTTTAAAGGTTGTTTGAGCATGCCCCCTGATTCTGGCACGATCCCGTTTGAACTGCAAAACCATCTTGACCAGTGGGTGTCATCCCGTCCCATCAGCCATTGGGGCACGGCAGAGCTTAAAACCCCCTTGAGCTTAGAATTTTATAAATCATGGTTGGATCAAGGCTTTCACTCCAGCATGAATTATTTAAAAGAGCACCTGCCGCAAAAATCCAACCCACAACTTCTAGGACCTCAACTTAAATCTTCTTTTATTTTCTGCTTCCCTTACCTTCCTCATCCCGAAGGTGAAGATTTTCATTTAAAAAACTTGCGCGTTGCTTTGTACGCCAAGGGGAAGGATTATCATTTTTGGATCAAAAATCATTTGAAAGAACTTAGTCTTTCTTTGCAAAAAATTTATCCAGAAGAACAATTTCTCGTTTTAACTGACAGCGGACCCGTATTAGAGCGAGATTTAGCCTACCGCGCGGGCTTGGGATGGATCGGTAAAAATACCTGTTTAATCGATCGCAAAGAGGGCAGCCTTTTTCTGATTGGCGAAATTTTAACTAGCCTTTCCTTACAAACTAACGCAAACATAGAACCTGATTTTTGCGGCACCTGTACCGCTTGCATTGATATTTGCCCCACTCAGGCCATCAAAGAACCCCGGTTGCTAGATGCCGGTCTTTGTATTTCGTATTTAACCATTGAATCTAGGCAAGTTCCACCCGCCCCGCTTCGTCAGAAAATCGGTGATTGGTTTTTTGGCTGTGACCTTTGCCAGACAGTTTGTCCCTGGAATAAAAAGGTTTTTAAATCATTTTTAACGAGTCCGAAGAATACCGAAAACCTTGAAGCCAAATCCGCCATCACCGAAGAACTAAAGATGATTCTGAGTTCGTCCGGCAAAAAATTGCAGCGTATGTTTGCTGGAACTCCCTTAGACCGAGCGGGATCCTTTGGCTTAAAACGAAATGCAATGATTGTTGCCGCTAATTTAAAGATAGTATCTCTTAAAGAAGATATCGAATCGTATCAGAATCACGAAAAGCTGGGAGAATTAGCGCAGTGGTGCTTAAAAGAATTTGAAACCTTGAATTAGTCGCCGATTTTTTTTATCAACTCATCGACATCAACTTGAGACATTTTTCCATCATCTAAACCACCCAAAGATTTTGGATCTTTCTGGGCTTGTTCAGAAACCCAACGAAACCGTTCAATCATAGTTGAATCAAAGGATTTCTTTAATGTCTCAAACGGTAGGTGGATATTTTTAATTAAAAATTGCAAGGTCTTAGTACCATCCGTTAACAGCGCCACGCAAATATTAAAAAATGCAGCATGGTCACCGACTTTGGCCGCCCGGTAAGCTGTCGTTTTACAAATGGAACTGTAATCAGAAATGATATCCAGAGCATGATCTTCCGACATGGCAAGCGCTAAGCTTTGAGCAGCTCCCATGATGCGATCGACTTGATTTCCGAAATCTTCAAGCTGCCCAGCCAAAGAAGCATCTCCCCGAATCTTATTTAAAATCGACAGCATGCTGATAATAATTTTTTCAGATTCGGAGGTGAATTCTTGAAGTACTTTTGGTTCCAAAGCCATAAAAGAAGCCTATCAAGTTGAACCTTCTATGACAAAACCTTTTTTAATCATCTGCGTAATCAATTCAGACCAACCCTGCACAGACCTTTTTAAGCTCCACTCGAAATCAAAGATGAGCTGAACCAGCTGAGTCTGGCTCAGAACAAGACCCTCGTCTAACAGATCTAAAATTCGAGCTTCATCAGGCGCTAAGTTTGTCGTCTTCACCTGCAAAGTTTCTGGGTGAACATACAAAACTGAAATATCTTTTCCTAAAAAAAATGGCACTTGAACCTGTGAGTGATCAAACACCTCGAGAGTTTCGTTTGCTTTTAAGGTCCCTAGGTTTAATTTTTGGGCGCCATAATCTCGGATTTCCATAAGGCCTCGACTGAGTTCAAAACGAAGAACGAGCTCAAGCTGAGGATCAATTTTTTGGCGGCGAGCCCACGAGGCTAAGTAACAATAGTGTTCTAAAAAACACCAATCTTGAAGCGGCTTTTCTTTATTATAAGCTGAAATAAGTTCGTTCATTTTTTTTGTATCGAAAACGTAGCTTTCAGCAAAATACTTGGGGGCCACCAAAGCCAGCTGCTTTTTCCATTCAGACAGGGGCCATATCTTATGGGTGATGTCGACTGGCTTCAACCAACGTAAGGTTTCCTCTAACGCTACTGCGAATAAATCAGCTTTAAAAGGCCCCCCTTTATGGAGGGTTAAAGTGATCCGCAGATCCTTTTCGGCGGCCAGTTGGCGTTTTATCTGTTGGCGCCGCCATCCCGCCATGCCGATCACGTCATAATCCATCAAATCTAAGTTTGTCGTCATTGCCTTAGCCTACATGATGCATTTGAAAATTGAAATGAAGCTTTAACCGATCTATAGTTCCAGCATGGATTTTAAACCGACCCCAACAGATCTTTTTTTTACAAAAAATGACGCTCAAGACCCTCGTTTAGGCGAGTGGCCCATCCTTGCAAATACGGCCGCTCAGAGCGAAGCTTTTCATTTCCAAGTTTTAGGTTTCCCCGATGATGAGGGGATTTCGCTGAACGGCGGCAGGCCGGGCGCCAGTGAAGCGCCCAATCGAATTAGAAAATATTTTTATAAAATGACACCAGAGGCCTCAAATTTACAAAAGTTCTCTCTAGAAGATCTTGGCAATATGTCATTGGATGGCACCCTAGCCGATCGCCATGAGCGAGGTCGAAATATAATCCACAAAATTTCGCAAAATAAACAACATTGGATATCTTTAGGCGGTGGCCATGATTATGGCTACTGCGACACCACAGGATTTTTACAAACCTTCAAAGAACAAAAACCTTTAGTTGTTAATTTCGATGCCCACTTAGATGTCAGGTCCACGGACAAAGGTTTAAACAGCGGCACCCCCTTTTTTCGCTTCATCAATGAATATGGAGCGCACTGCACCTTTGTTGAAATTGGTCTCCAGCCTCAGTGCAATAGTCCTTACCATGCACGCTGGCTTCAAGAACGCGGTGGAAAAATTTTATGGCGTGATCAAATTACGAAAGAGGGCGTTGAAGAAGCCCTTCTCCAAGTCGTTCCTTTAACAATTCATCCTGCATTTATAAGCGTCGATATCGATTCCCTCAGCAGTGCTATAGCACCCGGCTGTTCACAATCTTGGGGATCGGGTCTTGAATGGACCGAGTTCACACGGGCTTTTGATTTTCTGATTGAATCTTTTGATGTGCGTGGCCTTGGCATTTACGAAGTGTCGCCGCCTCTTGATATCGATGATCAAACTTCAAAAATTGCGGCCGTTATTATGCATCGATTTATATTTCAAACTTTAAAGAAACAAACTTCATGAAACGTGGTTTCGGCAGTGACAACCATTCGGGTGTCCATCCCAAGCTATTAGCCGCTATTCTAGCAGCCAATGAAGGTCATGCCGCAAGCTATGGCACAGACGAGTGGACAGCTCGCGCAGATCAGGCGTTTAAAAAACATTTCGGCCCAACGGCTAAAAGTTTTTTTGTTTTCAATGGAACCGCCGCCAATGTTTTAAGCTTAAGATCTAGCATGCGATCTTTTCATTCTGTTTTTTGCTCAGACATCAGCCATCTGCATGTGGACGAGTGCGCAGCCCCAGAATTTTTTTCCGGCGGTAAACTTTGGACGATTCCCACTAAAAATGGAAAACTGCAACTTTCGGAAGTTCAAGATCAATTGATTCGACGTGGGGATCAACATTTTGCGCAAGTCAAAGTGTTGTCACTAACTCAGCCGACCGAACTTGGAACAGTTTATAGCGTCGAGGAAATCAAAGCTTTTTGTGACTGGGCTCATAGACATAAAATTTACGTTCATATTGATGGCGCAAGGCTTGCCAATGCTTGTGTGCATTTAAGAAAAACCCTTCAGCAGATAACGACTGATTTGGGTGTCGACGTGGTTTCCTTTGGCGGCACAAAAAATGGTCTTATGATGGGCGAAGCTGTTGTGTTTTTAAATCCGGCCCTGGCAGAAGATTTTCAATATATTCGAAAACAGTCAGCTCAGCTGCCCTCAAAAGCTCGCTTCATCAGCGCGCCCTTTTGTGCTTACTTAGAAAATAACTTATGGCATGAGATTGCTGAGCATTCTTTGAAAATGGCCCATTACCTTTTTGAAAATGTTCAAAATATCCCAGGCCTTGAAGTCACTCAACCCGTTCAATCCAATGCCGTGTTTGCAAAAATTCCTAAACACTGGGTGGCGCCCTTAAAAAAAGAAAGATTCTTTTACGTTTGGGACGAAAAAACATTTGAATGCCGCTGGATGACCAGCTGGGACACTGAAAAAGAAGATATCGATTCATTCACTGCTCAATTAAAGGACCTGAAATGAAACATCCTCCTGTTCAATACCATGATTACTTACAGCTTGATCATTTACTGAATGCCCAAAAAAGAAAAAGTGAAGAACTGGGTCAGCCCGCCCATGATGAACATTTATTTATTGCTGTTCACCAGGTCTACGAAATTTGGTTTAAACAAATGCTGACAGAGCTTGACACAATTTTAGAGGTTTTTTCAGCGACTCCGACCAGTGAACAAAAGATGTTACAAGCCCAGCTGCGCCTTGACCGGATCGTCATGATTCTAAGGCACAGTTTGGGACAAATCGATATTTTAGAAACCATGACACCCTTGGATTTTTTAGATTTCCGCGATTTCCTTTATCCCGCCAGTGGATTTCAAAGTTATCAGTTCAGGCTTCTAGAAATTAAGTTGGGTCTGCGGACCGCGGATCGCCTCCTTTATAACCAAAGTCCTTTTCACAAACATTTACTGCCCGAACAGCAAACCTCCATCTTAAAAACTATGGATGAACCCAGTCTTTGGGACCGAATTGAAACATGGCTGGCTCGAACTCCGTTTCTAAAAGACGCAAGCTTTAATTTCTGGAAAGAGTATCGGCTGGCTGTGATTAAACTTTTTGAAGAGGATAAGGCGCTGGTCGCTGTTAATCCCCGATTGGACGAAGAAGGCCGTAAGCGCAATATTTCAATGATCGAACAAAGCTTGAAATCTTTTGAAGCCTTATTTGATCCGCAGAGCTACGAAGAAATTCGCAAAGCCGGGCATTACCGCCTCAATTATGATGCGATTCGCGCGGCCCTATTTATTCAAGTGTACCGCGATGAACCTGTCCTTCAGGTGCCCTTTAAAATTCTGAATAGCCTTTGTGATTTGGATGAAGTGATGACGCACTGGAGATCAAGACATGCGCTGATGGCACATCGAATGCTGGGTCGAAAAATCGGCACCGGTGGATCTTCGGGGCATCAATATTTGCAAGCGGCAGCTGATCAACACAAAATCTTTACCGATTTTTTTAATTTGACCACCTATTTAATTCCGCGCTCACGGATACCTGCTTTACCAGAAGCCCTCAGAAATAAAATGGGATTTAGTTACTAAAAACCTAATCACCAATTTCTTTACCGCTCAGAGGGCTCACCGACGGGCTCTTGATTTTGCAAAGGGACTGGCGCAACCTCAGAAATTCCGGGAGCGTCCTGCCCTTGAATATATTCTGGATCAGGTAAATTTTCAGCACTTGGCATTTTCTTTTTGTGACGACCCCGAATTGGGATGGCAAGTTCACTTTCTGTAACAACAATTCGACCCCTTAACGGCACTTGGCTGTCAATTTTAGCCTTAGGATTCATGCCCTCAAGGATAACGCCCTTGATTTGCAAAAGAGATTCCTTATCGGCTGTGTAAACAAAAGTCCTTAATTCGACAACCTCGGTTTTATTTCGGTCTTGGGCCCAGTTTTGGCAATTCATAGTTTTTAAAATAGTCCTTTGAAAACTAAGATCACAGTGAGTTTTCTTATTCATCACTGAAGCGGCAAGTCCCATCTCTTCTGATAAATTCATGGGATAAAAATCAACTTGGATCTGATCGTTTTTTTCTAAGACCACCGTCGCCAGATGCAAAGGGTACTTAGTATTGCAAACCTCGTAAATTTCAAACTTAAATGGCCGTTGTTCTTGACCCAAGCTTTTAATTTTATAGGAATCGCATTTTAAGACAGGACTTTTTTGTAGCTTCCCGTGCGTTTCTTTAATGACTGCTCTTTGTAACCGGCCAAAAACAGAGCTCCCCGGTGCCTGCCGGACATTGGATATAACCCAGCCCATCTCGCGAGAGACCGCGTCTGCTTGTCTAAAAATTTTGCCGCTTAAAATAAAACTTTCTTTAGACAGGACTTTATCGAAAGCTTTGAGCCTATTCGAAAATAGCAGGCTTGCCGAAAATAAAAATAAAATTAAATTACCTCTGAACTTCATTTCTTAATTAAAAGTCCTGCTGCTGCCTTTGTCATTCGAAAATTCTAGACTTCATCAAGGAACCGATTAGACTTCGTAATGAACTAACCACACTTGAAGATCCGGAGGCCCTTTGGAAAAAATTTGGCTTAAAAACTATCCCGCGGGGATCAGCCCAGAAATTGATACCGGTTCTTACAACTCCCTCGTGGATGTTTTTGATGAATCCTGTCAGAAGTTTTCAGATCAAATTGCTTTTAAAAATATGGGTGTTTCTTTAACCTATTCAGAGCTTGATAAAAAAGCGACTGCCTTTGCCTCTTTTTTACAGAATGAATTAAAATTAAAAAAAGGCGATCGTATAGCTTTGCAAATGCCAAATCTGTTGCAGTTTCCGGTGGCCGCCTTTGGTGCCTTTAAAGCGGGACTTGTCGTTGTTAATACTAATCCCCTTTATACGGCGCCAGAAATGAGTCATCAGTTTAAAGATTCAGGCGCTAAAGCTATTGTTATTTTAGCTAACTACGGGCATTTATTAGAGCAAGTGATTAAGGAGACCAAGATTGAATCAGTCATTGTGACTGAAATCGGCGACCTTTTTCATTTTCCAAAAAACTTGCTGGTCAACTCAGTGGTTAAATACGTTAAAAAATTAGTTCCCGCTTTTAACCTGCCGCAAGCCTATACTTTTCAACAAGCCTTACAAATTGGAGCTTTTAAACCTGTTCAAGCAGTTTCGATCAAGCCTGAAGATGTCGCCTTTTTGCAGTACACTGGCGGCACAACTGGCGTTTCAAAAGGAGCTGTCTTAACTCACCGAAATATTATTTCTAATATGCTGCAAATTTGTTCGTGGATGACACCCAAGTTAATTCCGGGCAAGGAAATTTGTATTACAGCCTTACCGCTGTATCATATCTTTTCGCTAACCGTAAACTGCCTTTCGTTTATGCGCTATGGAGCGCAGAATACCTTGATTACAAATCCCCGAGATATTCCAGCCTTTATCAAAGATTTAAAATCGGAGCCCTTCACTATTTTAACGGGCGTAAATACTTTGTACAATGCCCTGATGAATCATGCTGATTTTAAAACCATTGATTTTTCAAAAACCAAAATCTCTGTTGCCGGAGCTATGGCTTTGCAGAAAGTCGTGGCTGAGCGGTGGTTGAATTTAACAAAAACAATTTTGGTCGAGGGCTATGGCTTAACGGAAGCGTCGCCAGTTGTCTGCTGCAATCCCATCGATGGTAACGACCGCGTTGGCACCATTGGACTGCCCTTGCCCAGTACTGATGTGTGCTTACTGGATGATAACAATAAAGAAGTTGGCTTTGGCGAAGCTGGCGAGCTTTGCGTAAAGGGACCACAGGTAATGCAAGGCTATTGGAACCGTGATGATGAAACAGCTCAGGTTTTTGATCAGCAAGGTTGGTTGCATACAGGTGACATTGCCACCGTCGATAAAACCGGATTTTTTAAAATTGTAGATCGTAAAAAAGACATGATTTTGGTTTCAGGCTTTAAAGTATTTCCCAATGAAGTTGAGGATGCCATTGCTTCTCATCCTGGCGTTTTAGAGATTGCTGCCGTCGGAATTCCGGATGGCCATTCTGGAGAGTCAGTCAAAGTTGTCATTGTGAAAAGGGATCAAAATTTAACCGATAAAGATGTGATCGAGTACGCTAGAAAAAGTCTGACGAATTATAAGGTTCCAAAGACCGTGGAATTTAGAACAGAGTTGCCCAAAACAAATGTTGGAAAAATATTAAGAAGGGCTTTAAGGAATCCCTAAAAGCCCTCTCTATATATTAGGCCTTTTTATTCCAAGACGAACACCAAGCATTGGCTTTGACCACTTGTCCTGAGAAAATCTGGCAACTGCCGACTTCGCCGCCGCCTTGAGTTTTTGGATTTGAATAGAATCCACAGCCATTACAAGCCTGTTTTTCGAAGATAACACCCTGGCGCTCAACTTTTAGGTTGGCCTCTTTAACGTCACTTTTCTTTTCAACGTAATTAACGGCTTTCGCAGTTGATGATTGCGGGTCGACAAGTTTCGCGGCGCCACCAGCTGCAGGAGCTGCACCACCCCTTTTGCGTTCAGCCAAAACGTTTCCGCTCCACGAAGACACAGCCACCAGACCTAATAACGAAGTTAAATTAACGAAGAAACTCCTGCGATTCATAATGTAAACCTCCGGTTGAGCCTCCAGAGTGATTTAATTTCATTTAGTTTTCAATTAGTAAATTAACAGTGTCGATCTTCTAAACACTGGCTGAATCTAATTCAGGAAACGAAGATTTTTTAATCATCTTTGACAAATTCAAGCCAAAATCTCCGCCTATATGCTATTAATGCATTGCATCAATAAATAGTCCAAAAGACAGACCTCAGGGGAGAAGTATGAAAAATACATTATTAATAGCTGCAGCCTTGGTGGCACAAGTGGCCCAAACAGCCGTGGCAAAAACCACCGCTCAACAAGCACCCACTCCATCGAAGTATTTCATTGTTCAAAATATCGCCACTGAAAAAATGCGGGTTTATGAAAAGTGCACCGAAACTCCGAGCTGCCCTCACCGTATGATCTACGAAACAGATATGGTGGCTGGAAAACTTGACGGCGGCCCTGAGCTTCGAACCCGCGTTGGCACTTATAAAATCCAAAAATGGGTGAAGTTTTATCAAGATGGTGCTGGTGCTTATCCAAGCTGGTACGACCCTAGCTATCCAGCCACTCCAGGTCCTGGAAACAGCTTCTCGGCGTGGACAAGCTCAAGGGCAATGCCGACAGATGCTGGCAGTATGCGCGGCGCCTTCGGATGGTATGCAGCGATGGTCACTCCAAATGCGAACAGCCAGTGGATTCATGGAACTATCGGCTGGGGTTCTGATGGCGACAAATTTATTAAACAAACTCGTGGGTTTTTTGCCAACCTTTTTGCAGATCCAAGATCGCATGGCTGCACACGAGTTGAAAACCGAGCCATTGCCTATATTCAATCTTTTATCACTCCAGGCACTGATATTTACCGTGTTTATGCTAAGGAAGCTTTTGCTGATGCAACACTTTCTAGATACGTGTCTCAGACGACGCCAGTTCAATTCGACTATATTTTAACAAAAGATCAAGTTCGAGTGCATGGACCGAATAGCAGTGCAGCTCCGGCTGTCAAACAACGATTAGCTGCCAATAAAATCAGCTCATCTGATATTTTGGAAGAAGGAAGTTACCGAGCCAGCCAGTTTCCAACCGGCCTCCCATTAACTTCAAAGCGAGCAAGTTCTGGCTTATCAGGCGATACATACGGATTGGGACACAATTCTTTTAAGGGTGTCTTCTTAGTTGATGAAGGTCGCTTTGTGAATTACGACCATCCTACACGGATGCCTCGTGGCGGCGTTGAAGGTTCAACGGCGGTCCTTGCAACTTATGCAATTGCTGATGTTCCTTATACTTTGCCCGGAAATCAAAAGGTCGCTCCTCGCATGGCCGCAGAGACTTCTGACAGCTCAAGTTCGTCTGATAACTCTGACTCATCAGGCAGTAACAGCAGCGACAATAGCTCAGACCGCAAATTCGGATCTGGCTTAATCCCAGGGCATTGATTGGTTGATAAGTTAAAGCATTAAATTTAGAAACTGCCCCACTTAAGTGTGCTTGGATTAACTCGCGCGTCGAAAAAGATCAGTTTTTCTAGATGCTTGCCTTCTCCTTGCGACCATACGAATTCCATAGGAATTCGTATGGCAACAACGAACCACTTAAGCCCTTTAAATATCAGAACAATCTTGAGGCGTAACGCTGCCCTAAGCACACTTAAGTGAGGCAGTTTCTTAAATTTAAAAAGGCTGCTGTAAAAAGCAGCCTTTTTTATTTGTCGGAATGATCGTGATCATGTTTGCAGTTTTTATGGCCCGTTAAGAAAGAATGAACATGTGAATGCTGCAATCCTTGTTTATCAATATACTTATGAGCTCGGCAGGCTTTGCGATTAATAAAGTGAGCGGCTATCAGAAAAAAACTGCCAAGCACCGTGATGATCTCGCGACTAAAGCCCGGCAACCAGGCATGGGGCCAGAAAGCTCCAAATCCCACGATGAACAATCCTGGAATTCCTAAGACAAGAACTGTCGGCTTGCGATGGTGCAAATATCCCTGCAAAAAGGCATAGAATCCAATGGGAACAACCAGAAAAAATATAAAAATATGAAAAATGGGATCATCAAAATACTGTCCCATCCATGGCAAAGTCAAAAGCAGCACAGGCGTCGCCAAACAATGGAAAAAGCAAATCGAAGACACCGTCATACCGACTTGGTCCCAAAACGAATGATTATGTTTCTTGAATAATGCTTTCATACCGTCCCTGCAATTTGGAGGAATGTCAGATCGAAGTCAACTTAAGGGCGCCCTACTTGTTGCATGGCTCAAATCTACCTGCCATAAAGAAGCATGGACGATATTTTTTTTAGACCACCTATTTTAGAGCTTGGTTTAGACTTTTATGATGAAGTCAGTGCTGCAATTTTTCCAAAGGCCACCTTGCGCTATCGCAACTCGGCTGCAGCAAAAACTGTTGGACTTGAGGATTTATCGGCGGACCAGTGGACCCGCGCATTTTGGAATTTTCAGCCACTGCCCAGAAATTTGCAAAATCCCTTGGCCTTGAAATATCATGGCCACCAGTTCGGCGTTTATAATCCGCAATTAGGCGATGGCCGTGGATTTTTGTTCGCCCAACTTTTAGAAAAAACAGGTCAGAAAAAAAAGATCTTTGATTTAGGAACCAAAGGCAGCGGGCAAACTCCCTATTCACGGCAAGGAGATGGGCGGCTTACACTGAAGGGTGCCTTTCGTGAGGCCCTGTGCACTGAACTTTTAGAAAGCTTAGGTGTCAGCACTAGTAAAACTTTTAGTATTTTTGAAACTGGTGAAGATCTCATCAGAAACGATGAGCCGTCGCCCACAAGATCTGCCGTCTTAGTCAGACTTTCCCACAGCCACGTTCGTGTTGGAACTTTTCAGCGTCTGGCAAGATTAGGCGAAACAGAAAATTTAAAAAAACTATTATCCTATAGTTTAAAATACTATAACTTCAACTCAACCACTGACCCTGCGACGGATTTTTTAAAGCAAGTCGTTCAGCGCACAGCCACCTTGGTTGCAAGTTACATGACCGCCGGATTTGTTCATGGTGTTTTAAACACGGATAATATCAATATCACCGGAGAAAGCTTTGATTATGGACCCTACCGCTTTCTACCCTACTATGATCCAAAGTTCACCGCCGCCTATTTTGATCACCAAGGTCTTTATTGCTATGGCCGACAGCCTGTCAGTTTTTTATTTGCTTTAGAACAATTAGCCATTTCCATGTCGGTGGTTTTTCCAGACCTTGCTTACAAAGAAATTCTAGAGGCTTTCAACGAAGACTTTAATTCGGCGTTACGAACAATTTTTTTAAGACGCCTAAATCTAATTGCAAAAGACGCTGAATCTGTGGAATCGACGGCCAACACCGCTGACCTTATTGCCACTTTTTTCACTTTTCTAGAAGAAAAAAAGATCCCCTTTGAGCAGTGTTTTTTTGATTTTTTTGGTGGCTGGCAAGAACAGCGATTAAGGACGTCGCCATATTGGAAACAGTACGAAAGTTCAAATTTAAAAACCTTTTTTGAAAAATTTAAAGTTTCTGATTCCGACAAAATGAATCATCCCTATTTAAAACTGCTGGCCCCAGAAACTTTGCTCATTGAAGAGATCGAGGCCCTTTGGCATTCCATTGCCGAAAGGGATGACTGGCAACCCTTTCAGCAAAAAATTGAGAAGTTAAGATTATTTCGCGGTCTTTATTAATCGATGACACCATAACCTAAAATCATCAATGTACCCAAACGCGGCTGGCACAACCACCAGGGTAAGAACTGTCGAACTGATCAGACCACCGATAATAGCCATCCCCATCGATTGACGTTGGGATCCCAACTCGGTCAGGCCAATTGCAATCGGCAGTGTTCCTGCAATCAATGCAATCGAAGTCATCAGAATGGGGCGAAGCCTTGTTCTTGCTGCTTTTAGAAGAGCTTGATTTCTAGGCATTCCTTCTTCCAGCAATTGGTGAGTGTAATCCACCAGTAAAATGGAATTTTTAGCGGCCACTCCCAAAAGCATAACAATTCCAATCAGTGAAAAAATATCGATCGTGCGGCCACTGACAAAAAGTAAAATCATGGCGCCAGAAATCGCTAAGGGCAAAGCCAGCAAAATCGTAAAAGGTGTGATGAAACTTTCATAGAGGCTAGCTAAAACTAGATAAATAAAAGTGACCCCTAAACCAATGGCAATAATCATGTTATTAATTAAGTCTTTAAAATCTTCAGCTTGCCCGACAAATTTAAAATCAACTCCCGGCGGAAGGGGCACTTCATTGCTAATAATGGATTCGATTTCCTGAGTCGCATTTCCAAGATTTCCACCGGCCCCTAAATTGGAAGAGATCATAATGTAGCGATTTTTATTTTGCCGATTGATTTGCGAATAACCTGTGGTGTCCTCACCTTTTGCAATGCGGCTTAAAGGAATCATATTGAAATTTGTATTTGGAACCGACGTCGTCTTAAACTGAGCCTTCAAATCCTTAAACTCATCGGCCAGTTTCACACGAATTTTATATTCAATCCCATTTTTTCTATACACCGCCGCTTCGGCCCCTTCGGTTCGATATCTTAACTCTAGGCCGGCACTGACTGTTGAAACCCCTAAAGCTTCAGTTTTTTCTCGGTCAAAAACGACATGAAATTCAGGTTTACCAGACCTAAAGTTTGTATCGACATCGACTAAACCAGGAATTTTTGCAATCCGAGCCCGAAGCTTTTCGGCATAAGGACCTAAGACATCCAAATCTTCACTGTTTAAAGTTAAATTTAAAGGCTTCTGTGCCCCACCGGAAATATCAATATCTGAAACTGATAAAGTTATTTTGCTACTGAGGTCTTTCAATAATTCTCGAACATTAGCTTTGGCTTGGGTGGTGTTAAAAGTTCTGTCGGCAGGAGGAACCAGGCGAATATATAAGCTCGCCTTATTAGCTTCACCATCATTAGAGCCGACGTTACTGGTAAAAAAGTTAATATATTTTTCCTTTTCTAATCGGTTTTCTATATCCCGCACGATACTTTGAGTTCCCAGAAGAGAAGTTCCTGGTGCCGCCTCTAGTGTAATTCCAAATTCACCCAAATCATTGGCCGGCAAAAAGGTTTTTGGGATAAATAAAACCATCAGCACAAGACTTCCTGCAAAAATAAGAAATGCGCCAAGTAAAACAGTCTTTCTATAATTAAGGGTTTTGCCCAAAATCTTTTCGTAGACGTCTTCAAGCCACGTTTGCATTTGATCGAAAAGCTTCAGCATTCGCCCAATCGGACCAGGTCCTTTTTCGTGCTCTGATTTGGTGGCCATATAGGCGGATAACATTGGTGCAACTGTGAACGCATCAAACAAAGAAATCATCATGGCAAAGACAACTGTCAGACCAAACTGTCGGAAAAACTGACCGACCATCCCACCAACAAAAGCAATGGGCCCAAACACAGCAATCACCACTAGGGTTGTTGCGATGACGGCCAAAGCGACTTCCTGTGTTCCTTGAAGGGCCGCCGTTGTGGGATCCTTACCCATTTCCAAATGCCGAAATATATTTTCTCGCACAACAATAGCATCATCGATTAAAAGCCCGACGGCTAACGACAGGGCTAATAGGGTCATTACATTGATTGAGAATCCCATCGCATACATAATAATAAAGGCGCCTAGTAAAGAATTAGGCAACGCCATTCCAGTTATGAATGTCGAACGCACGGATCCTAAAAAGAAAAAGACAACAAAAATACACAAGAAAACACCGATAAGAATTGTTGTTCTAACATCGTCAACGTTCAGTCGGATGGGCTTAGATAAATCGCGCACTTGAATCACTTCAGCTTCAATTTTTCGTTCTTTTAAATACAGATTCACCTTAGCAATCGTCTTTTTTACATTGTCTGTGACAGCCAGAGTATTAGTCCCAGATTGTTTGTATACATCCAGAAAAATAGCCTGTTCTTTTTTAATCGATGCAATTTGTTTTTGATCTTCTAGACCCAATCTAACTTCAGCGATTTCACCTAATTTAACAGGACGATCTGAACCTAAAAAGTTAACTGAAACTTTTTTTAGAGCCTCGACAGATTCAAACTCACCGACAGTGCGAAGAACTTTTTCTTGACCAGGGCTCTCGATTTTTCCAATGGGAACGTCTTTCGAAGTTTCTTCAATCCGCTTTGCCACTTGCAGCATTGAAAGCTCTCTGTCTTCGAGCTTATTTTTATCTACTAAGACTTGAACTTCTTGCTTTCGGCCACCCACAACAAGCACTTGACCGACATCGGTGATTCGTTCGAACTGCGGCTTGATTGTTTCGCTGGCAACGTCAAACAATTCACCGGGAGACAGTGAAGACTTGATGGCCATGGTCAGAACTGGCTGATCCGCAGGATCAAAACGGCGAATGACGGGCTCTTTGGCATCCAGCGGAAGTTTATTTCGAATATTTCCAACGCGATTTCGAACTTGCTGTTCGGCGTCCTTGATATCCGTGCCCAATTTAAATTCTAACAAGATCACCGCGACGGACTCTAAGTTGTTCGATGTAATTTTATTTAATCCCGACAGCCCGCCCAATTCATCTTCGATCGGTTTAGAAACTAATTTTTCGATATCAACAGGTGAAGCTCCGGGATAGGCGACGCGAACAAACATGATCGGAAAAGTGACGTCCGGAAATAAATCCACCGGCATTTTTCGAAGGCAAACAAATCCCAGAATAAGTGTTAATGCGACCACACAAGAAATAAAAATGGGCCGCTTAATAGCTAAAGCAGATAAATTCATCGATCCTCCAGGGACACAAAAAGCTGCGACTGCGACTCGAGTTTTCTTTGTTCAGCCAATAGTTTAGTCAAAGTTAATTCAGCTTCGGCGGCATCCTGTTCTGAATTGATCACATTGCTGGTGATAGACCTGCCCTTGCTGAATTTATTTTGCTCAGCCTTAGCACGCTCTTTTTGCAATGAACTGATACTTCTTAGAGCATTGATTTTCTTATCAAGTTCTTCATTTCTTCGAAGCAGCTCACGCCAGGCCAGATCTGATTCTAAAAGTTTTCTTTCGCTTCGCAACTGAGAAGCCAATGCATCTTTTCGAGCGCTACTTTGGGCGGCTGACTTGACTGAAGTATCAAATAAATAAGTCCACGTTAAAGACACGGTCGAGGTTGGATAACTTTTTTGAGTCCAATTCTTAGTCGCATCTGCAGTGGCGCCACCCGGTTCAAAGGAATTTGTATTGTAACTACCGGCTAAACTTAAATCTGATTTGAAACTGTCTTCGACTTGCCGCGAGATCACCCCTTGATTTTTAGCCTCGAGCTGACTGAGGTAGGCATCCAAGCGAACAACTCGCGCGGCGGATTTAAATGTAGCTTTTAAATTCCTTTTAGAATCAATTTCGCCTGAAATTTCTGGAAGTTTATCAGCCTCACCCATTTCCAACACACTTCGAACTTTTTTTTCATTGGCCGTCACTTCATCTTGAGTGTTCAGCATTTGAAGCTGCCGAGTTGCGACCAGCGCCCGCGCGTTCAGGGAGTCCGCCCGATCGGCGATCCCATCACTGGCCCTTCGCCGGATCCACGATTCGATTTTCTGGGCTCTGTCTAAACTTGCTTTTCGTTGGGCCAATTCTTCTCGCAAATAAATAAAATCCCAGTAAATGGCTTCGGCTTCGATCAAGATTTGTTTTTGTTGCAAATCATAATTACTTTTTTCAGATTGGCTTTGTAAAGCATCTCGCTCCCGTCGAAGCCTTGTCGATGCTCCAAAAAAATCTTTCCAAAGGGACTGAGTCACAGCGACACCCAGCGAGCCTTGCGCATATTTCGCGTAAGCCGCTAAAGCTGGATTACTAAGGCCTTTGTTTTCACTTCCTAAGGCTTGTGCATTTAAACTGATCTGCGTTCCTGTCGTAAATTTTTTGCTAAGGCCCAAGGTGTATTGGGTGGTATTCATCGATTCAGCGCCCAGGAAGTTGGGCTGCTTTTTATCTTCAAGCCAGGCGCCCTTTAAAGTCAGCACGGGCACTAAACTGATATCGCTAGCTTCAAGACGATCATCAGCCGCCTGGTTCGAGATTTCATAAGATTTTAAACCTTGGTGGCGGCTTTTGACTTGCCCTAAAAAACCATTTAGATCTAAAGCCCAGCAGGCCGGCGAAAAACATAATATCATCACAGCTATCTTCATCGGAGAATTCCTTGCGTAAAAATATGACTAACGAATTGAATAAATTTTTCTTTGTCTTTAGGCAGTTGGTAAGTATGACTCCACATTTTAAGCTGAATGTCTTGGACCATAAAATAGCCCAAGACCGATTCAATCATAAGAATCAAAAAAACGCCGGGCGGAAAATCATCTCTTAATACTTTTTGATCTTGTCCTTGTTTAATCATATTGATCAACTTATCCGTCGTCGACTTCATGAGGCCTTCGAAAACCTCGCGGGCATAAGGCATGTTCTGAGTTCTTTCGGCCATAAATATTTTTGCCATGGAAACATCAGCTAGGCGCATTTCAACAAGCTGCCGTACGATCAAAGTGGTTTCTTTTTTGAAAACCGCGGCGGTGAATTTCTCTCGTACATGGTCACGAAGAATGGAGTCGAGATTTTCTTTAATCTTTAGGGCATGGTCGTAAATAATCGTCTGGTAAAGTCCTACTTTTCCACCGAAATAATACGAAATCAGGCTGATGTTAAGGCCACTGGCAGATGCAATCTGACGAGTGGTCGTCGCTTCTAAACCTTGATCACCAAAAAGCTTGGTCGCAGCACGGATGATTTTCGCGCGCGCCTTTGCATTGATTTCAGTCGTGATTTTTTTAGCCATAAATCACCCTAATTCAAGCAAACGATTGAATCAATGAATTCAATCGTTTGATTGAAAACATCCAGATGCTATGGCTTTAAGCAAACCATAATGCAACATTGCAAAATCAAAGGGTCTGCTTCTCTTATATTCTGTTTGGTTGTTTTTGTTGCCCCGCGCCTTTTCCAGATTAAATCTTAACAATGATTTTGGTTGAAAAAAGCCTTCTCTCCCCGGCTAATTACGTCCGAAGATCGGAATCAACATCATGACTTTTTTAGTTTTTGTTTTTATTGCCTTCCAAGCCCAGTCTCAAAATTTAAAATCCGTAGACTATGTCGAGATCAACGACAAAGTTGAGATGGCAGACCCAGCACCGCCATCACAAGGCGAACTCTTCGGTCCATTAGATATGAATCAGCCCTTAGCAAAAGCCATTCAAGAAGCTAGGATTCATTTGCTCGGCTGGGCCACTCGGCATGACGAGAAAAATTTGGGTGAACCTTATGCAAGGCTGAATCATTTTGGAGCTTGGCTGAACGACCCTTACGACAACACCTGTTACAACACCAGGGGCATGGTCCTGCAGCGAGATTCGCAAATCCCCGTCCAGGTTTCAAGTCAAAGTCATTGTAAAGTCGAAAGTGGCTTGTGGAATGACCCCTACACGGGAAACACAATTAAGCTTGCCGCTGAAATACAAATTGATCACGTTGTCCCCCTAAAAAATGCATATGTTTCTGGAGGCTATCGCTGGACTCGGGCGAAGCGATGTCATTACGCAAATTTTTTGGGAAATAAGTATCATTTAATGGCCGTGTCGGGGTTTGAGAATATGTCAAAAGGTGATCGCTCACCCCATTATTATTTGCCACCGAAAGAAAGCTATACCTGTCAGTATATAAAAAACTGGCTTAAGATTAAGTTGATTTGGGGTTTAAATATGTCCCTTGATGAGGCCATCGGCTTGCGGGAAGAAATTAAAGTCCGTGGTTGCCAGATCAGTCGTTTTTACATGAGTGCAAAAGAGCTTGCTAGCCAAAGAAAATTTATCAAAGAAACGACTTACCAATGTCGCGATTAAGTCTGCTCTTACAAAGTTTAATTATTTTTTGCGCCATTTTACCTCCTCACCCCACTGTAGCGATCACAAGGGCCGACTTGTTATCTGGAAGCGAAGTGCCAGAAAAAAGGCCTTTTCCTTTAAGTTCAAAAATTCCGGCTTGCCAGGATTTCCATGCTTATGTGTGCAATGAAGTTGAAACCACCTTTAAGCTTCCCGAAAATCGAACCCATTGGGTTTTTTCTTTTACTGATGCCGCCGAAAGAATGCTTTTTGCAAAGAAAACCTATTTTAAACAACTAGATAAAAAACATTCTTCCAAAACTTCGCCCAACAACCAGCGATCACAGCAGCTTGTTAATTTTTATACGTCTTGCATGAATCCAAAAGCTCAGGCCCAGGATGAAAAATATTGGGTCCAAAAACAAAAGAAAGAAATTTTAAATTTAAAAAGTCGTGAGGACCTCATCAAGTTTAATAACTCAAGACTTGACTCAGACTATTTCTCGTTCATCGGCTTTGATATTTCCGCCAATCAGGGTGAACCTAAAAACTATGATTTGATTTTAGTATCGCATTTGATGAATCTTCCTGAAAATAGTTATTATGAAAATCAACCTTTGGTCTTAGATTTCAAAAAGGTTGTAGAAAAACTATTTCAAGAAGCGGGTCTTGATCACCCCAACGAACGGGCCCAAGATGTGATCAATTTTGAAACCGAATTTGCCAAAGTCTATCCTAAGCCTGCTGAAATGCGAAATAGGTATTCTTCTAATACCTACTGGCCTCAAGAAAAATGGCTTAAAGCCTATCCTCATATTGATCTAAATATTTATTTTAAAAAACTAAATGGAACGACGGCGATCAGAAATTTAGCACCTGAATCGATGCAATATGTCGAACTTGCTTTGAACGAAGGGCCTGTCGAACAACTTAAAAATGTGATGCTTTATAATTCTTTAAAATCCATTATGGATGAATCCTATCCCGCCTATTTTCAGGAGGCCTTTAATTTTAAAAAGAAACATCTGGGCGGGCCTACAGTCAGACCACCTCGTGACGAACGCTGTACAACAAGTACGATGGATACTTTTCCGATGGAGCTGGATCAAGAGCTTATTCCAATCCTTTTCCCAAATTTCCCAGATAAAGAAGTCATTACCCTTGCAGAACAAGTTCGCAGTGCCATCGTGAATGGCTTAAAAGCGAATAGCTGGCTCAGCGAAAGCGCTCGAAAAGAGGGCTTGGAAAAAATCACTTCGGCGCAATTAAAACTGATCAAGCCGCAAAAGGATGAAGACTGGAATTTTCTTCCCATCAAAAATTACAGTGCCCAAAAAATTATTACCAATCGGTTCACGGCCCAAAATGCGGCCCGCGAAAAACTTTGGGCTGAAGTTAAATATCCACGCTATCGAAATCGCTGGGAGATGGGGCCTCTGGGTCTGAATGCCTATTATTCGTCAGAAGATAACCAGTTTGTTCTTTTGCAAGGAATATTGCAGTATCCCTTTTTCGATTCCAGCATGAGCCTTCTTGAAAATACCGCAGCCATCGGCACCATTGTCGGCCATGAATTAGGACACTCAGTGGACGACCAGGGCTCGAAATATGATTCACAAGGAAAACTGCGCCAGTGGATGGCGACAAAAGACCTAAGTGAATTCACCCGTCGAGGACAAGCCTTTATCGATCGGTTTAATAAAATTGGACACGATGGGCGTCTGACTTTAGGCGAAAATATTGGCGATCATGTTGGGATGACTTTTTCTTTGGACGCTGCCTTCCCCGATTTAAAGAAGGCTGCACCAGAAGACTTGCAAAAGTTTTTTGTCGCTTACGCTAGGATGTGGTGTCATGTCGAGCGCCCTGACTTTCAGAAATTACTTTTAAAGGTCGACCCGCATGCCTCTGGCACGGCTAGGATCAACCAACAGGTGATTCATCAGGACGCCTTCTACAAAGCCTTTCAATGCCGCCCAACAGATGCGATGTATGTCGAAAATAAGGATCGCATCAGGATTTGGTAGTTTTTTGAAAGAGGAGCCCGATATTATCTTGCCTCCAAAGTCGGCCTGCCGTAGGTTCCCGGCTTCTGGAGGCCGTATGAGAATCGTTGTCATTGGAACAGTTTTATTAATGAGCATGGGCGCTTTTGCAAAAGGTTTAACAACTGAGCAAAAGGTTTTGGATTTTCAACAACTCATCGGTCAGGTTAAATCTAACTATGGACCTCTTGATTATAAGATAAAAATTCAACATATCGATGTTGATGCTTTACAGAAAAAATATTTGGCTGACATCGAAGCCTCAAAGACAGACGCAGAATTTTATGACTTAATTTTGCGGTTCAATGCAGAATTTCACGATAGCCATTTTGGTTTACGTATCCCTTCCAAAAGACGAGCGACCTTGGGTTTTTCAACGGATTTAGTGGCAGGCCATGTTTTGATCTCGGATGTCGACCGCAAAACGCTGCCTGAAAGCCAGTTTCCCATTCAACGGGGCGACGAAGTCCTGACTTTTGATGGCCTTCCCGTGATAGGAGTTATTAGCGATTTATCTCTTCAACGAGGCATGGGCTATGCCCACACCGCACTTCGAGTGGGCACAATGTCTTTAGGCTCTCGCTCGGGCACCACTTTTCAGATTCCAACGGGAAGTGCAAAAGTGGTTGTTAAGGCGTTAGCTGATGGCAATATTAAAACTTTTGATCTTCCTTGGATTGTTACGGGCAAAGATTTTGACTTTACACTGCAGTCCCTGCCGCTTTTTAACAATCCAGCATTTTCTTATAACCAACTGTCCATCAAAGATTTGTTCTCCGACGTTTTAGGACCACAGGTTGAAAAGTCTTATATGTGCTCTGGTGCTAGTCGCATTGAGCGTCCAGAGGGAGCTGTTGTGATCAGCGAAACTCCGGTCGTTGCGTACTATTATCCGACGGCTAAAGGCAATATTGGTTACTTAAGAATTCCTCATTATATGCCATTGATTGGAACCGATGCGACGGCGGAAGATCAAACCTTTGCGATGTACGAATATCTTATTGGTGAATTAGAAAAAAACACGGTCGGCTTGGTCATTGATCAGGACCACAACTGTGGAGGATCGGTCAGTCTTCTTCATCATATTCTTTCTTTATTTGTTGAAACGCCTGTTCAAAGCACCCAGTTCCGATTGGTGGCCAGCAAAGAAAATATTCTAGCTATCAATGTTGAACTTGAAACCATGAACCCTCTGTCTCTTGTTTACATTCAAGCACAGGATGTTTTACAAAGGCTTCAACAAAGCTGGAATGCGGGAGAATTTTTAACCTCTAAAGTCTCTTTTGAAAAAGGCGATCTAATCTACCCAAATCCAACTCGGTATTCAAAGCCAGTTTTAATGTTGATTGATGAGTTATCAGGTTCAGGCGGCGATGCCTTTCCATCTTTGATGGGTGGTTATAAGCGGGCGGTTCTTTTAGGAACTCGCACGATGGGCGCCGGCGGACACGTCACCGAAGGGGCTCCGCTTAATTTTTCACAGATTAAGATTAATATGACAAGGTCACTGTTTTACAGGCCTGATGGTGTTGAAGTAGAAAACAATGGAGCCGTTCCGCACATCCCGTACGAGATCACCCCAGAGGACTTTAATCAGCATTATGTTCCGTACCGCGAGTTTTACACTCAAAAAATCTTAGATTTAATCTAGGATCTTTTTTTATTTGTCGTTTCGAACCAGTAAGACATCCCAGATACTAAAGATATTTGTAGGAATGCGTTTTTCAATTTTTAGCTTCGAGACCTTTAACAGTTCTTGCAAAGTAAAATCCGGTTTAAATCCGATATACTTTGCATAGGGGGCCATCAATTCTGAAACCTTGCCAATCGGCCTGCTGGGGTCGTGGAAGTAATTGACAATCACAATGCGCCCACCCGGTTTACAAACTCGCCTCATTTCTTTTGCAAACCGATCTGGATGCGTGACCACAGTCACAATATGCATCGCCATGACGACATCAAAACTATTATCAGCAAAAGTCATTTTTTCGGCGTTCATAATCTCTAGGCTTTTAATATTTTCTAGTTGATCATCGGCGACCAATCGCTGAGCTTTCTTTAACATGGGCTCGGATAGATCAATGCCGCAGACTTCCACGTCCTTAGGGTACAAGGGAAGTGATAAGCCGGTCCCGACACCCACTTCCAGAACTTTTTCACCTTCTATCAGGTCTGCAACATCAATGGCTTTCACTCGCCCGGGATTAAGAATTTTTCCAAAGTAAACATTATAAAATTTGGCGTAGCGGTGATAAACTTCGTGGATGTCTTGTTCTCTCATAAAATCGATCTAAGCTGACGCCGCGCCGAAAAACAAGGAGAATTTTTTACCGCGAGGACATAAAATACAACTTTTCCTCTGATTATTCGTTTACATCTTTAGAGATGTAACTTATAGTTTACATCTCTAAAGATGTAACTAAAGGTTCAAGATGGAATTAAGAATCCAGCAAATTCGAAAAATGCGCGGGATCACCCAGGCCGATTTAGCTAGGGAGTGCGATACAACTCAACAGCAGATCGCAAAAATTGAATCGGGTCTGGTGGACTTAAAACTATCCACGTTAAGACGAATTGCTCGTGCCTTAAGTTGTCAGTTGCCGGACCTATTTTATACGAAAAAACAGTTTTTTAGTGATGTTACGAATGTTGTGAAAGCTCAAAAAATAAATCTTGCGACAACGCCCATTATTAAATTGAATCGGTTTTGCTTTGATGTCGCCCATATTCCACCCCTCCATCCTTATTGGGAGCGTATCTCGGTTAAAAATAACAAACTCTACTTTCAGGAGGAAGAATGACAATCCCCTACGTTTGTGTCCGTGATACTGTTCTTTTTCCAAAAACAACTGTAAATATCTATGTCGATCGCAAGGCCTCCCTACAGGCCCTGATCTTATCCGAAGCCGAATATGATAAGCAGCTGGTGTTGATCACTCAAAAGAGAACCGAACAAGACAAGCCTGAAGCCAAATCAGATTTATATAGTATGGGAACCTTATGCCGAATCGCTGGCTTGGTTCGACTGCAAGACGGATCTATGCAAGTCGGCTTTGAGGGCATTAAAAAATTTAAAATTAAAACAATTGATTTTGCAAAGACCGGTTTGGTCACAGGTGAAGTCATTCCCCCTGTATCAAAGAAACCAAAAACATTGAATATCCCAACCCGAATCAAACTGATCGAACTTTTTGTTCGGGCTAAGCCCTTTGTTGTCTTTGATGAAGATCTTTTTTGGTTAAAAGAATGGGCCAGCTTAAAAACGGAATCCCAAATGGCAGACGCTTTGCAAGCTCGCTTAAAATACACCAATCCTTTTGGGCCTCAAACTACGCCCTGGGAAAGAAAAGCTTCGAAAGAAGTAAAGCTGATTAATAAAAGAATTTTTTTAATGCAAATGATTTTAGAAGCTCCTCATTCAGCTGATCGTCTTTTAAAAATAAAATCTTATCTGCTGAATGAAATAGAAACTAGTTCATCCCAAATTTAACCGTAAGAGTGAGGTTTTTATGCCGAAGATTTTTTTAACAGAATTTCCCTGCGACCAAGAGTTCTTGCAAGGACTGTCAAAAATTTGCCCAGAAATTGACGCGTTTTCTTTTTACTCATTTTTATCACTACGACAAGTTACGAGCGATTTAGAAAATTCAATGGAATCCTATTTTCTAAATTATGGCGTATCGACAGGCCGATTTATGCTGCTGCTTTTACTTTCCTCGACGCCTGAGGGGATGATGCCTTCGGAATTGGCTCAAGAGTGCGGCGTGACCCAGGCGACAATCTCAGGCCTTCTTCACAGCTTGGAAAAAGCCCAATTTGTCGGCCGCAGAATGCACAGTCATGATCGCCGGGCTTGTATGATTGTGATTTCCGAAAAAGGGCGCGAACTGGTTAATAAAATCCGGCCTGAGTTCTTTGAATGCTTGAATGGCATCCTGGGGCAGTTTTCGCTCGAGGAAAATCAAAAAATGACCGATTGGCTGGGCCGTTTCAACAAAAGTCTAAAGCTTATGACTGACCTTAAAACGCTTTCCTCTGCAAAGACGGCGAATTCTGAACAGGCCCCTCCCGTTCGACCCATGATCGGGTAAGGGCATCTTCGATTCTTAAACCGCAATACGTAAGGGTGTTTCTTCTAGCTTTTCTACGAAGACGGGAATCATTTCCATCAAAGTTAAAATATTTTCTTCGTCAAAATACTGAACGCCATCGGGCGTTTCTGCTAAACTTCTTAAGACTTCAAAATCCAGAAAAATGTCTTTTAGTTTTTGATTAATCTGATCCAGCTCTTCTGTGTTCCAGGAATAACCCTCTTTATAAACCACAGCGATGGAATAGGATCCTACAGAGTACAAATGATAGCTTGGGTTTATAGCTAACTCTCGGGAAATTTCTTTAACGAAACTAACGATCGTCGTAATTCCGCGGGACTGAAGCTCTGAATAATAAGGAAGGAGGTCCAAAAGATAGGCCTTTTTGATTCTGATATCTGCCGGCTCTTGATTCAGCTGGGGTATATGTTTTTCCAATAAAGACGTGCCAAAATAAGAAATTTTTTGAGCAGCAACCTTCTTTGTGTAATGCAGTCCGAAAAGGACAAAACTCATCAGGCTGGCATTATTTAAAGTTAAAATTAAAGCCGACGACCAGCTAGTCGTTTGAAATAAATTATACGCCGTTAAATCCCCAAACAGAACAATAAATCCTACGATCATCAAAATTTGGATTTTACTAAATCCCATTTTTTGTAAAGTATGATGAATATGATCTTTATCCCCTGAAAAAAGAGGACGGTTGTTTAATTTTCGTCGAATCAAGGCAAGAACAGTGTCTGTTAATGGAAAAGACACCAGGTACAAGGCCCCTAAAATAACAGGAAGCCCCATGGAGGCTGAATCAACGGGAAGTGAAAGCGTCAGCGTCGCCATACAAAAACCCAAAAACGTACTTCCGCTTTCTCCTAAATAAATTTTAGCGGGTGGAAAATTAAAAACTAAAAATCCTAAAGTCGCACCCACAAGAATGACAGAGACCGGAATCAAACTTGGAAAACTGATCCCGATAATAACAAATCCCACCAGGCCAACGACTGACGACTGCCCATCCGTCCCATCAATAAGATTAAAGGCATTGCACAGACCCACAATCCACAGAGTGCTTAAAGTTAAACTTAAGAAGGGGGAAATACCAGCACCCATCAAAAGGTTTGAACCCTTGTGCAAGTAGAGCCAAACTAAGGCCGCGACAAACTGAGTTGCAAATTTAGTCATCGCTTTAATTTCGTAACGATCGTCCAATAGTCCCACGATAATAAGAACTGAAGACACTAGCAAAATCGTTAGCAACTGGGGTTGTGGCCAGATAAAACACCCGATCGCCATCGCTAAATAAAGACTTAGACCACCCCATAAGGCAATCTCACCTGTTTGTTGCCGACGATAATCCTTCATTGGCTTAACATTAAATTTCAAAGCCATTTTATGGACAAGAAATGTCAAAACAATTGAAATGGCAAAAGACGCGATAAGTGTCCAAAAGTGCATAACTTCTTATCGATTTATTTTGTCATTTACTGAGCCCAATTTTTCACTTTCCAAATTTAATTGTGAAAGTCTGGTCCCCGGCCCATGCCCTTGATCCAGTCTTTTAGCGGGGGTGTGGACCCATTTGAGACACACTGATATTGAATTTAAGCTCCCGTGAAGTGTTTTAAATATTTAACGTGGATTTAAGCCGTCGGTTGTCCAAACTTTAAACGTTTTTTTTAAATTTGCAAATTGTCCCAAAT
>JAYTOY010000063.1:0-62268 GCA_043747555.1 Pseudobdellovibrionaceae bacterium | reverse complement strand
CTTTTATGCACTCGCATTCCAAAAGGCCAACGCATCATTGTCATTGAAGATTCTAGCGAATTGCAGGTCAATTACGATCACGTCGTCATGTTTGAAACGCAAATGCCAGACGCCACCGGAAAAGGCGAAGTCACGATTCGGGATTTATTAAAATCCAGTTTACGATTGCGTCCGGATCGAATCATTGTTGGTGAAGTTCGATCTTCTGAAGCCATGGAATTAATCAATGCCATGAATACTGGTCATAAAGGTTGCATGGGAACAGTTCATGCAAACACTCCCGAAGATGCCATTGTTCGCTTAGAAGCTTTAGCCCAAGGCGGAGACGCAAAGATCAGTGAAAAAGCTTTGCGCAGCCAAGTCTCTTCAGCTGTTGAGCTGATTGTGCAGGTCTCAAGATTATCCGATGGCTCGCGCCGAGTCACAGCGCTGAGTGAGGTCAGCGGCTTTAATTCTGATGGGAGTTATACAGTAACGCCCATTTTCAAAATGTCGCGCCTAGTTCGAAAAGCCGATGGCACATTAGACGGCAAGCTTGAAGCGAGCGGCGAAGTCCCTACATTCATTGACGAAATCACTGACAATAACCTGCCTTTTCCGATTTCAAAATTTGTAAAGCCAGCCGCATAATTAAAACATAACCCTTTTTATTTGACAGGCCCCGGCTCCTTTGTGGGAATACAAAGTTATATGGAGGGGAATATGAAAAAAAGTTTGAATCTTTTAGTTTTGGCAGTGGTCGTCCTTTTCGCGGTCGGTGCTTCGGCCCATTCGGTGGATGAAACAGAAAATATTTATGGTTGGTGGCAGTTGCAAAGGCCCTTGGCTGATGATCCAACTGTGTATTCAACGGGGAAAATTTATTTCAGTGAAGATGCGATCACATTTGAAACAACTTGCAGCTTTACTCGCGGACCAGAGCTGATCGTTCAAGCTTCGTCGCCGATCAATTATGGCTTCAGTTATTTTACAATTCAGCAAAGCCAACATTCGGTGACTCAGTCGGGCCGTCAAGCTTGCGTAGCTGATTTAGTCGCGGGACCTATAGAGTATTACTTTGAATCTGATGCTTACAGTGTCACACCTGACCACTTAGTTATTTTCAATCGAAACACAAATTTCCGAATGGACTTAGTTCGCTAGTTCAGGTTAGTTATTTCCAATGGCAAAGGAAATCGCAGTTTTAGCAGGTGGATGTTTCTGGGGCGTCGAAGAAATTCTTCGCCAAATTCCTGGCGTTGTTGAAACCGAAGTTGGGTATTGCGGCGGCGAAATGGTCAGCCCTTCTTATGAAGATATTAAAAAAGGCACAACCAATCACGCTGAAGCCGTCAAAATTGATTTTGAAAACAGCCAACTTTCTTTTGAACAGCTGCTTGATTATTTTTTCCGTTTGCACGATCCAACAACACTAAATCGTCAAGGCAACGACACTGGAACTCAGTACCGTTCCTCCATTTTCTGTCAAACTGAGGAGCAAAAACAAACGGCAGAAAAAAAGAAGGAAATCGTCCAAAAGTCAGGGCTATGGCCGCGACCGGTGGTGACGCAAATCGCCGGGAAGCTGCCATTTTATTCAGCAGAAAAGTATCATCAGGATTACTTACAGAAAAATCCCAACGGCTATAATTGCCATTTTCTAAGAGATTAGGCATTTTTAGGCATTTATGCTTAAATATTCAGCATAATGGAGCTTTTGGCCCTTTGAATCTGCCCAATCTTATCTAGCAATAGCCCTCTAATTAAGTTAGAAAAACCCGTGCATTTTAGCTGTAAGATTTCCAACGCTGTTTTGACCTACCTTGAAGATCAAGGTGAAGATTTATCTCTTCTCTACGATCAATTGGCATGGCCGTTAGAACTTCTAAATGATTCTTCCTATTGGTTGAGTGCGCCTGATATGGAAAGTTTTTTAGAGTCCGTCTTACGATTACCATTAATTAAAACAGAACAAAATGCATTGGTGGCGGCCGGGCATGCGGGTCCACAAAATCGAGCTTGGGGTGTCTTAGACAGCGTTCTAAAAATGATGCCTAGGCCGCAAGATGTTTTCCAGCAGCCCGAACGATTTCTTTCTTACTTTATTTCTCCTGAGCCTCCGGTTGAAAATGTTGTTCGTTCGGAAAATAAAATTTCCTTTGATTTGCCCTTGCCGGCCGAACAATATCCACATGTCTCTTGCTATTTGAAGGCGGCCTTTGAATCTTTGCCTTTGTATGTGGGTCAAGAAAAAGCGCAATGTGAATGGAATCATATCACCCTGACCTTAAGTTGGAGTGCTCTGCAGGCGTCGATGTTCACAGTTGATCCGGGCCATCAAATCAGTCCCGAACTTTTGCAAAACGTTATTGATGAATTGCAAAAACATCAGCGCGAGTTGGAAGAAAAAAATCGCGATTTGCAGCGAAAAAATGAAGAGCTTCAACACGCGCAGCGCCAGATTCAATCGCCATTTAGTGCGCGGGGACCCGAACTGATCCCGCAAGAAATCTCGCTGTCGCAAATGGCTTTTGCCGAAGCAGAGCCTGGCTACGTAATTGCTCAAAATCTAGCGCGGTTGCACGACTATATGGTTCGTGCCCAGCAACTGGTGACGGTCCTGGCGTCGCAGAGTAAAGTCAGTCCTGCCGTTAAGGAAATTATGCGACGGGTGGATTGGGACTTCGTTAAAAATCAATATCCGCGAACCATTTCAGAAAGTGTCGAGCACTTAAGAAAATGGCAGGGGCAAAATAATTCTAAAATAACTAAAGAGGTTGAAACTCATGTCTGAAATTATTCATGTCCACGCTCGTGAAATTCTTGATAGTCGCGGAAATCCTACCATCGAGGTTGAAGTCGCAACAGCCGATGGCGCTTTAGGTCGAGCGGCTGTCCCATCAGGTGCTTCAACGGGCGCCCATGAAGCTTATGAACTTCGCGATGAAGATAAAAAAAGATATCAAGGTAAAGGCGTTTTGAGCGCCATTAAAAATGTGCAAGATAAAATCAGTCCGGAACTTTTGGGACAAGATGTCTCTGAGCAAGTCTTTATCGACACACTTCTTCGTCAAATCGATGGCTCAGAAAATAAATCTAAATTAGGTGCCAATGCAATCCTTGGGGTTTCTTTGGCAGTTGCTAAAGCAGCGGCGCAAGAAGCTGGGTTGCCCTTGTATCGATATATCGGTGGATCCCAAGCTTATCATTTGCCAGTCCCATTGATGAATTTGGTGAATGGTGGAGCACACGCTAATAACGGACTTGATGTGCAAGAATTTATGGTTGTGCCTACGGTGAATGGATCTTTCCGCGAATCCTTACGGGCCGGCGCTGAAATTTTTCACACACTTAAAAAAATCCTCAATAAAAAAGGTTTATCAACAGGTGTTGGTGACGAAGGTGGCTTTGCACCCATTCTGACTTGTAACCAAGATGCGTTGGATCTTTTAATGGAAGCGATTTCGACAGCGGGCTATGAGCCTGGACAAAATGTTTTCTTGGCTTTGGATGTGGCTGCGACAGAGCTTTATGATAATGGTTCTTACCGCTGGGAGAAAAAGAAAATTTCTCCGTCCGAGCTTCAAGGAATTTACAAAGGTTGGACGGAAAAATATCCACTGATTAGTATCGAAGATGGATTTTCAGAAGACGACTGGGATTCTTGGCAGAAAAGCACAAAAGAAATTGGATCTAATATTCAATTGGTCGGCGATGATTTGTTTGTTACAAACCCTAAGCGTTTAAGAACAGGGATTGAAAAACAAGCAGCCAATGCTTTGCTGGTAAAAGTAAATCAAATTGGAACTTTAACTGAAACGGCAGAAGCGGTTTCCTTAGCGCAAAGAAATAAATTTAAAACTGTGATGTCACACCGTAGTGGTGAGACAGAAGATACAACCATCGCCGATTTAGCCGTGGCTTTAAATTGTCATCAAATTAAAACCGGCAGTCTTTGTCGGAGCGAGCGGACAGCTAAGTACAATCAACTTCTTCGGATCGAAGAGGAGCTCGGCACCAGCGCAAAATACTGGGATAAGGCGGCTTTCGAATAGCGGGTCAGCTCGACCCTCTGTCCTTTGTCTACTTTTTCAAGGAAAAATACGATTTTTTGACTGTGTTTTCAAAGAGCCTCTAAAATGGCTGAATGGTCCAACTTAGTTTTCCACTTCAAACCTTATCGCTCGATTCCTTACCGAAGGAAAGCTTGCCGCTGATTTTTGATGCCGTTGGGCCTAGCGGATCAGTCTATGGTTATGAATTAGAAACTTTGCGGCGGGTTGTTTTAGAATTTGAAAAAGCACCTGATTTTTTGTTGATGAATTTGTTAAATTATTTTTATCCCGAAATGATTTTTGAAATCCCTGTTATTGCCACCAGCGGACGGGCTCAGAAAAAAAATGTATGGACTTCAAAACTAAATGGTAAAACCGCTATTTTCTTTAATCTAGGCGGGTGGCGCGTGGATAGCCTCTCTCGTTTGGCAGCAAAAGCTCTGCTTCAGGAAGCTGTGGTCGCTTTATTCTTACCGCTCCTTCGAAAAGGCGATGCAGACAATGCTTTGGCAGAGCTTGAATTAATGATTTTAGCTTACGGCTTAGGAGCCTTCCTAGCAGCTCCGGTGCCAAGAGAAAGCTTGATCCTAGAGCATGTTGAAAAATGGAAAGCAGCTGAACTTGAAATTCTTCGCACCAAATTAAACATGCTTCGCCCTGATTATTTCTGTGAGGACAAAGAAGAGATTCTAGAATTTGGAATCACCGGAGATTTTTGGCAACAATCGATCTCTGTCGCGGGCATGTTCCGGGTCGCAAATATATTCCAACACCAAGGTCTAGACGGTTTGATTAAAATGATTGATGAGCGGTCATTGCCGGCGCCACAGGTTTAAAAAATAGACCATGGTCCAAGTGTGAGCGGCCTACAATCGCGCTAAAATAAAACATATGAAAATTCAGCAGTTTGGACAGTCGATTCGCGATATTTTAAATCAGCCCCGTTTGGTAGCTATGGTTTGTGTTTTGTTTGTAATTTCTACCGCCATTTTGAATGGTGTTCTTTGGAGGTTGTGGGCCTTGCACCGCGATCATGATCGACGAACCCATGAAACCTTGCTAGCTCAGCAGAATATTTCACAACTAAGAACCCAACTCGATCAAGCTAGAGATCCGGCGTATATCGAGCGGCAGGCCCGCGATCGATTGGATCTAGTCAGCGAAAAAGATTTAGTGTTTGTTTTTCCAACGCAATAAGTAACCAGTCCCTTTTTCCGAAGGGAAATAGTATAAATACTCTAGGTATAAAGGATGTTATGGCTGTCAGTTTAAATGTTAAATCTCTTCGTCTTCGCCTGGGTTGGACTCAATCAGATTTATCCCGTCGCCTTGGCTGTAAAGTTTCTGAAATCAGTCAATGGGAGACAGGTCTGGCGGTTCCAGATGCCAATACAGCAGGGTCCTTACAGCTTCTTTTTTCTCAAGCAGAGGCTTGCGCTTTGGACACGCAAGCGGCGCCACGCGCGGAAATTTTCTGCCATCGAAAAGATTTAGGACAAATCAATTCGTCAGGCTTGCCTGAATTTGACAAATTTTAATTGGATTAACTGATCGACAAAAATTCGCTCTGCCGGTAAATAAAACGGATGAAAAAAATCTATCTTATTGACGTCAGTTCAATGTTTTTCCGTGCCTTCTACGCCATTCGACCGCTGTCATCACCCTCTGGCTTACCAGTTAATGCCATTTACGGATTTCTTTCTATGGTGATTAAACTAATGAAAACAGAAAAACCTGAATATATGGTTTTTTGTTACGATAGGAAAGAACCCTCATTTCGTCATGAAATGTACACCGAATACAAAGCTCATCGCACCGAGATGCCCGAAGATTTGGCCCAACAAATGCCCTACCTGAAACAAGTGGCAGGTCTTTTAGGAATTCCATCTTTAGAAATACCGACCTATGAAGCCGATGATCTGATCGGGACACTGACCCACCTAGGGCGTAAGAATAAAATGGAAGTTTACATTGTCAGTGGCGATAAAGATTTCGGTCAATTAATAGCTCCGGGAGTTTTTCTTTACGACACAATGAAAAATGTAAAGTACGATGTCGACGGCGTGAAAGAGAAGTGGGGCATTCGTCCGGATCAATTTATTGATTACCTCGCTTTGGTGGGAGATAGCTCAGACAATATTCCAGGTGTTAAAGGCATTGGTCCTAAAGGCGCCATCAGTTTGCTTGAACAGTTCACAAGTTTAGAAAATATTTATAAAAATATTGATCAGGTCAGTAGTAAATCTGTGAAAGAGAAATTGATCACATCAAAGGAAAATGCTTTTCTTTCCAAAAAATTAGCAACGATTTGCATTGATTGTGAGGTCGATCAAAATATTGATAATTATAAAGTGGGATCCTACCAGCGTGAGGATCTTAAAAAATTCTTAACCGAGCTGAATTTCAAAGCCTTAGAGAAAACTCTTTTGGGTGAGGACAATGGAGCAAGCCCGGCACCGATGACCTTAGCTGAAAAAACAGAAGCCCCTTCAGAAAGCACACCTCCACCTTCTGGTCCGATTATTTTAAGGGCTACGTCGGACTTTGAAGCCAAGCAAATTAATCTTAGAACCATGACGTTAAATGAAGTCGCAAAGTGGATAAAGCCAAAAGATGATCTTTGGGGCTTTATCGACAGCCGGGGTTTATTTTTAGCCAAAGAAAATCAGTTAGTGCACTTTCAGGATCAGATTTCAGCTTTGGGACAGTTGACCGATGAAATGAAAGTTGGCTGGAAAGGTTTTGATATAAAAACTTTTTGGCATCAAATCAACGCACAGGACCCTCGAGCCATTTGGGATTCAAAGCTTGCAGCTTATGTCTTGCGAGCAGGCGCAGTGGGGGATTTTAAAGAAATTATTCACGAGCACCTGCAGATTGATAACCCTGAATTTATTGCCGTCGAAGAAATCTATCAAAACCACCTGCGCCTCGAAAACTACTTGAAGACTCAGATTTTTGAACAAAAATCTGAAAAAGTTCTAAACGAACTTGAAATTCCATTGGTGCCTACTCTTTATAAAATGGAGAAAAAAGGCATTCTGATCGACCAACAATTCTTAAAAATTCAAAGCAAAGAATTAACTTCTGAAGTGGCAGCCCTGGATAAGGAAATTCAAACTTTATCAGGTCAAACATTTAATGTCGCCAGTCCAAAACAATTGGCGACTGTGCTTTTTGGAAAAATGCAGTTACCAACAGCACGTAAAACTAAAACAGGATTTTCAACTGATAATGAAGTTCTAGAAAAATTAGATCATCCAATTGCTAAATTAATTCTACAATACCGCGAACTCTCAAAATTAAAATCAACTTATGTCGATGCCATCCCTTTGCTTGCCGATGAAAACGGACGGGTGCACACCAATTTCAATCAAGCGTTAACGACAACAGGTCGATTGTCTTCTAATAATCCTAATTTACAAAATATTCCGATTCGGACTTTGCGGGGGCAGCAAGTCCGAAAAGCTTTTATCGCGGATGAAGGATGTGAATTAATGTCAGCAGATTATTCGCAAATTGAACTTCGGGTTTTGGCTCATATCTCAGAAGATCCAAATCTTAAGAAGGCTTTTGAAGACGATTTGGATATTCATACGGCTACGGCTTCCGAGATATTTAGTGTGCCTTTAAAAAATGTGACCAGCGAGCATCGACGTAAAGCTAAGGCCGTAAACTTTGGAATTGCCTACGGCCAAGGAGTTTTCGGATTGGCCGAAACATTAAGTATTCCTCGGAACGAAGCTCAAGAAATTATTGCCCGCTATTTTGAACGTTTTAAAAATGTTCGTGAGTATATTGATTCGACAATTGTTGAGGCCACAGAAAAAGGCTATGTCGAAACGTTATATGGGCGCCGAAGATATATTCCAGAACTGCAATCAAAGAATCACGCCATGAAAAAATTTGGAGAACGGGCGGCCATCAATGCTCCCATTCAAGGTACGGCCAGTGATTTAGTTAAAAAAGCCATGATTGATCTTGCAAAAACCCCAACTTCGCTGACGATGCTTCTGCAGGTTCACGATGAATTAATTTACGAAGGAAAAAGAAATAATCTGGAATCAGAAATGCCACTGATTAAGAAAACCATGGAGTCCGTTGGAAGCTTGACTGTGCCGCTGAAGGTTAACATAGGCTTTGGGAAGAACTGGGATGAAGCTCACTAGTCATTGATTGCAGTTACTCGGTCTCCCAGCCAACCACCCGGCCGCCCTCAAAATACACCTGACGTGTTTCTTTGCGGAAGCCGTCGTTAGAGGAAACATATCGGGTGTAACGCCATTTTTCATTTTTATAAAGTGGGTTTCCAGACGTTTGCTTTTCCTGAGGCTCACCCCAGGCTTTGCGCACAAATTCTTGCGCCATTCCGATTGTAATATCTCCTTCTTGCAAAGCCTGTTTCACACGGATATCAGGAGATTGGGACCTTCGCCAAATTTCATTTTGTTGAACCCAGGCTTGGCGTCCTTCGACAGTTGGAATTGCTAAAAATTCAATGCGTTCCTGATCCGATTTAAGCCAAGGCAAAATTTTTGAATACTGTTCTTTTTCTTTCTGCGAATCCAGTTGCCGCTCCAACAAATGAAGCCGTCTTCGATCATCAATAGCCTGTAATTGCTGCTCGGAAAGATTCATAGACGGGTTATAGCCTAATTCGTAAGCCGTTTTCTTATGATCCATACTATTGAGGTCTTCGCGAGTGCCGTCGGCTCGGGACTTGTAGCCACTGTCGGCATAGCCACTTTCCTGAGATCGCTCCATGGTTGAACATGAGGACAACAGGCAAAACAGGGTAATCTTTGAAAATGATCTCATCAGGTCTCCTTGCCATTATTTTACCCTGGATTGCCTCGACTCCCAAAATGTTCTTGCAGAGAATCTTGATGAGTTCTTACAATGGTCGTAGGACATATGACTGAAAATCCAAATAGCTCTTCTAAAGTCGAGGAAATTTCTTCTGCACCGAACCCATCGGACGTAGATGACCTGATTTCCCTTGAAGACATGGAAGCCTTCATTGCGCAAAATGATCCAGAATTTGCCAAGCAAATGGAAACTTTCACTCCTGAAGGCGGCGGACCCGATTTAAATATCGAAATGATGGATCTAGATCAATTCATGGCCGAAGACGCCGCAAGTTCCATCGGTGCTCGATTTCGCCGTTTTGTAAAAATAAATCGAAGCCGCATCATCGTCTTCACGACCATTTTGCAAAGTAATCTAATTTTATTTGTGCAAGAGGGACTGCCCGAGCTTTTAAAGAAAACAAAAAATAGAGTCAGCCAGCGTTCACAATCTATCAGCGACGGTCTTCGAAGATTCTCCTTTTGGCCTGCCAAAAAAAAATGGGCCACTTTTGGGCTTATTTTTGGAGTTTTATTAACAGGAATTTTTATATATTTAACAGCGACGAAGCCCATGATTTTATCGGGCCCTGATTTATTTATATTATCATTAGAGGATTCAGCCGACAGCGTGCATACCTATGATCCAGCGAAACAGTCGGAACCTTTTTACGACTCTTCTCGGGCCAGCCAAAATATTATGTCCCTCCAAAAAATTGTTGTAAATATCAAACGCTCCAGCCAATCGGGCCCTAACCCAATGGGAGCTTTCGAGTTTTATATCGAGGGAAATTCTCCGGATGTAATGGTTGAAATAAAAGATCGAGAATATGAAGTTAAAGACTTGTTTCAACGAAATGCGGAAGAAATGACCTTTGATCAGATGGAAGCTCCTGACGGCAAACAACTTCTTCTAGAGAAGCTGCGCCGAGAGGTGAATCGCATTTTGACCAAAGGCCGCGTGCGAAAAGTCCTTTTTAAAACTGTTATTCTTAAACCTTAAACTGCAAGATATCGATCTCATAATATTTCAAACGATCGTGCAAAGTGCTTTTAGGCATTCCTAAATCCTGCGCTGTTCGCCTTTGATTCCCACGATTAGCTATCAAACGTTTAATAATCATCTGTTTTTCAATCTCTTTAATCACTGGCATCGGGGCGCCGCCGGTCATCATATCTCCGGGTTGGGTTAAAGGGATTTTATCTATTAAACGGTCAATATGACTTTCCTCAATATACTGTTTTGGAAAATAAGCAGAAGATCTTGCGACCAAATTTTTAAGCTCACGAATATTTCCGGGCCAGTTGTGGGTTTTTAATTTGTTGATCGCGGCGACACTGAAACGCACCCGCATCTGACGAGCAAATGAATATAATAAGTCATCAAAGTCTTCCATTCGGGAAGCTAAAGCCGGTGGATGCACGGCCACCACATTTAAACGAAAATAAAGATCGGATCTGAAAGCGCCCTCGCGAATTTTTTCAGTCAAGTTTTGATGGGTGGCTGCAATAATTCGAACATCCGTTGTCGTGGTGCGATCACTGCCGACGGGACGGATCTCATTATTTTCTAAAGCTCGCAAAATTTTTGCTTGTAAGCCATACG
The DNA here is from genome assembly GCA_043747555.1 of Pseudobdellovibrionaceae bacterium. Lineage (GTDB taxonomy): Bacteria > Bdellovibrionota > Bdellovibrionia > Bdellovibrionales > Bdellovibrionaceae > JAYWDA01. The sequence goes on along the minus strand of JAYTOY010000063.1, from coordinate 51,781 downwards.
GCAAGTCACCGATTTCATCTAAAAAAAGTGTTCCTCCGCGAGCGGCCTCGAAAGCTCCTTTGCGATCGCCAATGGCTCCGGTAAAACTGCCTTTCACATGGCCAAATAATTCACTTTCGACCAAGGTTTCAGTCAAAGCACTGCAGTTAACACTTAAGAAGGGGCCTTTACGGCGCGATGACTTTTCGTGCAATGCTTTGGCAATGACATCTTTTCCTGTGCCCGAGGGCCCTAAGAGTAAGACAGGAAATTCGGTTTTCGCGACATGGATTAAAGAGCAGAGCTCATCATTCCATTCAGGATTGCGACTTTTAACCGGAAAAATATCGTCGGGCTCGCCATCCTCTAATGAAAAGATCATTTCTTGAGCGCCGATTTTAATGATGTCGTTGGTACTGAGGAAGGCTTCTTGAATTCTTAGTCCGTTAACATAGGTTCCAGCCGGTGAGCGCAAATCACGAATTAAATAACCGTCTTCCTTTTTTTCGATGCGGGCGTGGCGATCGGCGACACTGGGGATTGATACCAGGACATGGCAGGTTGGGTCGTTTCCAATCAGGGTGAAGGCCTCGATTTTGACATTTTTTTTGGTGGCATCCATAAATTGAACATAAGCGTTGAGCGTTTTTTCCATGCGTTCTCCTTTTGATCTTTGGATATTCATGTTTGGCGCCACAAAATCGGGCCGTCGGCGCGATTCCATTGATCTTGGCTGAAAGGCGCGGCTCTTGGCAGAATGAATTCTTGGATTTTGGACAGATTTCATGAGATAGAGTGGTCTATCTATGCGAAAAATTGAATTCATTAAAAGTGCGAAATTGCCCAAGGATTTTCCGGACGGGAAGTCCAAAGAGGTCGCGATCGTTGGACGCTCAAATGCGGGTAAATCTTCGTTGATCAACCTCCTTGCGCGCAGCAAAGTGGCCATGGTTTCAAAAAAACCTGGAAAGACTCGGCTTCTGAATTTTTTCAATTATGAAAATAAATTTAGATTGGTGGATATGCCTGGCTACGGGTTTTCATCCAGATCAGGTGACGAACAGCATTCATGGCAAGAAATGATTGAAGGTTACTTGTTTCAGCGTGAGCAGCTGCAGGGCCTTGTTTTAGTGATGGATATTCGACGCGAGTGGGAAGATGAAGAAGAAATGATCAAAGGTTGGGCTGATGACCATGGCTTTGGCTTGATGGTCGTTTTAACTAAGACCGATAAAATGTCTCGGGGCGCTGCTTTAAATCGTTTAAGTGCAATTAAAAAGACTTCAGAGTTGGAATCAGTTTTTGCCGTGTCGGTTCTAAATAAAGAGGGACATGAGGCCGTCGAATCCTATATATTTAACCAGTGGCTTTAAGGTTTAGCAGAGGAGTTTGATTTGAAAATCTTGGGTGTGATACCGGCTCGTTACGGATCAACCCGGTTCCCGGGAAAGGCCTTAGTGTCACTCCACGGTCGGCCTCTAGTGCAGTGGGTGATTGAAGCAGCTCAAAAAAGTAAAAAACTTTCGGAAATTTTAGTTGCAACCGATGATAAAAGAATATTTCAAGCCGCTGAAGCTATGTCAGTGACTGCTGTGATGACAGATCCAACCCTGCCATCAGGAACAGATCGGGCTTTTGCCGCAAGCTTGGGACGAGCTGCTGATGTCATTGTAAATATTCAAGGTGATGAACCCTTAATGAATCCGGATCATATTGATTTATTAATTTCGGCTTTTGAAACAAATCTGGCGCCGCAAATGGCGACATTGGCACATCCCATTTCAAACGACGAACTATTGTCGCCAAATTCAGTCAAAGTCGTGATGGATGATCATGGCTATGCTTTGTACTTTAGTCGCTTGCCAATTCCGTATTCTCGTAGCGAATTCGCCGCTGAAAAAAATAAGGCCTGCTTGAAACATATTGGAATGTACGCCTATACGAGCGATTTTTTGCAAAAGTTTTGTCAGGCAAAACCATCTGCCTTAGAGATGGCAGAATCGTTGGAGCAATTGCGAGCCCTGTCGATGGGTGCAAAGATAAAAGTATTTAAAGTAGATCAAGCATTTCAGGGCGTTGATACGCCGGAAGATTTAGAAAAAATTCGCCTTATTATTTTGAAAAAAACTGAAGGAAAATTATGAAAAAAACTGCGCTTAAGAAAAACCGCATTTCAACACAAAAAACGACCAAGAAAGCTTTAAAGCAAAAATTTATTTTTGTGACCGGCGGAGTTGTGTCTTCAGTAGGGAAAGGCTTAGCTGCGGCCAGCCTTGGATCTTTGCTTGAGGCTCGCGGTTTAAAAGTGACGATCATGAAGTTCGATCCGTATATAAATGTGGATCCTGGAACTATGTCGCCATTTCAACATGGGGAAGTTTATGTGACCGAAGACGGTGCAGAAACAGATTTAGATTTAGGGCATTACGAAAGATTTACCTCGGCCGTTATGAACCGGGCCAACAGTGTTTCAACCGGGCAAATTTATGATGCTGTCATTGCGCGTGAAAGACGCGGTGATTATTTGGGTGGAACGGTGCAAGTCATTCCCCATATCACAGACGAAATTAAGGCGCGAGTGTTCGAAGCCGCTCAAGGCTCTGAAATTGTTATCATCGAAATCGGTGGGACCGTCGGAGATATCGAAAGTCAGCCATTTTTAGAAGCTATCCGGCAAATGCGATTGGAAGTCGGTTTAGGTAATTCTGTTTTAATGCATGTTACTTATTTGCCATACATTGCGGCTGCCGGAGAGTTAAAAAGTAAACCGACCCAACATTCCGTCAAGGAACTTCGCGAGATTGGTTTACAGCCAGATTTTTTAGTTTGCAGATCCGAAAAAGTGATCGAGCCCAGTTTAAAAAAGAAAATCGCGTTGTTTTGCTCGGTGCCCGTTGAAAATGTCATTGCGGCTTCGGATGCTTCGACAATTTATGAAGTGCCATTGATGTTAAATAAAGAAGGCCTTGATCAAAGAATTGTCGATTGTTTACAGCTTGAAATGGGCAAACCAAATCTTAAGGGCTGGCAGCAAATTTATAAAGTTCTTACTCATCCGGAAAAAGTAGTTCGAATTGGCGTTGTGGGTAAATATGTGGACTTGAAAGAATCCTATAAATCTTTGCATGAATCTTTGGTTCATGGCGGAATCGCTAATAACTGCAAAGTCGAAATTGTCTATGTCGATTCAGAAAAAATCAGTGACCGAAATGTTGAACAAGCCTTGACCGGTGTGGATGGAATCTTAGTTCCTGGAGGTTTTGGAAATCGCGGCGCTGAAGGAAAAATTTCTGCCATTCGTATGGCCCGAGAAAAACATATTCCATTTTTTGGAATTTGTTTTGGGATGCAGTTAGCATCGATTGAATTCGCCCGCAATGTCTGCGGGATTCAAGATGCCACCAGTCGGGAATTTGCTAAAGAGGGGCAAACGCGGGGAAACTTTGTCATTGATTTTATGATTGAGCAGCGCAATGTCGTTAATAAAGGCGGCACGATGAGATTGGGCTCTTATCCTTGCGATTTAGCGAAGGGTTCAAAGTGTGAATCAATTTATAAATCTTTGCGGATCACCGAAAGACACCGTCACCGTTATGAATTTAACAATAAATTTCGGCCGCTTTTTGAAAAAAAGGGTCTTATCATTGCGGGTGTTTGTAAAGAGCGAGATTTGGTCGAAATCATCGAGCTTCCTGATCATCCTTGGTTTATTGGCGTGCAGTTTCATCCAGAATTTAAATCAAAGCCTTTGTCGCCTCATCCTTTATTCAGTCAGTTTATAAAAGCATCACTGAATCGAAAAAATATGGTCGCGAGTTCGACAAAGCCTAAGAATAAGACCCTTTCAAATTCAGACGTAAAATCAAAACGTTTAAGGTTGGCCCATGAAATCTAGAATTATTGAACAAGGTCATCAGGTTTTAGACATTGAATCGGCAGCGATTTTAAATTTGAAAAATAGAATGGATGACCGATTTGTTGCGGCTGTCGAACTGATTGCAAATGGCCAAGGAAAATTAGTTGTTACAGGTATTGGAAAATCTGGACATATTGCTCGTAAGATTGCCAGCACCTTTTCATCCACGGGAACTCCCGCAGTTTATTTGCATCCTGCAGAAAGTCTGCATGGTGATTTAGGAATGATAGATAAAAATGATATTGTCATGGCACTATCCTATGGGGGTGAGGCCGCAGAGCTTTCTGGGGTTTTAAATTATGTCACCCGTAAAGGGATACCTCTGATTGCCATCACCGGATCTTTTGAAAATACCTTGGCGAAAGCTGCAAAAATTATATTAAATGTTGAGGTTTCTAAAGAGGCGTGTCCCTTAGGTTTAGCTCCAACGGCCAGCAGCACAGCTAGTTTAGCTATGGGCGATGCCGTGGCTATGGCTGTCTTAAAAGAAAAAGGCTTTAGCCCTGAAAACTTTGCGGAGTACCATCCCGGCGGAAAATTAGGAGTGAGGTTGCTGACTCGAGTCCAAGATCTGATGCACACCGGAGAGGCCTTGCCACTCGTCACTGAAAAAACACCAGTGAAAGAAATTTTTTCGATCATGACCCACAAAGATGTTCGTGGTGCCGCTGGCGTTGTTGATAGCAAAGGCGATCTCATCGGCGTGATCACTGACGGCGATATTCGTCGCCGCTTGCAAAAAAATCAGGATCCTTTTTCTGGCTCTGCAACTGATTTAATGACGATGAATCCGCGAACGATCGACGGCGAAGAATTGGCTGAAAAGGCATTGTTCTTTATGGAAGAATTTAAAATTCAACTTCTTTTTGTTTTAAACCAAGCGTCTGCGCATCCACGAAAGCCGGTTGGAGTGCTGCACCTTCAAGATCTTTTGAAAGCTAAAATTCGATAATTTCAGCGTATTGTCGTGAAGATTTGTTCATAACTTGATTCCTAAATCCATACACATTGACTGTTTTGTAAGGCCCATCAATCGTTGGTGGGCGGTATGCGAAGTGAATCAATAATGAAATATCTAATCGAAGGAGATCTTATGAAAATGCTACTAGCGAACTTACTTATATTTGTAAGCCCATTTGTGTGGGCTGCTGATGACAATGTTTTAACAACCCACCAAGAGAATATAAGAGAGTATGATACGGGACCCGTTGGATTTGCGCCGTTCCTAGGTGTGGGGGCAGGCTTCACACCGAAAAATGATGTGATTAATGTTGAAGGAGCCAATTCAAATATCAGATTATTAGGATCATTTTATCCAGAAAATCAGAAGTCTGTTTTTGATTTAGGTTTTGGAGCTATAAACCAAACCTTTTCGTCGGATATTTTACCTGAAAGAGCCCAAACTGGGGGAATTTTAGAGTATGCTGGACGATATCAATCGGCCCGCCGTTGGCAGACAGGAGTCGTCGGTAACACCATTTTTGGAAGAGGCGCTTATTACGGAGCCCATCAAGCTGACGCACAATTTGCGGGCTTGCAAATAGTCCGTGAAATCACTTTGGAAAAGGGTCGTCTCGCTCGGGTTGGTGGACGTGTTATGCAAGATTTAAATGTTGATAAAGAAAATATCTATATTGGCATGGTTGATTTTCAATTTGGCTTCGGAGGATATCATCGTCGAGAAATGGCTGTTAGCAACCCAGCCGATTCAATGATTTCTCCGCAGACGGACACGACCCAGGTGACAGGCGGAACAGATGCATCAGCCGAAGTTGTACCATTGGCTCTTCCTGTAGCCGAAATGGAGTTAAAAGAATTGGTCGGAAATCAAGCCGTTATTAGGTTTGGCTCCAATAGTGTGACGTTAAATCAAAACGAAAAAGATAAAGTTCAAGATATTGGTGTGATCTTAAATCAGCATCAAGATCTATTCGAAAATGTGGAAGTTATAGGTTATGCAGATAATACAGGTACTGATGAAGCTAATATGAATCTGTCCGAGGAGCGGGCGGCGCAAGTTGCGTCTACTTTAGAGCAAGCGGGTCTGTCGGCGAAAAAAATTCAAGTGGTTGGCAAAGGATCAAGTTCCCCATTTGCAGAGGGAACATCAGCTGACGATCTACAGATGAATCGCCGAGTAGAAATTCGCTTGCTGGGAGTTAGAGATCGAAATGAATTAGAAAATGCACTGCTAGCTGAAGAATAATATTTTAGGATAGAATAACTCCGCCCAAGAGCGGAGTTATTCTAAGATTAAAAGTTATTATATTTTTCTAATTCTGAACAGCCGCCGATCAATTGGCCCTTATGAAAAACTTGAGGAAATGTTGGCCAGCCACTCCACAACTTAATGGATAAGCGCTCATGCCATTTTGAAAAGTAACTGCCGAATTCGACATATTTATAAGAAATGTTCTTATTCTCAAGAAATCTTCGAGCTTTCTTAACGACTGGATTTTGCGCCATGCCAACAATCACCCAATCATTTTTTTGCAAAATGACTTCAATGTCTTGAACAATTTCTGGATGAAAGTTTTTAATCGCTTGTTGAGCTTTCTGTTCAACTTTGTCGGGGCCTAAAATTTTTCTCATGGGGTCTCCTGTGTGAATTGTCTTTTTAAAAGTTGATAATAAAGTCCATCAGTTTGACGGGAAAGGTCTTCATGCTGCCCGGTCTGAACAATTTTGCCTTCATGGATCACAAAGATGACATCGACATTTTTTACTGTCGCTAAACGGTGGGCGATCACGAGGGTTGTGCGTCCGTCCATCAAGCGTTGGAGAGCTTCTTGAACTAAATGTTCGCTGGCCGTATCTAAACTGCTCGTTGCCTCGTCTAATATTAATATTTTTGGATTTTTTAAAAGGGCACGAGCAATAGCCACGCGTTGTTTTTGGCCACCGGAGAGTTGAATTCCCTTTTCGCCCACCGATGTTTTATACTGTTCGGGAAAGCTTAAAATAAATTCGGCGGCGTTGGCAGCTTGGGCCGCGGCTTTAACTTCTTCATCACTTGCGCTAGGGCGGCCATAGCGAATATTTTGTTCAATCGTTGTTGAAATTAGAATAGGTTCTTGCGAAACAATTCCAATATTTTCACGCAGCCAGCTGGGTTTAAGGGATTTGATATCAATTCCATCCAAAAGAATCTGTCCTGATTTTGGCTCGTAAAAGCGCGGCACTAAGCTTGCGATAGTCGATTTCCCGCCACCACTTGAGCCGACAAGAGCCATCACTTGGCCAGGTTGAATATTGAAACTAATGCCCTTTAAAACGTCAATATCAGATCGAGTTGGATAGCTAAAAAAAACATTTTTAAATTCGAGCTTTCCTTCAATACGGTTAAGAGTTTGGCCGATATCTGCTATGATTGGTTCGCGCTCGATGATTTCAAAAACTCGGTTACTGGCGCCGATGCCTGCCATAAAATCTCCCCAGAGACTTCCTAGGCTACCGACGCCAATCGCGACCAACATAAGGTAAAGTAAAAACTGAGTTAAATCACCAATCGAAAGATTTTGCAGAACGACTTCGCGTCCTCCGTACCACAAAACAAAGCAGATAGAGCCAAAACCAACAACCATGGCAAACATCATAAAGCTAGTGATGGCCATCACGCGCAGGCGAACTAACTTTAAAGCATGGCTTAGTGAGCTATGATATCGGCTAGATTCAGCCGCTTCCTGGACAAAAGATTTAACGGTTCGTACGCCCGAAATTGTTTCTTCTGCAACGATGCTTGCTTGCGCTAAAGACTCTTGAAATTGTTTCGAAAACTTTCGAATGCGTTTTCCAAAAATGGCGGCAGCAATGCCGACAGGCGGGATCAGTACCAGCATTAAAGTTGATAACTTCCACGATGTGTAGAACATAAAACCTAATCCACCCAGAACTTGGCCTAAGTTTCTTAAACCCATAGAGACATTAACGCTCACAGTATTTTGTAAGGTTGTACAATCTGAAGCTAAGCGACTGGTCAATTCGCCGGTTCGATGGAAATCAAAAAAAGAAACTTCCTGCGAAAATATGCGTTCAAATAATTTTTGACGAAGTCGCAAAACCATTCTTTCGCCACTCATTGTGAATAGATAATATCTAAAGCTTGAGGCCACGCCCTGTAATACGAATGCAATAAATAAAACAACGACAACAATTAACAGAAGATCTAATTTTTTAGGCTGAAGGACGTTATCAACCATCCACCGAATGATCTGTGGATAGGCTAAACTAGCGCCACTTGAAATGATTAAAAAAAACAAACCCCAGATTATTGATGCAATTTCAGGTCGAGCAATCGAAAGAAGACGGGACAAAGTTGAACGTTGCATAGTGAATTATGATCATATTGACCATGACTTTTGTCTAGGAATTAAATTCATTGGTGTAAATCAACAGACTGAGGTCTTGCCGTCGCTTGCCCACTGATTTTTTATTTTCCACAATGATTCAGTGGGATTGGAAGATGGTCCATGGCGTCGTTAGGAACGGTGTTTGCATGTTATTAAAAATTGTTGCCGCTTTGATTATAGCATCAGGAACGGCCTTGGCTTCGGAAGTTGTTGAATTGCCAAAAGAAGAATTGGCACAAGAATCTGTTTTGCCGATCTTCGACAATCCCACCAGTGTAAAAAATCGTTCCGTTGTAACACAAGGCCATGTTGAGTTTGGTGGATATTACGGAATGGCGTTGACGGAGCCCATTGCGAACGTCAGTAAACTGGGTGCAGCTGTGTACTATCACACCAGTGAACATCATGGGTTCGGCTTGATCTATAGTAAAAACTTTGCAGGGCAATCCAGCTACGCCAATCAATTGAATAGTAAATATAATTTAGATTTTACAAGGGCCCCGGCCCCCGAATATGCCTTGATGGCAGATTACAACTTAAAAATGTTTTACGGTAAAATGAGTCTTTCAAAAAGTTTAGTTCTTAACTTGTCGCTTTTCGGAACAGCCGCACTAGGCACAGTTAAATACGCTCATAAATCTTATCCCGCCGCGGCAGTGGGTGTTGGAGAAAAGTTTTATTTGAATCATCAATGGGCTTTGCGAGTCGATCTGCGGCTTTATGCGCATCAAGCACCAATCCCATTTTTATCGGGAAATCCAGGGATTTTAGCGAGTAATTCAAAGCCGAGTTTTAATGATTTTCAAGAGCGTATGACATACACGACCAATATGGATTTTGGCGTCAGCTATTTATTTTAGAGGGGAATTATGTTGAAGTCGATTTTCTTAATAGCTGTTTTCTTGGTTACTCTGTTTCCAATTCGGGGATGGGCGCAAGAAGAATCCAGTTCAGACAATGATGAGTTACAAGTCATTGAACTAGAACTTGAAAAAGCCACTGCCAAGAAAAATAACGAAGCGCCCAGCAGTGAAAAAACTTCGGACACCAAAGAAGCAACATTTAGTGGTCTAGGAACCTTAGCTCCATTTTCAGAAGTTTCTGTCATTCAGAAAAGATATATGCCGAAAACGGGTCGTTTCCAATTTTATGGTGGATTAAATCTGGTCACAAATAATCCATTTTTTGAAACCTACGGACTTGTTGCAAAGGGTGCCTATTTTTTGAACGAAACCTGGGGTTTGGAAGCAAATTATTTTAACTTAAGCACAACAGAAGCTAAATCGACAAAAGAGTTAAAAGATTTTCAAAATGTGAGCACTGATAATTTAATTTATCCTAAAGACTATCTGGGCTTAGATATTCTTTGGTTTCCTATGTACGGAAAATTTAGTTTGTTCAGTAAAAAAATTATTCCTTTCGATATGTATTTTTCTGCTGGCTACGGTGTGACCGGCACTCAGTCGAACGAAAAGCCGGGAACTTTGCACTTAGGAACAGGACAAATATTTTCCGTAACTAAAGGGATCGCGGTTCGCTGGGACTTTAGTTGGCATAGTTTTGCGGCTAAAGGGATTGAAGAAAATAGTTCAAACTTTAATTTTCTGTTTCTAAGTGTTGGTGCCAGTTTCTTTTTTCCGGAGGCTAGTTACAGATGAGAAACCTAATTTCACGAAGCCTTATCATGACTGTTTTGGCTAGCATCACTGTTCTCTTTGTGACGGAGCCATCTGCACAGGCAGCAGGCAAGAAGCGGGCTCAGTCAAAGCCCATGCCTGCTAGAAAAAATATGAGCCCAGCGCCAAGTTATAATTCAAATTCTGCAGCTCACCAGCAGCTAACGCGGGCTTTAGAGCTTGCGGGTAAGGGACAATACCAGGCCGCAGCCAGTCAGCTTTTTATATTATCCCGCCGAGGTGAATTAGCAGAAGAACGACCTCAGATAAAATATATTTTGGGCTTAATGCTGATGGAATTAAAGATGAGCCAAGTGGCCGCGTTTCAATTTGTTGATGTCATTCGAATGAATAATACGAAATATAAAAAGCAAGCCATTGAAAAACTATCGATTGTAGCTGATAGCTTAGGTGACGACACTTTATTGGACTACGCAATTTCAAGGGTTGATGTCATCGACATTCCAAATAACAACAAAGATATGATCCATTACCGCATTGGCGAAATTAAGAGCAAAAATAAGGACTTTGTAGGCGCCTCTAACTATTTCAATCGAGTCCAACCTGGCAGCAGTTACTATAATCAAGCGCTTTTCAGTCGGGGATTAGCAGAGCTTTCTCAGAATAAACCTGATGCCGCTTTAGACTCTTTTAGAAATTTGTTAGCGATTCGCGGAAAATCTGGTGTTACAGATACGAACCGAGTGGCCGCTCAGCTAGCCATCGCAAGATCCATGTATCAAAAGCAAAGTTGGGACGAAGCTATCGAAGCTTACGCCAAAGTTCCTCGCGATCATTTCTTATGGCATCAAGCCATGTTTGAACAATCTTGGGCTATGTTAAGAGGAGCGCGATTTCGCTCGGCCTTAAGTAATTTTCAAAGTTTACATTCAGCTTACTATGAAGATTTCTATATTCCTGAGTCTTTGCTTTTAAGAGCGATTGTTTATCTTTATATCTGCAAATACGACGAGATGGAAAAGGTATTAACCTTGTTCGAAAAAACTTACGGACCGGTGAGAACCCAAATTTCAGGATTTTTAAGTCGAAATAGCTCCCCTTATGAATACTATTTAGAAGCTGAGAAAGCTTACGATATTAAAAAGGGAAAAGAAGCTAATGCCAACCTTAGACTGCCTTATTTAGTTCTTAAAAATGCATTGGAGCAAGGTGATATCCGTCGTGGGTTTCAATACCTGAAAACATTAAATGATGAAAAAGCTCGTATCGATGCCAACCTTACGATTCGCGGCACTCCACTTGGTGTGTACGCGCAAAAAATCATCGCTAGTCGGGGAAAGAACAAAAAAATAGCTATGGGTGAAATGGTGCGCGTGCATCTACAGAATATGCGGGCAGATCTTGCAGACCTTTATGAGCAAGCAGGTCTTATTCGTTATGAGATGATCAGCGGGAAAAAAGATACACTTAAAAAGAAGATCATTGGAAATGATATAGCTTCGACTCAGATTGACGACAAGATCAACCGTGAATTTTACATCGAAAACGGATACCAATATTATCCTTTTAAAGGCGAATATTGGCTAGATGAGGTGGGAAATTACCACTACCTCGGAAAACAAAGTTGCGAGTAACTATGATAAACCACGTATTTGTGTCCTCATTTGTTATTTTCGGGTTCCTTGCTTCCGGGTCGACGGCTATGGCGAACGGCTCGTCTAAAAAAACCGTCGCGGAGCTGATGGCACAAATTAAAGAAGAAAGCCGCGGTGGAAAGCTGCAATTGAAAAAGGGCGAAACCTCATTGCCCGAATCGCAACTTCCTTTCACTCCCCTCACTCAAAGAAATCTAGAGGAAATTAAGCCGCCAAGATCTGCAGAGATTTTTAAACGAGAAGGCGGCCTTAAAGCTGAATACGAAAAAATTCTAGATCAACAGATTAATGAACTGTACAAACTGACCCGGCAATTTAAAGAAAGCTCCAATCGTGGAGAGCTTTGGCTGCGTTTGGCCGAATTGTATGTCGAAAAATCTTCCTACATCGACGCTAAAAGGCAAAATGAGTACGATCGCAAACTGAATGCCTTCCAAGCGGGAAAAACAAAGGTAAAGCCAGTTTTAGATACTGTTGAAGCTCGCGAGTACAATCGCAAAGCTTTGCAACTTTATACATGGTTTGAAAGAGATTTTCCGCGCGATCCCAAGATGGCCCAAGCTTTGTTTTTCTTGGGGTATAATCATTTTGAATTGGGAAACCAAAAAAAGGGAATCGAGTATTACACAAGATTAATTAAAAAATATCCGAATAGTCCTTTTGTCACTGAAGCTTATTTCGCCTTGGCTGAATATCATTTTGATAATGATAAATGGGTTGAAGCTTATAGAAATTATTCTCCGCTGATTAAAGATAAGACTCACCCGCTGCACACTTTCGCCGTTTATAAAGGGGCTTGGACGCTTTATCGGATGGGCAAATTTCAGCAAGCCTTAACCTATATCGAAAGTATTATTCGTGCGGGTAAATCCGAAAATGAAGCAGAGCTTGCCACAAAAAAAGCGGTCAACAGATCCAAACTTGAAAACGAAGCGGTTCGAGATCTGGTTGTATTTTATGCAGCAACTGGCACGGCTGAAAAAGCAGAGGCCTATTTTTCTGATTTAGTTGGCGGCGATATGACTCTGCAAATGGAAAAGCTTGCGACCTATTATGCTGAACGTGGAAATAAGGAATCAGCAAGTTATCTTCTTAAAAACCTTATTGCAAAAGATCCAAATGGAGCTAAAGCATTCAATTATCAATATCAAATCGTGCAGTACTATTTCTATGCAAAAAATTCCCCCAGATTTAAAGAAGAGCTTTACAGGTGGGTGAAAGATTACGATTCAAAAGGGGCTTGGTTGCAGGCTAATGCTAGTAACAAGGAGCTCGTCAGCAATTCCTATAAGCTTCGCGAAACAACTTTGAAGAATTATGCGCTTCAACAGCATCAGACCGCCCAGAATTCCAGAACTCCGTTTTCTCAAGGTCAGGCTAACGATGCTTATCAGCTTTACCTAGCAACTTTTATGGATGCGCCAGCAATTGGGGATATGCATTTTTATTACGGCGAACTATTATATGACATGAATAAGTATGATGAAGCTGCCACCCAGTACAACTGGGTGGTTGAGAACGCCAAGCAAAGTAAATTTTTCGGTAAGGCGGCTTCGAATCTAATTCATGCTGTGGAAAAAGGTGTTCCTTCGGATAAAGAGCTGAGTAAAAAATTAGGCAATTCAGTGGACCCTGTACCGTTAGATCCAAAAGAAGAAAAATTTATAAAAGCTTCAAAATGGTATTCATCAAATTTTCCAACAGCAGAAAAAAACCCAGAAATTCAATTTCGAATTGGTCGCCTTTATTACCAACACAATTATTTCGACGAAGCTCACGATATTTTTAAAAGCATTGTTAAAAATTATCCACGCAGTAAGTACGCCGAGTATTCGGCAAATCTAATACTAGATATATATAGTTTGAAAAAAGATTATGTTGGTCTTGAAAAAACAGGATCAGAATTGCTATTGAATCCTGCAATTTCTGACTCGAAAGCCGGAGCTGACATACGCCAAGTTTTAGAAAAAGCCAGCTTCAAAAAAGCACAAGATCTGGAAACTTCTAAAAACTTTTCCGAAAGTGCCGTGCAGTATGAAAATTTCGCAAAGCAAAATCCTAAGTCAGAGCTAGTGACGCAAGCCGAATTCAACGCGGCCGTTAACTATGAAAAGGGTGGGCAAAATGGGCTTGCACTGATCAGTTACCAAAAAGTTGCAAACTCAAAGTCGCAAGATCATAAAGATTTAAAGCTTAAGTCGAAAAGATTGTCCGCCAAGCTTTTGCAAGATGCTGGGCAGTTTGAAGACGCCGCTAGATTATTTAAAGAAGTGGCGCACGAAGATATGAAAGATTCTCTGGCCGGAAATTTAATCTTTACAGCAGCTGTACTTTATGAGGTGGCCGGTAAAAATGACGAAGCTTTGCGAGCTTATGATGAAGTTTTAAAAACTAGCAAAAAAAATCAAGATCATTCTGACGCTTTATTTAGTATTGCGCAAATTCATCGCAAAGCAGGGCATAAAAAATTGGCCATCGAGCATTTTGAAGAATTCGTCGAAATGGCCCGTGGCGATGCAAGCAAAGCCATTGAAGCTCAGTTTCGTTTGATGGAGCTTTATCAAGGGCAGAGAAAGTTGGATGAATCTGAAAAGTGGCGAGCTAAAGTTTTAAGTTATTATCGCAGGATGCCCGCTGCAAAACGTAAAGGTGTTGCTAACTTTCCGGCTAAGGCGCGCATGAAAGATGCGGAAGAAGCCTTAGTTAAATACAAGGCCATCAAGTTGTCGACAGATCCAGCAAAGTTAAAGCGGTCGATCGATGAAAAGTTGCAGGCCCTTAAGGAAACAAACAAAATTATTAAAGATGTTATTGATTATGATAGCGCTGACGAAATTATCTCAGGCTTAGCACTTTCTGGGCAGGCCTATCAGCACATGGGAGACAGTTTTGTTAAAGCACCTGTGCCGAAAGGATTTAGTGCTGATGATCAAAAAATGTATAAAGAGAAAGTTGAAAAAGAGTTAGCCCAGCCCCAGTTTAAGCAGGCCCGTGAAAGCTATCAGAAAGCTGTGGAAAAAGCTTGGGAGCTTGAGGCTTTTCCTGAGTCTTACCATACGGCTCTAGAATTTATGAATAAGGTGGATCCCAAATCATATTATGACGGCGGTGAAGTGGGAATGGATAGCCATCTTGTGAATTGGATGACCAAATGAAAAAACTTATCCTTTTAGTTGTCACGTTATTGATGACTTCTTGTGCTTCAAAGCCGCAGCCTGCGGATCGTGATGAGGATGTTGCAACGGGTGACGAATCCAACGCCAGCGTCACGGCCCCAGCTAGAGAAAAGGCACCCTCACAAATGGTTGCGGCTTCAGGAAATAATGTTCCAAAAGAGGCGCAAAAAGCCACCGCCAACTTATTAGATGAAGCTATTCGGTCACAAAATGATGAGAATATTTTTAAGGTAGCGACTCAAGCTTTGCTGCAAAACTCGTCGGATGCCAAAGCTTTGAATGCATTGGCTCTTTATAACTATAAAAAAGCAAGATTTTCCACCGCAAGATACTTGCTAATAAAGGCTGCGCAAATTCAACCTTCTGCAGAAATTTATAATAACTTAGGAATTATTCATTTAGCCCTAGAAGAAAATCGCGAAGCACTTCAGGCCTTTCGTCAGGCTTTCAGTTTGAACTCCCAAGACGGAGTGATTGCCGCTAATTTGGGCGCTATCTTCGTAGATCAAAGAAATTATAGCAAAGCCGTCGTTGCTTTAGAGACTGCCTATCAAAAAGGCTTACGGGATTTCCGAGTTTTGAACAACTATGCGATCGCGCTGACTGCGACTGGTAAAGGATTACAGGCTCAGGCTTTATACGAGAAGGCGCTTAAGGATCAAAGCAACAATAAGGATATTTTATTCAACCAAGCTATCCTCTTGATCGAGGTTCTGAAAAAATACAAAGAAGGGTCTGATGTATTGAACAGACTAAAGTTTGTAGGTGGTACTTCAGAACAGCGCTCTCGGATAAAGGACTTGGAGAATAAGGTTAAGATAGGTTTACAATAGAACATGGCTAGCCAATTTGGAGTTCCAGTTATGAAACGGCTCATCAGAGGCATTAAAATTTTGATCGTCGTCACTCTTTTTGGAGTGTGCGCTTCTGCTCAAGACACGGGAAAAAAACCCAAAGAGAGGCGTGCGACCTTGAACTTTGAAGATGAATTAGTTGAAGGAAGTTCTCAGAAGCCTGACATGTTTTATTTATTTCAAAAGAAAAACTTTAATTATCGCAGGCTGATTAAGCTGCGTGAAAACTTTATTCCCGAAATGCGCAAGACAACCGAAGATATGCAACGAGTTCGGGGGGAAAATTGAAATCTCCAGTGATTCTAAGAATCTTCAAAAATAATCAACTGCTTGAAGTAAAGCAGTTTGATCAAAACCAAATTGTTCTTGGGCAGGATGCAGAAGTCCATTTAGATTTAAAAGGTGAGGGCGTTTCTGCTATTCATTGCCTGATTGAAATGCGTGACGGCAGTTATTATATTTCAGATCTGGGATCCCAAACCGGAACCTTCAAAAATGGTCAGGCTGTTTTGGATTCGGCCCTTTCTTCTGGCGACGAAATCGGGGTCGGTCCTTATAAAGTTGTATTCTTTTTTGGTGTACCAAAGCCGGCCGGAGCCTCGCCAGCGCCCCTAGCGCCGCCTATACCTTCAGCTGCACCAGTCGCTGCAGCGAGGCCTGTCTCTGCGGCAAAAACACAAGATTCAAAACCAACGGCTCCATTAGCAAAGCCAACGCCTAGTAAGCCAAGCTTTAATGTCAGTCCCTCAGTGCCAAAAAAAGAAGAGGTAAAGCCTTTTGCGAAACCTCAAATTCGCAGTGCTTTATCAAAATCAATTTCTTCTAACAAAAATAAAAAAACTTTTGCCCCGCCCAGCGAAGTCACAGATTTAAAACAATATTTGAAACCTGGTAAGGGACAAGTTGTTGAGGTGATCGTCGCATGGGAAGAGCGAATTCTAACGACCTATCATTTTAAAGCTCAAGGTTTAGTGCGCGTTGGAGCTAGCGAGAATTATCAAATATCACTTCCAGCGGGAGCGATGCCCAAGGGCTGGCCTTTGTTGGAAATTTCAGGCGGAGTACGAGTGGCCGTGACAGAAGAGATGGGTTTTGAATTGATCCACTCTCAAGGCAAAAAAGAATTAGCGGATATTATTAAGAGTGGCAAAGGTACAAAAAACCCAAACGGGATTTTTGTTCGACTGGATCAAAGTGAAATGATTTGCTTGAGCCTCATGGGTGGAAAAATTCAAGTTTTCGTTCGGTATGCACCGCAAGCTCCGATCGTGCCGCTGATTCCAGCCTTTTTACTCAGCGGCCCTGAACTGACCGCCGTGATCATGGCCCTGGTCATTGCGGGTTTACTTGCTTTCTACATTTCTGTCACAATGCCAACCGAAGATATGGCAAAAACAGAAGAAGAGATGCTTCGAACAGCGCAAATTATATTTAATGTCCCTCCTAAAGTTCCAGCGGTCAAGCCTCCGCCTCAAGAGCCTCAGCCGCCGAAACCTTCCGAGACTCCTCCAGAAAAAGTTAAAGTGGGAGAGGTGAAGCAGGAAAAACAAAAACAAGGACAGCCTTCGCCCGAAAAGAAAGCTTCCAAAAATGCGATGGCTGGCAGGGCTGCTGAAGTGGCGCCGATCCCTAATTCGCAAAATCGTCCAAAAAAATTCACTTCTACCAAGCAAGGTGGCGCGTTAAAATTGGGTGAAAAGGCCGGCGCCAATGCTCAGAGTGATAAAAAAGATTTATCAAAAGCGGGGCTCTTCAGTGCTTTCGGTTCTGGCGGCAGTCGCGCAAAATTAGATCCAAGCTACTCGGGAGCTGGCGGAATTTTAGGCCAAGCCGACAAGGCCACCGGCACAAGCGGAATGGACAGCAATCGAGCCGGCGATGATCTCGGCTCCAAATTTAAAGACACGGGCGCTGGCGGAAAAGGCACTGCGACTGAAGGAATTTCTGGTATTGGAACTAAAGGCCGAAGCACCGGACAAGGTCTTTACGGAAGCGCTGATGGTTTCGGCGACAAAACAAGTGTCGCGGTTGAACCCGGGGATTCAGAAGCTCAGTTCGTTGGAACAATTGATAGAGAAGCGGTTCGTCGCGTGATTCGTCACAACCAAAATGAAATTCGTGGTTGTTATGTGAAAGAATTAAATCGTCTTGAGCGAGGCCGACAGATCGAAGGAAAAGTTTTTATGAGTTGGGAGATCGTCTCTGGCGGGCGAGCCATCAATGTCAAAGTTAAGAGTTCGACATTGAATAACAAAGCCGTCGAAAATTGTTTGCGCGATCGAATCGCGAGCTACACTTTTCCAGACGTACCCGAGGGAATGACAGCCGATATTGTTTATCCATTTAATTTTAGAGCAGCTAAATAACAGGAGGAGAGACCGTGGGACCAGAAAACAGTAATTTTATTATTAGAGCCTTTCAAGAGGGTGGCTTGCCTGTCATGGGCACGATCGCTGTGATTTTGATTTTGGCTTTGATCATTATTGTGGATCGCTTTATGAAAATGCGAACCTTGATAGTTGATAAGAAAGAATTTACCGACCAACTTTTTAGAATGGTCGTTGCTGGTGATTTGCGCCAAGCTATCTCTTTCTGCGATTCGCGACCGGCGCCGCTGACAAATACGGTGAAAGCAGGCCTCATCCAAGCGATGAACAAGCGCCCAGATGAAGAAATTCAAGTAGCGATGGACGCAGCCGTTATGCGAGAAATTCCTAAAGTCGAAGGCAAGGTTCCTTTCCTTGCAGTATTCGGTAACGTTGCAGTATTAGCCGGATTGTTAGGAACGATCATCGGTATGATTGGTGCCTTCCGCGGAGTGGTCGCAGAAGATCCCGCGCAAAAAGCAAAAATCTTAGCTGAAGGTATTTCGCACGCATTAAATTGTACTGCATTCGGTTTAACAGTCGCGATTCTTTGTATCGTTTGTTACGGCTGGTTCCAATTTCAAATTCAGAAAACTGAAAACGATGTTATTGAAAGCAGCATGACTTTAATGAATCTTGTGGCGTCTAATCGCGATAAAATGAAGGATTGAGGATTACGGTATGTCAGAAGTTGAATCAGGCTCGAAACGAGGCGGTCGAAGTTCCAATATGGATCTGAATCTAGTGCCGTTCATCGATTTGATGAGCGTCTTGATCTCATTCCTCTTGATCACGGCGGTATGGACGCAAGTTTCAATGATTCAAATTGGCAGTTCTTTGTACGGCAAAAAGTCAGAAACACAACCAGCACAGACGCCGCCTCCCCACGCGGATGTCGTCTTGCGAGTTGATGTAAAAACTAACGGCTATGTTTTAACAATCGGGAAACAGGCTTTTGCCTTACCCTTAATTAACAGTCAGTATGATGAAGCGGGACTGGTTGCACAGCTTCAGCGTGTGAAGCAATTATACCCCGAGAAAAAAGATGCCGTCGTTGCCGTCTCAGATGAGCTTGCCTATGAGCGATTGATAAAAGCAATGGACAGTCTTTTAATTTCAGGATTTCCAGCTATTTCTGTAGCCACCGGAGGACCCAACTAATGGCGATTTACAAACCCGGTGAAAGATTTCGTAATCACAATATTTTAAAGCGTCGAAAGGGAAAACGAGGCGTTGTTGCCATGCTTTCTTTGACGGCGATGGTGGACATGTTCACCGTGTTAGTTATTTTCTTACTCCAAAACTTCAGCGGGCAAGAGCAGATGTTGATTTTGCATAAGGATTTATCTCTTCCAGAAGCAAGCTCAACGAAAGATTTAAAGCCTGCCTTTGTGGTCGTTGTTTCAAATAAGGAAATTATTTTAGATAAAACGGTGATCGCCACCTTCAGCGATGTAAAAAATCAAAAGGATTGGATGATCCAAAAATTATTTGATGAAATGAAAACGGGATTAAAGCGAGCTAAAGAAGAAAATGAGGCTCTTCTCGGGAAGCAGATCAAAGATGCTGTCGATCAGGCCGTACAGAATCCAAAAGATGATCCGAATGCTTGGAACAAAGTAACTATTGAGGCCGACAAAGGCGTAGATATCCTGACTGTTAAGAAAGTGATGTTTACTGTCACTGAGGCTGGAGCAGGTGAGATCAATTTTGCAGTGACCAAGAAACCCAATGAGCCAAAAACCAATTAAGTTGTTTGTATGACGGGTCCTCGATTTAAAACTATGATCTTTATCTCGATCATAGTTTTTCTTTTTATTGAGATTTTGATTATTTTTCCTCAACACTTGGAAAAGTTTGAAAGCGATGCCAGTTCGGTCAAACCAAAAAGTGATCCGAACGAGGCCTTGCAAAAAGCGTCTGGAATTCATTTAGTAGAAAGTCAAAAAGGGTCTCATGATTGGGAGCTTTTTGCCAAAGAAGCAGAAGGCACCCAGGGAAATATTTCTTGGCTTTTAAAAACCGTTAAGGTGCAGTTCTATAATAAAGAAGAAATAGATTTCGTTGTGACGGGACAATCTGGAAAAATTGATATGAAATCAAAAGGAATGAAAATCACTGGCGATGTTAAAATTACTTCAACTAACGGTTATGTATTTCAAACGGATGAAGTGGTGTACGACGCTGGAAAACGATTGATCATAAGTCGTGGTCCAATTTCAATGCAAGGCCCAAAAGATGAACAAGGAGCCGGTTTAAAAGTTAAGGGTTCTGAAATGGTCGTCGAGATTGAAAAAAGCCGAATGCTAGTCAAAAACCGGATTCTGGCATCTAAAGAGATGAAAGATAATAAAAAATTTGATCTGTCCTGTGGAAATGCTGAATTTAGTGGAAAAAATCACGAAGCTAAATTTTTGGATAATGTCGTTATTCATTATAATGAAACAAAAATAGAAGGTCCCGCAGCCACCTTTATTTACGAGAAAAATAAATCAACCTTAAAAAATATTATTCTTTCCGGTGGAGTCCGCGTCAGCAACACAGATAAATATGCCGTTAGTGAAACGATGAACCTGGACATTGACGCAAATAAGTTTACGTTTTTGGGTCATCCCAAAGTTTATCAAAATAACGATGAACTGAGCGGTCAACAGATTGTCTTTCTGGACGGTGGGAAGAAAGTTAGAGTTGAAAATGTCCGAGCGACGATGGATGATAAAAAAAAGAAATGATGTAATATGAGCAGTTTGTTAGAAATAAAAAATATTTCAAAAGCTTTCAAAAAACGGCAGGTCGTCGATCAGGTTTCTTTTTCAGTCGAGGCCGGCCAAGTCGTTGGCTTACTAGGACCTAATGGGGCTGGAAAAACCACATCTTTTTATATGGTCGTAGGTCTGGTCACCCCTGATGCGGGTGAAATTATGTTAGATAATAAAGTGATCACTCAAGAACCCATGTATCGGCGGGCGCAGATTGGTCTTAGCTACCTTGCCCAAGAGCCCAGTATTTTTCGTAAACTGTCAGTGTCAGATAATATTTCTGTCGCTCTTGAAGCTCATGGCTTTGATGGCGTCCGACGAGCCGAGCGCTTAGAGCTTTTGCTTTCTGATTTTAGAATTGCCCATATTCGTGACAGCTTTGGTTACTCACTTTCCGGCGGCGAACGGCGTCGAGTTGAAATTGCCCGTGCTTTAGCAGGATCACCCAAATTTTTATTGCTAGATGAGCCTTTTGCCGGCATCGACCCTATTGCGGTGGCGGATATCCAAAATATAATTCGTGACCTTAAGGCCAAAGGTATAGGGGTCCTGATCACTGATCACAATGTCCGTGAGACTTTAGGCATTTGTGACTATGCTTATATTTTGAAGGATGGTAAAATTCAAGTGAGTGGTAGCTCACAAGAAATCACTCAAAGTGAGCTCGCCCGTAAGTTTTATTTGGGCGAAAATTTTAAACTGTAGGGGATAACGAAAAATGGCTTTACGCCAGACCATGAATCTCAGCCAAAATCTGGTGATCACGCCGCAGCTGCAACAAGCCATTAAGCTTTTGCAAATGTCGCGCATGGAGCTGGAAAATGCAGTCCATGCTGAGCTTCAAGAGAATCCCATTCTTGAAGAGTCTCAAGATCTGAAAGAAGAAGATCTAAAAAGAATAAAAGAAGCTGCTGAAGTGATCGACCCGGCAGGACCCGATCAAACAACTCAGGATCCACAGAAACAAGATGAGTTTGAGTGGGAAAACTACTTCGAAGCCAATATGAAACCTCCTCGCGAGGGCATGTCAGGCAGCGAAGAGATTATGAATTACGAAAACTCAATTACCACCAGCGAAACCTTGCATGAACATCTATCTTGGCAAGCCAAGATGAATGGTTTTAGCGAGTATGAACAAAATGTCGCGGAAATTATTATTAGTTACATTGATGACGATGGGTATTTAAAAACTCCGTTGGACACAATTTGCCAGGAAGAAAATATCCCCATTGAAGATTTAGAAGACACCTTAAGTTTAATTCACGAATTTGATCCGCCGGGTGTGGGTGCCAGAGATTTAAAAGAATGTCTTTTAGTTCAAGCCAAGCATTTGGAAGAAGATACCAAGGACCTCGTTGATTTGATCAACAATCATTTGAAAGATTTAGAAAAGAAAAACTACGAAGCCATCGCAAAGACGACGAACAAAGATATCGCTGAAGTCATTGAGATGTGCAAAATTATCTATTCTATGGAACCTAAACCGGGTCGATCTTTTCTGCCGCAAGACACCCATTATGTCAGCCCTGACGTTTATGTTTATAAAGTCGGAGACGACTTTAGCGTGTCATTGAATGAAGATGGTCTGCCGCGATTAAAAATTTCTAATTTTTATAAGAACATGCTGACTAAGGGAGCTGGTGCCAACAAAAAAGACACCGACTATATTCAAGAAAAATTAAAGTCGGCCGTTTGGCTGATTAAATCCATCCATCAAAGACAAAGGACAATATATAAAGTCGCTGAAAGTATTGTGAAACATCAGCGCGAGTTTTTTGAAAAAGGATCCGCGTTTTTAAAACCGATGGTCCTCAGGGATATTGCTAATGACATTGGAATGCATGAATCAACCGTCAGTCGCGTCACAACATCAAAATACATGCACACTCCACAAGGAATTTACGAGCTGAAATATTTTTTCAACTCTGGAATCACTTCTTCTGATGGCCATGATTTAGCCAGTGAATCTGTAAAACTAAAAATTAAAGATCTGGTTGCTAAAGAAGATTTAAAATTACCATTGTCGGATCAAAAAATTGCTGAATTGTTAGCTAAAGAGGGCATTCAGATTGCTCGTCGAACGGTCGCAAAGTACCGAGAAATGCTAAAGATCCTTCCGTCCTCGCAACGTAAAAAATTCTTCTAATGGCACGAGTGGCGGTTTTCATTGCAAGTCCCGCAGAAATAAAAAAATCATTAATACCAGTTTCATTTCAAGTCCACGAAATAATTTCTTGTTACACAGGAATTGGAAAACTCCGCTCTGCGGTGACAGCTTATCAGCACCTTTGTGCTTCCAAGTATGATATCGCAATTAATTTGGGAACCTGCGGAAGTCATCAATTGTCTACGGGCTCTGTTGTTGAAGTTGGAGTATTTGTTGAAAGAGATGTTGATCTGACGGCTGTTGGCATGCCGCCCGGCTTTTTTCCTGGAGCCGAAGGAAAAATTATCAGCCCCGAACGATATTTTAAGAATTTGCCGAGTGTTACCTGCGGTACTGGCGATCGAGTCGATGTGACCTTGCCAACTGTTCCTTGTGATATTTATGATATGGAAAGTTTTGCGCTGGCTTTTGTTTGTCAGAAAGTTTCGGTGCCATTTCTTTCAATTAAGGTTGTCTCCGATTCATCAAGTGTCGGTCTAGTCGAGGAGTGGAAAAAAAATAGAAAGTTGGCTCAGCAAATATTACTAGAAAAATTGGACTATTTTCTAAAAACCTATTCTTGATACTAGCCTGCTGAAGAAAAAATATTGCCATCAATTAGAATTCACCGCATTGTTTTTTAAGGAGGTTTAAATGATTAAAGGTTTGATTTTTTGTTCGTGTATGATTTTGAGTTCTGGGGTTTTTGGCGCAGAGGCGGCTTTTGATATTCACTTGATTCCAGCCGGAGATTTTACTGGCAAGACTAGTGACGTAAAAGGTTTTGCAACAGTTGTCGGCAGCAAAGTGAAGGCAGAAAATATTCAGGTCAGTCTTAAAAATTTGAAGACGGGGATTGAATTAAGAGACAATCACACTCGAAAACATCTAGAGGCTGACAAGTTTCCTGAAGCGATTCTTGTAAAAGGCGAAGGTGAAAATGGAACTGGTTTTGGAATCCTAAAGATTAAAGGAATAGAAAAAAAAGTTACGGGCACATATAAAATGATTGGCAATGAATTAGCCGCGCAGTTCAAAATTAAGCTGAGCGATTTTAAAATCACTGGGATTAAATATATGGGTGTCGGCGTTGATGACGATGTGACTTTAAATGTTAAACTACCAACGAAGCCTGGCAAGTAGCCGAGCAAATGATCTGATGAAAAGAACGAAAGCTCTTTTACTACTCTTTGTAATCTTTGGCTGCGGACGGTCGCCGTACAATACGTCAACGTCCGATGCTTTGAAATATGGGTCCACAGTTTCTGGAAGCGCTGACTTTCTCGCGGCTCGCACTGTCATGTTAAGTAGTTGCTTTGCTTGTCACGGGAGCTGGTCGGCGTGGACCGCCGCTGAATTCGTTTCCAATGGCCGAGTTGTCGCTGGCAGCTTAGCCGACTCAATGCTCTATACCCGCATCCGAGGAAACACCACTGGAATCTCCGGTGATATGCCACAGAATGGCAGTCTTTCAAGTGAAGATATTGTTGTTATTAAAACTTGGATTCTAGGAATGTAACTAATGATTTTAAAAAATATAAATCGCGCCTAAGCGCCAGGCTAATGAAGGGCCCCGGTTGAACGTGCCAAAAGCTTGAATCAGCTCCCAACGTCCATCCAGGCGCCAGCGAGTATCTAGGAAAGCTCCCATCATAACACTTCCCGATTTTTCGACGGTAAGGCCATTTGAGGCAGGAAAATTTGTAAGCGTATAAAGAACGCTGGTGAGTAATCCCAAGTCAAAGCGTGGACTCACGCGCCGAAAAATTCGTCCATTGAAGCGGCCAATTTCTAGCGGTACACGCTTTGCGTAGTAGGATGATGTATCACTCGAGTCCCCCGAAACAGCATAACCATGAATCAGTCCGCCGCCCAGGCCCCAGCCCCAAGTCAGCCGCAGAAGATTGTACTCATATGAAACCCCTATCCCATAAAGTAACGCCTTTGTTTCATAGGGTGTTCCGCCTTGAATGCGAATATTTTCAAACCAACTATTATAATCTAAAATAATTCCTTGGCGATTCGCTGTACGATCTGTTTTTATAGGCAGCTTTACGGCATTCGAAGCTGGAGGGGTTTCAGTACGAAGTGTGGGAGCCGGCGTTGGTTTAGGCGCACGAGATTTTTTACTTTGCGTCTGCTGAGCAACCGGTTTTTTTACCTGAGACGCAGTGGCCTGAGTCCAAATTCCAGCGATCAATAATATAACAAGCCTTTGACGTAACATAAATCCTCACAGTGCCACATGAAACTGAAGTTGAGCCTGCCACTGGTCGGCACTGACCCCTGAATCTGACTGAGTTCGGGCATTAATTAAAGTTGTTCGCACCTCATAACTGGGTGCAGGGAACATAAGCAATCCAAAGCTCCACTTGATCTGATCAGGACTTAGGGGAGACATAGTTTTATTATAGTATTCAATTTGCGACATAAAAGAATATCCTCGCGCAAACTGCGCGAGCCCTTCAATAAAGGCATAAGCTCCAAGAATTGCCTTGTCGCCCTTAGGCTGATCTTGAATCACACCACCCTCAGTAATAAAACTATTTCCCTCGCCAAAGCCAAGTTTTGAATGAATCTCGGCCCGAGTCCATCGCAAATAACTATTTTCCGAAGCTAACACGGCTCCACCAATACGATGTTTTTCATCCAAATCTTTTTCGATCATGATAGAGGCGCCTTTTTGTCTTAAATCAGAGGCTTGCAGAAGGTCTCCAATAAATGGATTTAGAGTAAATTCCCATGTTGGAATAACATACATGATCATTGCGCCATGCGATTGATCGTTCATTGCAAGACCTGTTTTTTGTCGACTGAAAGCAGTATGATCGTTTGTTCTGATTCCGTAAACTTTATCCATGAACCCAAGATAGGCGAACCACTCTTTGGATGGATTCCAGCGCAAATAATACTCTCTTGAAATCAGATTGCTGGGTTTCTCAATGGGACCAGATGTATTTTCAAGTGCTTTGGGAGTTGGCATATACCCAAAGGTGGCCACCGAAACCCACTTCTGACTCTCATCAAATAAAAAAGCGCTGCTAAAATCCAATTGCATTGGGATGGCTCGGCTCTTAGAGCTTGTACTTCCAGGATCAACTTGGAACCAAAGGCCTCTAAACTTAAAGCCCGGCCGATACCAATTAGGCAGGTATGATTGACCCGGAAAGGGTGACCTTTCCCCCAATTCATCAGCAGTTATTTTACTATTATAAAGTGACCTGGAAGCAATTTCGGCTGCAAACAACGCTTTTCCGTAGTCATTCAAAGCGCCGCCACCCTGCCCGTTGTAGTGACACGTAATACAAGCTTTGTAGGCATAACCAATAAATGCCGGGTAGGCCCAGCACTTGATGACTCCAAAAGAAAAAAGAAGAAAAGTTATTACGATTTTCATGACCTTTCAAATTTTAGAGATATGTTATCCTGTTGGTCTGCAAAAAAGATATTTCTCAACCTTGGTCTTGGTTCAATGCTAAAAATAAATTCATTTCGATTTAAAAAATTTTGGCGCTTTCTAAGCCTTGTATTGGAGAGCGCGATGAATTAGCCTGTGAGGGATGAAAATTTCAGTGCGATTACTTGTGATATTGACTCTTCTGTATTCTTCAGCTGAAAGCGCAACAGTTAAAAAAATTAAAGGCACCAAAGCATTAATTTCTGTTGAGGGTTCAGACTTGAAAATCAATGACCAATTTTTTACGGTCAGCTCGACAGGTAAAAAACGAGGGCTATTACAGATCACAAGTATCAAAGGTGATCAAGCAGTTGCAAATGTGATCAAAGGAATTCCTGAAGTCGGGCAAACGTTATTAGCTGTTTCGATGGGGCCACAAAAAACTTCGAAAGCCACAGGACAAAAGAAATCTTCCAAAGCGTCATCTTCAACTTCCAGTTTTAAACACATGGGTTTGCTCGGTTCTTACTTGATGAATAAAATGGCAGTTAACTTTACAGCTGGCGGAAATAACTTTTCGACGGCCATGGTCGGTACTGGCTTTGGCCTGCTTGGCTATTATGATTACGATTATACAAATGCTTTCCAACTTCGCGGGGCGGGCGGGATTGAACAGTTTCAGGCGGCTGAATCTTGCGCAGCCCTGGCTGCTTGTAATGTTAGTATTAGTTATCTCTCGGGCTATGGAATTGCTAAATATAATTTTGTTAATGGATCAACAAAAGTTTGGGCTGGTGGAGGATTAGGTTTGCTTTACGCAATTTCAAAAGCCAGTACCGTTCTTGACACCGCATTAATCACGTCCACCTACACAATTACGCTCAGTGCGGGCGCTGATTTCGATATGGGTGGTGGCTCTTATTTGCCGGTCGTCATTGATTATTCAATGTTTCCAAGCTCAGCTTCCGTTACTGCCAGTTATATCGCCTTAAGAGTGGGCTGGGGCTGGCGCTAATCTAAAATTATGAACTTTAAAAAAGTGATTAAATTTTTATCCTCTTTAAAGCTGGCTGTTTCGGTGATGCTTTCAATTTGCATTTTAGTGGCTATTGGAACAGTCGTTGAGTCTAAATACGATGCCGAAGCTGCCGGTAGGCTAATTTATCGAACTGTTTGGATGTGGCTGACACTCTCGGTATTGGCAGTTAATTTAACTGCCGTGATGGTCAGTCGCTGGCCATGGAAAAAAAAGCACGCCTCATTTGTCAGTGCGCATATTGGAATATTACTATTACTTTTGGGCTCATGGTTGACTCAGCAATGGGGCCTTGATGGAACTATGCGAGTTGAAATCAATAAATCAAGTCAGCAAGTGATCGTCAGCAAAAATGAGCTCAGCCTGTACTCCTCCGAGCAGGGATCCCCTTTTCATCAATTATCTAAAAAAAGTGTCGATTTCTTTTCGGATCCACCAACTTCTAGCAAACCAATGGTTCTTCCGACAGGCTCATTTAATATTGAAGTGATCGATTTTAAGAACTATGTCGTTCCTCAAACTAAAATTCTATCGACTGTCGATGTAATGGCCGGTGCAGGTCTTCGTTATCAACTGCAAAATGCAAGGGTCAATCATATTGATTGGTTGGTTCAAAATCACCTCCAAGAAATCGTCGAACAAGATTTGGGACCAGCAAAAGTGATACTGGCTCCAAACCCAATTCCGCTGGTTGATCGCAATGCCATTGTCTTTGTGGCTCAGGAAAAAGGGATTCAGTATCAAGTGTTTCATAAAAATTTAAAAGGGCCCTTCAGCCAAGGGATCCTGCAAGAAGGCGATACGATCCCCTTGGGATGGATGGATATTAAGCTTAAGATTTTACGCTATCTGCCCCACGCGGAATCGCAGTGGGAGGTTGTCGAAAAAGATCATCCAACCGCAATGACCGTCTCAGCAGTGAAAGTTAAATATTTGAACCAAGAAAAGTGGATCGTTTTAAATGATGCTTTAAAGATTTCTAACGGTGGAGCCGTGTACCGTTTAATCTATGCGCAAGAGCGGGTGCCACTTAATTTTTCGATTGATTTAAAAAAATTTGAAGTCGAAAGGTACCAGGGTGTACAAAAGGCTTCGGAGTATAAAAGTTGGGTTTCTATCTCCCAACAGGGTGAGCACTTGATCAGCATGAATGAGCCCCTGAAAGTGAACGGACTTCTCGTTTATCAGGCCAGTTTCGAAGAAGATGCGCAAGGTGAGCCCATCGCCAGCATTTTTTCGATTAATTATGACCCGGGGCGCTGGCTTAAATACATCGGTTCTTTACTGATGTCTTTGGGCATCATTTTGCTGTTTTATTTCAGGAAAGCTTAAAACCTTAGGCTTTCCACAATGTCTCAAGTTGGGATCAAAAAATAAATTTATTAGCCTTCATTTTAGAAGAAGATCTTGCCGATAGGTCTTTAGTCGAGTTCAAAGGAGAACCCATGAAATTGAAGCACACCTTCCGGCATCTTGATGTTTCGTCCTCACTCAGCGAGTATTCACAGTTACGACTTTCAGAGATTTCACGCTTCCTACTTAAAGATGGGCAGGGCTCAGCCCACTACAGTAAAAGCCAACATAACTTTTGTGTTGAGATCACTATCAACACGCCCCATAAATACTTTAAAGCCTCGTCCGAAAGTAACGATATTTATGCAGCTGTTGATGACGTCATAGCCAAGTTGAGCCGGCAGTTATTAAAGATCAAGAAAGCAATTAAGAATCATAAAAGGCCTGAGCTCTCTAGGCGAGGTCGCTTAAATCAGCTCAATGGACAGCTGGAATTTGCTCCGCGCCTTAAAAAAGCGGCCTAAGATTTCAGCAATTAGGATCTAGTTTTTCGAGCTTAACAAACAAGCTTCAGAACCCCGGCAGACGCCCGTCTTCCGGGGTTTTTATTTGACCCCCACAGGCCTTTTTGTTAGCGTCTCAGGCATTCTAAAGGATTGAATGCACTGATAGTTTTTTAAAGCCAACACCGAGGGGTTGTTATGAAAAATTTCTTGTTCACAAGTGAATCTGTTTCTGAAGGTCATCCAGATAAAATGGCTGATCAAATTTCTGACGCTGTCCTTGATGCAATTCTAACTCAAGACCCTAAGGGCCGCGTGGCTTGCGAAACAATGTTAACTACGGGCTTGATTGCCGTTGCCGGAGAAATCAGTACTTCTGCAAAAATTAATATCACTGATATCGCGCGTGAGACCGTTAAAAAAATTGGTTACGATCATTCGGACAAAGGCTTTGATTATAAAACTTGTGCTGTGATTGTGGCCGTCGGTCAGCAAAGTTCTGATATCAGCATGGGTGTCAAAGAAACCTTAAGCGATGAGCAGGGTGCTGGCGATCAAGGTTTGATGTTTGGCTATGCGGTCAATGAAACTCCAGAGTTGATGCCTCTTTCAATTTCGATGTCCCATAAATTGGTCAAAGAACTTTCATTGCTTCGTAAGGCGAACAAGGTCAACTGGCTGCGCCCCGATGCTAAATCGCAAGTCACTGTTCAATATGAAAATGGCGTGCCAAAAAGAATCGATACAGTGGTGATTTCCACTCAGCACGCCGACCATGTTCAGCTGAAAGAAATTCAAGAATTTATCCAAGATGAATTGATTAAGAAATGTCTGCCTTCTCAGTGGATTGATAGCAAAACAAAGTATCATATCAATCCCACGGGTCGTTTCGTGACGGGTGGTCCGATGGGAGATGCTGGATTAACAGGTCGTAAAATTATTGTTGATACTTATGGTGGACATGGAGCCCATGGCGGCGGTGCTTTCTCTGGCAAAGATCCTTCAAAGGTTGACAGATCTGCAGCCTATGCCGCACGTCACATTGCAAAGAACATTGTTTCCGCAGGATTAGCCGAGCGTTGTTTAGTGCAAGTGGCCTACGCGATTGGTGTTGCTGAGCCTGTCAGTATCACCGTCAACGATTTTGGCACCAGCAAATTAGGTCCTGAAAAATTAGAAAAAGCGATTCGTGAATTGTGGAGTTTAAAGCCGGCTCGAATCACAAAAGATTTTGATTTATTACGACCGATTTATTCTCCAACCGCTGCTTATGGACATTTTGGTCGTCAGGAAGAAAGCTTTACATGGGAGCGCCTGAACAAAGTTGACCAACTGAAAGATCTGGCTAAAAAACTTTAATGGATCCAAAGCTGATCAGGAATTTTTCCATCATTGCCCATATCGATCATGGTAAATCAACCTTGGCCGATGCGCTGTTGAACGTCACCGGATCCCTGTCTCACCGTGAACAAAAAGCTCAGTTCTTAGATAATATGGAGCTCGAGCGCGAGCGTGGCATCACCATCAAAGCGCAAACCGTTGCGCTGAAATACAAAGCCAAAGACGGGAACGAGTATCTTTTCAATTTGATCGATACTCCCGGACACGTGGATTTTAGTTACGAAGTGTCTCGCTCTTTAGCCGCTTGTGAAGGAGCATTGCTCATCGTCGATGCCGCCCAAGGCGTCGAAGCTCAGACTTTAGCCAACGTTTACTTAGCGATTCAAAATAATTTAGAAATCATTCCTGTCTTAAATAAAATCGATCTTCCCTCGGCAGATCCTGAAGGCGTGCGCAAACAGATCGAAGATACGATCGGTTTGGACTGCAGCGGCATCATTCATGCGAGCGCCAAAGAGCTTAAAGGCATCCCAGAAATTCTGGAAGCCATCGTTGAAAAAATTCCGCCTCCGCAAGCTGATAAAAATCTGCCATTGCGGGGATTGATTTTTGATTCGTGGTTTGATTCTTACCAAGGTGTTGTTGTCCTTTTGCGTTTGATGGATGGCCAGCTGAAAGTGAAAGATCGAATTAAATTTATGGCCAACGATCGCAACTACGAAGTCCTGCGCGTTGGACGTTTTGCTCCTTTTGCGGTTTACGGAGACGCTCTGGAAGCCGGTGAAGTGGGCTTCATCATCTGTGGAATTAAGGATATCCGCGACGTGCAAGTGGGCGATACCGTGACGTCTTACAAAGGCAGCGCGACCGAAGCGCTGCCGGGTTTTAAAAAAATCAAACCAATGGTTTTCGCCGGGATCTTCCCGATCGATGCGACCGATTACGAAAACTTAAAAGTCGCTTTAGATAAGCTAGCTCTGAATGATTCCAGTCTGACATTTGAAATTGAGAAATCCGCGGCCCTAGGTTTTGGCTACCGTTGCGGCTTCTTAGGACTTTTGCATATGGAAATCGTGCAAGAGCGTTTAGAGCGAGAATTTAATTTAAATCTGATCACGACGGCGCCGACAGTCGTTTATAAAATCTATAAAACCGACGGCACCGAAATGTTTTTAGATAATCCTTCGCAAATGCCAGTGGAAACCGCAATTTTGAAAATGGAAGAGCCTTACGTGAAGGTCACGATCCATACACCGACGGATTATATCGGGGCCATTTTAAAACTCTGCGAAGACAAACGCGGAAATCAAATCAAAATGGATTACGTCACCGAAACCAAAGTCATTATCGAGTACAAGCTTCCGATGAATGAAATGGTCATGGATTTTTACGATCGCCTTAAATCAATTTCAAAAGGCTACGCTTCTTTAGAGTATGAGTTTATGGCTTTCGAAGAGGCCGATCTCGTGAAAATGGATATTTTAATTAATGGCGAGCCCATCGATGCCCTTTCGTTGATTGTGCACAGATCAAAATCTCAAAATCGAGGTCGGCTTTTAACTGAAAAAATGAAAGAGCTGATTCCGCGCCAACAATACCAAGTAGCGATTCAAGCGACAATAGGGGCTAAAATTGTAGCTCGTGAAACTTTGGGCGCGTTAAGAAAAGATGTGACCGCCAAGTGTTATGGTGGTGACATCAGCCGTAAGCGAAAACTTCTTGAACGCCAAAAAGAAGGAAAAAAAAGAATGAAGCAGATTGGCACGGTCGATGTTCCGCAAGAAGCTTTTTTGGCGATCTTGAAAGTGGAGGAATAAGTGGGAAAGTACAGTAACTGGAATTTGAGAAGTCGGGATTTCTGGAAAGAGGGCTGGGGCTCATTATTCCTTGCTGTGCTTGCGGCCTTTACAATCCGTTGGGCGCTGATCGAGGCCTACGTGATTCCTTCCGGAAGTATGCTGCCATCTTTGCAAATCCACGATCATATTTTCGTCAATAAGCTAGCGTATGGGATTCGATTTCCGTTTAGCGAAACATGGTTGGCTCAATGGGCCCAGCCGCAACGGGGGGATGTGATTGTTTTTAAATTTCCTCAGGATATGAGCACCAATTTTGTCAAAAGAACCGTAGGTCTCCCTGGTGATAAAATTTATTATGAGCACGGAACTTTGTATATCAATGATAAGCCTATGGAAAAAAAAGCACCAATGACTGACATTGACTACAAATGGCTTCGAGATGCTGATTTCAATGGTGAAGGCCGTTACAAAGATTCAAAAGACAACTATGTTCACTTCACCGAGCAACTTGAAAATAAAGACCACGATATTTTATTGCGTAAAGGCCAGAGCAATGAAACTTATGGACCGGTGATCGTTCCTGAAGATCAGCTGTTTATGATGGGTGATAATCGCGATAACTCACGGGACGGTCGTGAGTGGGGTTTCCTGCCGC
Organism: Pseudobdellovibrionaceae bacterium; assembly: GCA_043747555.1. Classification (GTDB taxonomy): domain Bacteria; phylum Bdellovibrionota; class Bdellovibrionia; order Bdellovibrionales; family Bdellovibrionaceae; genus JAYWDA01. Next base: position 18,920 of record JAYTOY010000063.1, on the reverse strand, counting down.
GCTCTTACATTTTAGGAAAAGCCAGTTTTGTTTGGCTGAGCTGCGAAGAGACCTTGCCGATTCTTTCGATGGTGTGCAATCCGTTAACGATCCGATGGGGTCGTTTCTTTCACGGAGTTAATTAACTTATGAAAGCCCGGGGCCTCCAGGCAACCTGGGGACAGGCTCTTTTTAGTTTTTTAGTGCCTATCTTTTTAATTCTGAGTGTTCGATGGGCGATATTTGAACCCTTCGTTATTCCTTCGGCAAGCATGGTGCCCAATCTTTTGGTGCATGATCATATCCTTGTTTTAAAATCCTCGATGGGCTTGCGCCTTCCCTTCAGCGACCAGTGGCTTTTTCATTGGACTCAGCCACAAAGGGGAGACGTCATTGTCTTTAAATATCCAGAAAACCCGAATGTGTACTACATCAAAAGATTAATAGGCCTTCCTGGTGACAAAATCGAAGTAGAGAATGGACGTATCACTGTTAATGGTCAGCTCTGGATCACGGAATCATCCCCTCCGCGAGATGGCGATGAGGCGGGATTTCACTACTTCGAAGAAGACTCAGGCCGTGAAACTCATCAGATTCGTTTTTATGAAAACGAATCTCACTCCAAGGAAAAAACAACATACGACGTTCCCCCAGAACATTTCTTTTTCATGGGTGATAACCGTGATCAATCCAGCGATGGCCGGGTCTGGGGTTTTGTTCCCGAGCACTATCTTATGGGACATGCTTGGGTCATCTGGCTTAGCTGCGAAAATACTTTAGCTTCAGCTTCTTATATTTGCGATTTTTCAACTCTGCGGAAAGAGCGAATGTTTCATAAAGTTCATTAAGTTCCCAGGAAGAAGTAGAAGAATTGTTTGACCGATCGGATCCGCCCTATGAAAATTATGCGATGACACTTTTAAAAGGTTGGAAAGAGTTAGCAATTATTGTTTTATTGGCAGCCTTTGCGGCGGGTTTAGTTCGACATTATTTTTTAACTCCTTTCAGAGTTCCTTCAGGGTCCATGCAGCCCGCTTTGATGCCGGGAGACTTTATTTTTGTTTCCCAGGTGGCTTACGGCGCATCAAATGAGCCATCCCGAGGAGATATTGTTACTTTTTACTATTCCACCCAAGAAAAGATCGCTTACGTCAAAAGGGTTATTGGCGTGCCTGGCGATCGAATTGAAATTAAAAATAAGCGATTAATCATCAATGGGATTCCACTCACCTATAGCCTGATTGAAAGTAAGTCTAATATTCCCAACCCTGATTTGTTTGACCTCTTTGAAGAAAAATTCGGATCCGTTTCATGGCAAGTCATTTTAATGAAACCTGAGAATATAAAACCCAGTAAATCTTTTCAGGCCCTTGTGGTTCCCCCTGGCGAGGTCTTTTTGCTCGGAGACAATCGCGATGTCAGCGATGATTCTCGCGACTGGGGCACTGTTCCAACCCGACAAATTTTTGGCCGAGTTTCTTTGATCTGGTTATCTTTAGATCGCCAACAACTCTGGGCGGGCGACCGCTTACCCTCGATGCGGTGGGAACGAATTTTGACCCGAGTTCATTGACAGAGATCAATATTTTCCGCTAGCCTCAGGGCCAATGTCCCACCTCAAAGGTCTGCTTGATCTTAAAGATTTAAAACAAGAAAAAATCCTTAGCCTTTTTCATTTAGCAAAAAGTTTAAAGCAGGAAAAGACATCTTCACTTCAGGGTCGGGGATCAGCGATTCTATTGTTCCTTGAGCCCAGCACTCGAACGCGAGTTAGTTTTGAGGTGGCCTGTCAGCGCGAGGGCTATCACTCGGTTGTGATTCAGGGCAAAGCAGCAACAAGTTTGGAAAAAGAAGAAAGCTTAGAAGATACTTTTTTAAACCTAGGTGCGATGGACCCGGCGGTACTCATCGTTCGAGCCGGAGACGATTACAGTTTGACTGAATTTTCGACCCCTTTCAAAGTGCCAGTTATCAATGCTGGCTGGGGAATAAAAGGCCATCCGACACAAGCTCTTTTGGATGCCTTCACTCTGTTTGAAAAATGGGGCACTTTAGCAGGAAAAAAACTTTTTATGGTTGGGGACATTGCTCACAGTCGGGTGGCGCAATCCCATTTCGAGCTTGCGCCTCATCTAGGGTATGAGATTCGAATTTTTGCTTCTGCTAGCCTTCTGCCGAAAAACTTAAAAGTAAGCCAGTTTACCAAAGCCGAAGACGGGCTTGAGTGGTGTGATGCGGTGATGGCTTTAAGGACTCAAAAAGAGCGGCACGGCGCCCAGATAAGCATGGAAGGTTTTAACGCGGATTGGGGCCTTCATTCTAAAAATATCAAAGCCCTTAGGAAAGACGCGCTTATTATGCATCCAGGGCCTGTGAACTGGGGAGTTGAGTTATCTCCTGAAATCAAATCAGATTCCCGCTCAATTATCCTTGAACAAGTCCGGTGCGGAGTTTACGTTCGACAAGCTTTATTACGTATGTGTCGGGAAGGAATATGGTGACAACTTTGTTTCATGGCCATCTTGTTCTAGAAACAGGCGAAGTATTTTCAGGAAAGCTTTCCTCTCCTGCCGAGCGGGCCGGAGAAGTCGTCTTTAATACCTCTCATGCCGGTTACGAAGAAATTGCGACCGATGCCTCCTACTTCAGTCAAATTGTGGTGATGACCGCTCCGATGATGGGAAATTATGGCGTCGACGATAAAGTTTGGGAATCTGATCGTTTGTGGATCGAAGGATTTGTCTGCGTACAAATCCAAAACTCGGCCCGAGATATTTCTTGGCAAAACCGTTTAAAGGAACAAAAAATTCCCCTTTTAAGCGAGATCGATACGCGCAAATTAGTTTTAAGATTGCGGCAAGGGACGCCTTGGGGAGCCATCGTTGTGGGTTCATCTGTGGAAGAAGCAAAAACTCGTGCAAAAACTTTGATCGATCAAAAAAAGAAAATCGATAAAGACTGGGTTTACCAAGTGTCTCGCAAGCAGGCTGAAGTTCGAAAAGGTGAAAATCTGCGCGGTCCAAAAATGGCCGTCATCGACTTTGGCAGCAAAGAAAATATTCTTCGGGAGCTATCCCATTTTTGTTCTGAAATAAAAATTTTTAACTCCAGGGCTTCGGCGGAAGACGTGATGGCTTACAAAGCTCAAGGAGTGATGCTGACGAACGGCCCTGGTGATCCGGGCGATGTCCAAGTCGCTGTCGAAACCGTGCAAAAGCTTTTGGGAAAAACTCCTATCTTTGGGATTTGTATGGGTCACCAGATTTTGGGTCTTGCTCTGGGCGCAAAGACTTACAAGTTAAAGTTTGGTCATCGGGGTTCTAATCACCCGATCAAAGACAGTCTTCTAAATCGAATCTATATGAGCAGCCAAAATCACGGTTACGCGGTCGACGAAAAAACTTTGCCCGCGGATGTCAAAGTTACGCAGGTTAATTTAAACGATCAAACCGTCGCGGGGCTTTTCAGCGAAAAAAGAAAATGTTTAGGAATCCAGTATCATCCAGAAAGTTGCCCAGGTCCCCATGAGGGCCGTGACCTTTTCAAATTTTTTCTCGAGAGGGTCCTGTTGTGAATGAATTTGAAAAACTGATGGAAAAAATCCTTCAGTGCTTTGCCGGCGAGAATATGAAAGATGAGCTGGCGCAAGCTAAGAAAGAATTTTTTGGCAATGTCGCCTTATCCGAAGACAGTTCCGGGCAATTTGAAATGCGTATGGCTCAGTTTTATGATTGGTACTTTTTTACGCGCCCCTTAAGTGGTTATGGGCAGACGCCCTTGAATTCCTGTTTTATGGCTAGGGAACTGCGTTTTTCTGAACAGGAAAGACATCTTTTAGAATCTTTGAAGCAAAACATTCATTCCCTTTTTCAATTTATTAAAATTAAAGACGAAGACGTCCATATCAAAGATTTATTAAAAGGACAAAAGCTGATTGTTAAAAAATCTCCCTGGATTTATGGATTTGAAGTGGATGAATATTTCGAAGCGCGGCTGATTCCACTGGGTGAGACCTATGTGTTTACTCGCGGGATGTGCTTCCATCCACAAAGCGCTTCGTCTTACATCACTTCTGAAATTAAGGCCCATGCTAAAGATCCCGACAAAAATCCGGATCATCTGATGCTAAAGTTAATAAAAATGCGTTATAAATTTGAGCAGTACAAACACCTTCAGCCCGATATGATTTACTCAAACGACAGTAAAGTATTATCGCGCTAACAGGATTTTCAGGGGGACTATGCCTCGCCGTCAGGATGTTAAGAAAGTTTTAATTATTGGTAGTGGTCCGATTGTGATCGGCCAAGCTTGTGAATTCGATTATTCGGGCACTCAGGCCTGTAAGGCCTTGATGAAAGAGGGGCTTGAAGTTATTCTAGTGAATTCAAATCCCGCCACAATTATGACGGATCCTGATATTGCAACTCGTGTTTACGTTGAGCCTTTAAAGGTTGAATTTTTAGAAAAAATCATTGAACAAGAACGGCCTGATTCTGTTATTCCGACTTTAGGTGGACAAACAGCCTTAAATTTAGCATTGCAATTGCATGGCGATGGAATTTTAGAAAAGTATAACGTTCGACTTCTTGGGGCTACACCAACTGTGATTCGCGCAGCAGAAGACCGCGAAACCTTTCGCGGAATTTTAGATAAAGTCGGAGCAAAATATCCTGCCAGTTTTTTAATTAGAAATTTCGAAGACGGCCTTAAAGCCGGTGATGAATTAGGTTATCCCCTGATCCTTCGCCCGAATTACACGCTAGGTGGCGGTGGAGGCGGTATTGCCTACACTCCGGATGACTATAAAAGTATGCTCGTTCAGGCATTGCACGAAAGTCCGACATCAGAAGTTTTGGTGGAAGCCAGTATTTTAGGTTGGAAAGAATTCGAACTTGAAGTGATGCGTGATAAGGCCGGAACTTTTGTGGTTGTTTGCTCTATTGAAAACTTTGACCCTTGCGGTGTGCACACGGGTGACAGCATCACAGTCGCACCTCATCTGACTTTGCCGGATTGTGAATACCAAGCCATGCGCGATGAAGCTTGTAAAATTTTAAATGAAGTCGGGGTTGAAACCGGAGGCGCAAATATTCAGTTTGCCACTCATCCGGTCACCAACGAACGTGTTGTGATCGAAATGAATCCTAGGGTCAGCCGCTCATCAGCCCTGGCTAGCAAGGCAACGGGTTTCCCCATAGCAAAGATCGCAGCTTTGCTGGCTGTCGGTTACACGCTGGATGAAATTCAAAATGACATCACTAAAACGACACCCTCTTGCTATGAGCCCGCACTCGATTACGTTGTTACAAAAATTCCAAGATTTGCCTTTGAAAAATTCCTGGGAGCTAAAGACTTACTAACCACACAAATGAAAAGTGTGGGCGAAGTCATGGGCATTGGTCGAACTTTTCAAGAATCTTTGATGAAAGCTTTGGCGTCTTTGGAAATGCACCCCGAAGCCATTCCTGAAGTTAATTTTGCGATCGACCGGGTTTCTTATCCCAACAGTCAGCGGATCTGGCATATTTTTCAAGCTTTCCGATTAGGTAAAACCGTCGCTGAAATTAATGAGCTGACAGGAATTACACCTTGGTTTCTAGAGCAAATCGAAGGCCTCATTCAGTTTGAAAAACAATTTGTCGATCTGTATCAACAAGATCCCATCGATGCCTTACGCCAAGGCAAGCGCAAAGGCTTCTCAGATGCAAGGCTTGCAAGACTTCTCAGTGCGTCTGCCACAATGAATGAAGAAAGTATTCGCCTGCAGCGGGAGCGAGCTAAAATTTTCCCGGGCTACGCGCAAGTGGATACTTGTGCTGGCGAATTCGCATCGGCAACACCGTATTTTTATTCTTCTTACTGGTTGGAATCAACACCCCTTCCTGATTTTAAAAACAGCGTCGCTATTATCGGAAGTGGTCCGAATCGCATCGGCCAAGGTATTGAATTTGATTACAGTTGCGTTCGAGGCGTTAAGGCGTTTCAAAAATCCGGCAAAAAAGTCGCGATGATCAATTCAAATCCTGAAACTGTTTCGACGGATTATGACACCTCGGATATTTTATTTTTTGAGCCGCTCACGTCGGAAAGTTTGATTGAAATATTTCGTTTTATAGAACCTGCAGGTTTTGTTTCTCAGTTGGGTGGTCAAACGCCCATTTCCTTGGCACCGTCTTTGGTGAAAGCGGGATATAAACTTTTAGGCTCAACTTTAGAGTCGATTGACCTCGCAGAAGATCGCGCTCAATTCACTAAAATTTGCCAAGAGCTTGATTTTAAAATTCCTCAATCGACAATGGCGGGAACTTTTAAAGAAGCTCTTAAAGGCGAAGCTCTTTTAGGGTTCCCAATGATCTTAAGACCCAGCTATGTTTTGGGCGGCCGCCGGATGGAAGTGGTTGAAAATTCAGAAGAGCTGAAATCTTACTTCGATCGATACCACGAATTTTTCACTCATGAAAAACCCTGTTTGATGGATCAATTTCTAGAAGGTGCATTGGAAGTTGATGTTGATTTAGTCCGAGGTGATGATTGGAATTTAATCGGCGGTGTGATCGAGCATATTGAAGCCGCCGGTGTTCATTCGGGCGATAGTATGGGAGTGCTTCCACCCCAAAGATTGAAAGAATCAACTTGCGAGCGTATTGAACAAATGAGTCGCGAGCTTGCCGATCGCATGAAAGTCATCGGCCATTTAAATTTACAATTAGCGATCAAAAATGACGAAGTTTATATGCTTGAAGCGAACCCACGAAGCTCGCGTTCAGTTCCATTTATTGCAAAAGCCACCAGTATTCCGTTGATCGACCTCGGCGCCAAAGCCATGTTGGGAGTTAAAGCCAAAGATCTTAATTTGAAAGCTTGGAACTGGCGAAAAAGCCCGACTGTTTCCGTTAAGGGCGTTGTTTTTCCGTTTAAAAAATTCTCTGAAGCAGATTCTATTTTAGGGCCGGAAATGAAGTCCACTGGGGAAAGTATGGGCCGGGGTCAGGATTATTCCGAAGCTTTGATGAAAGCCTTTATTTCAAGTTCAATCAAACTTCCTGAAAAGGGCGAAGTCTTTTTATCTTTACGAGATAAAGACAAAGAAGATATTCAGCTTTTGGCGCGCCAGCTGATGGATTTGGGGTATTCTTTATCTGCCACAGCGGGTACGGCTCAGTTTTTAGAAAGTCGTGGGCTTAATTGTTTATCATTAAGGAAAGTGCATGAAGGCCGGCCGCACTGTGTAGATCGCATTCGTTCTGGTGAAGTGGCTTTTGTGATCAATACAACCACTGGACGAAGGTCTATCGAAGCTAGCTTCGACATTCGTCGAGCTTGCACAGACTACAGTATTCCGTGTTTAACAGAAAGTGACGCCGCCGAAGCGTTTGTGCTAGCGTTGAAGCGAGCTCGTTCTAAATCCATCGAGGTACGAGCTCTTCCGCCAATTCAGAATTAAGAATCGGCAGTGGGGGAAGACTTGTCTCAGTTTTTTAAATTAGTGATCGCCCTTTTATTTGTAAGCATAACTGCTGTCGCGGAATCAAATCCTCGAGAAATCACAATTGGTCTGAATCCTGGGGGCGATCCCGAAATCTTAAAAAAACAAGGCGTGGATCTTGCGCAGCTTCTACAAAAAGAATTAAGCCTGCCAGTGAATATTTACATCGCAAAGAACTATGCCGGGTTAGCTGACGCGATGAAGACCAAAAAAGTCGATTTTGCTTTTTTATCTTCAATGACTTTTGCAATTTCCGAAAAAGATGCAGGCGCAAAAGTTTTATTAAAAAAAGTATACATAGGGCCATTTTATTACTCTGTTATTCTTGTTAGAAAAGACTCAAAATATAAAAAAGTAGAAGATTTGAAGGCGCATAAATTAACGTTTGTCGATACGAACTCCGCTTCGGGTTACTTGCATCCAGAAGCGATGATTCGGAAAAAGCATCTGACTGATAAAGATTTCAAAGAAATTCAGTACTCTGGAAATCACTCTAAGTCGGTGGCGATGCTTGAAAATAAAGAAACCGATGCCATAGCGACCTTCAGCGATGATGCCTCAGGCTCGATCGGCGCATGGACTAAGTTTGCAAAAAAAGGATCCGCCTTCCGCGTATTATGGGTTAGCGAACCGATTCCTAATGATCCTTTTTGCGTGCGCCAAGATTTTTATAACGACTACCCAAAGCTGACACATACGCTCATGTTTAGTTTGATCGATATCCTAAGTAACTACAAAGAATCGGGTCGATTTTCCGAAGTTTTAGGGGCCAAAGATTTAATGCCGGCCACCAGTCGCCAATATGATCCCGTCCGTGACATGGTGAAAAGTCTTAATGCGACAGAGGCACAAATCAAATGACTTCTCAGACAGCGCTGCTTGAAATAAAAGATCTCTGTAAATCCTTCGACGGAAATCTTTTTGAAAAGCGAAAGCAAGTTTTGCAGCACGTTTCATTCAGTTTACCTGAAGGTTCAACATCGGGATTTGTTGGCAATAATGGGTCAGGAAAAACCACAACTATCAAATGCATCTTTGAATTTATTCGACCGGATCAAGGTCAAATACTCTTAAAGGGCCGCAAATTGGACCGCGATATGAAAGCGCGAATCGGTTATCTGCCTGAACGGCCTTACTTGTATGAATTTTTAACCGGCATGGAGTTTTTACGTCTGCACTGGAATCTTTGCCATGATGGGGACGCCAAAAACTTTATCGAAAAAGCACATTTTGCTCTTAAAAAAGTCGATCTATTTGACGCCCGAGATAAGAAGCTCAGGCAATTTTCCAAGGGTATGTTACAGCGCGCTGGATTAGCACAGGCCATTTTAAATGAGCCGGATTTATTAATTTTGGATGAACCGATGTCAGGCCTCGATCCTGACGGTCGGCTGATGGTAAAGGATATCCTCAGAGAACAGCAAAAAAAGGGCGTCAATATTTTCTTTAGCAGTCACCTTTTGCAAGATATGGAAGAGCTCTGTCAGCATTTGGTTGTGATTAATTCAGGGAAAATTATTTACGACGGTCTTTTGCAAAAATTTATGGCTGAATACACTTCACTGGAAGTGGCATTTAAGGCCGCCAAAGTCCGAGACCTCGCATGAGAAAAATTAAAGTCATCGCTCTGACAACCTTTCGAGAATTGATTCGTGAAAAATTTTTCCTTGTGATTGTTTTTGTGGCTGTGTTCCTCATAGGACTCAGCGTTTTATTAGGGCAACTTTCTTTCGATGAATCTCAAAAAATACTTGCTGATATTGGCCTTACAGCTGTGCAAGTTTCTTCATTGGGCCTGGCCTTATTCATAGGTTCTTTTATGCTCAGTCGCGAGATCGAAAAGCAAACTTGCTTGCTGATGCTTTCAAGACCCATTTCCCGCACTGAATTTTTACTTGGGAAATTCAGTGGCATTGTTCTTTTAATTTCGCTTTTAAACCTCTCTTTACCTTGGGCGTTGTTGGCACTTTTGAATCGCTGGGATCTAGCCAGTCATATGGCTCAGATTATCCTCAGCATTTGGCTAGAAGCCTTAGTCGTTTTAGCGTTAGTATTTATGTTCAGTGTCGTCCTTAGGCCCGTCCTCGCTGTGCTTGTTGGCGTGGTTATTTTCCTCTGTGGTAGCTGGCTTGAAGATATGATTTTTTTTGCAAAAAGGAGCCAAGATTCATTTTTTAAAGCTGCTTCTGAGGTGGCCAAGTGGGGCATTCCTAACTTCTACCGGTTCAATTGGAAAAATTATTTTTTCCTTGAAAAGGGCATTGCCGCCGAAGAGGTAGGGCAGCTGGTTTTGCATTACGTGCCTTGGATCGCCATTTTTCTATTGATCGGTATCGCTGCGTTTAGGAGAAAAGACATTGTCTGAAATTCCAATTTGGTTTGGCTATGTTGTTTTTTTCGTCCTAGGTTCGCTCCTAGGCAGCTTCGGCAACGTGATTATCTACCGATTGCCGAAAGGACTCAGCGTCGTCAAACCGCGCAGTCATTGCCATAGTTGCAACAAAATGGTGGTTTGGTACGACAATATTCCCATGATCTCGTGGTTGATTTTAAAAGGGCGCTGTCGCCACTGCCAGGCCAAGTTTTCGCTTAGATATTGTATGGTCGAACTCCTCATGGCCGTTCTCTTTGCTGCTACATTCCACTTTGTGGGTTGGAACTGGCTCCTTATTGATTATCTTATTTTTGTGTTTGGACTAGTCATCTGCAGCTTTATCGACCTTGATCATATGATTTTACCGGATGTTTTTACGCTTTCTGGAATTGTTATTGGTTTGCTCGGAGCCGTGCTTAATCCCGAACGATATTTTTGGGAAGCATTTGCCGGCGTTATGATGGGCGGTGGATTTTTGTGGCTGACAGCCTACCTTTATTTTTTAATGACTAAAAAAGAAGGTATGGGCGGCGGTGATATTAAATTGATCGCTTGGATCGGTGCGGTTATGGGGTGGAAGGCCATTCCCTTTGTGATTTTTTCTTCAGCAGTGATTGGAACCGTCGTTGGCCTCTACATGGCCCGCGGGCAAAAAGCGGGCTTAAAGACGATGATCCCTTACGGTCCTTTTCTTGCGATCGGTGCGATTATATACCTTTTAGGAGGCCAGACCTTGGGCCAGTGGTATTTATCTTTGTTTTTGCCTGGACTTCTCTAGGACCCTTGTTTGACTTTAGCCTCGCTCCTCTAAATAATTGAAGTGTTACAACCCCTTAGGAAACATGGATGTTTTTTAAATCAAAGAAGGTCTTAGGACTCGACATAGGCACCAGCTCCATCAAGTTGGCCGAGATGGATGTTTCCCCCCGCGGAGCATCTCTCGAATCTTTTGGTTTTATCCAAACGCCTTTTAATGCCGTTTCCGCAGGCGAATTGACCGATCCTGGGGCTATCACCGTGACGATTCAAGCTTTGGTCTCAGAAATAAAGTCTAAGCGAAAAAATGTTTGCACTGGAATGTGGGGAACTGCGGTGATTGTGAAAAGGATCACAATTCCAAAATCCGATGCAAAATTAATTGGCGACCAACTGAATTTCTATGCCGAGCAATACATTCCTTTTGACATAAACAATGTCAGTATTTCGCACCATATTCTGGCCAACTCAAGTTCACCTGACACTGTGGATGTTCTGTTGGTAGCAGCGCAAAATGAACTGGTCAGCCAGTACACGCAAGTCATTCTTTCATCGGGGCTTAATTGCAGTATTCTTGATGTTAGCGGTTTTGCTTTGGCCAACGCTTTTGAAGCCAACTATGGAAAACTTAAAAATCAAACCATCGCTTTAATCAACTTTGGCGCGTCAGTTTCAAACTTTGTCGTGTTGTTCGGCGGAGAAATTATTTTTTGCCGCGACATTCCGGTGGGCGGTGCGAACTATACCAACGAAATTTCCAAGACAATGGGGATCACTCCGCAAGAAGCTGAGTCCTTCAAGCTAAGTGCAGTGGCTCGCCGAGAAGTTCCGGACGATGTCCATAACGTGATAAATAACACCAATGAAATGATTTCAGAAGAGATTCGCAATAGTCTTGATTTTTTAAGCGCCACCTCTGGGGAAACGAATCTTTCAAAATTATTTTATACCGGCGGCAGCGCCGGAACGAGCGGTTTAATTTCGGCAGTTCAAAAAACTTCCGGCCTGTCGACGGAGGCGTTTAATCCGTTCCTCAAAGTCCGCTTCAACAGTCGAGCGATCAGCCAAACTTACCTTTCCCAAATCAGCTCTTTTGCTTCTGTGGCCATTGGATTAGGCCTTCGGACACTGGGGGATGAATGATTAAAGTTAACTTACTCACAAGGGCAACAAGACCTGTAGATGGCGCAACCAGCAATTTAGAAACCCTTGGTGACGAAAAAGAGATTCAAAAGCAAGGGATAGTTAAGTTGATTTTAATTTTGCTGCCAGCTATCGGACTTTATACTTTGGAAATGACAACAATTCCAGCGTTGCAGTCTGAACGAGGTCGCCTTCAGACGTCTTTAAATAGTTTAAAATCATTCAACGCGGGAGCCGAAGCGGCGGTTCGGGAAATTAAAAAGTTTAAAGAAGATGAAGAAAGAATTCAAAAACGCATCGAGGCTTTGCAAAAGCTGTCGAAGAGCAGAACTAACGAAATTAAGATTTTAAAACTTTTGGCGGATGTTATTCCCGAAAAAGCATGGCTTAACAGTGTCAATGTATCGCAGAACCGAGCTAATATTGTTGGACTTGCCGTCAGCAATGCTGATGTTAATAACTTTGCAGAAAAATTGAAGAGCAATATTTTGGTGGCGGATCTGCAGTTGGTAAGAATTGCTGAAGAGCGCCTAGACAATGGCGCCCCCCTCACTCGATTTGAATTTAACTGTTTGCTAGAGAGTCGAAAATGAAGAAACTATTTTCTACAATCGCCTTCTTAGATTTTCAAAAGATATTAATCGCTGCAGCTTTGGTTGGCGGCATTTATTATCAATTCTTTTTTGATGACGGTGCGGTCTTGTCTAAAGAAGTGGCTGACCTTCGAACCCAGACTCAGCAAGAAGAGCAGAAGAAAAAAGAAACAGAGCTTAGTTTGGCTGAAGAAAAAAGAATGAAAGAAGCTGTTGGCATCCTGACTGAAAAATATCAAATTATTTCAAAAAAATTGCCGGCCCAACTTTCAACTTTTGAAATCAATACGGCTATAGAAACTTATGCGCGCGAAACACAAGTTAAAATTAAATCGACAAAACCAGGAACACCAGAGCGCCTAGAAATTGTTGAAGAAGTTCCCTTAGATTTTTCTATCGAAGGAAAATACCCAGACATTCTTCAGTTTATTTATAATGTCTCGGTTGCTGAGCGCCTGACCCGTTTAAAGACTTTAACCCTAGTTCCTTCGGGCGGACTTGATCAGGGTTTTTTTTCCAGCTCTCTAAAGCTGGAAGGGGTCATCGTCGGCTACAAATTAGCTCCTGAAAAAGATGAAACGAAAAAAGAGGGAACGCAGTGAAAACTTTGCGCTGGGCCTTCTCTTATGTATTTATGTCAGCCATCGCCATCAGCGCAGCTCTTTATCTAACCTCAGCTCTGATGTCACGATCCCAAGCCCAAGAAACAAAGCCCGTCGAATCCCCTACGGTACGTGCGGCTACAACACAGCAACAACCGCCAGGTGCCCTGCTAGATGAGGCTGCACCGATTCAACAGTCAGCCGTTCCAACAAATAACGACGATTTTATCTTTGATCCCACAGGCATGCGAGACCCATTCAAGCCTTACAAAGCAGTCAAGCCACCGGATAAAAACGGCGTCCGCGAAAAATCACTCAGCGATAGTTTTGACCCTCTCCAAAATTTGGATATCGATACTTTAGAGCTTGTCGCGGTTTTGTGGGATGTCCGAAATCCTCGGGCTCTTGTTAAGACAAAGGGTGGAAATACCTATACAATCAAGCGAGATTCCAAAATTGGGCGTAACAATGGAACTGTCGCTGGTATTCGAGAGGGCGAAGTCATAATTTTAGAAGTCACAGAAGAAGATGGTCGGCCTTTTAAAACTTATAAGACAATTAAAATGGCAACAGCAATTTCAAAAATAAATAAGAGTGTTCAGTAACCAAGGAGGGGCCGATGAACGGATTCATGAGGCTAATGATAATAGGTGTATTGGTGGCAGCGATCGGATGCGCTAGTCGTCCGTCCTCAGATGATGATATCGTTCTAGGAGAAGGGAACTCGTCGGAATCCCCGCAAGCCTCTGCTGATGACTTATCAGTGGCTGAAACTCCTCCAGCTGAAGCTGCGCCGGCTGAAGGAAATGCTCCTGCTGATGAATTCAGTGAATTCAATGACGAACCAGCCCCCGCCATCGCTGAAAAAACTCCAGAACCCGAGCCAATGCCTTCCCAACCTGAACCTATGCCAACAGAAGCTACGCCTGAACCATTGAACACTGCCGAAGCGATGCCTGATATCTCTGAGCCAATGCCAAAAAGCGAAGCTCCGGTCGAATTAACTTCGTTAAAATTTAAAGCCAACGACAACGGTGGAACCATTATTTTAGAAGGTAATCGTCAATTCACCTATACAACTCGCAGCAATCCTGACGCTCATCAATTTATTGTTGAAATTCCAAATTCCATTTTGCCGGCAAAGTTGAAAAGAAATTTAAATACTAAGGATATACAAGGCTCCATTGGCTCAATTGATGCTTATCAAAATCCAAACTCGAATACGTCCCGTATCGTTGTGCAGCTCAGGTCTGGTGTTGCCGAGCCCGCCGTTCAGCAAGAAGGAAGAAGTCTCCTAATTGTTGCCAGCGGTGGATTGACCCAACCGTCTTCGTCGTCGACCGACAGCGCCAGTGTTCCGGCGCCAGTGCCACTTGACGGTGTGGCCCAGGCAAACGGACTTAATAAAGAGCTCAGTGACGACAAGATCCTAACTCGTCAAAGCCTAGAGGACTTTTTATCTGGAAATATGAAATTTCACGGAACTCCAATTTCAATTGAAGTAGATAATATTGAAGTCACAGAAGCTTTGCGATTCTTAGCCAGTGAAAGTGGACTTAACCTTATTATTTCAGAGGCCATCGCAGGCAAAGTTTCTTTAAAACTTCAAAACGTTCCTTGGGATCAAGCCCTGGTTGTTTTATTACGAGCTAAAAAGCTGGGCTACGTCCGACAAGGCAGTGTGATTCGAATTGAAACACTGGCTGACTTAAAGGCCGAAGAAGATGACGCCAATAAAATAGCGATAGCTCGTATGGGGACTGAAAGCTTAAAAGTGAAGGTATTCCCAGTCAGTTACGCCAAGGTCGATGAATTAGCGAAAAGCCTAAAAGACTTTCTATCGGCCAGGGGAAAAATTGATGCAGATCCAAGAACGGCCTCATTGCTAGTGACTGACATCAGCGAGGGTCTCGACCGAATTACTAAGTTGATTGCAGCCCTTGATGTTCAGCCACCGCAAGTTATGATTGAAGGTAAAATTGTTGAAGCCTCAGAATCCTTTGGTCGCCAAATCGGCGTTTCCTGGGGCATCAGTGGGGGAGCCATTAATCTAGGCACCGGAAAAAGCGGACCTGTGGATTTAAGGCCTTCCTTGCGCATTGCACCCGGTGGGACTGTCGATCAAAGTGGAGCCTTGGGTTTCGGGATCCATTTAGGAGTCCTCGATTTCTTCGGAGATCTTGATGCGAATTTGCGTTTGAACGAAAATGAAAGCAAAGTAAAAATCATTTCGTCGCCGCAGATCGTGACCTTAACGAATGAGCCTGCAAAAATTAATCAAACCACAGAGATCCCTTATCAAGAAACAACTCTGGTGCCAGGCGCAGGATCGACTGTGAGCACCAAATTTAAAGCACTAAAAATGGAACTGAATGTCACGCCGCAAGTTACTTCCGATGGTTCAGTCATGATGAAGGTGCAAGTGCAGCGGGAGCTGAAAGCGGCCCTTGATGTGACAACAGGATCTTTCGGAGTTAATTCAAGGACTGCGGACACAAAAATTCTCATTAAAAATGGTCAGACAGCCGTTATCGGAGGAATTTACTCTAGTGACGCCAATGAAAGTGAAAATCGAGTTCCTGGCCTAGGAAGTCTTCCTTTAATTGGTGGCTTATTTCGATACAGTACCCAGACCCGGGAAAAGACTGAACTCCTCATTTTCTTAACCCCCCGGATTTTAGCCGGGGCTCAAATCGGTCAGGACGCAAAAAGTTTCTCGACCTCAACTCAGTAAAAACAGGTCCTAAAGAAACATGAGTCTCTTCCGATAAGAGACTCATGTTGAGAAAAACCACTCTTTCAATCCTTGTGATAGCTATTGTGACAGGGGCATTATTTGGCCTATTAAGTTGCTCGAAAGGCGCGGACACCTATCTGGAAATCAAGACAGCCAGTCCAACGGCCTATTTAATTCCTGCATCGACTTTCAGTTGCTTAGATTATTACACGGCAGATTCGACAGGCGATGCTCTCGGTCAAGGTGTCAGCGGAAAATATTTTACCGTCCGAGGCCTAAAATTCAACTGGAACCATGCCTACAATGCTCTAACTATTGCTGTTATTCGCCTGAAATTTAACGATGGTAATTTAAATGGCACCTATAACTGTGATATCGCTGGGGACCAACTCTCGGCTCTAAAATACGACACGACTACATACGTCCCTTGGACGTCTTCAATTCCTGCCACTGGCAGTTTTAGCTCAATAACGACAGTTGAGATGGGTTGTGATCTTCGCTGCGGTGGGATTACAACGAAAGAAGTCGGTTTCAGAACCACCGGACGAATCCAAGTCTTGGGCTATATGACTGAACCTGACGGAACTCAAATTCCAGTCAACGTTTCCACGCCATTTTCCATTGAAAATCTAGAATAGTTCCACTAACTTCCACAGTATGGATTTATTTGACCATGCCGATCAAAATCAACCTCAAAGTTTAAAGCCACTCGCCGAACGCCTGCGTCCACAAAGTCTTTCTGATCTAGTCGGTCAAAAAAATCTTTTTGGCCAAAATTCAGTTTTAAAATCACTGATTGCAAATGGCCAGCTACCAAACCTTATTTTATGGGGCCCTCCAGGCACCGGAAAAACAAGCTTTGCTCTTGCCCTGTCGAAAGAGCTTGATGCCGAATTCAAAGCGATTAACGCCATCGATAGTGGCGTCAAAGATTTAAGGCAAATCGGCGATGACGGCCGCCAACAACGAAAAATATATCAAAGAAAAACAGTTCTTTTCGTCGACGAAATTCACAGGTTCAATAAAGGACAACAAGATATTCTCCTGCCATTTATTGAACAAGGTGACCTTGTTCTTATTGGCGCATCCACTGAAAATCCAAGCTATGAGCTGAACAAAGCCCTCTTAAGTCGATGCCGAGTCCTGATTTTTAATCGTTTAGCCGTCGAAGACCTCGAAAATTTGCTCGAGCGCGCAGCCCAGGCATTAACTGTCCAAGTGGATCAAGTTTTATCGTCAGTATTTAAGGTGTTTCTCATCGAAAATTCCGACGGAGACGCGCGCCGCCTGATCAACACCTTTGAAGTCTTAGTGAATTATTATAAAAACGTAAACCGACAGCTGACCGAAGATGAATTTCAACAAGCCCTCTCGCTTGCGCTTCCATATGACAAAAATTCAGAGCTTCATTGCGACTTAATTTCCGCATTTATCAAAAGTATCAGAGGCAGCGATGCCAACGCCGCTGTTTATTATATGGCTCGGATGCTAGAGGGCGGCGAGGATCCAGTCTTCGTGGCCCGAAGGCTGATTATTTTAGCATCTGAAGACATCGGAAACGCCGACCCCCGAGCCCTAACAATGGCCGTATCAGGATTGCAAGCGGTTGAGGCCATTGGTTTACCAGAAGCCGCCATAGCACTGGCCCAAGTGACAACCTATCTAGCCAGCTGCCCTAAATCCAATCGCGCTTACATGGCTCTTAATAAAGCAAAAGAAGAAATTGAAAAAAGTCGCTCCTTGCCGGTGCCTCTACATCTGCGGTCCTCAAAGACCAAACTTTCAAAAGATCTTGGCTACGGGCAAGGCTATATCTATCCTCATGATTCTCCAAAAGCCTGGGTCGATCAAAGCTATCTCCCGAATGAAATCGCCGATGCCGTGTTTTACAAACCCAGCCAGCGTGGATTCGAAAAAAATATCACCGGCTATTTGGAGTGGCTCAAAATAAAATCAGATCCGAAGACGGACCAATAGAAAATTTAAATAGGTCTTTGCCCACAAACGCAAACACAGCCCTCAGGACCTTGGGCAATGTGCGAATGCTTTGTGTTAGCAGGAATTTCGACGCGGTCGCCGGCTCGCAATAAAAATTGATTCCCTTGGATGTTAAACATCATTTCGCCATTCACAATCATACGAACTTCACAGAATGGATGGCGGTGCTCTTGAACCTTTACAGAAGGGCTATACACTTCTTCGATAGGTTCCAAGCCCTCAGATTCCAAAATCATAAATGCTAATTCTTTAGAGGGCGTTAATGGCGCCTGCCAACGAGTGATGATCATTCTATCAATTTATCTCAACTTGGGACAGCCAAGCAAGGCCTGAAGGGTCAAATAACGTTTTCAGTTGAGACACATTTTAAAAATAGGTCTTATTTCTATAAAATCACAAAGAAATTAGTAGAGTTCTTATTGCAAATCATTAAGTCCCAAGCACCGTTCGACGATAGGTAAGTCAGACGTAATTCCTCAGGAGGAATGATTGGGGCACTCAAAGCCATCGACAGCTGCATTATCTGATTTAGACACCATTCTAAATTACATCGATCATTCTCATGGCCTCCAAGCCCAGGTCGCCGATAACGGCAGAATCCAGGTGTATCAAAAAGTAGATGGTAAAGTTTTTAACTTCTCAGCCGCTGAGGTCTCTGACGTCATCTCTCGCACTGACGCCGATGCAAAACCATTTTTACAAGTCAACTTTCGCTCATCAAACAAAGTATTATTTACAGACACATTGATCGGCTTTAAACCTATAGAGACTGTGGGTCTAGATATGACACGAATTCCAAAAGTCGTGACAACCCCGGATCTAATGAGTGTTTTTGAAGCCATCGAAGAAGCTCTTGGGTCAGAGACAGTCGATAGCGAAGTTGAAATTCTAAAAAAGGTTTATTACGCAATTTTAAGCGGCGCTGAAAAAGTCGGATTCGACCTATCCTTCGAAAAAGCCTGGATCAGCCGGTTATTAGCGTCTAATTTCAGAGCCTCTGCCTAAGCTTTAATTTCTTGCCAACTATTTGAATCCAA
The DNA here is from genome assembly GCA_043747555.1 of Pseudobdellovibrionaceae bacterium. Lineage (GTDB taxonomy): Bacteria > Bdellovibrionota > Bdellovibrionia > Bdellovibrionales > Bdellovibrionaceae > JAYWDA01. The sequence continues at coordinate 215 of JAYTOY010000063.1, read as the reverse complement.
AAAATGTGACCACTAATCATAGACTTACAGAGTCTTTGCATTTCCTTCAAAATAACAATTGACCGATTTGTCTAAATAAGTGAAAACAACCACCAATTTCGGGGGCATAGCTCAGCTGGGAGAGCATCTGATTTGCATTCAGAAGGTCGCAGGTTCGATCCCTGTTGCCTCCACCATTTGCGTCATGAAAAAAAGTGCAAAACTGCACAATTTCA
>JAYTOY010000062.1:0-100902 GCA_043747555.1 Pseudobdellovibrionaceae bacterium | reverse complement strand
CGACTAAAGCGCACTGACCCATCATCTTGTAGCGATCGATTAACTTGTAGGCTGTTGGTCTGGTAATTCCAAATTCTTTGCATAAAGGCGCTATCTTTTCACCTTCCAAGTACCTGGCAATAAATTTAAGCTTCTCATCCATTTTATTACACTCCTTCCAACCCATTGGAATTCCTCCTTGATTGGAAAAGTGTAAACTATGTCTCCGGTATAAAATGTAAACTATGTGTCAGGACGGACATAGCCAACAGCGAAGTGAATCAAGAGTATCTCAAAAACTGGGTTCTTCAATTAAGCCTTCAAACAGAATGGCAGAAGGCTTCGAACTAGGATTCATTTTTTTGTCTCATTTTGAAACTCCTAAAAATTAAGTAAGCGCTTTTTGTGTCGGGCTTTGGCTAAATATGAGGTTTTGTGCTACCTTAAGGTATGCCCGTTTCCTGGTCGCACTGGATTCTTTGATGAGAAATCAAAGGGGATTCAGCCTAATTAATACGTTAATGGCCATTGCCTTATCAGCCGTGGGCGCAGGAGTTATTGCCTCGGTGCAAGTAAGTATCGGCCGCAGTATGGCCGCGATAAAAGTACAGTCGGATATGCTTTCGATTGAATCTGATATTCTAAGAATCACGAATGATGAAAATCTTTGCGCGGATGCATTTTGGACGGGTCCTTCCAAAGCAAATTATGGTGGAGCTTCAATTCCTTTAGACAGTATTAAAATTCGCACTTCCTCGATTCTTGATGTTGGAACAATCCGCTCAAATTCGATTCGGGTTGACCAAATCCAACTTATTTCAAAGGATTCTGTGGGATCTTCAGTCGGAACTTTTCGCCGCTGGGACGTCGATCTAGAAATTCGGTTTTCTGATTTATCAAAAACTCCAAATCCTGTGATCGTAAAAAATTTCCCGATCTCGCTTGTGACAAACTCTATAGGGGCAACCATCGTATCCTGCGGGGAAAAAAAGGATGCCGTTTCAACCAATGATTCTTTGGGCTACGGCTGCGATATGTTGACTTCGACTGGGCTCAGCAGAGTTATTTACGATCGAACAGTTGGGGGAATTCCTTACAAAGTATTATATTATGCGGGCTACTCGAATGCTATGATTCATGATGGTGGCAGATCCCGCCGTCGAGATAGTGCTGCGTTTTACTGCGTAAAGCCAGCTTCAAGCCCTGACCGGGCTGGATATATTAGTGCATGCCTGAGCGGCGAGGCCTGCCTTTGGCGCTGATTAAAAACCCCAATCAAAAAGGCTCTATTTTACTAACAGCACTTATTATGATTGCGACATCGGCCATTGTTATTGGGTATCTTTCTGTTTCAATGACAAGTGATACGAAAGAACGGATTAATGTTACAAAATCCATTCAAATGGATATTTTATCTCGCTCTCTTCAAAATGCCTTGATGATTCAATCGCAATGTCCTTCCCTGTTGCCGGGCGCCACCTATAAGGGAATTGACATTAGTGTTCCAACCTTGCAAGTGGCTGGGAAAACTTATCAAAGCGGCACTGTGATTTCTGGCGATTTTAAGATAGCAAGCCTCTCGCTAGCGCCAATTTTAACCAAGCCCCCGGTGATCGTGTCGCCAGGTTCGACGCAATATTTTGCCACACTAGCGATCGATTATGACGGTGGCCCTGGTTGGATAAAAAAAGATAAGACCTCGACAACTCAGATGCGGATCACGACGGATAACGTTACCGGCCAAATTCAAAGTTGTGCAGAAGAAAATTTTTTTCAAGTTGGCCTTAGCCAGGGTCCAACTTGCACTCCGTCCGGATTAACTTATTCTGGCGCTTTTACAATGCTGGGTTCGACCTACAACATTTATTATATGATTTATAAAGGGGGAAGTGGCGTCTATTATTACTGTATTGTGCCCTCGGGTGGAACTTTGGGGTATATGACTGCTTGTACCAGCGGTAGGTGCCCATGGAATTAAGAAACCAAAAAGGTCTTTCCGTCATCGAAGTTATTATTGCAATGACGGTCACAGCAATTGCCTTTATCGCCGTCTTAGAATTCTTGCGAATGGGATTTAATCGACAAAAAAGCGATGAGCAAGCTGTTGCCTTCCAGCAAACTTTACTTGCCTTTGATGCTTACCTCACAGATCAAAACTCTTGCACTCAAAGTCTTTTGGGAAATCCTGCATTAAATGGATACAACGGTGGAAATATATCATTAAATTTTCTAAAAAGAAAAAACACTGGAAATCTATTTCAAAATGGAGTGGTTACAAGCGGTGTAAAAGTAAATAGTATCAATATCTCTCCTACCCCGGGAATCGCACCTTTCACTTGGAACGGATTGAATTATTTTTTAGTCGATATGGTGATCGATGGTAAAACAAGCAGCGGAAATAATGTCAGCAATGCCAAATTTCCATTCCGTTTTGTGATCTCGACCACGACTGCAAAGGTTTTTGTCGGCTGCTCTAGAACGATTGTCAGTCAAGCTGTGTACAGCTGTAACGTCAATTCTTTTCCATTGGCTGGGTATAAGCAGATTAATGGAATCCGCTATGGAGTTCACCCTATGTATAACGAAAGCGCTGTCGAGGGCATCGTTCGTTCTTTTTGTATGGTTTCACCGTCAGGAATTGGCAGTTTTTTTATGTGCTCTGTCGTCGGGTCTTGTTTAGCTGATGGCCCTTATGACCCATAAAGGGCCAGGATGATTGACGAAGCTCCTTTTCTATATAAGCCTTAAGACCGAATGTTGAACAAAATTGGCCTCATGAAATTAAAAAAACAGGCGTTTTTATTTGACCCTCAAATCGAGGGTCAAATAATTTTATTGCAGGAGCTAAGGCAGGCAAAAATCCGTATTGTACTTTCCCTAGTTGGGACGGTTTTGTTTTTTGCTTTGGCCACAAGCTTTTCCAAGTATCAGAGTGTCTTTGACTCCAGCGAGTTTAATAAAATTTTTTCAAGCTTGATCGGTCTTACGTGGGGATTTACCCAAGTTTTATTATTCAAATTTAATAAAAATATAAAACCCTCAATAGCTCGAATTTTAATAGGTCAAACATTAGATGCTATTTTGACTTCTGTCGTACTAAGTACAGGGGAAATAGCCTCAATATTTTTTTTTACATTCCTTTGGATTATTTTGGGAAATGGAATGAGATTTGGCCAGCGCCTTTTAATCACCTGCCAGATTTTATCGCTCACTGCGTTTGGAATTAGCATCATATTTACACCCTATTGGCACGAGCACATCGAACTAGCTTTGTCTTACATTGTTATTTTGATTTTAATCCCGACCTATTTCGGCACTTTGGTGAGCAGCCTTTCTAAAATTCGTGATGAGTTAATTACAAAGGAAAAATCCCAAGTCGACCTCTTACGGCAAATGGATAATTTAAAAACGACATTTTTTGCTAATATATCTCATGAATTTAGAACACCTATCGCTTTAACGATTGGTTCCTTAGATATGATGGAAAGAAATACTGAAGAAGCTGCAACGCAAATACCAATTATTAAGCGTAATCAAAATCGACTGCTGCAGATGATCAATCAAATTTTAGATTTAGAAAAAATGGAACAAGGTGGGTCAGAGCTCAAATTTTTCCCAATGGCTAATTGCGATCAGTTCTTGCAAAGGCGAGCCGAGCAGTTTCAATCTATGGCAGTTAAAAAGTCTTTAAAGTTCACAGTGGACATTAAAACAAAGCTTAAAAGTGGAGAACTTTATCTAGATCCAGAAAGCTTCGATAAGGTCATCTTTAACTTACTTTCAAATGCTTTTAAATTCACAGCAAAGGGCGAAATTGTGTTATCGGCCGTTGTAAAAGATAATAAATTAATGATCGCTGTGCGAGATTCAGGAATGGGAATTCGCAGTGATCAGATTGCATTTATTTTTGACAGATTCAGACAGGCCTCAGGAAGCGAATCAAAAGATTATGCGGGTACGGGAATTGGGCTGTCTTTAGTGCAAGAAATCGTAAAACTTCACTCAGGCGAAATAAAAGTGCAAAGCGATTACGGCAAAGGAACTACATTTACTGTCGTCCTGCCTTTGGGAAAAGCCCATTTATCGGAAAATCAAATCAGTCCAAATGTTTTTAGCGAAGGTGAGACTAGTAAACAACAGGTCGATACTGTTAATGAAGGACTTTCAGATACCGCGGGAATTGCCGAGCATCAAAAATGGAATGAGAAATCGGCTCAAAATTTTGATCCAAAGAAAAAAACAATTCTATACGTTGATGATAATTATGATCTTAGAAATTATATAATTAATTTACTCTGCGAAAAATATAACCTACTTCTGTCTTGGGATGGTGTCGCTGCGCTTGAGGTTTTGCAGAATCACACGCCAGATCTTATTTTATCAGATTTAATGATGCCAAAGCTAGATGGTGCAGGTCTTGTTAAAAAAATTCGGCTTAATCCGGATCTAAGTGAAATTCCTTTTGTAATCTTAACAGCAAAGGCACTTGAACAAACAAAATTTGATCTGCTAGAGGCCGGAGCCGATGATTTTTTATTCAAACCATTTTCTAGGGAAGAGCTGCTAGTTCGAGTCCGAAACTTATTAATTTTACGTGAAAAAACGACCACAGCACTTCGCGAATTACTTGAAGCAAAAAAGATTCAAAGATCCTTACTGCCAGCCCAAAATATTGAACTGGATCAAGCGTCGATCAGTGTTCTTTATAATCCATGTGACACCTTATCCGGTGATTTTTATGATATCTTGGTTTCAAATGAGTTTGTTCTTTGCTACGTAGCAGATGTCACAAGCCATGGAACTTCGGCCGCGCAAATTACCTATTTAATCAAAAGCACACTTAAATCTTTATTCGATGAGAATCCATTAGCGTCGGTCAGTCATATTTTAGAAGAATTTGCTAAAAGATATACTGACTATAATTTAGATTACGGCGTGGGGATTCAAATCTTCAAATTTGACTCCAAAAGTAAGATTCTTACTTTCACAAATTCAAACTCTCCCGCAGCATTAATGTCTAATAATGAGGGATTCAAAAGTTTAAACTTGGGCGTTAACCCATTAATTGATGCAAAATTTTATAACGACTCAAAAGGTAAGTTTAAAGAGGAACAAATCAAATTCAAAAAGGATGATTGTGTATTTTTCTTTACAGATGGTTGCTATGAGCTTTCCCCAATAAACGGTCAGATCTATGATGACCGCAAATTTACACGCGACCTGCAGAAATTGGTTAGTGCACAAGACTGGCGCGAACAAATCTTCAAAAAACTAGTAGATCATCAGGGAAGCGAATCCTTCCCTGATGACATCACGATAATGCGGCTAACTGCCAAATAGATCTTCCTTCCGGTTAGCACAAAAGAATGATAAGAATCTTTCATGGCAATGACTCCACATGAAAGAATTCAACAGGCCAGAGTTTGGCTTTCTAATGACGTTTTCCCCCTCTGGACAGCAAATGGGATTGATTCCGAAACAGGATCCTTTATTGAAAGTTTAGATGCGGATCGCAGGCCCACCCAAATGCCAAGGCGAGCGATGGTTCAGGCCCGCCAGATTTATTCTTACTCTGAAGCCATCAAAATGAATATTCTAAACCATGATCAGGTTGCACCGATCCTTGACCGAAGTGTCGACTTTTTGCTTGCGCAGTATTCGTTGCCCTCGGGCGCCTTTATTTACTCTGTTGGTGTTGATGGAAAACCGGAGGCAGCGCAGGTCGAACTTTACACGCAGGCCTTTGTCATTTTTTGTTTGGCCCGAGCTTATGAAGTTTTGCGGCAAGATAAAATTAAAGTGGCTGCTAAAAAATTGATGAACTATTTAAAGTCCGAACGACTTGCTCCCAGCGGGGGTTATACTGAAATTAAAAATAATCAGATTGTTTTTCAATCCAATCCTCACATGCATTTATTCGAAGCCTTGATCGAATGGATGAAAGTCGATTCCGATCTAGATTGGGAAGCTGAAGCGTTTTCAATTTTTGAAATCTGCAAGAAAAAATTCTGCGTTCCCGGCAGCAACCTTATTGGCGAGTTCTTTGATGAAAACTGGATGGTATTAAAAAACAACGGAAAATTTATTTTCGAGCCAGGTCATCAATATGAGTGGGCCTGGTTGATGTTAGAATTTAAAAAGGTGACTGGATTTGATGTTAAAGAAATACCGCAACAGCTTTTTAATCTAGCTGAAAAATACGGGAGATTAAATTCTTCGGAATTTGTTATCGATGAAGTGTGGAGTGATTACTCACCTAAAAAGAAAAGCTCAAGATTTTGGCCGCAGTGTGAACGGATCAAAACAGCCGTCAGTTTAAATGCCTATGCAGCCGCGGATGAAGCGATGGATGTGCTTTGGAGTTATTTGAATAAGCCAGCCAAGGGACTGTGGAGCGACACTCGTTTTGATACGGGAACCTTTGATCGGCTTCCGTCAAAAGCCAGTTCCCTGTACCATATTATAAATGCACTTTCAGAATATGAATCTAAACGTTAAATGCCAGCTGTCTGAGTCGCAGGTTCGTTCAGCGCAGGTGCTATCTTTGGAGTGATAATACTTGAACCGCTGCTATCAATCTGCAACATTCCTGAACCAGAAAGTTTTTGAGCGGTCAAACTGATTCCAGGGCTGCTATCCAACTGCTTTTGACCACTTTTTCCTGCTGACGTGATTAAGTTTGTGCCAACTAAATTGATTTCCCGAGCGATGATTGAAATCATGGATTCTTGGCCGCCAACCATATTGTGCTGAAGATTATCTAGGATGATTGTCTTAGCAATAATTGGAGTGATCGCAGCTTTAATCGGGTTCTTGCCACAAATCAAAATTGTGTTAGCATTCAAAATCGAAATGCCCACCAAATCTTCGGCGTCTAGTTTTCTTTCTTTCAAATTGACGAGGTCTGTTCTTTTTGAAACGTCACAACCGATATTAATAAAAGTTTTGTCACGATCAGCTTCTTCTAAAAGTCCAAGGGTTTCAGAATCAAGCTCTTTCGTAAGAACTAAGAAATCTTTTCGGACAGCAGCCTGCTTTTTATCAGAGTCCATTCCAGTTCTAGCACTGATGCTGATCTTTTTTGGTTGATCAGGATTAAGCTCGCCGGTTTCTGCAGTGAGAGCTTCGCCAGTAACAGTGATGGTTCCGGGTTGACCTAATAAGGACGTTTTTTCTGCATTGGCCGCTTTGGTCGCATCGCCGGCAACCGGAGCATTTTCGCTGCGTTTTCGATCTTCAGATTTCGAACCGCATGAAAAAACTGTCAAACAAGTTATCATTGCGACAGCAATTGTCGTTCTTCGTCCCATAGAATCCTCCAGAAAAGGTTTTAATTAGTCACCCTTCTATCCGGAGCAACTTTAGGACCAAGTCTGGAAAAATTATCGGGCATATGCGGCCCTTCCGCAAATTCCTCAATCATTTTTATATTAAATGCTGGAATATCATCAGGCTTACGACTGGTCACAAGGCCATGATCGGTCACGACTTCCTGATCAACCCAGTTAGCGCCAGCATTAATAAGATCAGTCTTTAATGAAGGCCAGGATGTGACTGTGCGCCCTTCGACGACGCCGACTTCAATTAAAATTTGCGGTCCGTGACAGATGGCCGCGATCGGTTTCCCGGATTCAACGAAGCTGCGGACAAATTCCACAGCTAAGTTATTCATTCGAAGTTTGTCGGGATTCATCACGCCACCTGGAAGCATTAGTGCATCAAATCCCTTGGCATCAGCTTCCTCGAGAACAATGTCGACCTCGACGTCTTGACCCCAATCAGTTTTATCCCACGCTTTAATGAAGCCACTCCGGGGACTCACCACAAAGACTTGGGCGCCGGCATGCTCCAAGGCTCCTTTCGGTTTTAAAAGTTCAGATTGTTCAAAGCCATCTTCAGATAGAATCGCTACTTTACAATTTTCAAGTTTTCCTTGGCCCATGGGGTCCTCCTTGATCTTGCATTAAGCATGAGATTGATTCCGCGGTTCGTCTAGGTCTTTGATAATACGATTTCATCTTGAAATCATAATGACTCGCACAAGGTTTTTGGTTATCCTTCAATAGGTCCGTTGGAGGTCTATATGTTAAAAGATGTCGTCATTATTTCAGGCCTAACAGTTGGAGTTATTTGTGGAGCTGTCACCGGAATCGTCGGTGGTGCCATGAGCATATCTTTTGCCGCAATAATCTTACATTTAATCATGCACAGTTAATCTCAAAACAAGATTTAAGTAGATGTCTTATTTTGAGAATGCCATGACCTTTTTTGCCAGGGTGTTAGCTTTTTAAAGTTCTTTTTCGCGCCTTGTTTAGCCAACTCTGATTTAATTGTTTTTAGGGTCGGCATTAGCCCTGCAATGTAACAGGGTACTATGAAATACTTAATTCTTTTACTCATGACTGTCCTGGTGCAAGTGTCTCAAGCTGAAACACGTCTCAACGAAATGACTTTGAAATCTAATTTTCAAGAAGATCGTGGCCAGTTCCATTTATGGAACGAAAGTGGCAAGTTCTTTGTTGAATACTCTGGAAACACGGATCGCAGTCCTTCTGAAGTGCGAAAAACCGAAGTAACGCAAGAGCAGGTTACGTTCTTAAAAGCAAAATTGGACGAATTAAAATCTTTAAAAGATTCGCCGGCTTGTGAAAACCGTGGAGTAACAGCGACCTATAAAGTGGGAGATCAAACCTTTGAACACAATGGTTGCATGGATTCACAAGATAAAATTTCGAACCACTTGAATCAACTTTCTTCGATCATGATGATTTTAATCTAAAAATTTTATTGTTAAACCTAAGCGGGCTGATACACTTAGCCCGTGTCCCACCCTAAAAAAACATTTGTTATAGCTATTTTTTCTTTGCTCATAGGATTGTTATTTTTATCTTGTCAGCCAGCTAAAAAAGCTTCTTCGTCGGACGGCGGCGGTGAACTTCTTCAAGGTAAACCCGAATTTATTCCTGCGGCTGGCTATATCAATGGAAAAAGGTGGATTTATAAGTCTGGCCAGGCTTATCGGAACTCACGTTTTTTAATCGTCAAGCTGTGGAATACAGACGAGCAACACCCCTGTAAAGTGACCCCCAAAACGGCTTTGCAAATTCGCTTAAAAACAATCCCAGAAATCAGTGAACTTGCTATTGGCCAAGATAACTTTAAAAATGTTCCAGTTATTTTCTTTATTGATAAAGACAGTTCCGCCGATCCAGCAAATCCTTTTTTTGAAAGTGTCGATGTCCACGCCAATGTGGGTCGGATCATAATCGATGAGATTTTGTCGGGTCCCAAGGTTTTGGTCTCGGGCCGCTTTGAGGGAGCTTTTACTTCCTCACAGGTGCCGCTAACCAATGTGGCAGGATCTTTCATTGTTCCCTTGTGTGACGAAAATTATCTCTAAAGAGCCCATTTCGGTCCTCTCTTTTTTACAAAATGCTGTTATTAAGGCCCCTCGTTTGAATTGATTTGGGCACAAACTTTGTAACTGACCCCATCGTGCTGACGTTACCGGAGATAAAATGTTTAAAATTTTTGTTCTACTTAGTTTCATTCTGAATGCTAGCCCGCAAGATCCTAAAAGGGTTTCAAGTCCGCGACTGCCTTTTAAGTCGGCGGTCAATCAGGTTAATGCGCTGTCGTCGACCCCAGCTGCGTCAGCACAGGGCTTTCGTAGCTACAGGGAGTGGAAAGTTGATCAAATTGCTTACGGGCAGTTTAAAGGTCAGCCTAACATGGCAGACGAGCTGACGGTGGCTGACTATTTTGCGGGATATCTTACGAAGCAGCGGAATCAAGCCCAAGCTATCAAAGAGGTGTCAGGTCGTTTGAGTCCTGATGAGGTGGCTGAGTTGATGACTATTTATGCGAACTCTGTCTTTGGAAGTCACTCAATGGCAGCACCAAAATCGGGCGACAAAGAAGCTTCTCAGCAGCCCTAGGCGCGGCGCTCCAAAAAATCTAGACCATCTTCTTTCCACCAAATATCTATTCCCCACCTTGACATGCTTTATTTCCCCTTCATATTAGGCACGATCGCATAAATTAATAGTGTCTATAAGAAAGAAGGAGGTCTCTAATGGCAAAAACTGAAATTGGCGTTCGTCCTCTGCACGATCGAATCTTGGTTCGTCGTATGGCAGAAGAAGAAAAAACGGCGGGTGGTCTTTTTATCCCCGATACTGCAAAAGAAAAACCCCAACGTGGTGAAATCATCGCGACAGGTAAGGGCCGAATCACTGAAGATGGAAAAATTCTTCCATTAGAAGTTAAATCTGGCGACCGAATTCTTTTCGGGAAATATTCTGGCACCGAGCTCAAGCTTGATGGTCACGAATATTTGATGATGAGAGAAGAAGATGTTTTGGGTGTTTTGAACTAATCTAACAGTCATAGGCTCTGGTGCCGTGACTAGTATTTATGGGAGATCTCAATGAGTAAAGAATTACGTTTTTCTGAAGATGCTCGCGCGCACATCCTTAAAGGGGTGAACGTTCTTGCTAATGCTGTGAAAGTGACATTAGGACCTAAAGGTCGAAATGTTGTGATCGAAAAATCTTTTGGTGCTCCATTGATCACTAAGGATGGCGTCACTGTCGCTAAAGAAATTGAACTTGAAAACAAGTTCGAAAACATGGGCGCGCAGATGGTTAAAGAAGTTGCTAGCAAAACAAATGAAGAAGCTGGTGATGGAACAACAACAGCCACTGTTTTAGCTCAAGCAATTTACCGCGAAGGCGTTAAAATTGTAACGGCAGGACACAACCCAATGTCGATCAAACGTGGTATCGATAAAGCTGTGGCCATCATCGTTGGCGAACTGAAAACAATGTCAAAACCAATCAAAGGTTCTAACGAAGTGGCTCAAGTGGGATCAATCTCTTCAAACAACGACAAAGAAATTGGTCAAATGTTGGCTGATGCTATGGATAAAGTTGGTAAAGAAGGCGTCATCACAATTGAAGAATCTAAAACAGCAAAAACGGAAGTGACTGTTGTTGAAGGTATGCAATTTGATCGCGGTTACCTTTCTCCTTATTTTGTAACAAATGCTGAGAGAATGGAAACTGTTTTAGAGAACGCTTACGTTCTTGTTTACGACAAAAAAATCTCTTCAATGAAAGACATGATCGGAATTTTAGAAGGCGTTGCAAAACAAGGCCGTCAAATGTTGATCATTGCTGAAGATGTTGACGGAGAAGCATTAGCAACTTTAGTTGTTAACAGACTTCGTGGCACTCTTCACGTTTGCGCCGTTAAAGCTCCTGGCTTTGGCGATCGTCGTAAATCAATGCTTGAAGATATCGCTGCTTTAACAGGTGCGAAATTAATTTCTGAAGATATGGGTTCAAAACTTGAAGCAGCTACTGTTGCTGAACTGGGTGTTGCAAAACGTATCGTTATCGATAAAGACAACACAACGATCATTGATGGCGCTGGTAAAAAAGCGGACATCCAAGGTCGTATTTCTCAGATCAAAGCACAGATCGAAGAAACAACTTCTGATTATGACAAAGAGAAACTGAAAGAGCGTTTAGCTAAACTTTCTGGTGGCGTTGCTGTTATTCACGTTGGTGCTCCATCTGAAGTTGAAATGAAAGAAAAGAAATTCCGTGTTGAAGATGCATTGAATGCAACTCGTGCGGCGGTTGAAGAAGGTATCGTTGCTGGTGGTGGAACGGCTTTACTTCGTGCTTCTCAGAAAATTGATAAATCAAAATTCTCTGAAGATGAAGCTTGGGGTGCTACAATCATTAAACGTGCTTGCGAAGAGCCTATTCGTCAAATCGCGACGAATGCGGGTCTTGATGGCGCGATCGTTTTAGATCGTATTCTTCAAAATAAATCGAATTCATTTGGTTTCAACGCTTTCACTGATGAATACACTGATTTGATTAAAGACGGTGTTATTGATCCAGTTAAGGTTGTTCGATGCGCTCTTGAAAATGCGGCATCTGTTTCTTCTTTGATGCTAACGACTGAGACCATGATTGCTGAAGCTCCAAAATCTGATAAAGGTGGCGGCGGCGGTGGCGGTGGTCACGATATGGGTGGCATGGGCGGAATGGGTGGTATGGGCGGCATGATGTAATCTTGCGCTTCGGCGCTTGATGCATCTTCGTTTTTACACATTTCTAAATTAAAAACCCGGGAGAGATTCCGGGTTTTTTTATGTCTTCTGCTCTGGAACTTGCTCGGGGCTGAGGGTCGACATTTTTCTGGTTGGGAAATGTTGTCGTTTTAAATTAAAGTGGTTTCGCCGGCTCGCTTTTTTGACTTGGTCTTCTGGAGTTGGGTGCCCAGTCCTTGGGCTTGAACACGTTGAAACAACCCCTCTCTTTAATTTATTAGATCCTTTAGTTTTTCTAGGGCTATTAAGAATAAGATAATTATTTTTATGAGCCTCTCGATAAACTATATTACTTGCCGATAAGCCTTACAGTTGTGGCTGTAATGATCCGACATCGGGACCGCCTTTCTTAGAAAGGAAGACCTTGTCTGTGTAAAGCGAAACTGGCGAAACCGGTTTCGCTTTTTGCATTTTGGGCGCCATATCTTGGCGTTTTGATTTACTAGTTAGTTATTTGAATAATTAAAAGAGGAATTCTACGCCGAAGAGGAGCGTAGTTATTTTGTGATTGATGCCGTTGACTTGTTCAGACCGAGGGCCGTCGCTGAATTTTGCGGAATAGGTTTCAAAGCGTAGCTCTCCAATGTAGGAGAGCTTTGGCTTTATGTGATGGTTCAGGAAAAATGCGAAATCATTCATTCGCACGTTGCCGTTACTTCCTGATGATGGATTTTCAGAAACATTTGGATATAAATAATAATTAAAGCGAGCGCCCACATCTGTTGGGATGCCTTCACTCAATGGCATTTGGGCTACAAAACCAATCACGCTGGCATTGAATTGCATACTTGTAAAAGTCACTGGGCTTGAGACGGAAGCTTGTGAAGAAAATCTTGCAAAGCCTCCTGTTAATTGCAGCCTTGGGCCGAAAAAATCAGGGCTTAGTAAGAAATTATAACCAAACTTTACGTGGTAATAGTTGTTGGTCATATTAATCACTGTGGGTCGTGAGCCTGGTAAATTATTTGGAACTCCAAAAGCCGAGCTTCGTAATTCAAGGCCTGCAAACCAAACAGGGCTTATCCAGAATTCACCATTTATTGCCACCGTAGGAGCAATATTATTTGTTCCATCGATGGCACCTGTTGATTGGAAATCTGCGGTTTCGCTGTACTGTGAAACACCGCCTAGGACATCTACTTTTCCATATTGTGGAGTATGATCTGGGACCCACTCTTCCGGTTTTTCGCCGTAAGCGATGTCCTTTTCTTTTCTTTTGCCAAGATCACTAAGAACTTTTCCTTCTTCAGTGATATAGGGTTCAGAGTACTGAATATATTCATCCGGCAAAACTTTTCCGCCCACTTGAACAACGCCAGGTTCACGTTCAAGGACAAGCTTGGCAAAGCTTAAAGTGTCTTCAACTTTATACAAACGAGCCTTGCCCAATATTTCTTTTTCTGTCGACACTATAAAATTTAATTTTGGGTGGCGATAAACTTTTAAAATTTGAATAACAGAAATATCAGTGCCACTTTTAAGGCCAGCATTTTTTCCGGCATTGATGGTCAGATCTTGATTTTTACGAGATAAAATTTCGGCTCGGTAAGGGAGCTTGTTTCTTAGGGAAATTAAAGCTTGTTCAAAAACTTGAATGACTTCATTCAGCTCAAATTTTTCGACGTTTTCCACAGACTCTTCCACCATGGGCAATCCATCAACGCCTGAGAATAAAGTCATTCTTCCTTTGATTCCAGAGGGTCCTTTAGACAAACGAATTTTTAAAACCGCATCGCTCTTGGCCGCTTTAGCAAGCTTGATCAGATCGTTAGGGTTTGAATATAAAGAATCCAGCTTCGAACTATTAAAATTTTTAAAGTCTGATGGAGTCCACTGCGGATCATGGCCTAATACTTCACTTAAATGAGCATCGATGGGCTTTGCGTAAATTCCAGAAACATTGTCTTCCGTCGGAACCATTAAAACTGAATGAATGGTCAATGATTTGTCGACCTGGCTTAGGAAAGTATTCTGGTTTTTTGTCTGGGCCGCTAGGTCCAGCGAAGTCGCAAAAATAAGGATAAATAATAATAGAAAAAGACCACGTCCATCAGTCATGCTTTTATTGTGCCTTGTCTTATTGAATGGGTCAAATTCACATCAAGTAATCAAGTCGAAAATCCGAGAATTAAAAGTATGGTGTTACTTTTAATTCTCATTGGAATTTTGCCGGCGCAGGCTCAGATTGGTGGATCCTATTCACCCATGTGGCTCAATTCAACAGCGCCAACAACTGATGAGGCTTTAGCCCATGGTCGATACGAGATTAAAAAACCCAAGCCTGTAGTTCCTAAAAAAAGAAATCCGGCTAGTGAGGTCACTCCTGAGGCGTCGCCAAAGGCAATAAGCCCTGCAGGGACTGAGCCCAAAGAATCAGTTTCAAAGATTGAAAAAGCTGAAGTGTCTGATCGATCTCCATTAGGTGAAGATGATATTCGTAAAAACCAAATGGAGATTCAGGTTTCACCGACCTTTGTCTACAATGGATCTACCGCAAATTATTCCTACCGGAATTATAATAGCTTTTTTTCAGCCTTAGATTTGTCGTCAAATGTGTGGATGACTCCGACCTTAGGCTTGCATGGACGAATCCTATTTTCTTTGGGTGCAAGTGTAGCAGGGGATAGTTCGACAACTTCGAAAGTTCCCGTCAAATATGAAGACATCGACTTAGCCTTTAAATTCAGAAAATATTTTAACTCCTCTAAGGACAGCCAGTCAGTGGATATTGCTTTGGTTTACAGTGAAAATAAATTCAGTCCGCCCAGCGATAACCTGTATCGACCAAAGCTTATTTCCTCGGGTCTTGGCGTTCGAATCACCTCTCGAATTCCCAGTGGGAACAACTTTGCGTGGATATATGGAGGCCTTTTTTATCCACGCCTTCAACATCAAGAGGAAAAAGTAGGTCTTAAGATCAGTTCTGGGTCGAACACAGAAAATGCACGTCTAGGACTCAATTTTGGATCAGAATTGAAACTCAGTCGGGGCAGCCAAATAATTTATGACCTAGCCCTTACTTCCGAGCGAAACGCTTTTGATGGAGCTGCTAACCCGATAGATCCTGAAACGCAAAAAGCACCTAGTAATGTCAGCGTGACCAATAGCCTAGTGATGTTTAGCTTTGGCTATCGCTGGGGCCGCTAACAAGTCTTTTGTCTGAAAATTTTTTGTTAGACTGTAGGATCAACTCTATATCACCTATAATAATCCCATGGCATTTAGATATTTAGTCATAGAAGATGCGGCGTTTATTCGAGAACTCATCAAAGGTGTTTGCAAAAGTGCTGGTGGCCTTTGCGTTGGGGAAAGCGAAGGGGGACCTTCCGTCGCGGACCTTGTCCGGCAAACCCTGCCAGACATAGTTTTTCTAGATTTAGTCCTACCAGGTAAAAATGGCGTGCAGTTGGCTGAAGAAATTCGCAAGAGTTGGCCAGAAGCAAGATTGATCGCTTGCACAAGTCTTGATGACTCAGCCATTCATGAGCAAGCTATTGAAAATGGAATCGATGAAATAATAATGAAGCCGTTCACCCGAGAAAAACTGATTCAAACTTTGGATCGTCAGCTTTCGAAACGAAAAGAGGTTGCAACATGAGTGAAATATTTTTTGCCCTCAAAACACTTTTGATCAGTGCTTTGTTAATTTCTTTGATGCAAGTTAAAATTGCTGGAACAACAATGGAAACCCACACTCAAGCATGGCTTGAAAACTCAAGCGTGGCGCACTTTATTCAAGGTGCAGCCACAGGTGGAATCCTCGCATGTCGCGATCTTTACAAATCGGTTGCTAGCGCTTGGCAAGGCCCCACTCAAAAAACGAGTGTTAAGGCCTCTCGATAAAATCTTAAAAACAAAATGGATTAGGAATTTCCTTTTCGCTTCTCGTTTTTCTTATCAGCTTTAACTTCTTTGGTATCAGTACTAGTCACACTCGTTTTTGAGTGCAAAGTGATATCTTGGTTCAGAGCCTTATTGCATTTAGCGGCCGCTGACAGACTTAACGACATAATAACCATAGTGATGATAGTTTTCATATACATCCTCCTACCTTCTACCTAGCTAAACATGTGCCAAGAAATCGCCGGGGAGAAGGGTGTTTTGATGTGTATTTTCGATACCTTAAGAAGGTGTCTCAAGTTGAGCCGTCAAAAAAAGAGACACCTTTAGGCTATTTTCGGCCTTTTTTAGATTCCGTTTTAGTGGCAGCAGTTGCGCTAGCGGTAGTTTCTGCCTTCGGAGATTGAGGATAGTTCGTCAGGGTTCCATTCACTTCTTGCGAAGCTTTACAGCTGACACAGTCACTATCATGCCCAGTCGCCAAGGTCCCAGCTTCTGTTTGACCCTCTTCGTGCTTACTGTTTTTCAAGTTGATAGCATCTTCTTGATTTACGCTCGTCGCTTCTTCAGCAAACGCGGTCATCGATAAACACAAAACTGTTAAAGCTAATAAGTTCTTCATCGCAAACCTCACAGGTACATTTCTTGAGTGGCCGGTGCCATCAGATCAAGATAGTTATTAAAAGTGCTAGCTACTTGTAATGCCACCGAAGGCCCCTGCGGGCTATCGACGTCTTTCATCTCACCATTGGCTTTGTAATTAATTTTGATACTACCAAGTCCTGGCCGTGAAACAATATATGGTTTTCCAAAACGCTCTTCATATTCAATTTTTACAATTTTTTTAGCCTGGTCAGTGATGGAAGTAATACGACCCCGGTTATCATAGGTCATGGAAACCACCTGACCATCATTATTTTGGGCTGCGACCAAGTTTCCTTTTGGATCATATTTAAAAACAGATTCTTTCTTGGCTAAACTTGAACCTTTGTCATTAAAGAACTGAGTTGTAACTTGAACGATTTTTTTAAGCTCTGGATGATATTCAAAACTCATACGGGTATTGCCAGCCGCTTTGGTTTTTACTAAACCATTGGGAAAATAATCGAAGGTCACTTTTTCAGCGTTTCTTCGGATTGCTAAAGGTTTTCCATTTTGTTCATCGTAAGTAATATCTGTCGTATTGCTATTCACCTTAGTCAAAATTCGTTGTAAAACAACTTCACCATCAGGTCTTTGCTTATGCCAAAATTCATAGCGGTCATCGGCCGTTACTTTTTTTCCGCACATTTTTTTCAAAGTCGCCCAGTAATGATATTGGGGATCTGCTTTGGAGGTTTCATAATTATAAGATTCTACGCATTTATCACGATCTTGGAAGCTGGTGACCCAGTCTTCACGCTTATTAAATTTTAGGGCAATAAAAGTTTTATCAGGCCATGTGCCTTTAACCATATTATGGCCATCGTCATAGTCATATTGGAAAATATTTCTCCAACCATTTTTTGCCCAAGCCAGATCATCGATATTGGTAAATTTATATTCGGCTTTTAATCCGCCGGGAGCTGTGATTTCTTTGACCTTCTTGTTTGCATAATATTTAAAAGACATGCGCCGACCTAAATCATCTTCGATTTCTTTCAGCTGCGCTTTATCATATTTAAATTTTAAAAATCGACTGTTCTTGTCATAAAGAGCCAATAATTTTCCATCTCGATCAAATCTTTGCATCGTTCCATCGATCAAGTACCTTGTGTAGTATTCCTTTTCTAAAACTAAGTATTCAGCGTCGTGACCGTTAGCAAAAAATTTCGTTCCTTCTTTGATTGTGGCTTTCAGACCGTACTGCTCTGCCATTAAGAGCCTTTTTGTAGGAACATCATAAAGTTCAGCGGCTAGCTTTTTAAAATAATCCTCACTAACGCCGCCTTTTTTTTCAGTTTTGACCTTAGCTATGATCAAACTGATGGTTCGATCCACTTCAGCTTTAGTAATTTCACGAGGAGAATAGGTCGTCGTTGAACCACTTCCGCACTCACGCACTTTTAAAGCGCCTTCAGGCATAATTTCTAAAGATGTTTCAAAATTTGAACACCAACCAAAGCCAAACATGCCATTAAAAAGTGAACGGCTATGATAAGTTCTTAAAACTTTCATATCATAGCCACTTCCATCAACTTGAATATCAATCCATGTGTTTGAATAGTTAGCTGTGCGCAAATCAACAATTGCATGAGTGGTGAGGCTTAATAGCAGCGTGGCTAGGCCCAAATAAAACTTCATTATCTACCTCGTCCTTGAAGTGATCTTCTATACTTTGATTGTAACAATTTTTTTGATGATCAGGCCACCGATAATTTCAAGGGTTAGCATGATGAAACACAGGACTAGACCTAATGTCGTGTTAAACATAGGCATAATAAAAGCTGGATCGATCACAAAGAAAACGCCAACTAAAACCAGAGGGATCACAGAAACGATAAGTCCTTGCATCAGGCCCTGAGCTGTCATGGCTTGAATTTTTTTCTCAACTTTTTGACGTTCTCGAATGACATAGACAATAGTCTCGAAGGTTTCGGCCATATTGCCGCCGGTCTCTTTAAGAATATTTATGGCTGTCACAAACATCTGTACATCGGGCTTTGGAATCCGCTCGCCTAAATCAATCAATGCATCTTCTAAACTTTGACCGAATTGGGTCTGAGTTATGACCTGTTGGAATTCATTGCGGATGGGCGCGCCCATAATTTCAGTCACTCGTTGCATAGCTTGCAGCGGAGCTGTGCCAGTCTTAATTCCGTTGGCCATGATTGTTAAACCATCCACCATTTGATCGACAAATTTTGTACAACGACTGTCATACATATTTTTTATAACCATATAGGGCAGCGACCAGCCCGCAACAACTCCGCCGGCAGCAAACAAAAGACCGACGACGATCTTTGGCCAAAACAAGATGAAAAATAAAACTCCCCAGCCGTAACTCATGGCAATTAGGAAGATAGTGACTTGTTTTTCAGTGGCGTCAGAACCCATAAGTCTTAAAAGTTTAATAATTTCATCGCGTTTACCAAGGCTCTTTCGATAAAGAAACCCTATAACCTTATCAGCCCACAAATAAATTAGAAAGGCCGTACAAAGCCCAATCAGGGGAACAAAAATCCAATTATTATATAAAATCGACATTCCGTAGTCTCCGATTAGCTGGTTTTCTTTAATGCTGCCGGCGTGGCAGTTTCAGCTTTGGGATCATTCGCAAAAAGTTCATTTGGAATGACAACACCTTTATCTTTTAGTTTCTGTACAAATCTTGGAACCGTGCCCTTAAATTGGAAAACGCCTAATACTTTGCGATTTTTATCAAAGCCTGTTTGTTTGAATTCAAAAATTTCAGCTAAAGTCGGATAATCACCTTGAATGGTGCCGACCTCAGTGATGGCAATGATTTTACGAGAACCGTCTGCACATCTAGAAATTTGCACTATTAAATTAACCGCGCTAGCAATCTGTTCTCGAATGGCTCGAACGGGAAGGTCCATTCCCGCCATCATACATAAGGTTTCAAGACGCATAATGCATTCGCGAGGATTATTGGCGTGAGTCGTTGTCATTGAACCATCGTGACCAGTATTCATAGCTTGTAACATATCTAAGGCAGCACCATCTCGGCACTCGCCGACAACAATTCGATCGGGACGCATCCGTAGCGAGTTCTTTATTAAGTCTCGAATGCTGACGGCATTGCTTCCTTCCATTGAAGGGGGCCTGGTCTCTAGCCTTACAACATGATCTTGCTGAAGTTGCAGCTCGGCCGCATCCTCAACAGTGATAATTCGTTCGTTCGAGGGGATAAAAGACGAAAGCATATTTAGTAAAGTTGTCTTACCGGAACCTGTTCCGCCACTGACGACAATATTAATTCCGTTTTCAACACAGATCCGCATGAAATCGATCATTTGTCGATTCATAGACCCATATTCAATATATTTTTCTGGAGTCACGCCACCTTTTCGAAATTTACGAATGGTCACGGCCGGGCCATCAATCGATAAGGGTTCGATCACGGCGTTCACACGACTGCCATCTTTTAAGCGAGCATCAACGTAAGGTGTCGCATTATTAATCTGACGACCTAGCGGCGTTACGATGCGCTCAATGATTCGTCGAAGGTGATCATTCGAAGTGAATGTCACCGGTGACATCGCCACTTTTCCAGATTTTTCCACAAATATTTTTTTTGCGCCGTTCACCATAATTTCAGTGATATTTGGATCAGCCAATAAATCCTCTAAGGGTCCTAATCCTAACGATTCTTCCAAAACTTCTTTTATAATTTTTGAGCGATCTTCGCGGGAAACATCAGGCGCTTCTTTGTCGACAATCAGGGTGATTTCTCGTTTTGTCTTTTCACGAAGTTCGTGTTGCTTAGCTTCGTCGCCACGAGTTTCCGCAAGCATTTTATTTAAGTCAGCCGTTCGAATCAATTCTGAATGAACGCGAAGCTTTGTTTGCGTCATTGGATCTAAACCAGCCATTGATGAGGCTGAGGGTGAATTTCCACCTGTTGTAGGTGAAGGGACGACAACAGCCTTCGGGCGAGCCATTGATTTTAATTTTTGTAAAATGCCACCGGTTAATTTCCTGACTAAATCAAAGTAAGCCTGACTGACAGGAGCTTTAGGATTACTTAACACAAAAGGAGTAAATTTTTGTAATGAAGAAGCACTGGTTAAATCATCTTGTGGAATTAAGCCCACTGCCGGAAGCGCTAATTGATTCGAAATGACTTGTGGGTTAATACCAGCTGGAGAAATTTTATTAATCACCAGCTGAAACATATCTTTTGGAAAAGTCGCTGAAAAAAGATCGTGCATTAAACGTTGAGTTTGGGTAACAACCAAAAGCTCTGGCGTAGTCACTATCAATGAAGCTGTCGCATCTTGCAAAATCGCATTTTGCAATGGCATCAGATCATTGCCAAGATCGACTATAATAAATTTATATTGTCGACTTAAGTATTCAAGAAGTTTTGTGACAAGCTCGGGATTTACATCTAAGCGTTCTTCGGGTCCACGAACAGCACCGATATAGTGCAAGCCAGAGCCATGCACGGTCACTATTTGATTGGGATTCATTGAATTCAAAGAAGCTGATGTTTGGGTCAGCTCGCGCAAAGTTTTATTCGGCTTTAATCCTAAGATAACATTTTGATCGCCGACACTTCGTGAATCTGCATCGATCAATAGAACCGATTGGCGAAGTTCCGTCATTAAGGCACAGGCTAAATTAGCTGCCACGACGCTTTTTCCAACGCCGCCCTTGCCGCCAATCACACCAATCATCGTACAACCTGGATTTAATGCCAATTCGTCCCCCGAAATAAGATCGGCAGATTACTTGTCTGAATCGAGTCTAGAACCGGGGCTTTGAAGAAGGGTCTAGTCGTGCATTCTAAATTTCTTTTTAATCTGCTCTGAACCTGCGCTGGCAGAGGCCTTTACGACTGGAGTCACAAACACCACAAATTGGCTTTGTTTTCTTTGAAAGGTCTTAGAAGCGTAAAGATTAATAATTGGATTCTTAGCTCCTGCCGGTAAACGATTATAGTCCGTAAAAGTCGCATTACGAATTAATCCACCCACTGCAGCACTTTGTTTATCACGCACAGAAATCTTTGTGTTGATCGTATTGTTGCTAGTGATCGGAGCGCCTTTGCTGTCAGTGCCCAATAAGTTACTTAAGGAAAATTCCATATCCATGCTTACGGTTCCAGAATTTCCGGCTAATATAACCCCTGTGATGGCTGCGCGAATTCCAATTTCTGCAAAAGCTGTCCCTTGGGCACCATCTTTACCTAAAACTGAATAGGGCTGATTGGTGACTTGTTTAATTTCACCTTTTTTTCCGTCCTCAACGACTAAACTCGTGCTTTCCAAAATCCTTGCGTGGCCGTGCTCTTTAGCCCAATTTAAACGCGGTAATAAATTTCCAATGGTCGCGGTTAATGTCGTGACGACGCCACCACCACCGCTACCACTACTGATAGCGATATTTGAACCATCTTCACCCAATGAAGGGGCCCAACCAATATTGAAAGCTTTTGAGTAATCTTTATTTAGTTCGACAAAATGCACGACCATTTGAATCAGCTTAGGCGGCGGTTGATCGCCTTTTTCTTTCACAGCGATCAAATTAATCACGCAGTCATTGATACATTTTCGAACTTTAATCAGACCTTTTTCTTCAGACTCTTCTACAACGATATCTGGAACGTAAATCTTAGAAATGATTTCTGCTTTGCTTTTTTCGTCTTCGCTATTGGCGTAACCCGTCAGAACAAATTTTCCATTAACGGCTTTAACATCAATTTCAGGATTATTGATGTCCCTTGAAATAAATTCTGCAATTTTTTTCTGGGCCAGCGGACTGATCGTAACTAGCATCGAAGCTTGCTCGCCGAACTGTTGAATCACTCGGTAAATGCGACTGAGGTCTTTTGGTAAAAGCACCTGACCGTCAACGACAACGCGATTGTTAATAACCTTGATAGAAACACCTTCAATGTCGCCGATTAAAGAACGAATTTCTTTGGCGACTTTTTCGAGGTCACTTTTCTTAACATCAATTTGATATTCAACAACTTTTTTCTGAGTCTTCTTATCAATAACAGTCAGGGTTCCAAAGCCCGGCTTTTTGGGATTAACGCGAAAGACATTCTGCTGTTTTGAATACTCGACACCGACGATATTTCTAAAGTCACCTTTGGTCTCGATATTTTCAGGCATTGTCGGAAGCTTTACTTCCTGTTCGATTCCCATAGTTAATGTGATATACTGACGGGTCCGGTAAGACGTGTCTTCAAGATCGTCTTCCGCGCGAACGGTCAGGGAGAAATTTAAAATCAAGCACATGATGTATGTGATAAAGAATCTCATCCCCATCCCCCTGTTAAAAAAAACTAAAACTTAAAGTCGCCGGTAAGAACTGTTGTTCTTTGCTGGCGCTGGCTTCGGCGGTACATACGCCGGAGCTTGAAACACCGGTGGTGCGACGATTGGTGCCGCATCTAGCGATGGTCTGCCTAACACTGACTCAGCCGTTGAGCTTGGTAATCTTGAGGGAGCCGCTTGGTCGTTCGGATTCCTCAGGGTGAAATAAATATTGCCCGGCGAAGTCGACAATATATAAATCAGGTCCTGAGCCTCTTTCGGAGAGGCCTCTACTGTAATGGTACTATATTTTGTATCGCCCGTAAGATTGGTTTGTGTGATATTTTTCCCATTTGGATCCATTTCCAGTACACGGGGAATATTGTTTACTATTGAGACACCAGTGGCTAATACTTCGACAGCTTGCATGAGGATCACGCTCTCTCTCCTCTGTGTAACTCCCTTACCAGTGTCTAAAGCTACGACAATGTCGACTCGGTCCCCAGGGTGAATCAGCTTTGCCACGCCACGAACTTCGTCGACAGGAATTGAAACGGCTCGTTTATTTAAAGCCACTTGATTTGAAATTCCAGTGTCTGCGCCGGGAATCAGCAAAAGATTTTTCGAGATCTGTTGTTTTTTAGGAATCGGAATCGCGGCCACTTTACCGACAACTTCTTCTTTGTTGCTAATGGCATTTGGATCAATGTACTCAGCTGGAACAGTGATTGTTTCAAGCATAGTTTCGTTGATGATTTCAAGTTCGCGAATATCATTTTTTGCAACGACGACGGATTTAATAGCGCCAAATTTTTTATCGTACTCCGCTTTTTTCTCTTGCGAATAAGAATAAATCAAAAAGCTGGCAAAGACGCCAAACATAATTGAAAGCCATAAATTTCTTGTCTCATTTGAGCCCATACTTCACCTCAAGTTTACTCGCACTTTCGTGTTAAACAGATTCCATAACTTGTTTGCACCCAGACCGGGTTTGATCCCGCCGTGCCTGTATATCTTGTTCCATCATCTTTAATTTGTAAGACAGCTTCATTATGGAAGCCTGGATTCGTAATTACTTCTGGCTTACCAATGTCCCAGCCAAAAGCAATTTCACGGCTGGTGGCAATAAGGTCATTGCCGCCGGTGGGCCGTTTTTCACTGGTGATATAGTGAATTCTGAAGCCATTTTTATAAAAATAATCTTCTTTTAAAGTTTGAGTTTCAACGGTCGACCGACGGTAGCTTAAATCTGTTCGATGATTGAAAGTTTCAAACGCATAATTTCTTGCCGCCATAGAATTCAAAATTCCAGTGTGAATGACGCCAAAAAACCCAAAAGAAAAGCTTAAAAGAAGCACAACGATGATGGTAATTGGAATCATTTCCAATGCCGCCATTCCTTTTTCATTTTGAAGATGTTGTGTGATTAACATCCGTTGTCCTCCATCTCGAGGTACTTATCGGACGTTCCGCGATAATCATTGAAGCGTGGATCAAGGTCTAGGATGGCTCGGTAACGGGTATCGAGGGTGAACTGCTTTTTACATTCTTCCGTCGTTGGTTCTCTGATCATAAGTCCAGTCACATTAGCAAAAAAGCCATCTCCGGACTTTGACGTGGATCCTAGAATTCCAAAGTTAAGCATTAGAAGTTTTGCATTAAAGCGCAGTCGAATGCCAGTGTACGAGCTATCTTTTGAAACGGAACCTAGGCCGTAATCACTTTCAAAACTTTTTCCACTGTCGCCAGCGCCGCGAATGTCTGGTGGAGATAATTCATACCAACCATTTTTAAACAGCGGCAGAATTTCCTTGTTACCACTTGGACCAATAAATTGTTTGAATTTATTGGTCGCCATCTTAATTTGATCATCTGGTGTTAAGTGTCCCGCAATAAAAGCGCGACTTGTGGAGAAGGCGATGTACTGAGAGATCTCGACAATAGTAAATGTGAAAGTAAAGACAAATAAAACAGTGCAGAAAACACTGGCTATCATCAGTGAAATTAAAAAATCAACTGTGATAATTCCGGACTGTTTCGTCATTGCTGGAGAGGTGTATAAAATCGTGAAAAATTATAAGGGACTTTTTTTCTGTTGGCAGCCGGCGGACCCCAAATGCCGGTTTCAATCATTCCCGAAGTTCGTTCCCAAGGGGATTCAACAAGTTTAGAAAGGACATCGTTATCTTTCAGGGCTTTAATTCCAAATAAAGTTGCACTTAAGATCACGGTCATCAGAAGAACGGCTTCTAAAGCTAACTGTCCTCGCTGATTCTTAAGCTGCATCTCGACCTCACTGACGTGGCTCTGCTTGCCATTGAGCTTTCGCTCTCTTATTGCTGGTGAAACCTGTTCCCGTAGCTAGATGTCTTTCGACCCTAGCACCCAAACGAGGCGCTGAAGTTCGAAAGGCTGTCTTTGGTGCTTCCACCATAAAGCGAAAGCACAGAGCCACGGTTGCTAGTAATAGAAGAACGTATTCTAAAGTCATAATTGGATATTAAGGAGTGATTGACTTAATAGCTTGTTGCAATTCAGCAGTTTTGTCGCCGACCATGTCCTTCAATGGTTGTTTGAAAAGCGTAATCACGGCAACAACGATCACTAGTAAAAGAATGTATTCAACCATTCCTTGTCCGCGATCATTTTTTAAAAGTCGTTTCGAAAAGTTTTTGAAAGATTTCATAAAAGAGTCTCCTTAACTGATCTTACTATCGGATGGAGATAGTTTCTGCTGAAGACCTGGAGATGTCTCAAATTAAGATTTAGCAGTGAAAAGCAAACAAGCATCTGCCTAGACTTTTGACAGCGAAGTCTTGACCCCTCTGGGTCGAGTGTTTATTCTGATTTTGGAGAGGCGGTGTTTTTATGTCTAGACCCTTGGTCGTAGTCTATGTATTGAGCGTATTGGTTCTATTTATTGTGAACGTGGCTGTTAGCTAGTTCTTTAAGTGATAAACGTCTGGGTAATTTCTGCCCTTTTCCTCTGAGTCCATCCCATACCCAACGACATATCGATCATCGATCGTTTTACCAATATAGTCTGGTTTAATCGCAAGTTCTCGGCGAGCGGGCTTATCGAGTAACGTAACAATTTTCAAAGATGCGGGAGCAGAAGCAAATAATCTGTTTCTTAAAAAGCTAAGAGTTCTGCCAGTATCAATGATTTCTTCGACGATAATAACGTGCTTCCCACTGATATTTAACGAGATATCTTTAACAATCTTAACAGCGCCGCCTTTTTCAACAGCTTTCACATAAACAAAGTCAGCCTGTTGAGGCA
Organism: Pseudobdellovibrionaceae bacterium; assembly: GCA_043747555.1. Taxonomy (GTDB): domain Bacteria; phylum Bdellovibrionota; class Bdellovibrionia; order Bdellovibrionales; family Bdellovibrionaceae; genus JAYWDA01. Next base: position 74,744 of record JAYTOY010000062.1, on the reverse strand, counting down.
GATCAATTTTGCGCATCAGATCAGCCATAAAATGAACGGATCCACGCAAAGGGCAAATAAAGATAACTTCTTTTCCCTCATAATCACGTTCGATCTGCTTGGCTAACTGAGTGACTAAAGCATCAATGTCTTTTTTAGCTAAGAATTGCACCATTTGATCTTTGATTTGGCTCATGTGATTCCTACATTTCTAGCGACGTGATTCCCGCCGCTTGTGCCATTTTAATATATCTTAAAGCTTCTGGATGTTGAGCATCCCGAACTAAAATATTTTCCCATTGCTCAACGGCCTCAGCAATGCGGTTTCTGTTGTACAAAATTAAACCTAATTTTAAGCGAGCAGCCGTCAAGCTGGGATAATCGCGAACCAAGGCCTTTAAATCTTTAATGGCGCGGTCATGTTCACCCATTTGGGAATATACCTCGGCCAGTCTCATAGTTATCTCAGGTTTTCGCGCACTTAGCTTTAATGCTTTTAAAATTTGTTCTAGTGATTCTGGGTATCTTTTGTACTGAAAATACAAATCTCCCAATTCCTCATGTTTTGAAGCCAAGCGTTCATCAACAAATGGATCGCTTTTATTAGTTTTTTTCTCGAGCAATTCTTGGGCATCCATAAAGACCTGACGGCCTTCTTCGTATTTACCTAAATCATTTAAAATAATTGATAGGCCAACACTGGCATCCGTGTAAGTCGGGTCAATCTCTAAGGCTCGTTTAAAAGTTTTGATCGCCTTTGAAAATTGGCCCTTATCATAAAAAATGGTCGCCAGCATTTGGTACGCTTCAGGGTTTCTTGTGCCCTGTAAAATCAATTGCTGAAGCAAAGGTTCTGACATTCGGTAATTGCCGTTAATAAAATTATTGCGGGCTTCAATCAAAAGGTCTTCTTTTAAAAACTGACTCATTCGATGATCTTTCTAGCTTGACTATATTCTGGAGAATCAGGGAATTGAGTCTTCAATTTCTTAAGGTAGCTGTTGGCTTTATCTGTCTGACTGACCTTGTGAGCGCTGATCGCCGCTCGGGATAGCGCTTTAGCATCGAAGCCTTGCCCTGGATACTGGGTCAGCAAGTTTTCATAGCGCTTAAAAGCAGCTAGGTATTTTTCGCGAACATAATAAAAATCACCAATGTAATCTTCTTTTGTGGCTAGTCGCTTAAGGCAATCAGATCTTTTCTCAGTCGCTTCTTTTACATATTCGGAGCTAGAATAATTTTTAATGACATCATCGAAGACCCGGATGGCTTCATGAGCCAGCGTCAAGTCACGATCGATGCTATCAGGCAGTTGCTTGTAATAACTAAGACCAACACGAAAAGAAACATAATCAACTTGTGGATGCTTTGGGTGAAGCTCTTTAAATGCTTGATAGGCCAATTGCGCTTCGGCGAAGGCTTCGTCTTTATAATGAACATCGGCAATCGCAAGCTCTGCTTTTGCCGCCCAGTTGCTGTACGGAAATTTATTTTTGACTTCTTGGTATCGACGAATCGCCTCATCGAAGCGATCATCTTTTTCATATTCTTGCGCGATAGCGTAAACACCTTCAGGTGTATCACTATTTTTATCAGTGCTTGAACAAGCGACGAAATAAAAAGACATCAGAATAATTAGGAGTTTTGACAGGGCTTTCATTAACCAGAAGTCTAATCGTGCGCTGCTGAAAAAGTCAACAAGGGTTCCTAATCGCGGAACTCGGTTAAGTGCTTGTAAACTGCCGAGAAAGTGACTTTCAAAGTACTGGCTAAAGGAATCGATATGATCATACCTAAAATGCCCATGACTTGAGCACCAATCAGCACCGACAAAACCACCGAAACTGGGTGAAGATCAACAATTTTAGCGACAACAAATGGAATTACAAAAGCGATATCCACAGCCTGAGCTGTCGCATAAACCATACTGAGGGAAAAATATTCGGACGGGGAAGCGCCATTGATCATGGCAATTAAAAAAGCAGGGACGGCACTTATTAAAGGGCCCAAGTAGGGGATTAAATTAAGTAGGCCCCCGATCAAAGCCAAAACCAAGGCATAAGGAAAACCGATAATCACTAAGCCTATCCAAAGGACAAATCCGACAATAAGGGATTCTAAAAGGCGGGCGCGAATAAAGCCACCCATCTGGGTTGTGATTTGGTAATTTAAATTAAGAACCATTTCAAAAAAATTATTGGGAACTAAGCTAAAAATGTTTCGAACTAATTCGCGACCATCTAGCAACATGAAAAAAGCTAAAAAAGGCGAAAGAAAAATCACAGTCAGTGAATTTGAGACATGTTCAGGCAGTTCTTTAAAGACATTTTGGGCAAAAACTGTGAATTTTTCTTCAGCCTGATGAGCTATATTAGTTTTATAGACGGTCGAAAAAAAGCCACTGTAACGGGCTTGAATTTCATTGATTAAACTCATAATGCCATCAATATATTTAGGAAAATCCGCCCTTAAAGACTCAAATTGGGTGCCCAACATAGGAATAAAATAAGGTAGGAAAATAGCCAATATTAAAGTCATGCCCGCAAAAGGGATCAGTGTCGAAGAAAGTCTAGATAAACCACGTCTTTCAAAATAATCAACAACCGGGCTTAAAAGAAAAAACAACACAAAGGCTAGAATAAATGAAACTAAAAGGTTTTTTATTAGAGCAACGACGATAATTAAGAATGTTAAGGCAGCCAAGAAGAAAAATAATTTGCGCGAACCCACTTTTTCAACAAGTGGAAGGTAGCTATCTTTCATCGCGCTTTACTTTCTTTTTTAAAACCCGAATCATGGCCGTCGTTTCAGACAGGCGCGTTCCTAAAATTCGCCCCAGGCCAATGAGGATTTTTACACCAGCGGTGGGATTTCTAGAAATTACTTCCATCAAGTCAGGCTTGAAAAAACCAATTAAAATAGTTTCCTCATGGGCCGTTGCTGTGGCCGTTCTGCGACCGGTCTCTTCAACCAGCGCAATTTCTCCAAAAAAATCTCCGTCGGAAAGTCTTGTTACAAAAGTTGATTTAGGAGCTTCGCCAACAACACTGGATTCTTCGACTGATATATCGGCACTGCCGGAAACTATAATATAAAGTCCAACACCTATCTCGCCTTGATGAAAAATCGTTTCACCGGTTCGATAGTTTCTAACATTGACGATGCTTTTTACTAATTTTAACTCGCGGCCGTTAAGTTCTGCGAAAAGGATATTATTTTTTAACGCATTCTGAAGACTTTTTTCTTGGCGATTGGTTTTAAAAATATTATCCCAAAAATAATTTACCAAGGTGATCCTCCAGAGGTAACATAAAGCGAGGTTTTTTTAATCCAACCCGTTAAAGCCCCTGGGTAAGTCACTTGCACCCATTCGCTCGATTGACTGCGGATCAGCACTTCAAATCCGCCATATAAATCAAAAAGAGAAAGCTGATTTTCTCCCGGGGCACTTTGTGCAGAAACCTTTTCTTCAATGATTGTTCCGCGGGGAATCTGAGTATCATAAATCTTGGCTATGGCCAGACTCAAAAAAATCACAGAAAAAATACCTGCAACAACAGCCATCCATGGAAAGGGTGGATAAACCAAATCTTCAGTCTCAGCCCGTTTGCGTTGACCAAAATATTTTATCAAACTCCAACCCAATAAAAAAACTAGGCCCGCTAATAGCCAAAAATAGGAATACTCGCCGGCGGGCTCTAAAAATTTCTCACGGATCAATTCATAAGTTTCGATTTGATGAGGGATTTCTTTAACCTCTAATTGTGGTAATACAAAAGCCAGACCTTGGCTGGCGGCGGGCAGGCTAGGATTTAAAGTTATAGCTTTTCGAAAGTAGGCGACAGACCAGGACTTTTGTCCAAGCTGATAAGCTGTCAGACCAAGGTTGGTAAGCGCCGCGGCATCGGTGGGAGAAGATTTAAGGGCCTCCTCGAACGCAGCTTTAGCCTCAGTAAACTTTTTATTTTGATAATTCACCAGACCTGTTTCAAAAGGACTCGACTGGGCCTGTGCTTTTTCAAACACAAAAAGGCAGAAAAGAATTGTTATGAAGGTCCGTGCAAAGCTCTGAAAAGGCATGAAAAAAATTGTAGTAACAAAGACTGGTGATGTCTACCGCGTGTCTTGTCTTGTTCGGTCGCGGCAATTAAACTGAATCAAACAAATAACCAAGTTCATATGACGTTCCGTTTTTAGAAAGAGGGTTGGTATGGGATTAACCGGTCAAGCAATTGCCGAATCGCCAGAAATTAGCGCGCTCATTAAAAGTCTTATTGGCGAGGTGTCCAAACTTAATTCGCAATTGCCGGGAATTCGAGAATCTGAACCTGCCTCTGCGGACAACGCAAAAAAGTTAATGGCGCAAGTTGCAGAATTTCGTGGTCGCCCACTTCATTATCCTTACATCGGGAGCGGCGCTGGTCGCGGACCTTTTGTGGAACTTCAAGATGGCAGTGTAAAATTGGATATGATTAATGGTATTGGCATACATCTTTTTGGCCATAGTCATCCACGCGTGATGGCCGCAGCCATCCGTGGCGCCCTCAGCGATGTTGTCATGCAAGGAAACTTACAACCAAATATTGAATATCTTAAAATGACTCAGAAACTAGTTGAGCTTGCAGGTCGAAACAGTCGTCTTAAACATTCTTGGTTTTCGTCTTGCGGGACAATGGCTAATGAAACTGCTTTAAAAATTGCTCGGCAAAAACACTCGCCTGCAAAAATGGTTATTTCTTTTAAAAATGCTTTTGCCGGTCGCTCGACAATGATGGCAGAGCTGACCGACAATCCCGCGTACAAACAGGGCCTTCCTGATTACAATGAGGTTTTAAGAATTCCATTTTACGATAAGAATGATCCGCAAAGTGGCGAAAAAAGTTTGAAAGCCATGAAAGAGCATTTCGAGAAACATCCAGGAAACATCGCCTGCTTTTGTTTTGAACCCATGCTGGGTGAGGGTGGCTACCAAGCAGCTCCACGAGAATTTTTTATTCCGCTTTTAGAACTTTGTCGTGAAAAAAATGTCGCCATTTGGGCTGATGAAGTTCAAACATTTTGTCGAACGGGCGAACTCTTTGCTTTTGAAACTTTAAATATTGGCGAATATGTCGATATTTGTTCGCTGGCGAAAACGGCGCAGCTGGGGGCCACTCTGTACACTGCAGAATACAACCCTAAGCCGGGGTTGATCGCAGGAACCTTCGCAGGATCTAGTGTTTCATTGTCGACCGGAATGGAAATGATCAGCATGTTACAAGAGGGATTTTTGGGTCCCCAAGGTCGCATTCAAAAAATTCATAAGCGCTTTATCGAGGGCTTTAAAAAACTTAACGAGACAACTTGCAAAGGGAAAGTCCAAGATCCCGGTGGCCTGGGATTGATGATTGCGTTTACGCCTTTTGACGGAAAAAAAGAGCAGGTCGACTTGTTTCTAAAAAACCTTTTTCATAATGGTATGATTGCTTTTGGGTGTGGGAAAGATCCGTTACGAGCACGTATGCTAGTTCCCGCCTGCATTGAAGATCAAGAAATCGATTTAGCATTAGAATTGATTGAAAAAACAATTCTTCAAGGAGCGTAGTTGGATTTTATCGAAGCTTGCCGACAATTTATCGCTGTGGATAGCACTTCCCAGCAAAGTTCCAAAGAAGTGATGGAGCTTGCGGCCAAGTTTTGTAAAGAGCACGGCCTTCATGTCGAACTTTCAAAAGAAGTGATTGGTGGACAAGAAGAATTTAATTTGATTGCAAGGCCTCAAGCGCGAACACCCACGTTAGAGTTCTTATTTCAAACCCATTTAGATACTGTCGATCCTGGTCCATTTCAGCTTTGGCAGAAAACCAGGCAAAATCCTTTTGATGCGACTATTATTGATGGCCGAATCTACGGATTAGGTTCGGCAGATACCAAACTAGATTTTCTTTGTAAGCTTGCCGCCATTGCAAAATTCAGCTCCCACACGACATGGAAGTTACCGCCTGTCTTGGTCGGAACTTTTGGCGAAGAGTCTGGTATGCGGGGCGCTTTAAAGCTCATCAGAAAAAATCAAATTTCTGCAAAGATGGCCTTGATTGGCGAAACCAGCAATTTAAATTTAATCAATGCAGCGAAGGGTTTTGCGCGAGTCGAAATTCGCCTGCCATTTTCAAATGACGAGCTGGCCTACCGGCAAGAGCATAATTTGCGGGAAAGCACGACAACCCAAAGTAAAATATTTCATGGCGAAGCAGCCCATTCCTCGGCTCCGCATCTTGGTGACAGTGCCATTGTAAAAATGCTCGATTACTTAGGTCAAATTCCTGATAACGTCACATTGATGGAAATCGATGGCGGGACAAATTATAATACGGTTCCCGCGCATGCTTTTTTAGAAATCGATTTATCGCCTTTAAAAAATCCAATCACACAAAGAATTCAGGCCGTATTTCGTGTGATTCAAGAACTTGAAAAGGAATTTAAAACTTACGAGGATCCTGATTTCTATCCCTCTCATCCTACTTTAAATATTGGAATTATCAGGACGTTTGATGACCATATTGCGATTGGTGGAAACTGTCGTATTCCACCCAATATCAGCCAAACTGTTTACGAAGCGTGGATGAAAAGGCTCAATCATATTTGCGAACAAAATAACGCTAATTTTCGCGTGACCGATTATATTAAACCCTTTCGAACAGCCGCCAATTCCATTCTTGTCAAAGGCTGCTTAGATGAACTTCGCAGGTTAGGGCTTTCAGATCGTTGCACGACACAACCTTCGTCAAATGAGGCCAGTATTTTTTCTCGGGTCGGAATTGAATGTGTTTGTTTTGGAGCGGGTGTCCGTGAGGGTAATATTCACACTCCCCATGAAAATGTGGCTTTAGAAGATTTAAATAAAGCGATCTCTTTTTATGAGCGCGTGATCGAAAGGTTTTGCTTATGACATTTATCGTTCGCGCCGTCAGACAAGACGATTTAAATCAGTTGGTCGACCTAGCCAAGCAATTTAATTTACTGAATCTACCCGGAGATAAAAAAATCATCGCTGAAAAAATTGCTAAAAGTGAGCAGTCTTTTGCAGGCCTTCATCCAAAACATCGCTCTGAGTATTTGTTTGTTCTAGAAGATACCGAAGAAAAAATGGTCGTCGGAAGTTCTTTAATTATTGCTAAGCACGGCAGCGATGAAGCACCTCATTGTTTTTTCAAAATATTAAAACGCGACCATTTCAGCAAAGATCTTGGCATCGGATTTATTCATCAAGTTCTTCGCTTTCAAATTGATACGGATGGACCGACTGAAATTGGGGGCTTGTTAGTTGATAAATCCTATCGCCGTAGGCCCGAGCGTTTGGGGAAACAAATTTCATTATCTCGATTTCTTTATATGGCACTTAATCCTGAGCGTTTCGAAGAAAGAGTGTTGTGTGAACTCACGCCACCTTTGACCGATGAGGGTCGAAGTGAGTTTTGGGAAGCATTGGGTCGGCGTTTTACGGGGCTGCCTTATCAAGAGGCCGATCTGCTCAGTCAGTCGCATAAGGAATTTATTGAGAGCCTATTTCCTCAAGATGATATTTATCTTTGCTTGTTAGACGCCAAGGCCCGGCTGGTCCTTGGCCGAGTGGGCGAATCGACCAAGCCTGCGCAGCATTTATTAGAAAGTATTGGGTTTCAATACTTAGATGAGGTCGACCCTTTTGATGGAGGCCCCCACTATGGCTGTGCCACTGATGATATTTTAACAATTAAGTCAGCGACAAAATATCGAATTGCTGAATCCAAAGAGGCCACGTTTTCAAATTTTGGGTTAGTCGCCCGGGTCGCTGGGGAATTTCGTGCGACAGTTGTTCCCTTTGAATTACGAGGTCATGAAATCATGATTCCCGAGAAGCATAGAATCGCATTGCAAGTTGAGAATGATGATGAGGTGATCATGGCGCCTTTTGATTATGATCGACGAAAGGAACAGACATGAAAACTCAGAATCTAAAATATGTTGGTGACTTTATAAATGGTCGTTTCACAACGGTCGAAAAAAGTGACGGCGCTTTTAAAGATGTCAGCCCCAGTGATTTGACTGACACGATTCTGGTGGTTCCTTTTAAAAGGGATCATATGGATGAGGCTTGTCAAGCGGCTCGCGATGCCTATCTTCCTTGGGCAAGAAAAACAATGGAAGAGCGTCGGGGTTACCTTTTAAGACTTAAAGAAATTTTTGATAAAAATATTGATGAAATGGCGGAACTGATTGCACGTGATACTGGAAAACCATTATGGGAAACATTAACTGAAGCAAAAGCGCTTTCTAGCAAAATCGATATCACACTCAATTTTTCTTTAAAGACAGTGGCTGATGAGCATATTCCAAATGCGCTCCCGCAGGTCGAGGGCGTCATTAGATATAAGCCTCGTGGAGTCATGGCCGTTATTGGACCCTTTAATTTTCCAGCTCATTTGCCCAACGGGCATATTATTCCTTCACTGATAGCAGGAAATACAGTTGTGTATAAACCTTCCGAGCAAACTCCGGCGGTGGGGCAGTTTTACGCGCAATTATTTGAAAAAGCAGAATTTCCCAAAGGTGTTTTCAACATGGTTCAAGGCGATGGTGAATCGGGCCGAAAGCTTATTCTCAATGAAACAGTGGATGGAATTCTATTCACTGGTTCCTACGAAGTCGGACTTAAGATAAAACAAGAGACTGTCCATCACTACTGGAAAATATTAGCTCTGGAAATGGGTGGAAAAAACGCCACGATTGTTTGGGACGATACGGATATGGATAAGGCCATTTACGAAACATTGGTCGGAGCTTTTATGAGCACCGGTCAACGTTGCGCCTGCACCAGCCGAGTGATCGTTCATGATCGAATTGCAGATGAATTCACAGAAAAGTTTTACCAAGCGGCCAAGAAACTAAGTATCGGTCACTGGTCAGAAAATCCATTTATGGGGCCATTGATTAATGCTGGTGCTGTTGAAAAGTATGTCCGCTTTCAAGAAATTGCCAATCGTGAAAATTGTGAAAATGTGATGCGCGGGAAGTCTTTAGATTTAAAACATAAGGGCTACTATGTGACGCCCAGTATTCATTTGGTTAAAAAATATGATCCCAATTCAGTTTATCAAAAAAGTGAAATCTTTGGTCCCAATGTCGCGATTTACAGATCTTCCGATTTTTCAAAAGCTTTGGAAATTGTGAATTCGACAGGGTATGGCCTCGTTGCTGCCTTGTTCACAAAAAATCGTGAATTGTATGAACAAGCTCTGCTGGAGGCTCGAGTCGGATTATTAAATTGGAATCGAACAACCAATGGAGCCAGTTCAAGGCTTCCATTTGGTGGTATGGGAAAATCTGGAAATGACAGGCCATCTGGACATTATGCGATTCAGTATTGCACCGTTCCCATTGCAAGCCTTGAAGATCCAACAGGGTTTGATGCTAGCAAAAATCTTCCTGGCGTGACCTTCGGAGTTGAAAAGTGAAAAAAAACTTAAAGCTGATGCTTGGAGCGATTGTTTTTCTGCTTTTGACATCAGCAGGTCTTGGCGCTTTTTTAGCCTTACGGTACACACAGACTCCGGCAAGTCGCGAATCCCGGGCAGTCATTTTTGAAGTGACGCCCTCGATGTCTTTTCAATCTGTCGCCGCTGAATTAAAAAAAGTCGGAGTTATTAATAATGCCAGATTTTTTTATCTTTACGCCCGCGCTAAAGGAATGCGTTCCCTTCTAAGAGTTGGCGAGTACGACTTAAATACAGACATGGTTCCCGGCCAAGTTTTAGCGGTGATCACATCAGGAAAAAGTCGCACAAAACCATTAGTTATCCCAGAGGGTCTGAATATTTTTGAAATCTCAGAAATATATGAAAAACAAGGGTTTGGCTCAAAGGAAGAATTTTTAAGTCTGGTAAAAGATAAAGATTTTGTTAAGTCTATTTTAGGTCAAGAGCATGATTCTTTGGAAGGTTATTTATTTCCAGAAACTTATTTGATCACGAAATTTATGACTGCTAAAGATGTGATCACTGCAATGGTTCGCAGGTTTCAATCAGTCTACAGTGAAGTCTCAAAACAAAATCAGCTTAAGAACTGGAGTCCTCACCAGATTGTCACTTTGGCTAGTATTGTTGAAAAAGAAACGGGCGCCCCGCAGGAACGAAAAATTATCTCATCTGTGTTTCATAATCGTTTAAAAAAGCAAATGCGTTTGCAAACAGATCCAACGATTATTTATGGAATTGCTGCCATCACCGGCGTTGTGCCCAGCAATATCCACAAAAGTGATTTATTAAAACCATCACGCTACAATACCTATGTTATTGCCGGACTTCCGCCAGGTCCCATTTCCAATCCTGGCCGTGAAGCCTTACTAGCTGCGATGAACCCGGACGCCACAGAATTTCTTTATTTTGTCAGTCATAATGATGGGACACATGAGTTTACTAAAACTTATGAGGATCATAATAGTGCGGTTCAAAAATTTCAAATTGATCCGAAAGCACGGGACGGCAAATCTTGGCGGGACTTTAAAAAGGCTAAGAAATAAATTATTCTCGTTCCATGCGAAATTCCTCAATTTCACTTAATAGCTGTAAAATAGATAAAATTTTCGAAGACGCCGGAAATATCTTCTGGTACGGGTGCTATAGTATATTTAATTTCCTTGAAGCCTATTGCCTTTAGATCAGCTACCATTTCTTCTGGATCATCAATGCGAACGTCACAGCCTCCATTCGTAACGCCGGCATTAAATCGATTTTCTCTATAGGAAACTGTTTGTAATTTCACACCGGGACGAACTATTGTCGCCATTTGTACCCCTAAAATTCCATTCATCTTTAACACTCGATAGAGGTCAACGAGTATGCTCTGTCGGGTTGCCCAAACGGCAATATGTTGTAAGCAGATGACGCTAAAACAGAAGTGATAAGTATTGCTGGGAGCATCGCCAGTATTAGCTCCATTGGTTAAATATAAGTAGGGAAAACGATCTTTGGGGATCACGGAAGATAGAAGTTTCTTCGCATTATTTAAGTTGCCGGAAGAAATATCAACTCCATCGATGCGATGAAATTGAGGCCACCAATTGAGTAGGTTACGACCTGGTCCACAGCCGTATTCTAAGGCTGTCAGGGATTGAGTATCGCCAAGGCCAGCAAATAGATATTTTCTGTAATCAGGAAACGAATCATGCAATTCCCATTTTACAACAGCCACGCAATCACCAATTAAGACACCCGATCTGACGCTAGCCACCTTTGCTGCAGCATCATACTGCCGTCGTTGCATGCTTAAATAGTCCTCCGCTGTTCTCTCTCTAAGGGGACTTAAAATTTTTGAAGTTAGAATTCTTACCTTTAACTTCAGCCAAGGAATTTTTTTATAATCTCCTGAAAATAATTCCGTCAGTGCACCTTGGATAAATTTAACGAGCATTTTTTCAACCTTTCTTTCGTTTAGTTCCGTTCCATTCGAACATAGGTTGCCAAAGTCTCATCGTACCGAAAGATATTCATTCGGGCTTGTTGCTGTTCATCGTAAGTGGGTGCCATAATATCTAAAAACCCGTCGTTATCTATATCCGTCAGAACTAGATTAGACGCTTGGCTATGAAAATTAAAAAAGCTGTCTTGCGTTCCCTCTAAAGGAAACTGCATCCAAAATTCCATCGATTCATTAATATTTTTACTTTTATAAACTTCGATAAATAAACCCAGCTTAGTTTTAATCTTAATCACAGTCACAAAAATTCCATTAGGATTTACTTGAGCCTGGCTTTTCGCTAAAATTAATCTTTCTCGGGGCCATAAAAGATTCTGTGCTTGTTCGCGCCAAGACGGGACTAGAGCCACCATCAAAGTTAAAACCAATAGTACCATAAAGCTGATTTGTATGATTCTGTAAGGCTTGCCATTTTCCGAATTCTCAACCATACCCATAAGTATGGACCAAAAAGAACTGTTTTACAAATTAGTTGAGAATCGCAAGTCGATTCGAAAATTTAAGAAGGATCTTCCATCTAAAGAGATATTAGATCGGATTCTGGGGGCAGCCCTGCATGCACCATCGGGCAAAAATCGACAAAACTGGAAATTCTTTGTCGTCACAGGTCCTAAACGCGATGAGTATTTAAAATATTCTCAAAAATCTTGGCTGGGAATTAAAGATATCCTTAAAAAAACCTTAAAGCCGTCATTATACGATTTTACAGAAAGATTTTTTTTCACCTTAGGTGATGCACCCGTAATTATTTTTGCTTATTCGCATAATACGAGCGAAGAAAAATACTTAACCAGCATCGGCAGTGTGTACATGGCTGTGGAAAACTTGAACCTGGCTTGCGTGGCCGAAGGCTTAGGTTCGTGCACGATGGGTGCGCCTCTTGAAATTAAAAAAGAAGTGGATCAATTTTTGGGAGTGACAGAATTAGAAATCTACAAAAAAGGCGAACTTGAGCTTCTTTGTGCAGTCGCCTTAGGCTACCCTGATCACGAGCCCCCGAAAGCACAGCGTAAACTGTTCGATCGCATTACTTGGCTGTCCTGACATTGTAATATAATACCAAAACTGACTGAGCGAAGATCGCAAATAGTAGGTAGCCGGTCGTTTCGAAATGAAAAAACCACTGAGCCAACGCCTCACAGGTCAAGCCCAAGAATAGCGTTGCCGCAAGTTTGTTCTTTTGCTGAACACAGGCCTGCTGAATTAAAACAAAGATCCAAGTTAAAAGGCTCATATTAAGGCATGAAAGAAAGATCAAGGTGATGGGAGGCGAAACCTGCCACTTTAAGAGAACTTTCACGGTCCAAGGAGAAATCACCGCTAAAATTCCTGAAGCAAAAATCGCAAGCCCTGCGATTCCTATTGAATAAGTGGATCTTCCCTTGAAAATGCCTTCGCCGCGAACTTGATGGGGCAGCAACCACTGTGCAAAAATAAAAATAAAAAAATAAATCCCTTTGTAAAATAAACTGCATTTCGCGAAAATGGAAAAGTCATTTTCGTTTAAAAGTTTTGCCAAAAGGACCATATCCATTTGCGGGATGAATGCGCCAGAAACCGATAATATGAAAGGTGCTGCCCACTTTTTATTTTCATTAGCGATTAAATGAGGAGTCGCAGTGCTTGTCCATATCTGATAAGTAATGAACCACAAAGCTGGAAAATAACAAGCAAACACAGCAAATCTATAGCTTTCCAGTTGGTTCGCAAAAACAAATAAGAAAATAATAATTAATTTCGATATTCCGATAATGATGTTACCGGCGGCGATAGTGAAAAACATAAGTCGATTCTGAATTTGACCGAGAATCCAACCTGAAAGGGATCCTCCGATAATGATCAAAGTGGCCTTCAGAACTAAGGAAGAGTCACCGAGCTTCAGCCAAATTAAAACGGTAATGATACAGAGAATATTGATAAGAATCAGCCATTTTTTAAGGCGCAAATTATCCATCGGAAAAAAAACGGCGGCATACTGGAGAAGACTCCCAAACATAAAAAATAGGGCTAGGCCTGCAAACCAAGAATTGAAAGCCGCAAAATTAGTGGCATTAAGTTGTTTTGAAGCGACAACTTGAAATAGATAATTGCAAAATCCAGCGACAATATTGGCAATTAGAAAAATCGAACCGGATGTAAGAACTTTTTTATAAACATTCATCGGGAAATTTTCTCAAGGGTAAATCTTTTTGGGGACGGAGACACAAATTATTATTATGTAATTTCCAGCCTAAATAATCACAGAGATTTAACGTCCATGACTTTGGAAGGTCATTAGAAAATACTATCCAGCTGAGGGGAACACATTCTGACAAAGATTTGATTTGATTGGGAAGGCTGTTCAGGCCACCTAGATTATTTATAAAATTTGTGGACGGAGGAAACCGATTCGTCATATTTTGTAAACGCGGAATCGTTGACATTGTATTCAAAATTTGGCAATCACTGCCACGCATTTGCTGAAGAAAGCCGTAGAAGCTTTGATCGTCCATGTATGCACTTACAAATGGAAAAAAGAAGCCTGCGCCACAAGGACCTTGCTCTCGTTGTAGTTCGGGAAAAATGGAGCGAACATGGGCCATCGGCGGCGTCTGAGCCAGGGGTAAATATTCAGCGATCGCTAGGAATGGCAAAAGTCCTGGTATTAAAAGATAGTTTTTATATTTCCAGCGGGGTGAGGTGAAACGAGCGCTCAGAAAAAATCCTACCATCATGAGAACTGAAAAATGCACAATGATTCCAGCGCGTGATGGGACCCGAATTTGTGACACCAATGAGTGAAGCCATCCAGACGGACCCCAGCCGGGAAGCGGAACGTCAGGCGACATCGAGAGCCAAAACGCAAAAGCTCCAAATAGGAAAAAGAATATGATATTGGAGCCAACCGTTTTCTGGTCTGAATATTTTTTTGTAATTAATGCCAGTAAAGAAAGTGCGGCTATAAATAAAAAAATCCAGCGGATTCCGTTAGTTCTCTCGTGATTATTACCAACGGTCATATTTTTTTGGACATATTGACTTAGATTCTCGACCGCGGGATTTGCACTAAAGGAATGGTCCAGAGCCAAATCACCAGTTAAATAATCTATGGGTTGCGCTGAGTAAAAAATGAGGAACGGGTGAGTTTGGCCAGAGGCGACCGCGCCACTGGTCGGAAAAGACTCACTCGCACTCATCTTTACATCTGATGGGACTGGATACGAATAATTCAGACCTAGAAAAATAACAACTGGAAGGACGCTAGCCCCCAAGCGAATTAAAAAACGGCGCCAGTGCGCCCGCCAGAAGCTTTGAATCTCCGGTTGCAGTCCTATAAATAAGATATAAAAAGGAACAAGAAAAGCTGCAGTTATAATAAAATAATGGACGGTTGTCGCGGCCAATAAAAAACATAATGCCGCAAGGACTGCCGAAGACCAGGATCGACCGCGAACCACCAGGAACAAACCTAAAAAAATCAAAGGTAAATGGTAGGTCCCGGCCATAGCCATATGAACCTGGGCACGTGCGCGAGTGAAGGGACAAAAAGCCCACGCGATCCCTATAGCCGAACTCACCCAGGGACCCCATTTCAAATACCGTCCTAGCAAGGACATGCATACTCCGTTAATAATCAATAGGGAAAAAACAAGGGCGGTAGAAAGTTGTTCCAATGGAAAGAAGTTTGATGCGAACAAAACTAGCCATCGTTCGCTCCATGGCATCCACTGTGCGATTCCTTTTTCGGGATTGCCTCGATCAACGTAAACTGTTCCATAAAAAAATCGAGTAGGATTTGTTTTCCAAGTTTGAATAATTGAATCGTACGCAAACGGCAAAGAGGTGGGGTCAGTGCCATCGCTCATTACGGTTTTTGTATCGCGCTGGAAAAGAGCGTCGCTCCCTGGATAAAGATAAAGATAAGTTAACACAACAAGGCTGAGGGAAAAAAAAAGGAAACGCATTTCCATTTATTTTGGTTGTAGCTAGATCATTGACCAAGATAAATCTAAAACTGCACTGGACGATCGTCGGGAGCAGTGGACATCAGTATTCAACTCTGATGAACTAATGCATATGATCGAAGTGCTTACATTAACGAATTTTGATAACCCCAAGAGGGTTGATTACCTGAATAAATCATTTAGGTCCTTTTACCGGCATTACAAAAATGTGCGGCATATCGTTCTAGACAGCTCTAAAAATATTGACGTGCAATTGCCGATATATAAACACTATGGAGTCGAACTTTACCATAGGCCCGGCGCCACCTATGGCGAAAGATTAAAAATGGCTACAGCGCTAATCAGGGAAAAATATTTTTTGTTTTTACCAGATGACTTTCATTGGATTTTTCCATTTCCTCTTGAAGAAGCCATGGTTGAATGCCAGCAATTTAAAATAGCTGAAATGAAATTAACCTGTCGAGGGATGAGTTGGTTCTCGAGGCCGGGAGCAGATCCACAGCCTTGGTTTAGCGGAAATAAAGTCATGTCTGGGGAAACCTTGAACCAAGCGGGTTCCTTAGCGGTCTCGCATCGATGGCTATTTCGGAATTTCCATGAGCAGTTTTCATTAGCCTGTAATGTTCTTGAAACTGAATTTGCAAGATGGGTTTTCGGAAAAATTTCTAAAAATGTTCGAACGCCGGGTGAAGCTGAGAAACAAGCCTACCTCTGGTTGGTCTTTCGTAGGTATCGTGTAGCCTATTACAAAATGTGGATTCCAGCTTTTCATTTTATAGACCTGAATGTTGAAGGCTCCTCGAATACAAATTTACAGAAGGCGGACACAACGCTGATCGAAGAAAACTTTGAAACCTATAACCGGTGTTACAATCAATGATTAAAGCAGTTATTTTTGATTTAGATGGTGTTTTAATTGAAGCCAAGGATTGGCACTACGAATCTTTGAATCGAGCCTTAGGCTTATTTGGGTTGGAAATTCCAAGAGACGATCATTTGGTCACGTATGATGGCCTCCCAACCAAAAAAAAACTTGAGATGCTAAGTATGGAGCGAGGGCTTCCGACAGCTCTTCACGGCTTTATCAATCAAATGAAGCAGAGATATTGCTTGGAATTAATTCACATTCAATGCCGTCCCATTTTCTATCATCAGTATGCACTTATGCAGCTTAAAAAAGCCGGTCTTAGAATGTCGGTGTGTTCAAATTCCATCCGTGAAACCTTAGACCTGATGCTTTCATGTGCGGATCTTGCCCAATATTTTGAATTCACCTTATCTAATCAAGACGTGAAAATTCCTAAGCCAAATCCAGAAATTTATATTCAGGCGATTGGCCGTCTAGGGCTTGAGCCCACTGAATGTCTGATAATTGAAGACAATCAGAACGGGATTAAAGCAGCGCAAGCGGCCGGGGCGCATCTCCTGCATGTGCGTTCGATTTATGAGGTTAATGCATCGAACATTGGACGAAGGTTGCATGAACTGGGAGGTCCTTCTTTATGATCAATGTTGTGATCCCCCTGGCTGCAAACTTGTATTTTGAATCTACTGAATACGTTTATCCGAAGCCTTTAATCGAAATTAAAGGCGCACCAATTATACAGCTAGTGATCAATTCGCTAAAGACCTTACCTGCTCCAATTCGGTTTATTTTTATTGTAAATCGTAAAGATGAAGCACGATTTCATCTTTCAGATACTTTTCGATTACTGACAAATGACGCCTGTGAGGTCGTATTTTTAGAAGGTCAATCGAAGGGCGCGACTTGTTCTACATTGATGGCGATTTCGCACATCCAAGGAAAAGATCAACTTGTGATTGCGAATGGGGATCAAGTTTTCAATATGCAGCTTTCAACAGTCATTGAGGATTTTAAAAATCGTCGACTAGATGCAGGAGTTATTTGCTTTGATTCGGTACACCCGCGTTGGTCCTACGTTCGCGTTAACGACAAAGGAGATGTGATTGAGGCTGCGGAAAAAAGACCGATCAGCCGCCATGCGATTGCTGGTTTTTATTATTTTGCGGAAGGGGATGAATTTATCCGATTGGGCATGAAGCAAATCGAAAAAGGCTCTGAAGTTAACGGTCAATATTATGTAGCGCCAGCTCTTAATGAATTTGTTCTAGAAAACAAAGCGATAGGAATATTTCAAATCGACAACACTTTATGTCGGACCTTCTATTCGATTCAAAAAATTGAAGAGGCGCAGTACGGGCTAGGTTTATGAAAAAGCATCAAATTCAATCCTTTACTAAGGGATGGTTTATTGGCGACTTTGATCCTTCTCTCATGCGAGTCAAAGAATTTGAAGCGGCCATGAAATTTTATAAAAAGGGCGACCTTGAAATGGCACATTTTCATCGCGTAGCGATCGAGTTTACCATCATTGGTCAAGGTAAGTTCAGGATGAATGACATCATCTTGGGTCCGGGTGATATTATGGAGTTGGCACCAGGAGACCGCAGCGATTTTGAATGCCTTGAGAGTGGCGTGACTTTCGTCATCAAATCACCGTCTGCACCGGACGATAAAATTGTGGTTGTGCCGTGATGGCACCTCAAGGCCTTGATATTATTATTCCCATGGCGGGACGAGGTTCGCGTTTTGCAAATGTCGGTTACAAGCTACCCAAGCCCCTGATTGATGTTGCAGGTCGCCCTATGATTGCCCGAGTGATTGAGAATCTACGGCCACAAGTACCCCATCGTTTTATTTTTCTAGTATTGGACGAGCATTTAAAAAAGTTCGATTTAGCGTCGCAATTAAAATCTTGGGCGGGACCTCAGACGATTTGCGTAACCGTTGACCAGTTGACGGAAGGTGCGGCTTGCACTGTTCTGTTGGCGCAAGAATATTTGAGCTCAGGAAATGATCTGATGATTGCTAACTCGGATCAATTGATTGAAGACAATATCAGTGACTATGTCAATTTTTCTCGTGTCGGTGACCTGTCAGGGACCATCATGGTATTTGAAGATAATGATCCAAAATGGAGTTTTGCCCGTCTTAACGAAAAAGGTAATGTGGTTGAAGTTGCAGAAAAAAAGCTAATTTCAAACCTTGCCACTGTTGGTATCTATTATTTTCGCAAAGGGAATGACTTTATTGCAGCCGCTAAAGAGATGGTAAGAAAAGACATCCGGGTGAATAATGAATTTTATGTCTGTCCTGTATATAATGAGATGATCAATCTTAATCAGCGCATCACGACTTGGAAAATAGAGAAGCAAACAATGCATGGAATTGGCACACCGGAAGATCTAAAAATTTACGTTGGACTTAGAAAGTGTTGATCATATCTCATCGGGGATTAGATTTAGATCGGTCTGAAAAATGGCCAGAAAATTCAATCGAGTCTTTCGATTGGGCGCTGCGGAATGAATTTGCCATCGAGCTCGACCTGCAAGTGGACTCTCAAGGAGAAATTTTGATCGCTCATGATTCTACGGCAGAGCGGTGGAGTGACAGATACTGCAAAGACCGATGGAATGAAATTCCAGCTGATGAGTTGGCTGTATTACAAAATAAATTTGGTGCTCTGTGCTGGTTAAAAGATGTTTTTAATATAGCCAAGGCGCGCTCCGGCCTGCAATTCGCCCTTCATTTAAAAGGCGTTAATCAAACAAATGCATTTCTTAAAGCACTGCAGAAAGAATTGTCGAGATGCTATTCCCTTCACAAGCAAATTTTAATATTTGATCTACATATTGAAATGGCTAAAGAGTTACGAGCCTTTTTTCCCGAACTCGGGTTAGCCCCGTCCGTTTCCAGAGACGAGGACATACAAAAATATAACCATTTGACGAATGGAACGCTGTATAGCGCAGATCAAATTCTGAATGTAAAAAAAGTTTATGATTGGGTCTGGTTGGATGAGTGGAGCCCAGGACTTTACAACGAAGATATTTTTACAAAGTTCAAGACAACAAAGTTAAAAACGATCGTAGTTTCACCGGAACTACATCAGGCGGAAAATCATGAAGATGCAAAGACACTTGTGGCCTTAGAAAAAAGATGGCTGAAGTTGATTGAATTGGAGCCAGATGCGATCTGTACAGATTATCCGCTTCGCTTAGCGAAACTTCTTGGGCACTTTTCTTAATTTCATATAAAGTTTAAACGTATCTCGCATTAAAATGTAACCGACATTAAGAACATGCCAAAGATCTTTGGGTAGAAACCGTTTTCCTTTGCCAAAATAATCTAGACGGATGGGAGCCTCTAACATTTTCTCGAATCCAGCCCGCTTAGCTAGCGATAATATTTCCAAGTCAAAACCGTATTGGTTGATTTCAAGATTAGGTAAAATAGCTTCGACGACTTCTCGACGAAATAACTTGATACCCACTTGAGTGTCAGTGACATTGACGTTAAATAGCGCTCTCACCAAAAGCTGATAGTTCCAACTTAAAAATCGACGGTACCAAGGGTAGCGGACATTCGATTGTGGATGGCGCTTTGAGCCCACCACGATATCGCACTCATACAGATCCATAAGGCCAACAAAAATTCTAATTTCTTTTGGATGAATTTCCATGCCGCCATCAATAAAAAGAATGAAGTCGCCCGTGGCGCGTGCAAAGCCTGATCTGACGGCATTACCTTTCCCGTGGTTTCTTTCATAAATAATCGGCGTCATATGTGGATGTTTTAAAGTTAAAAGTTTGTTGCCGGTCCCATCTGTGCTGCCGTCGCTGACTACGATGATTTCAAAATCAGGAAAGTAAGATTCAACTTCGTCGATCAATAAATTGAGGTTCGCTGTGATATTTGGGTTTTCATTGAAAACAGGGACGACGACACTTAATTTAGATTGCCTTAAAGCCAGAGGTCTTTGTTTTGAATTCAGAGCTGGAGCCGCCATAAAATTGTATCGGCAAAAAGAGATCGGTTCTAAAGCCCGCAAATTCAGACTATTGACTAGGTAGACGGCCTCTTTTAATTAGGTTATTTTTACCCGAGATGCCAAATAAATTCATAGTGGAAATACCGAACTCTGACCATATCACGGTCCAGGTGCAAGATTGGGATACCCAATTATTGAATCGTGCTTGCGCAAGTCTCGTGGATTTTTCATCCGCACAAGAAGGTATCTCAAATAAGAGAGATTACGGATTATTATTAGAAAAACTGAAAGAATTAAGATTACAGTATGTCGTCGCTCGTCGGCCTGAAAACGAATGGTCAAGAATCCGCGCATTGGAAAAAGTGGGATTTGAATTAGTTGATGGTATTGTATCAATGCGGTGCCCTTTGAGCTCAATTAAGTTAGCGCCACTTTCTGCTCATGCCAGACTAGCGCGACCTGAAGATACCGAAGCCATTGCTAATTTATCGTCTGCCGTATTTAAACAAGGGCGCTTTTTCAATGATCCGCTCATCACTCTAGATCAGGCGACACAGGTGCATTTTCAATGGGCAAGGAATAGCTGCTTAGGGCGGGTTCCCGCGGTGTGGGTGATTGAGCAAAAGCAAATTATTTTGGGGTTCGTCACGTGTAAGATTGAGGAAAGAATCGGTATTATCGAATTGATTGGCGTTAAAAAAGAGGCCGCTGGTCAAGGACTGGGTCAAGACTTGATGGCGGCAGCTTGCCACTGGTTTTTTCAGAAACAGTGTTCTGAAGTCCAAGTTCAAACCCAGACCTCAAATTATCAAGCCATCAATTTGTATATTAAATGTCAGTTCAGACCTTTTGCTAATAGCCTAACCCTACGTTGGGCGCCATGAAGAAATTTTCAATTGTGATGGCGACGCTAAACTCGGGCCGAACCATTGAGAAAGCCTTAGCGGCCATCCGTGAGCAGAATTACCCGCAGGATTTAGTTGAAATTATGGTTATCGACGGTGGGTCTACCGATCAAACATTAAATATTGCTGGCCGCTATAATTGTAAAATTCTTGCTAATCCAAAAGTAGAGCCCGTTAGTGCAAAGCTTTTGGGTCTTCGTGAGGCGACCGGTGATTACCTTATGCACGTGGACAGCGATGAGGTCTTAGTGTCGAAAGAAGCGCTGAGTAAGAGAGCGGAAATTTTCGAACGGAATAAAGACGTGATGATGATCTTTTCCAGCGGATATTTAAGTCCGCAAGGTGTTCCGTTTGTTGCTCGTTACATCAACGAATTTGGCGATCCATTTTCCATGTTTTATTACCGTTTATCGAAAGACGAAAGATTTTTTATTCCTCGACTAAAGACTCAATTAACAGTTGTGAAGGAGGAAAAAAATTATCTGCTTTTCGGCATTAATCCCAGAGACCCGCAACCAATTTTCGAAAATGCAGCCTGTGCTAATGCAATTCGCCTCAAGTTTTTTATAGAAAATTTTCCTGACCTTTGTAATATTCCAGGGGGCCCGGTTCATTTCTTTTATCATATGCAGAAGTTGACTGGAATCTTTGCTGTTACTAAAAATGACGGAGTCCTACATTTTTCGGCAGACCATTGGAGAGGTTTTCTTGGTAAAATTAAATGGAGGGTCCGTAACAATGTTTATTTTTCAAAGGGTTTTGGCACCTCCGGCTTTGTGGGCAGGATTCAATTTGACTCGGTTGCGGGTCGCCTAAAAAAGTACCTTTACATTCCCTATACATTTCTAATTTTCCCCGTCTTGTTTGATTCGGTGTATTTATCAGTCACGCGTAAGGATAAATACTATTTGTTTCACACCGTTTTTTCCCTCTACACTGCTGGACTTATTGCTGGCATGACACTTTTGAAGTTACTTGGCCATAAGCCGAATCAAAAAAGCTATGGTGACCAGCAGTCAATTACTAAGACTGGTCTTGGACCTACCAATTAATTTAGGATCATGAGAATATAAAATCCAATTGGGAGCGCCAAAATGAAAAGGATATTTTTGACCGGAGCGGGCGGTTACATCGGCTCTGTTATGGTAGAACACTTATTAAAGCAAGGACATCGAGTCGTCGGAGTCGACCGATATTATTTTGGAAAAGATGTCCTAGGGTCAGAAACATTCAATAACCAACATTTCACTTTACAACAAAAAGATATTCGTGATCTGACTCCAAAAGATTTTGAGGGGATAGATGTCGTTATTGACCTTGCCGGTCTTTCAAATGATCCAACCTGCGATCTAAAGCCAAATCTTACTTTCAGTATCAACTTCAAGGGTGGCAGTAATGTCGCCGAGTGTGCGAAAAAAGCAGGAGTTCCTAGATATATCTATTCATCATCCTGTTCGGTGTATGGTTTAGGCGAATCAACCCAACTTACAGAAAATTCTCCAGTGAACCCCCAGTCAAATTATGCTCGTGGCAAAGTCGATGTAGAAAAACGCCTCTTAGAACTTGCAGATGCTTCTTTTGCGCCTACCATCTTAAGAAATGCTACGGTTTACGGGTACAGTCGGAGAATGCGTTTTGATCTTGTTATTAATATCATGTCAATGAAGGCATGGAAAGACCGTCGAATTGTGATTATGGGTGGTGGTAAGCAATGGCGCCCCTTAGTGCATGTCAAAGATGTTGTTGCTGGCTTTGAAAACGTCATGAATGCCACCAAAGAAAAGATTGATCATCAAATTTTTAATCTTGGATCCAATGATCAAAATTATCAGGTGTTTCAAATTGCTAATATCATAAAAGGTCTGCTACCAGATGTGGAAGTGATCATGGCGCCTGATGATCCTGATAAAAGGACCTACAATGTGAATTTCGATAAAATTCATAATGACCTTGGGTTTAAGGCAAAACACTCTGCGCGCGACGGCGCCCAAGAAATCATTGAAGCTTTAAACTACGGCGTTTTAGATCCGGAAGACATTAGAGCCCGAACGATCGAGCACTACAAATTTCTTTTGCGTGTTGAAGACACTATGGCCGAACTTGCAATCAATGGAAGAATTTTTTAATGAAAGTTGATTTTTACAAGCATAATTTAGGAGAAAAAGAAATTCTCGAAGTCACCGAGACTCTTAAATCATCTTTTCTAACAACCGGTCCGAAAACTGTAGAGTTCGAAAAAAAACTGAGCGAATACACTGGTACAAAATATGCGATTGGCCTTACCAGCTGCACGGCAGGTTTATTTCTAGCTTTGAAAGCACTTGGAATTGGCGCGGACGATGAAGTGATTGTGCCTGCCATGACCTTTATTGCAACGTCGAATGTGGTCCTTCAATGCGGAGCCAAACTTATATTTGTTGATGTTGAAGCAGATACTGGATTGATCGACGTCAATTTAGTTAAAAAAGCCTTATCCTCAAAAACGAAAGCCATTATACCAGTTCATTTGTATGGCCAAATGGCTGACATGAAAGCCCTAAAAGCCTTAGCTGATAAATATTCTCTGGCGTTGATTGAGGATGCGGCTCATGCATTGGAAAGTTCTCGCGATGGATATAAGCCGGGCGATCTCAGCGATGTTGTAGCGTATAGTTTTTATGCCACTAAAAACATAACCTCCGGAGAAGGGGGAGCGGCAACGATGAATCGGCAGGACATTCACGATAAGGTACGCTTGCTTCGCCAGCATGGGATGAGTAAGTCCGCCGCTGAAAGATACCATAATAATTACCAACATTGGGACATGTTGGACTTAGGGTATAAATATAATATGTTTGATATCCAAGCAGCCCTATTGATGCCGCAGTTTGCTCAGATTGAAGAAAATTTAGAGCGCCGTGAAGACATCAGCCAACGCTATGAAAAAGCTTTTAGTAATGCTGGCATTGAATTTCCTGTTGTGCGCACTGGCTCTCGGTCGGCCCGACATCTTTTTACCATTTGGGCTGAATTAGGAAAGCGGGATGCGATGTTAAAAGGTCTTCAGGAAAAGGGGATCGGCGTAGCCGTGAACTACAGAGCTGTTCCTCATTTAACTTATTACCGAGAGAAATTTAATTTTAAAATGGGAGACTTCCCAAATGCCGAGGCTATAGGGGATCGAACTTTAACCATCCCACTGTATCCAAAGCTATCGGACGTAGAGGTTGAGTATGTCATCGATTCAGTAGTGGAATTGCACAAAAATCTCAAAGGCTAATTTTTTTTTCTAAAATTTCAAGAATAAACTTTGATGGAGAATGCATTTCGGAGCTGGGCGAACGCTCAAACTGTTGGGGATTTTCCAAAAAGTCGGCGATAATTTTTTGATCGAAACGACTGAGGACGCAGTTTTCATTCAACCCCTCGGTTCTCTCGGTTGCTTCACGTAAAAGAAGACAGGGCTTTCCAAGATAGGAGCATTCCTCTTGGTTGCTCCCGCCATCACTAATCAAAAATTCGGAATTTTTTAAAAGACCGATAAACTCTGAAAATGGCATGCGATTACGAATATCGATGCCTGCCGCAAGCAGTCTTTGATGCGAAGTGGGATCCTCATCAAGCTTATGTCTCATTTGTGGATGTGTTACAAATATCGTATTAATTTTATGAGCTGCTTGAAGCAAAATTTCAACGATCATTTTCCAGCGAGTTGGTGAATTTAGGTTTTCAAAACGATGGATATTAATAAGGGCAAAACGTTCACCAGGTGTAACTGAGGGTTCATTATATCTAATGGCGTCCATGAGCGTGTTGCCGTTGGTGCAATAAACTTCTCGTTGATTATGTCCTCGCTTTAAATTCTCCAGGGCAGATTTATCTGGCGCCATATGGACTTGCACCAAATATGAGACGATTCTTCGACTGATTTCTTCTGGGAATGGGTTAAAAAGCTGAGGTGAGCGAAGCCCGGCCTCAATGTGAATTGCTTGGACACCCGTTTTCCAACTTAGCCATGAGGCGATTAAGGTTGAAAGGGTGTCACCGTGGACGATAACGAAAGTGTCCTTGTGCGAACCACCACATAAAAGAGATTCAAACTGCCTTGAGGAAATTAAAGCGGCGCGAGTGAACCATTTCATCGCCGATTTCGCATGGTCTAGGTCCTTTGAATCCTCAAAAAGGAAGGACAGTATTTCGGGTGGAAGTCTAAAATCTTCATATTGCATCAGAAAGTTTTGATGACTTTGTCCGGTGGCAATAATTTTGACTGGATAAGCTTTTTTAATGGCTGTCATGATAATCGGTTGAACCTTGATCAGTTCAGCGGCTGTGCCAAGGACGAAATTAAGAAACATACGTTCAGTTTTTGGTGAGCTTGCCAGCAAGTCAAAGAAAGGGTTAAAATTAGATAGTGAAACCGTCTTAAGGCTGGGAGCTATGGGAGTGCAAAATCATCTTGGGACCGCTCCATGGGTTACAGTAGGAATTCCAACTTACAATCGGCCCGAGCTTTTACGGCGCTCCCTACAGAGACTAGCTTCTCAAACTTATAAAAATTTTGAAATCCTAATTTCCGATAATTGTTCCGTTGACGAAGAAGCTATTCGCAATGTTGTTGAACACCATAGTCAAAGTCTAAATATTAAGTACGTAAGGCAACATTCAAATCTTGGTGCCATTAGAAATCTGAAATATCTTCTAGATCATGCGAAACATTCCTATTTTATGTGGGCTGCGGATGATGATTTTTTAGAAGCAACATTTATTGAAAAGATGGTGGGCGCCTTAGAGGTGGATCAAGATTGTGTTTTGGCGATGCCGGGATATGATGTAACAGACAAAACGACAGATCCAATAATAAAAGTGGTCTATACACAATACCTAAAGAAGCTACCGGCGCCAGATTTATTTGATCGACTCTGGAACTACACAACCCAACCGGAATATTACGGTAAGATCCGTATTTTATGGGGTCTTGGACGGACGGAGGTTTTTCGTCAGGCATTCGCTGCCAGTCTAAAGGCGTTAGAAAATCCTGATTTGCTTAAATGGCATTTGCTACCAATTGAGATGAGAATTCTGCTTCATGGAAATTTGAAGATCGTCGATGAAGTTCTTCTTCATGCAGAAATATTACCGACTTCAGATGGAAAGCGGCAATCCACTGGTGAATTAAAAAAAATGGTAACCCTCTGTAATGAAAGTTTTTTGGCCTATAATAAAGTGATCGATGAGATCCCGTTGCCATGGACCAAAAAGATCTTGTTAAGAACTGCCTTAAACTACCAGAAAGCGCACAGCATGATTCGAGTGGTGCCCTATTATTTTTTACAGGATCACTTTCCGAGTCTGGCACGTACCATCAAATACTTTTGGTTTAAAATCTTTGTCGGCCTCAAGTAAACGCAAAATGATATGCTCAGCTCACCAGCTCCGCTATTTTTTCTACAAGAAATTCAGCGAAGGGCATCGCAGAAGTAAATGCTGGTGAAACAGCATTCAGGACGTGAAATGACTTCGAATCTCCCTCATAAATAAAATCCATTTCCAATTTCATTGTACGCGTATCCACTAGTTGCGCTCTTATTCCAGGATCGCCCCAAGTGTCAAATTTCGAGACATCGACACCTTCAACCATATTTTGGGCTAGGGATATAAGGTATTTCTTAGAATATTTTCGAAACTCTTGGAAAGCCAAATTTTTAAAATCAAAATCGGAATGCAGTAGGAGGTTCATTTCCAAACCCAAAATTTGAAAAAACTCATTCCACCTAAAGTTATCGAAGCCTTTGTATTGTTCGAGCCAAAAAGCAGGGATCGCGGTTGGGCCAATTTTAATATGTCCATCAAAAGTGACAGTATAGTGCACGCCCAAAAATGGATTTTTTAAATTTGGTACTGGATAAATATGGGTATTCAAAGTTCCAAAGGAATCATTCATGTAAAGATAAAGTCCTTTAAAAGGAACTGTTTTATGATGTTGAGAAAATCCAAAAGTTTTGGCGATTCTGTCTGCGTAAAGTCCCGCAGCATTGACTACATAGCCCGCTTTAATAGGCCCCCTATTTGTGTAAACGATATTTTTTTGCTGTCCAAGATAGCAAGTTTCCTTTTGAAACATAACGCCAACGGCACAAAGATCGTTTACCAATTCTTGCAAAATTTGCACAGGATTAACAGTCGAAGTTGACGGTGACCAAAGAATGCGACGATAAGATTTTACACGAGGTTCAATTTTTTTTGCATCAGAAAGTGAAATCTCTTGAAGATCAATTTGATTAGTTTTTGCACGAGTTAGCAGTTCATCTATTTGGGGAAGGTCGTGATCATTTTGTGCTACAATCAATTTTCCGCAGTTGCGTAATGAAAGGGATTTCCGTTGGCAGTATTCTTTCCAAAAAGAATTCCCTGCTTTGGTGAAGCGGGCTTTTAAGCTATTAGCAGTGTAATAAAATCCAGCATGTAACACGCCACTGTTTCGACCCGAGGCATGCTGAGCAAAGTTTTTTTCTTTTTCAATAACGACAATTTTGGAATTAGGGTATTTAAATTTTATTTGTTGGGCGATACAGGCGCCAATAATTCCCCCTCCAATAATAAGAAAATCTGTTTCTATGAATGGCTTTTTTAAATTACTTGCTAGGTTGGACAAGTTTAAAGCCTTTCCAGGAAGGCATTTGAAATGGTCTTCCGGCTGCTAACGAGATTTGGATATTCAAATGATAAGTCAAAAGTCCTTTAAGTCCAGGTTTAAATCGGGAGGGGGTTTTCGAGTACGAGGTTGGCAATTAACTGATGACCTAAGTGTTTTAGGTCAGGCAGCGGTTTTAACACGCCCGTTTTTTCGCAGACATAAGAGACCTTTCCAAAACGCTGATGCAGAGAATAAAGAAAGTCCTCAGGACGACGGCCATTTTGCCGTAAAAAATTTGGATTCAATTCAATTAAAAGGATTGGATTAAACTTTAAAGCAGTCACCATTCCTAAAAGAGCCTCTTCTTCAAAGCCTTCAATATCAATTTTAATAAAATCAATTCTTTGAATCTGTCGATTTTCAGATAGAAAATCATCAATAGATGTGATTTTTACATCAAGGGGGTTTTTTGTTTTAGCTAACACCGAAGTACATCCAATGTTTTCATTTTCTAAATAAAGAGTTACAGTTCCAGATTTTGAACCAACGGCTTTGGGTACAATGGTTGTATTTAAACAGCTAACAAGATTCTTCTCTAAGATTGATCTGGTTACCGGCGCGGGTTCAAAGCAATAAATATGGCCAGCGGGTCCTACAAGATCGGAAGCAATCTTGGAATATAAGCCAATATTTGCTCCAATATCTAAAACGACCCAATCTGCTTTTAAAACCTTTTTAAAAAAATTGAACTCATTCAGCTCATATGTTTGATTCAGCAACCCTGGCAACATCGACTTATCTTTTGTACTTGTGATAAAGGTATAACCGTGAAAATTAAAACTCATTTCTGGCGCCGAGCCTTGAAAACCTAGGGAAAAAAACATTTTATAAACACTGCTTACTAAAAAAGAATTCTCGAAACGTGTATTTTTAAGGGCGCCACGAGACATTTTTATAATTTTCAGGACCAATTTTTTTCTTAGCTCAAGGAAATAAAAAATCACTTTGACCCCTTTGTTTGATTATACCTTACAACAGCCGCAGTTCGAATAAACTCATCAAAAGTTGAAAATCGAGGGCAAGATATTTGCGGATTCTGTGCCCGCAGCTTGGCAAGAATAATTTCTACATTTTCGCCAAAGCCCGCAGCCAATGGATTAAGAACTTGAGCCTGGCAAAAATATAAAAGCGCTAAGTCGACCCTTCCCAAGGGCGCCATCGCTGAACCAAGTGCATTTAAGAAATTTGCCGAGTCTACATTTTTTTTCGGCATCCAGCTTTGAAATTCTGGTTCAAAAAGCCAATCTTCTAGGGCAACCGCCTCTTTATACCGACTTAGGCGAACCAGTGTTGTCGCAATATTAGAAATAACAAGATGATCTTTTGGTTTTTGAATTCTTGCTCGTTGCAGCAGCTGTAAAGATTTTGAAAAATCCTTCTTATCGTCACCATAGTATTGAGCTAGCCCCATCAGAGCGCTGTGAGATTCAGGATTTTCTAAAAGCATTGTTTCAAAAAATATCTTTGAAGATCGCCAAGTCTGAATTCGCTGCCAACTAAGTATTGAAAAGAAGGCGATTAAACAAAACAATCCCATTTTAACGGTTTTGGAAAAACTCAGTTTTAATAGCGAACTTAAACTTAAAAGTTCGATTAATAAGAGCGAAAAAATAGCCATCGAAAAATAAACATAATGATTGGCTACTGTGGAAATTTCTTGGAAGGCAAAACTAACTATCCCTGAAGCCGGGAGCAGACAAACCACCCATGATAAAAACAAGATAAAGAGGTTCCAGTTTTTGCAACGGCGACTGGCAAAAAAGAAAAACAAAAGGAAGCTAAGGAAGACAAAAGACAGCGGCCACTGCCTGTCAAAATGACTGAGCATATAAGTCGGCGAGCGCCCATAATCGACTGTCAGATGAATCGGCCAAGCTAATTTAGCCAGATAAAATCCAAAACTATCAAAAACCACAAGTGGTCTTTCTAAAATTTGAACTGTGGGCAAAACAATATCTTTTTGGGTGACGTAAGTGATCAGAGAAATAAGGAATACGGGAACACTCCAAGCCAACATTTTCAGGCCGTTTTTTTTCCAAAGTAATGGAGCTCGTAAAACGCTGAGTAAGAAAATCACCAGAGGCAGAGCCGCGGCTTGCGGTTTACTTAGTAAACTCAAAATAAAAAACAAACCCGCAATCCAAAAGCCTTTGCAGGTTTCATACTTAAAAAAGAAAACCAAGGCTAAAAGTCCAAAAAAAGTAGCCAGTAAATCACGGCCGCCAGAAATCCAAGCCACCGCATCCACCTGTAACGGATGAAGTGCAAAAAATAAGGGCGCGATACTTAAAAGCCATAAAGGTTTAGAATTACTTTTAGAAAACCAAAGTTGAGCTAACTTGTAGCCTAGAAAAGTATTCAGCCCGTGCAAAAAAAAGTTAAAAAATCGAAAAGGCAAGGCCTGGCCACCGCCCAGGTGAAAGATCAGTCCCCAAAAAGTATGTGTGACAGGAATATACATACCAAAATAAGTATGATTCCAAAGCTCAAGCCACTGGCCTTGAAGCAAATAAGGATTCAAGGTGATATTGTAATCGTCATCCCAGGGCAAAAAAGGGGCGGCGAAAATCTGGAAATAGATTAGGCCTAGTGCAAACGACAGGCCCAAAAACAAAATTAATTGAAATCTGTTTTTTTGAATCATTTAGGAACCGGTTTTAATTCACGACTCATTAATCGAACCGAAGCTGCCGTCTGTAAAAAAACTTCCACGCTTGGAAAAGAAGGACAGACCGCTCCTGGGTAGTTCTTTCGATAAGCCGTAATAACAACATCAACATTTTTGTTAATTTCTTTACTGTAAGGATTGATTGTCTGCGCCTGGCAAAAATAGAGGATCGAGATATCCATTTGATTTAAAAAGAAGGCGGCCGCTCCTAAGCTTGTTAAAAAACTGGCCGTTGCAATATGTCTCATGTCCAAAGCACGTTTAAAACTAGGGGTGAAGATTAATGACTCCATTTTTGCGACTTCAACGTATTGCTCTAAAAATCCCAAGGCTGATGCGACATTTGTTTTTGCGACAATGTCGTCCGGCCTTTCTGCCAGCGCAT
This sequence comes from Pseudobdellovibrionaceae bacterium, assembly GCA_043747555.1. Classification (GTDB taxonomy): domain Bacteria; phylum Bdellovibrionota; class Bdellovibrionia; order Bdellovibrionales; family Bdellovibrionaceae; genus JAYWDA01. The sequence goes on along the minus strand of JAYTOY010000062.1, from coordinate 43,841 downwards.
TTTTAAAATATTCCAATGACTTTAAATGATCATTAACCTTGGAGGCATTTCCGCCGAGTCCAATAAATGCGGAGTATGAATGCGGATTTTTTTGTAACATATCTTCAAAAAAAACATCAGGTGCCAACCAGACTTGAACTCTATTCCAACTTAGAGTGGTGCAAAATACTGTCAGAAAAGAAATGCCCGCCAGAAGAATATTTTTATTACGGGCAAATTTATTCAAGTATTGAACGCTCAGTAAAGCAATGACGGCCAGCGAGAAATAAACATAGTGGTCCGTAGTTGTAGAAATTTCTTGAAATGCAAAATCAATGACTCCTGACACCGGTAACATACAAAAAACCCAAGCTAAGAAAAGCCCCGCACTCTCAAAGCATTTTTTATTGAAAACCAGAAAACAAAATGCAATTGTGAGACCTAAAAATATCGTCGTCGGCAGGAATTGCGAGGAATAGTTAGCCAATAGAAACTGAGGTGTCCTGCCATAATCAACAGCCAAATGAAAAGGCGCCACAAGTTTCATCCAATAAAAACCAAAACTATCCACCATCACTAAAAGTCTTTCCCAAGGAGCTATCGGCTTTAGAAGCACTTCTTTCTGGTCATTAAAAGTCAGCGCCGCCACCCCGAAAACTGGCCAGCTCCAGATAAACATTTGAATGGTTGTTTTTTTCCAAATCCGAAAATCCAAAACCATCTGTAAGACAAAAATAACCAACGGCAAAGCCGCGACTTGCGGTTTACTAAGAAGACTAAAAATAAACAGGAAACCTCCAAAAGCAAAGCCTTTCCAGTTTCGAATTTGAAAGTAACAAAGCAAAGCTAGAAATCCAAAAGTGGTGGAAAGAAGATCTCTTCCCCCAGAAATCCACGCCACTGTTTCCACTTGTAAAGGGTGGAATGCAAAAAGCACAAGTCCTGCAAAGCCAAGCCAAGTCGCCTTGATTTTTTGCTCCTGCATCCACCATTTCAAAATATAAAAAAGCAAAACAACGTTGGTAAAATGTAAAATAAAATTAAAAACTCTGAAGGGCCAAGGTTTACCGTCAAATAGATAATAAAATACGGCCCACACAGAACTTGTTACGGGAATATACATCCCGTAATAAGAGCGGCTCCACAAATCTTTCCAGGCGCCCAATTTGTAGTATAAATTCAGAGTGATATTATAATCGTCATCCCAGGGTAAAAAATCGGCGCCCAAAGTCTGAAAATAAATAGCAGTTATGCCGGCCGCAAAAAGAAGCAGTGTCAGCAGAACCACGTGACGATAATTTTTCATCTTTTTATGGTAGGTGAGGATCAAAAAAAGAGGTATCGCAAAGCAAAATCCGGCAAATTTCCCCTGCCTTAAGGCGAGCTGACGGAAGGGGTCGCTAGGAGTAAGTTAAAACCCTGTAAAAACAGCTCTTTTGGGGAATATTAGTAGGCGAAGGTAATCCCCTCTGATATAGAAATTTGCATCGATGAACCAGCTTTTAAGCGCGCTCAAAAAAAATCCTTTTGTATTGGCTCCGATGGCAGGGATCACCGACCATGCATTTCGAAGTTATATGAAGTCATTAACCGCCGGTGTCGTTGTCACCGAATTAGTCAGCGCAATGGGTCTTGATTACGGCAGTCCAAAAACTTTGCGACTGACCAGTTTTGATGAATCGCAAAGACCTGTTGGGGTCCAGCTTTTTGGCGAGGATCCAGAAACTTTAGCCAAGGCCGCAAAGTTTATTGAATCTCAAGGAGCCGATTTTATTGATCTTAACTTTGGTTGTCCCGTTCCAAAAGTCGTTAAAAAAGGCGCAGGTTCTGCAGTTTTAAAGGATCTGGTCGCCCTTCAGCGTATTTTATCAACGGTGAAAGCCGGTCTAAATATTCCTCTGACGATAAAAATTCGCACAGGTTGGGATGCAAATTCTAGAAATGCAGAAGAGGTTTGTAACATTGCCTTTAATGAAGGCATCACTTGGGTGGCCATCCATGGCAGGACCAGGGCTCAGGGTTATTCAGGTGAAGCTGACTGGGATTTTATCTCTGAAGTGAAAGCTAAGACGAAAATTGCAGTTTTAGGAAATGGCGATATTCAATCTGCGCCTCAAGCTGTGGCTCGATTAAAAACTTCTGGCTGCGATGGGGTTTTGATTGGTCGAGGCTGCCTAAAAAATCCGCTGATTTTTGATCAAGCCTATCGTATTTGGAAGGGCGAACCGGTTGATTTGGTAAAACGGAACCTCGCATTTCAGTTTATGCGCCTGAAAGAGTATATCGTAGCGCATTGTGAGCCTCACTTACAGAGCATCCAACTAAGAAAGTTTGCAGCTTGGTATTCCTCGGGGTATCCTGGTGCCGCTCAATTCAGAAAATCGGTATTTCAAATTCAAGCGACGGATGACCTTATGTTAGCCGCGTACGAATTTTTTAATCGCGTCGATCAAATGGAGCCAGAAGACACGTCCCAGGAAGCATTTTTAATGGGCGGACACGGATAATAAAAATTTAAATAGTAAATCAGCGAAGGAAGAAACATGTTTAACGCAGATAAGATTCGAAATATTGCCATCATTGCTCACGTCGATCACGGCAAAACAACTTTGGTGGATCATTTAATTAAACAAGCCGGAACTTTCCGTGACAATCAACATGTCGACGAACGTTTGATGGATTCTATGGATCTTGAAAAAGAGCGTGGAATCACCATCGCTGCAAAAAACGCTTCCTACATGTACAAAGATTATAAAATCAATATCGTCGATACTCCGGGGCATAGTGATTTCGGTGGAGAAGTTGAACGTATTTTGAACATGGTTGATGGTTGTTTGTTGCTTGTGGATGCTTCTGAAGGTCCCTTGCCGCAAACGCGCTTTGTTTTGAAAAAAGCATTAGAGCAAAACATTAAAGTCATCGTGTGTATTAATAAAATTGATCGCTCTGATGCGCGAATTCAAGAAGTGCATAATGAAGTGTTCGATCTTTTTATCGATCTAGATGCCACAGAAGAACAGTGTGATTTTAAAACAATCTACGCCATAGCTCGTGAAGGCATGGCCACTTTGGATCCAAAAGTAAACACTGGAAATCTGACTTGCTTGTACGATTCAATTATCGAGTTGGTTCCACCTCCTAAAATTGAAGTTGATCATCCACTGCAATTGATGGTGTCGAACATCAGTTACAATGATTACGTAGGTCGTTTAGCTATTGGCCGCTTGCGCGCGGGAACAATCAGAGTCGGCGACGAAGTTGCAGTCATTCAAGATAAAGGTCAGCAGAAGAAATTAAAAGTCAGCGCGCTTTTTCAATATTATGTGAATAACCAAGTTCCGGTAACCGAAATTACTGCAGGAGATATCGCGATCATTGCGGGTCTGGAAGATTTTACGATCGGGGATACGATCACAAACCCTTTAGATCCTCGCCCACTGAAGCGAATTGCTGTCGAAGAGCCAACGGTTGGAATGATTTTTTCTGTTAATAATGGCTCGTTTGCGGGTCAAGACGGTAAAAACGTCACGTCTCGTAAAATCCTAGAGCGTTTAGACAAAGAACTTTTGCACAACGTAGCCATCCGGGTGGAAAAAACTGAAAACACGGATTCTTTTAAAGTCATCGGTCGCGGCGAACTTCAATTGGCTGTTTTAATTGAACAAATGCGCCGTGAAGGTTTCGAGCTTTTAGTTTCTAAGCCACAGGTTATCTTTAAAAATATTGATGGGAAAAAATTAGAGCCTATGGAAATTGCGGTGATCGATATCGAAGACAGCTTCGTCGGTGCCGTGACTGAAAAGCTTGGTATGCGAAAAGGAATCATGATGAACATGGTTCAAAAAGGATCAGGTCGAACTCGTTTAGAATTCAGAATCCCTTCGCGGGGCTTGATCGGTTACCGGTCTGAGTTTCTAACGGACACTCGTGGAACCGGCTTACTGAATACTCAGTTTGATGGTTGGGATGATTATAAGGGCGACATTTTTTCTCGAACTACGGGAGCTATGATTTCTGATCGGAAAGGGCTAGCAACAGCCTACGCAATCTGGAATCTGCAAGAGCGCGGAATTATGTTCGTCACTCATAGCCAAGATGTTTATGAAGGAATGATCGTCGGCGAGCATGCCAAAGAAAACGACCTTGAAGTCAATATCACACGCGAGAAAAAATTAACTAATGTTCGTGCTTCAGGCAGTGACGAAGCAATTCGCCTAGTGCCTGTTCGTCCATTAACTTTAGAAAAAGCCATGGAATGGATTCGCGACGACGAGTTGATTGAAGCGACTCCAAGTTATATTCGTCTTCGTTGTCGTGAATTAAATCCTCACAATCGAGGCAAAAAGGCATCTAAAGCTGAATGATAAGACCTGCCGTCATCCAAGCTAAAAATTTGGTGAAAAGATACGACGATAAAAACGTCGTCGACGGCATCAGCTTCGAAGTTTACAAAGGCGAATGCTTTGGAATTCTTGGCCCCAATGGGGCCGGAAAATCCACCACCATGAAACTGATGTACTGCAGTGCTTTGCTAACCAGCGGAGAGCTGTATGTTCTGGATTTAAACGTAAAGAAAAATTACCGCGAAATTAAATCTCGAATCGGTGTTGTTCCTCAGGATGAAGGATTGGATACAGATTTAAGTGTGTTTGAAAATCTGCTGGTGTTTGCGGGCTATCATGATATTGCGCCGAAAGAAGCTATTCACAGAGCAAAAACTTTGCTGCGAACCATGCATTTAGATGAATACAGTGACCGTGCCATTGAAACTTTAAGTGGTGGAATGAAAAGAAGACTTGCGATCGCGCGGGGCCTTTTAAATAACCCAGATTTGCTAATTTTAGACGAACCCACCACAGGCCTTGATCCGCAAGCACGCATTTGGATTTGGGATTTTTTTGCCAAACTTAAAAAAGAGCAATCGACTTTAATTTTAACGACTCATTATATGGAAGAAGCCGAAGCCATCTGTGATCGTATTGCGATTATCGACCACGGAAAAATTTTAGCTTTGGGCGCGCCCAAAGATTTGATTCGGCAAGAGATCGGGCGCGAAGTGGTGGAATTTGAAACCAATCCTGTTGATTTAAATTATTATTTGGGCCGCTTGAAAACTTCTGGATACAAGTACCAGGTTATTAAAAACACCGTAAATATTTTAATCCAAGAAGGCCAAGATGGTCGCAAAGCCATCGAAATGGTGTCTGGTGACCGCATTACCATTCGCAGACCTACACTGAATGATCTTTTCCTGAAGCTTGCGGGCCATGAATTGCGAGATGAAACATGACCTTCAGCGAACTTTTTAAAGCTCCAAAAGTCAGCGCAGGCTTTATCAAAGTTTGGCAAAGAAATTTTTTGCAATTCAGAAAAACTTGGATGGTGTCAGCTGTCTGGATTGTGCTTGAGCCATTAATGTACTTGGGTGGATTCGGTTTTGGCTTGGGTGCTTTTGTAAATAATATGAACGGCTTGTCGTTTCTAGAATTCTTTTTTCCAGGGCTACTTTGTACTACAGCGATGTTTGTCGCTTTTTTTGAAGGAACCTATTCAAACTACAGTAAACTAACTTATCAAAAAATTTATTCAAGCATCATGATGACCCGAGTCGGACCTGAAGAAATTGTTTTCGGTGAAATATTATGGGCCGCCAGCAAAGGTTTTTTAGGAGTTTGTGGAGTCACCGTCGTCGCTGCTTTTTTTGGTTTAGTAGACTCGCCAATAATATTTGTCGCACTTCCAGTTTTATTTTTAGTGTCTTTTTTATTTTCTTGCATCGCCATGATCGTAACGTCTTTTGCAAAAAGTTATGATTCTTTTATTTACGGAACTTCAGGATTTATAATTCCAATGACTTTGGTGTGCGGAGTTTATTTTCCAAGTGAGCAATTACCAACAGTTCTAAAATACTTCACTTATTTACTGCCGCTGACACATGCGGTGGGGGCAGTTCGCGGACTTTTGGTGAAGGGCTTTACAGAGCAATTTGGAATTCATTTAGTCATTTTATTGGTTATGAGCTGGGTCACAATGAATATTGCCATGATCAGAATCCGCCAACGCCTTTTAAAGTAAAAGTGCCCTCGCCACTCGCGTCCCTATGGAAGCTCCTTATCCTGGTTGAAAGTCCAATTCCCGTCACCGGTCCCTAGACTTTTTCTGAACACGTTGGAAGCTGCTGCATTTAAAGATTTCTAACTTTTGTAACAATGATCAAAATAAAAATAATGATCGTTAAAACTGCTTTAGTAATCAGTAACACACGACGATAACGTAAATATCTTGGTTTACGCACCGGACACCTTCCTTTTTCTCGGACAAGGTTTCCACCAAAAGCGAAAATGGCGAAGGCTGTTTTCGCTTTTGCATTTTTAGGGCCATAATTTTTGAGATTAGTTACTCTTCGGGATCTAAGGTTTCAAAAGGATCTTCCGTGATTTCTTCTGCCGGAGCAGAATCAATAATCAATAACTCAGGATTAAATAACGAGGGTACCTGCAGCATAGCAGCTTCATAAGTTGCTGAATCAATTCTTTCGTACTGAACCATATCGCCTAATATTTTGCGGATTCGATTTTCTGCAAAATGAGTCAGATTTTTTTTCTGAAATGAAGCGGAGTATTTTTTGGGGTTGGGAAGAAGCATTGCTAAAAATGCAGATTCTGCCGCAGTTAAATCCCGTGCGGATTTTTTAAAATAGTGCCTTGAAGCAGGTTCGATACCGTACAGATTATTTCCAAATTCGATGACATTGAGATATTTTTCAAAAATTTCATTCTTACTTAAATCTCTCTCGATCTTTAGAGTGATCAGGCCCTCTAAACCTTTTCTTAGTAAGGTTTTTTCCTTAGCCAAAAACAAATTCTTTGCCAGCTGCTGAGTGATGGTAGAGCCGCCCCGGATATAGCGGCCTTTTTCCATATTTTCGCGGGCACTTTTTTCAATGGATTTCCAGTCAAAGCCTTGATGCTGAAAAAAAGCAGAGTCTTCCGTGAGAACGACAGTCTTTTTCAGAACGCTAGAAATTTGATTAAGGGGAATAAAGTCTTTGCTCTTTGGGCAAAGGTACACGTGATTCATTGTTGAAGTGATGCAGCTATGAAGTTCTTTGGTTGTAGGAATTTTTGAATAAATATAAAAAGCCCCGGATAAGATAAGAATCGGGATGAGCAGAAGAATCGCAATCAGGAATTTCACACTGCCATGAATTTTCATATTAAGTCTTTAGCAAACCCTGAGCCTTGATCCAAGCAACACTTGCAGAAATCGCAAGTTTTGCAGGTCGCGGCTGAAGTCTTAGAATTTTTTTCGCTTTAGCATTGTCAAAATAGTGATACAAAGTCGAACTCCAGGCATTTTCAACGCTAAGGCTAGCAGACCGTCCCATTGAGTGCTTGAAGTCACCCCATCGTCCTAAACTAAAAACAACACTGTTCGGAATGCCTATCGATGGCGGCTTTGACCCTGCTTCCAGTGCGATCATGGCGAATAGATCCTTAATCAACAAATTCTCTCCAGATAAAATAAATCGTTCTCCGGTGTGGCGGCCTTTCCATGCCGTCATAATTCCGGTGATGGCGTCTTCGACGGCAATGACATTAACTCCACCGTGGGTAAAGAAAGGAAATTTCCCTTGGGCGACCTTAAGTTGAGTTTTTCGGCTGCCTTTCTTTGAGTCTGCGGCACCGTACATCGTGCTGGGATTTAAAATGACGGCTTCCACTTCGCCTTTTTCATAAGCTTCAATAACTAAATTTTCTGCTTCATGTTTTGTATCGAAATATCCCAATCGCAGGTGCGAGATATTATAGGGCGAATTTTCATTTAATATTTGAGTAGGCTTAAAGCCCGCACCGATGGCGACGACAGAAGATAAATAAACGAAGTCTTTGATGCCCTTTTCTTTACAGGCTTTTAAAATATTTTGGGTACCACCAATGTTAACTTGCTCCATCAAGGGTCTTTGCCATTTTTGATAACCAATCACACCCGCTAAATGAAAAACCGATTTAATTCCCTCAAGAGCCTTTAATACTGATGGATAATCTGTGACGTCTCCAATAGACTTTTCATAAATTAAACCTGCTAAATCTGACAGGTCACTCTTTTCTCTGGCTAAAATACGAACTGCAAAGCCTTGCTGAAGAAGACTTCGAACAACCCAGCCACCTAAAAATCCATTGGCGCCCGTAACTAATACCACCGGCCATCCTTCCATCGAAAAAATCGGTTCATCGCAAGACAACTGAGATAACCGATAAGGATTCCAAAAAAAGCGCCGAATAAAACATCGGACGGGTAATGGACACCATTATAAACTCGGCTGTAGGTGACAAGTGCAGCAATCACAAAAGTTGGCCACGATAATTGCGGCACAAAATAACTTGAATAGGTCGCCAGCGCAAAAAGGTTCCCCGCATGATTAGACGGAAAGCTAAAGCCTCCGTAAGGCGATCGAATAATCACATTTACACCCGTGGTATCTCCAGGCCGAGGTCGACCCACAGTCTTTTTAATTTGAGCGCCAGAAAAATCAGTCAGTCCTAGACAAAGGATAAGACCGAAAAAAAGCCAAACCCCTTTTTTTTTGTGATGCCACAGGAATAGACCTAAAAAAAGAGGAATCACCACCGCTGCAAAATATGGCGACTTGTGAAGATCAGTCACCATGGGGAAAAACAAATTCAGCCACTGAGTCGAGCCCAAAGTGTTGATCAGATAAAGTAGACTGCGATCTAAATTCTGCACCTTTTAGAAAGTAGAGTTGATCTCGTACAAAGTCCAGGTGTTATGCACTGATGTCTATGGCACAATTAATTCACCATGAGTAAATCAACTTGGTTCGGTCTTCTAATTGGTCTTGGCGCAATTCTTCTAGGAAATCTTCTGGAGGGTGGCCACCTTGAATCTTTAATGCAAGGAACTGCTTTTATTATCGTGTTGGGCGGAACTATCGGTGCTGTTATGGTTTCGAATCCCAGTCGTGATTTGAAATTAGCCATCAGCCTTGGCAAAGCCGCTTTTCGTGACGATAGCGATGAGCCGACTTTAGAAAATATAAAAGATATTGTCAGCTGTTCGAAAATCGCAAAAAAAGACAGTGCCGTTGCTATTGAAGGTTTGATCAAAGGTTTTAAAGATCCCTTTTTAAAACGAATATTAAGAAATGTTGTCGATGGAATTGATCCCCAAGTCATCAGAGATACCTTTGAAGTAGAAATCCATTCTGAAGAAGATCGTCTGAATGCCGGTGCTAAAGTTTGGGCGGATGCTGGAGGATTTTCACCGACAATCGGAATTATCGGCGCGGTCTTAGGACTGATTCATATCATGGGAAATTTAAGCGATACCTCGAAGTTAGGTGGCGGTATTGCGGTCGCCTTTGTTGCGACAATTTACGGAGTGTCTTTTGCCAATCTGATTTTTCTGCCGATGGGATTTAAAATTAAGAAAAAAATCCAGCATCGGATTCATCATCGCTATTTAGTCTTAGAAGGCGCTTTGTTGATCACTCAAGGGTTGCCCGCGGTGATTGTCGAGCAAAAGCTGATGGCCTACCTTGAACAAGATTATCAGAAAGATATGTGATGGCGGCCCGCAAACAGCGTCACGAAGAACCAGAGAATCACGAGCGTTGGCTCGTTTCCTATGCTGACTTTATCACTCTGCTTTTTGCCTTTTTTGTGGTGATGTATGCGACGTCAAACAACAATGAAGACAAACAGAAAAAATTTGAAGACTCAGTCCGAAAAAATTTAAAATTAGCTTACGTTGGACAAGGAAGTGGCGAAGGACAAGCTTCGCCGGTTTCTGGGGCAGAGGCCTTTGTTCCAGAGCTGGGCCATCCTATCGAGGGATTTCCAAAGCAAGGTGGCGCTGAAGAAGTGCAAGATTATGTCGGTAGAAAATTAAATAAATCTTTAGAAGGATCAGAAAAAGAAGGAATCTCAAAAGTTCATCATGATTTGATTGGCGCCCGTATTGCATTGGCAGCCTCCACTTTTTTTCCAGTGGGTTCTAATAAACTGAAATTATCCTCCTTAAAAACTTTGGATAAAGTGGCAGAAATTTTAAAGGAAACAAATCGTAAAGTTATTATTGAAGGGCACACAGACGATACACCGATCGTCAGCGATAAAATTGATAGCAACTGGGAGCTGGGAAGTCTTCGCGCGACTAGCGTTGTTAGATATCTGATTAAGTATCATCAAATTGATCCTGCTAGATTAGCAGCGATTTCTTATGCGGACCAAAAACCTCTGGTTGCCAATGACACCGAAGACAACCGCGCAAAAAATCGTCGTATTGAAATTCTGATCGTGACTAACGATAAATAAAAAAAAGAGCCCTTGCGAGGCTCTTTTTTAATCATTTAAATTTTTAAAAAATTTATTTCCGAATGATCTTTACGTGCTTCATGACGATCGGCTCGAAGGGTCGATTGTCTGGGCTGGCTTTTGCTTTTGAAATCGCATCAACAACATCCATGCCTTCAATCACTTCACCGAAGACCGCGTGTTTTCCGTCCAACCAAGGTGTATCAATCACAGTGATAAAAAATTGGCTGCCGTTGGTATTGCGGCCCGAATTGGCCATCGATAAAGCACCGCGCTTATTTTTTAAATCAGGTCCAAATTCGTCATCAAATTTATATCCTGGATCGCCTGTTCCAGTGCCCAAAGGATCTCCACCTTGAATCATAAAATCAGGAATGACCCGGTGAAAAATCAAGCCATCATAAAACGGTTTTTTGACTTTTTTGCCAGTTTTTGGCTCGGTCCATTCTTTGGTGCCTTCAGCTAAGCCAACAAAGTTAGCAACAGTCTTAGGTGCCTTTTCGTTTTCAAGTCGAATCTTAAAATTTCCCATGGTGGTTTCGAATTCTGCGATCATCTCTTTTCCTTTTTTCTCAAGTTTATCAGTAGTTTTATCAGCCTTTTTTATTTCGGATTTAGCATTTTCTTTCGCTTCCGAGTGAAAACTGAAAGCCACTAGCGCAAATGCAAAAAGATAAATCCAAAGTACCTTTTTGATCAGACCCTTTTGTTCAGGCAAAAATTCCTCCTCGAAAATGTTCAAGAGCCTCTAGCAGTTATCCTGTGGACCTGCGAGGGTCAAGTTGATTGAGTAGCTTAGTATTTTCTGAAATCAAAGCCAGCATATCCGTCTTTAGATCGTTTGTGGACTTTTTAAATAGTGCGGCAAGAGATTGAATATAGTCAGCTTTTCGGGATAGGTCTGAATGGCCCTCAGAGCTGATCAGCTGCAAAAATTGTTCGTTCAGACGCAACTCTGAATAATTCTTTGACAAGGTGTCAGCGCCTGAAATCGACTCTAACATCTGAGTTGTTGACGAAGACCCTTTGAAAACAAGCTGATGGGTTAATAAAAAAGTCTGCGCAAAAAGCTCGATATCTAACATCCCACCTTCGGAATATTTTAAATCCAGTTCTGTCGGTTTAATCAGGTGCTGACGAATGTGTCGAAGCTGTTTCATGGCCTCAGAATCAATTTCACGCGAATAACAAGCTTCCCTAATTTCCTGAGCGTCCCACAAAATTCCGCGACTTCGTAAATAAGCTTGGCGCTCCCAAGGCTCAGATTTTGTCCGTAAATAAATAAGTAACTCCTCACGCTGAACAATCAAGGGCCCGGCTTTTCCTGAGGGCTTTAGGCGCATGTCGATGGCATATAAAGACCCACCCTTATGAGGTTCCGTGAGGCGGGAAATAATTCGACGGGCCAGTTTAAAATGTTTTTCCTGCGGTTCACCTTCAAGAACAAAAATAAAATCAAGATCCGACTGAAAGCCCAGCTCCTGACCGCCCCATTTGCCTAAAGCTAAGATTTTTAAATCCTCAGCCTCTAAGGCGCGTAAAAGTTCGATCACAATTTCATCCGCCACTGAGGTTAGGTTTTGGCAAACATTAGAAACATTTTGAGTTTTAAAAAAATCAGTGCCCTGAATAATTTCATTGAGTAAGCGCTTCTCTAAAAGCTGTTCTAGCAACAGATCAAACTCCTGCCGCTGAAGATCTTGATTGCGGTAGACGAATGAATCTAGCAGCTCGGGCCGTTGGCAAAGAATCTGCGATAAATAAGGTGAGTGTCCAAAAAGCCAGGCTAAGTCTTCCGCGAGCTTGGTTTCACGGGCGAGCAAACTAAAGAGGCCGCTTTTAGCTCGAACTGAGTTAATAAATTCTTTCAAGAAAGAAATCGCTAAAGCACGATCACCAGAGGTCTTCACGAGAGCTTGCGAAAAATTTTGCACAAAGATCTGTCGTGTTTTTTGATCGCGATCCTTCTGGCGAGATAACAAAGGAATTTCTAGAAGCTGCTGAAATTCCGCTTCTAAATCGATGTGGTTAGTAATTTCAATAGAGCCTAGTAATCCTGCCACCATCAAGGAAGACGTTGCTAAGTCCTTTTCTAGATTCTCTAAGGCCTTGGAAATATCCTTTGGAAAAGCGCCAGTTATTTGAATAAAATGAGTTTGTTGATCCTCTTGAGCTTGGACGTAATTTTCCAAAAATCGTAGGCGCCAGTAAAGGTTTTTAAAAAATAAAATTTCCTGGGACGGAAGAATTTTTTCTGATTCAATTTTATCGAAAGCTAAAGAAGTGTTTGTCAGCTGCAAACTGGGATTTTTTCCACCATGAATGACCTGCAAGGAATTGATAAATAATTCGATGTCCCTGATGCCTCCAGGAACAAGCTTTAGGTTGATCTGGCCATCCTGCGTACGAACGGCTTTCTGAATCTTTTCGCGCAAACCTTTTAAGTCTTCAAATAGGGAATAGTCCAAATGTTTGCGATAAATAAATCTTTTTAAAAACGGTTCAAGCTGATTTCTAATTTCTAAACTGCCCGTGACGTACCGGCATCGCACAAACGCAATCCGTTCCCAAGTTTCGCCGTAGTTTCCGTAGTAATCCATCATTTGATCGATGGTTGGAGCTAGCGGCGAAGTTTTACCGCCCGGGCGCAAATCCAAATCACATCTGAAAAGAAAGCCAAGAGATGTCATTTGCGAGATAGCCAATTGAAAATCTCGAACTTGTTTTAGGATCTCATTGGAATATTCCCGCGCGACAAAAAGAAGATCGATGTCTGAACTTAAATTAAGTTCCTGCGAGCCTAATTTTCCCATTGCAAAAACAGCTAGGTCGTCTGGGTTACAATATTTTTCAAATACTTTTTTGACGATTTGATCTGCAACATCGCTCCAGTACCAACATACCTCATAGGCAGAAGCTCGATTTAGGACGGTCGCAAGTGAACACTCGAGCCACGCCTTGTGCCTTAGATCAAAAAGTGAATCTTGTCCCAACTTATCTTCATATGGATTACCCACCGGCAATCGGTGGGCGTGCAATTCAGCTTTGGTATAAGTTTTAAGGTCTGGAACCTTATTCAAGATTCGGCGACCAGCGGGCTTTATAATAATTGGCATTATCATTAGTCACGCGACGTTCTTCGGTGCCATCGACAGTTGAAAAGAAAATTTGATTCGGGCCCGTCCGGTTACTTGTGTACATCACAAACCTTCCATCCGGAGAAAAGCTAGGGTCTTCATTATTCGACATTCTTCCATTATTCCGAGCAGCCTTGGTTAACCGAGTCATTTCAGTGCCATCGGCATTCATCACAAAGATATCAAAGTTCCCTGCCTCTTGCCCCGCAAAAGCAATTTTTTTGCCGTCTGGTGACCAAGCCGGGGAAGAATTAAATTGTCCGGCAAAAGTTTTTCGAACGGGATTACTGCCATCGACGTTAGCAATATAAATCATGGGACGGCCGCTGCGATCTGATGAATAAGCGATCTTGCTTCCATCGGGACTGACCGCAGGTTCGACATTCATGGCACCAGCGGGGCCGTTGGTAATGCGGCTCACAATTTTGCCATCCATATTAATGCGATAAATATCCGGACGGCTGCCTTCAGAAATAGTTAAAAATAAGTTATTTGAATCCGGCGAAAAGAAAGCGCCTGAATTAATTCCTTGTCGAAAAGAGACCAAAGACCGAATTCCAGAAAGTAAATCATAAACAAACATATCATGATTTCTCAATTTCGTGCGCGAGCGCTGAACGGTGGCTGTGTAGGCAATCTTATGCCCATTCGGAGCCCAGGCCGGTGACATCGCCAGTGAATAATGGCTACTGACTTTCACAGGATTGGCAGCATCCCAATCCATAATGTAGATTTCTCTGAATTTTCCACCACCGCGATCGCTCGAGGTCACAAGTTTTGAAAGAAACATCCCCTCTTTGCCAGTTAAGGCTTTCATCACATCATTTGCAAAAGTATGAGCAATTTTACGAGAAGCGCTGACTGTTCCACGATATTTTTTCCCAAAAACCAACTCAGATTTTCCGACGTTATAAAGATAGATTTCAAGATTCACATCAGAACCGGCCAGCGTAAAAGCTCCACGAATTAAAAACTCGGTTCCAATGCTGCTCCAGCTTTGAAAATTAAAACCCTTCGCATCGGCTGGAGATGGCCTAATAGCTGTTTTAGTTGTATCTTCAACATAGGCACTTTGCGGAATCAATTTGAAATAGCTTGCAACAGTAAGGTCATTATTAATAATTGTAAATAAGTCCGATCCCACAGAATTGTATTGTGGACTTGCCGCCACCGATCCTTGAAACTGCAAGGGAGGAAAAGCCAGTAAGCTTTTTTTTGTGCGAGCCTCACCTAATTTTATATAAGGCGACGAATCTTGCGCTGAAGCCTGCCAACAAAATAAAACGTTGATCGCAAAAGCGACTGGAAATAATCGTCGAAACATAGATCCTCCTAAGAACTTAAGACTTATTCTGGAAATCCTATCAGAATTCCACTGACACTGACAACGGCTGAGAATTTTTCTGGCGGAACAGGAAAGGGTTCTGATTTTTCAATTGTGGCCTTCACAATATCGTCATAAGCGGGATTGCCACTGCTTTTGACCAACTGTTTTGAAATAATGCGCCCTTTCTCATCCAGGCGGACTCGAATTTGAGCTTTTAGATTTTTCTTAGCTAGCCACTCAGGAAGAGTCCAGTTCTCCTTAATATGACGATCTAACAAAGCAATATATTCTTCATGCTGAAGTTTATTAAGGCCTGTGATTTCTGTCCCAGGCGATAAGATATTTCCTTTGTATTTAATCTCGCCTGTTTTTTTAGTCGGTGCTGCGGACGCAGATTTGCTTTCTTTCTGATCTTCATTTTTCAGATTTTCTAAAGCTTCCATGGCTTTTAATTTATTAAGTGCAGCTTTCTGCTTTTGCTTGGAATCCATGACAGGAACCATCGGAGTAACAGGCGGTTTTGGTTCAGCCTTAGCTGGGAGTGGCTCAGGCTTTGGTGGGGATTTTGCTTCAGGCAAATTTGTTTCTGGCTTCAACGGAGGCGGCTCAGTTGATGTGACTTTGTCTGGCAAAGCCACCAGGTCAACGCGAATAGCGGTTTCATAATTGATGGCTTCGCCAGAAAAAAAGACGGTCTTCACAGTAAAAATCAAAATCAGTGCAATGTGAAATCCCACCGAAGTGACAAGGCCGCTTTTATAATCGTCCTCTGTGGGGATTCTGACGTCAGCGGTGTTCACGATTTTCAGTCTTTACCTTTTGGCAGGGTGATCATGCCAATATTGTAAATTCCAGCGGCTCTGATTTCTGCCATGACTTCGGCCACAGTTCCATAATCCACACGACGGTCGGCTTGTAGATAAATTTGCTTATTCTTTCGACCTTCGAAAATTGATTTCAATTTTGAACGCAAAGATGACATCGACACGTTGTTTTTTGCAATGCTAATCGCTTTATTCTGATCAATCACCAAAGTCATGGGATCGCTGTCAAGATCGACCCCTGACGAAGCGGTCTTTGGAAGGTCGACATCAATCCCCTGCTGCATCAGCGGCGCTGTCACCATAAACATAATTAAAAGAACCAGCATGACGTCGACCAGCGGAGTGACGTTAATCTCACTCATTATAGCCTTTGATTTTTTTGAACCGGACCCGCCCATTCCCATCTAATGTTCCTGGAAGAAGTTGCGTTTTACGATATTCAAAAAGTCGGTACTAAAATTATTTAGTTCGATCTCTTCACGGCGAATGCGAGCAATAAAGTTATTGTAAAGAACAACGGCAGGAATGGCTGCAGCCAATCCAATAGCGGTCGCGATCAAAGCTTCAGAAATTCCAGGGGCCACGACAGCTAAACTGGCGGAACCAGACACACCGATTTTATGAAAAGATCCCATGATTCCCCAGACAGTTCCAAAAAGACCGATGAACGGGCCTGTACTTCCTGTTGTCGCAAGAACAGTCAGTCTTGATTCCATAGCCGAGATTTCATTTTCAGTGGATTTTCTAATGGCACGCTCTAGATTATCAATTCCACCCAGTTTTGGTTTGGAATTGTCTTCGTGAGCGCGGTTCATATGCGGTGATTCCGCCAGCTTCTTCATTTCCAAATAAGCCGCTTTAAATATTCTTGCGAGAGAACTGTGGTGAAAAGTATCGACCTCATCATAAAGAGTGTCTAAGGAGTTTGCCTTCCAAAATTTTCCGGTAAAAACTTCGTTGGCTTCGCGAAGTTTTCGAAGCTGCCGGTATTTTGTTACAGCAATCCCCCAGCAAACGACAGAAAGTCCAACCAAAATAACCAAAGTCAGTTGGACGATCGGACTTGCTTGAAAAATAGATTCTAAGGCGCTTGAGTTAATAGAAACCGAGCTGGTGCTTAATGTATTCATAGGGCAACAGGATAGGACTAAATAAAAGTTCCGTCCATTTTATTGAGCTGGATGTTGGTCCAGATCCTTTAGGAAAAGCTCTGAATTCGCATAGATATAACCATCTGGATTTAGACCGTGAGCATCAAGAACTTCAGTCTGATTTTCTAGAGGCCCCAAGAAGATGGTTTTCTGCCTTCGACGAGCTTCTTCAAGTACGCCGGCATTGAAAGCGACCCTTCGACGAATCTTGAAAGGAGCGATAAAAACATCACCAACAAAAGAGCAAGTTGGAAGTAAGCCAATCGACTCAAAATTTAACAAGCGCATAATATCTGAGCGACTGGTGCCGTACAGCCAAAGTGGTTGCAGTTCTTTGATCGTTTTTAAAACAAGTTCAATATCACTTTGAATCAGCACGCGCGAAGATGCTTTTTCTGCGTTGATCAAATCCGCAAGAGAAGTATGCACAGCCATGGCGTTATCGCGAACATTTAAAATCATTCGAGTTGTCGGAAACTTTTCTAGAAAATCATTCAGTAATAGTTCCTGATCATAAACTTTTCTTAAAACCTGCAGATCATAAAAATAAGTTTTATTTCCGTGATAAGCCTCTTTCATTAGTTCGGGGGTAAGGTCCATCCTGCGGTCAGGATTAACGACCAAAAATTGATGATCTTGGGTTTTTGCTAAATCCAGCCAAAAAATAACGTCTTTCTTTTTTAGGACTAAGTCTTCGGCTGTTTTTAGATCAAAAACCCGTACCGCCTGCCAGGGTTTTGCAGGCTCAAGGAAAGGGTGGACAAAAGCTTTGTAGCCTTGACTGAGCCCCCAAAACCGTGTCATCAAAAGCAACATTACAAAGACAAAGAGTGTACCGACACTGATAAATAACAAGCGCATGTTTTATTCCTATCACCGCAAATAACTGAAATCACGAAGTATTTTTACACGTCCCAAGGCTTGAGCTATATACGTTAAAAAAAGACGTATTGCCTTGCTTTCATGTGTCATTTCAACTAGTTTTCATCTGCATTAGGGGCCAAGCCATGAATCGCATCAATCGAAAAATCGAATACGCCTTAATGGCGTTAAAATATATGAGCCAAAAAACACCGGGCGAGCTCACGACCGCAAAAGAAGTGACCGAGAACTTTCACACGCCTTTTGATGCCACCGCGCGAGTCATGCAATTGATGGCGCAAAACAGTTGGCTCCGGTCTGAACAAGGCTCGATGGGAGGCTATCAAATCACAAAGGACCTTTCGAAATTAAACATGCAAGATCTAATTGAACTCATCGAAGGCCGCACGGCCGTTGCGCGATGTTTGCACAAGCAAAGTCCCTGCGAAATCCAAAGCAGTTGCAATATTATTTCGCCCGTCGCAACGATCAATACAAAGCTGAGTGAATTTTATCAAAATTTAAATTTGAAAGATCTTCTGGTGACTCATGGATAATGCCTATAAATACGGATTCGTGACAGATATTGAAACCGATGTTGTTCCTTTAGGATTGAACGAAGGCATCATTCGAATGATCTCAGCCAAAAAAAATGAACCAGAGTGGATGTTGGATTACCGATTGAAAGCCTACAAACACTGGCTGACCTTAAGTGAGCCTGTGTGGGCCAAAGTACATTATGCGCCGATTGATTTTCAAAGTATTCGCTATTATTCCGCCCCAAAAAAGCAGACCGAGGGTCCAAAGTCGATGGATGAATTGGATCCCGAACTTGTCAAAACTTTCGAACGTTTGGGAATCCCCCTTACAGAACAAAAGCGTATCTCGGGCGTTGCTATGGACGTTGTTTTTGACTCTGTTTCCGTCGGGACGACCCATCAGGATGTTTTAGAAGAGGCCGGCGTTATTTTTTGTTCGATCTCAGAAGCGGTTCATAAATATCCAGACTTAGTCAGAAAATATTTGGGGACCGTGGTTCCCATCAGTGATAATTTTTATGCGGCTTTGAATGCAGCCGTTTTTACAGATGGATCCTTTTGTTATATTCCAAAGGGTGTTCGTTGTCCGATTGATCTTTCCACTTATTTTCGAATCAATGCCAAAGACACAGGTCAATTTGAAAGAACTCTGCTAGTTGCAGACGAAGGCAGTTTCGTGAATTACCTAGAAGGTTGCACGGCTCCTCAGCGAGATGAAAATCAACTTCATGCAGCCGTTGTTGAATTGATTGCGCTTGAAAATGCCGAGATCAAATATTCGACAGTTCAAAACTGGTACACAGGTGATAAAAATGGCAAGGGTGGCATTTACAATTTTGTCACCAAGCGCGGAAAATGTGTGGGTCGGAAATCCAAAATTTCATGGACCCAAGTCGAATCTGGATCTGCTATCACTTGGAAATATCCCTCAGTTATTTTACAGGGCGACGATTCAGAGGCCGCATTTTATTCAGTGGCGCTGACCCATGATTATATGCAAGCCGACACAGGCACAAAGATGATTCACATTGGGAAAAATACAAAAAGTACAATTATTTCCAAAGGAATTTCGACGGACTTTTCGAGCAATACCTATCGTGGACTTGTTAAAATTATGCCATCGGCCGATGGTGCCAGAAATTATTCGCAGTGTGATTCAATGCTGGTCGGTGATAAGTGCTCGGCACATACAGTGCCTTATTTAGAAATTAAAAATAAGACATCGACAATGGAACACGAAGCCAGCACTTCGCGAATCAGTGAGGATCAAATTTTTTATCTTCAGTCTCGCGGTCTTGATATGGAGCAGACCATCAGTTTGCTGGTGAATGGGTTTTGCAAAGAAGTTTTTAAAGAGCTCCCGTTAGAATTTGCTGTGGAAGCTGTGAAGTTAATTGAAATGAAACTAGAAAATAGTGTTGGGTAGGGTATGTTAGAGATTAAGAATTTACACGCCAGTGTCGACGGAAAAGAAGTTTTAAAAGGTTTAGACCTTACGGTGCAAGCCGGGGAAGTGCACGCGATTATGGGACCCAACGGGTCGGGTAAAAGCACCCTTTCAAAAATTTTGGCGGGTCATCCAGCTTATGAAGTCACAGAGGGTACGATTAAATACGAAATTAATTTAACAATGCAGAACCTGCAGGATTTAAAGCCTGATCAGCGCGCGAAAGAAGGCGTTTTCTTAGCCTATCAATATCCGGTCGAAGTTCCTGGCGTGACCAATCAAACTTTTCTGCAAATGGCCTTCAATTCGATTTTAGAACATCAGGGATCAGAGATTTTAAACGAAATCCAATTCCGAAAATTTGCTTTAGAAAAAATGAAACTTGTTAAAATGAATCCAGAATTTTTAGATCGGCCCGTCAATGTCGGCTTTTCCGGGGGCGAAAAAAAACGTAATGAGATTTTGCAGATGGCGATTCTTTCTCCACGACTTTCAATTTTAGATGAAACGGACTCGGGTCTTGATATTGACGCTTTAAGAATTGTTTCAGAAGGCGTGAATCAATTGCGAACGTCTGATAACGCAGTCATTTTAATCACCCACTATCAACGACTGTTAGATTATATTAAGCCGGATTTTGTTCACGTTTTGGTCAACGGTAAAATCATCCAAACTGGGGATATTAGCCTTGCCTTAAAACTTGAAAAGCAAGGCTATGACTGGCTGACATGATTCAACTTTTTGAAAACCGCTTCGACGGCCTTAAAGCAAAATTTAGTAAAGACGAGGTTCCGATTCGTCAGAAGGCTTTTGATTATTTTAAGAGTCAGGGTGTCCCGACCCGAAAAGATGAAAATTTTAAATACACAAGTCTTCAGTTTTTAAACAAATTAGAATTTTCGGCACAGGCCAGTAGCTTACAAAAATATCAGCCGAACATTAAAAATTTTCTAGAGCCTAATTTTTATCATTTAATTTTTTTTAATGGCGTTTTTCAAGCGGACCTTTCCAGCCAGATTCCTGATTTTAAAATTGGACCTTTGGATTTAAAAGCCGATAAGTATGACGATAGCTTAATGGCTTTAAACTGGGCTTTAACTGAATATCCGATCAGGTTAGAAGTACCTTCTGGGAAGATTGTGGATAAGCCTGTGCAAATCCTATTTTATTCCGCTGGAGCTGTCATTTCTAGCCCTCACTTGCAACTCATTGTTGGTGAAAAAAGTCGAATTACAGTGGTTGAGCATTACGCGGGCGAAGGGACTTCTGTAACCAATGCATTCGTTAGTGTCGTTGCTAAGAGCGCAAGCCACCTGACCTACGTTCACTGTCAAGAACAAGACTCAACGGCCCACCATCTGGCTAGAACTCAGTTTGAAGTCTATCAAGACGCCCATGTTGAAACTTTATCTTATTCTGCCGGAGCGCTCGTGGCCCGGCATTCGCAGAAAATAAGTTTGAAAGGCCAAGGCGCCTTTGTAAAGTCATTGGGCCTTTATGTGGTAGCCGAACATCAGCACTCAGATCACAGTGGACTGATTGATCACGAAGTGGGAGCTTGTACGTCGTATCAGATCTATAAAGGCTTATTAAAAGATAACTCACGAGCCGTTTTTAATGGAAAAGTTTTGATTCGCAAAGACTCGCAGAAAGCTTTTTCAGAGCAATCGAATAAAAACCTACTTCTTAGTAACGACGCTGAAGTCGACAGTAAGCCACAGCTAGAAATCTATGCCGATGATGTGCAAGCCCGGCATGGATCAACTGTTGGCCAATTAGATCCAGAGCAACTATTTTATCTAAACAGTCGTGGAATTTCTAGCACGAAGGCTCTCCCGATGTTGAGTTATGGGTTTTTGTCCGATGTGATTTATCAGATCGAAAACGAAAAAGTCGTCCAATGGCTGACCCCTCGTTTGCAAAAAGTATTACAAAATATCCGACTGGAAAACTTATGAGTTCTTTAGACACCTACTTTTCAGAACTAAGACTTCAATTTCCATCCCTGGAACAGAAGGTTTATGGAAAAAGATTAGCTTATCTTGATTCCGCTGCGACCAGTTTGAAGCCTCGTGTGTTGGCCGACCGAATGCATCAGTATTATTTGTACGAATCAGCCAATGTTCATAGAGGGGCTCATTTTTTAGCGGATCAAGGAACAAGGCATTTTGAAGAGGCTCGTGAGACTGCTGCTCAGTTTTTAAAGGCTTCATCAAGTGATGAAATAATTTTTGTCAAAGGCTGCACCGAAGGAATCAACCTTGTCGCCCATAGTTTTGCTGAAGAGTTTCTAATTGAGGGTGACGAAATTTTGATCACTGATCTTGAGCATCACGCCAATATTGTTCCGTGGCAGATGATCGCTGAGAAAAAAAAATTGAATCTAAAAATTGCGCGGGGATTAGAAAACGGCACCCTGGACATTGAAGATTTTAAGAAAAAACTGGAAGGCTCGGTTAAACTTGTCGCTTTTACAGGCTGCTCTAACACATTAGGCGTCCGCCCTCCTATTAAGGAAATGATTGAGTGGAGTCATGCTAAAGGCGCCAAAGTTTTACTAGATGCAGCCCAGCTTGTGACTCAGAAAAAAATTGATGTCGAAGAATTAGATTGCGATTTTCTAGTTTTTTCAGGGCATAAAATTTTTGGACCGACGGGAGTCGGTGTTCTTTACGGGAAAAAAACTTTGCTGGATTCAATGCCGCCGTATCAAGGAGGAGGATCCATGATTTCAGAGGTCTGCTTTCCCAAGACAACTTACAATGACGTTCCCTTTCGATTTGAAGCTGGAACTCCACATATAGCAGGAGTGATCGGTTTAAAAACCGCCTTGGATTTTTTCTCTGCGATTGATTTAAATAAAATCATTGCTTGGGAAGATCAACTTCTACATCAGGCTCAACAGGAGCTTGCAAAAATTCCGGGTATTTCTCTTTACGGTCAAGTCGCTGACAAGGGACCAATTGTTTCTTTTAATTTGAAGGGACTGCATCATTCAGATGTTTCAAGCATTATGGATCGTGAAGGCGTTGCCGTTCGAGCAGGACATCATTGCACGCAGCCTTTAATGGCTCGAATGGGCCTTGCCGGCACTTTGCGAGCTAGCATTTCAATTTACAATAATCCGCAAGATATCGAGCAGCTTGTGTTATCTGTTAAAAAAGCTCAGGAGATGTTATCATGAATGAAGTTTTAGTTCGCATTCAGCCCACGCCGAACCCAAATGCGTGGAAATTTATTTTAGATCGTCCCGTCCTTAATGATGGTAAAGCCACTTATGCCGATGCCGACGAAGCTAAAAATAATTTTCTGGCGTCAGCCCTTTTCCAAATTCCTGATGTCCGACAAGTTCATTTTTTTCAAAACGTGATTACCATTACCCACAATTTTGATGCAGATCCTGAAGAGATTCAAAAAAATATTTGTGCCACCATTCAAACGCGAATGCCCATGCACAATCCACAGCAAACAAAGATTGATGAAAAGAAAATTGCCCGTGAAAGCTTGTCTCCTGAAATGCAGCAGATTGAAGAAATTTTGGATCGTACGATAAGACCAGGCCTTCAAGGCGATGGCGGCGATGTCACTCTTTTGAAATACGAAGATAATAAAGTCTATCTTCACTATGAGGGAGCGTGTGACTCGTGTCCTAGCTCGACCGGTGGAACATTGATGGCCATTGAAGGAATATTAAAAGATGAATTTAATCCTCAGGTTGAAGTAATACCAATTTAATCGGTCTTTATTTAATTAAGCGACCCCTTTTGAATTCTTTAGTGCGAGTTTCTTGTGCATACTTGCGCATCTGGGGAGCGACAAATTCCATAGAGTCTTCAGGTCTGCTAGCAATCATTGCGTTCTGTCCCAGTTCGTCGTCGCCAATTCGAACTTTTGCGCCAAGGATAATATGCTTTCCGACTTCACGACTGAATCCAGTCACTTCCAGCTCGACCTCAGCTGTATCGCCAGAATTCATTTCAGTTAATGTTCCGCTCAAATCACCCGCGACGATAAAAATTCCTGCCGGTAAGTCCCAATGATAATGAATGGGAGATGCATTTGTTGCATTGGCTGTAATAAAGCCTTTTAACTTCACTGGCTCATGATCAAATTCTGGAACCTTTTCCAAAGGTTCCATCTGAATCGACAAAACCGCCATTTGTTTTCCCATCACGCGATCCACTTTGATTGCTGCGGCTAAATTTCTTTGACCTGCTGAAGGCTTTGAAAGGCTCCATCTTGCAGAGAATGCTAGCGTGGCGCAAATAGTGAAGAGACTTGCGATGGTCAGAAGACCTACCTTCAATTTTAATGAACCGGGCATAAATACTCCGTCGTAGTTCCATTAGTCACAAGCTGTAACGCATACCTGGCAGTTCCATTTAACGCCGCACTTGTAAGTCTCTGGTGAGTTGTTCGATCAAGGGTCAATGCTTTAACATCGATTAAATAGTAACCAGGGCTAAGACCGCTTAAAGAAATTTGTTCGGTGCCCACTTCGGCCGCAGGATAAGCCCGTCGACTGCCGGCAGAAATATAAGAGGCTGCAGATATTCCACGAGATTGTTGGTCGTCATCGATATATCTGAAGCCGGTGTTCCAAAGTATTAAGTCCAAATCAATATTTTGTGCGCCTACTTGCGAGTAGTTAAGGTTGATCACTTGAGTCCCTACTCCAGAATAATAAAATGAATAGAAATCGTTGGAGCGCAGCCAGTTTGAATGTGCGTATCCTGCTGAATCAAGAGAGTCTACAACCGGTAGGATATCCCTCGTTCCACAAGCTACTGCCGATTTCGTGAGGGCATCCGCAAAATCTTTTCGACTAGAATTTTGTTGTTCATCGTTAAGAACATTTGTCTGCCAAGTGGATCTGTCGCCAGCATTAAGACTTGCGTAAAAATATTCATTAAAAAATCCAATACTTCGAAAAACTGTTGCACTGGAAGTTCCAAATCCTGACGTTGTAGAAATAAAGGCATTCCAAACATTAACAAATGAAAGTGCAGCTGCTTTTAACCCAGTCACCGTGCTGGCTGGGCTGCGAGTTGTTTTGTAAAGTGTTCGTGAAATCGAAATCTCTCGGAAAGTTCCCTCGCCAGGTGACCCCACCGGATCGTAAGAGGCCGTTGCGCCATCTTGGCCAAGATTAACTTTAAATCCCATTCCAACACCCATTGCTGTGCCACTGCCCTCAACACTGTCGCCAACAAAACCAACTGTATCGGCGTAATATCCTGGGGTAAAATAGCGACCATTCAGAAGCTGAGCTTGTAAATAATTGGCCCAACCTTCTGACCATGCCAAACGGGGATCGATCATGGCATTTCCGTTGTGAGATCCCCCTGGGGATTCACTTCGACCGTAAACATCTTCCAGAAAATGACCATATTCATGAACAATCACCGAAGCATCAAAATGATCGGTATCAATATTTTTAACATCACCATTAAGTCCACCTAAGATATAAAGTTTCCGGTCGGTATTGACATAAAAAGATGCCAAGGAGTTGGGTGAACCAAAATAAGAATAGGGATTAAACCCAGCCTTCCAATAAGCTTGAACTTTCGGCGCCACAAACGTCGCATCGCCGATAAGGGTACGAATTCGTTCGTTTGAATAAAGAATATTATCAAAAATAAAAAATGCACCTCCAGCAATTTTTGCAGATTGTGAAGCGCGGGCATAAGCGCTTAAAGTTCCAACCGCGACGGAATTATTCCCCGAAGCAACTGTAAAGCTTGCCGTGATACTGTAAGGCGAGCTGGAGTAAATGTCTTCAAGGACGCTGGCGTTAACTTCAGCTGAGCCCGTGGCTGATCTTGAAAAGACGGAAACAGTATAGCTGCCGACGGTCTTAGGAATTTGCAAAGAAAAATTTCCGCTGTTATCGGTTTTTCCACACTGGATCACAGTTCCAGCACTGTCTGAAATGGCGACCTCGGCATATCTAATGAAAGCTGAAACTGGATCCCCGTAAAGTCCTTGCGTCGACGAAGCACCACTAATATTTGTTGGGCGGTAAAAATAATCAGCATGACCAGTGATTGGAATTGGATTTGTTATTGGCGCACGAGGCGAGCAATTCGCAGGCTCCGGACCAGCAGACAGACCTGAAGCTGTCGTAGAATTAACTGGCGCGACCAAAGGACCGCAGCCCTGCATGAGACTGCCTAACATCAATGCCCAAACCAAAGCGCCAAACTTTGGAATACTCTCTAAAAAAAGGCGCGATGGCACTAGTCTTTTGCCCATAAAAACTTATCGGACCAAAGTACTTAGGACTAAACGGTAGTCTGTGCCTTATTATGAGAGCGCAATTAGTTTCAAGACGGGGAATTTGACATAAATCTCAGATTGAGACGAAAAAAGGCAAAAAAAAGGCCCGATCGGAAACTCTGAAAGTAAACCTCTAGTGCTAAAGTGGGTGGCCATGGTAACAACTTTAGGCTTCCCACTCGAGGTGGGCTTGCACACCATTGTCAGGGACAGCCCCCGATATTATGCTTGTAAGGTTTATTTTCGATGAGATTTACACCTCTCGAACCTCTGATTTATATTCTAGATCTTTAAGTGATTTTGGTCAATGGAACCGGACTTATTTTGTCCCACTAAAAGCCGATCAGTTTGATATGACGCCGCAACAGCTTGATTTTATGTTTCCATTTTTTGTATTTTCCTATGGATTTCTAATTTTACTTGTGCTGGAAGCGCTTCCAAGCTTACAGCAGGCTAAGATCATGGCCCACCCACTGTTTCAAGAGATCGAAAAGCGGAAGCCATTGGCATGGATTTGTTTTTTCATTGGTGGTGCATGGTCTTTGCAGAACATCTGGGTGCAATTTTAATTTCATAATTGGTTAACAGTTGACGGACCTGCAGGCCTTAATTAGCTTGCATTCTGAATGAGCGAAAATATTACGACGACCGTCACATCTGAGAGCGCCGAGGCTAATAATACTTCGGCAAATAGTCCGACTGTTTTGTCGGTCCATCAACTGAACCTTCAAGTTAAACAACTGATCGAGGGCTCGACAGGTGTTGTTTGGGTGCAGGCCGAAATTTCTAATTTTAAGGCGCACACTTCGGGTCATTTTTATTTCAGTTTAAAAGATAAAAATTCACAAATTTCTTCTGTGATGTTTCGGGGAAATAATAGCCGATTAAAATTTCGCCCAACTGATGGAATGGAAGTTTTAGTGCGCGGACGCATTAGCGTTTATGAGCCACGCGGATCTTATCAAATTGTCTGTGATTTGATGGAGCCTGTGGGCGCCGGGGCTTTGCAAAAAGCTTTCGAGCAACTGAAAGAAAAATTAAAATCAGAAGGCCTTTTCGAAAGCGCAAGGAAGCGTGCCATTCCTGCTTACCCCAGACATGTTGCCATCGTAACATCTCCGACCGGAGCTGCCATTCGCGATATGATGAATGTTTTAAGTCGACGTGCCCGCGGAATCCAGATCACGGTGATTCCTACACTAGTGCAAGGAGCGGGCTCCGCTGAACAAATCGTGGCCGCTTTAAAAAAAGCTTGGACGATTCCTGGTGTTGACGTGATTATTATTGGTCGCGGTGGGGGATCGATTGAAGATCTCTGGGCGTTTAACGATGAAACTCTAGCGCGAACAATTGTTGCCAGTCCTTTTCCAGTGATTTCTGCCGTCGGTCACGAAATCGACTTTACGATCTCAGATTTTGTTGCGGACCTTCGAGCGCCAACGCCATCAGCCGCTGCGGAGCTTGTTGCAAAAAGTTCAGATGAGCTGATGCAAAAAGTCCTTCAGCTGAGACGTCTTTTAGTTATTTCTCAAAAAAGAAGCTTGGAAAGTTTTAAGCAAAAGTTAGCCTTACTTAAAAATGCATTGGTTGATCCACAAAAAAAGTTGCAGGAACTGACCCAGAGAAATGACGAACTTTTGATGCGTTTGGATTTAGCCCGAAGAAATATTTTTGAAAGAAAAAAGCAACGCTTAGAACATAAGATGTCTTTATTGGATAGCTTAAGTCCATTGCGAGTTGTTGATCGCGGCTATGCCCTAGTCACCAGAAATGAGGCTGTGATAAAATCTGCTAAAGATGTTAAAAAAGGTGATCAATTAAATATTCGTTTATCGCAAGGATCGTTACAAGTCTCGGTTGAGACTGTGAAAAAGGAGTAGAGAATGGACTTTGAAAGAAATTTGGTCCGCCTCGAAGAAATCGTAGGCAAAATGGAGCGAGGAGAATTATCCTTAGATGATTCGCTGAAGCTCTTCGAAGAAGGCGTCAAGCTCTCCAAAGAATGTCATCAGCGCTTGAATGAAGCTGAAAATAAAGTTCGCATTTTGATGGGTGTCGACGACAAGGGACAACCTGTGACCCAGGAATTTAAACCCGAGGACGCGTGATTGAACGCTGAACTTAACTTCCATAACTTATTCCAAAGTCGACTTCATAAGATTGATGACTTTTTGACTCAGTACTTTGAAGCCATCGACCTGCCCGAACAGTCGTCTTTGCAACAGTTTCGGGAGTCGATGAAGTACTCGATCAACACTGGGGGAAAAAGATTTCGACCGGTCTTAGCTTTGCTGGTCGGTGAAATTTTTGATACTCCGGAGGATCGCATCTTGCCTTGGGCCGCCGCGGTTGAATTTATTCATACATATTCTTTAATTCACGATGACTTGCCTTGTATGGATAACGATGACATGCGAAGGGGAAAACCCACAAATCATAAAGTTTACGGAGAACCATTAGCACTTCTATCAGGCGATGCGCTTTTAACTGAAAGTTTTTTTCTAGTGTCAGAAGTTTACGCAGATCAACCTGAGTTGGCTCGACGCCTCGTGAACTTGTTAGCCTTAGCATCAGGCGCCAGAGGCATGGTCGGAGGGCAAGTTCTGGATATGCACTTTGAAAAAAATCAGCCCTCGTTTGAACAATTATTATTAGTTCATAAAATGAAAACCGCCCAAATGATCCAAGTTCCATTGCAAGGAGCTGGCTGGATTTGTGGAGTTGAAGAAGCTAAAATTGATGTGCTTAGAAAATTTGGTGAGGTCCTGGGCTTAGCCTTTCAAGTGGCGGATGATATTCTAGATCACGATCAAGTTGGGCAAGACAACCGAAGCTTTACAAAGCTGATTGGCTACAACGAAAGCAAAAGCTTATTAAATGAGCTGAGCGAAGAAGCTTTATTTCAGCTGAAAAAAATCAATCCACACACCAACCTTTTGCATCAGATGATTGAATTTAACTTATTAAGGCGGGGCTAATATGAATTTCCAAAAGTATGCTGGCCTTCTCGTTTTTTTTCTATTTATTTCAAGTTGCAGCAGCCTGAGAATGCGCACCCAGCGTGATGAAACTCCGACGACAGTCACGTCGACACCTGGCGGAGTTGCGACTTTGCCAGCGCCTGTGCCGAACTTGCCATCAGATAACTCGACTCACTCCGTACCGGTCGCACCGCCGCCCACAATTTTGAAAGTTGCTTTTATTTTCGGCCCCGGTGGAGCTCGAACTTACGGAGTGATTGGATTTTTACAAGAGATGCAAAAATATCGAGTGCCTGTCCAAGGGGTTGGTGGCATCGAGTGGGGCGCTGTCCCCGCTGCATTTTATTCATTAAAAGGTTCCTTGAATGATGTCGAATGGCAGATGTCTAAAATTAAGGGCGATGAAGTCGTAAAAAAATCAATTGTGTCGGGCGCTCAGATGAACGACGTTGAAGCTCTGAAAGGATTTTTTAACGAGACCATTTCAAAATTTACTGTCGAGCAAGGAAAACTGCCTTTTGCCTGTCCTGCGTTCAATATTTCAAAAAATCAAAATTATGTGATGAACAAGGGTCCTTTTACGCAGCTTTTACCGTACTGTTTGGCTTATCCCCCCCTCTTTAAGGCCCATAACTCGAATATCAGCGCTATTCGCGAAGTAAAAGCCGTGGCCGATTATCTAAGATCCCAAGGGGCCAATTATATCGTTCTGGTGAATTCACTGGGCCTGCCAGGAATGCAGAAAAATATTACTGGCCAGCTAGAAACCCCTCAAAATCTGTTTTGGAACGAAATTGCAGGCTTCTATTCGAAACCAATGCCTGGAGTCGACCAAATCGTAAATTTAAACCTAGATGCTTTTACGGTCTTCGATTTTGATCGAAAAAGAGATATAATTCAGAAAGGGGCCGCAAGTTCGGCTTCCTGGGTGCAGCAATTTGCCAATCGATTTGGCTTTTAAGAAAGACTGAGCATGAGAAAACCAGCTGAAAAAATAGAGATTTTTAAAGAGCGTCGCCGTCAACTTGGTTCGCAAATTAAAGGTTCAGCCCTTATTTTAGCTGCGCATCCAGAACACTTACGCAACGATGACGTTCATTATCCGTATCGCCAAGATTCTAATCTTTATTATCTGACGGGCTTTGAAGAGCCTGAATCTATTTTACTTTTTCGCCCAGGCCACACACCAGAATCTGTGATGTTTGTTCGTAAAAAAGATCTAGAGCGTGAAACCTGGGACGGCTTTCGCTACGGGCCTGAGCTGACTGAAAAGGAATTTCAAATTGATAAAGTTTATTTAATTGATGAGTTCACAAAAATTGCACCGACGCTGTTAAAAGAAATCGATCAGCTTTATTACCGAATGTATAAAAATACTTGGTCCGATGCGCTGGTACAAGAGACTTTAGAAGCCTTGCGAGTTTCTCAAGGCCGCACAGGGCAAGGTTATATGACGGTGCATGACTCCCAATTAATTCTTGGCGAAATGCGTTTAATTAAATCTGAATATGAACTAACGAACTTACGCGAAGCTTGTGAAATCACTGCTCAGGGCCATATCGCTGCCATGAAGTTTACAAGACCAGGGGTTAATGAACGTCAAGTTCAAGGCGTGATTGCGCAGTCTTTTTATATGAAAGGCGCGGCTCGGGAAGGCTATAATTATATTGTTGCAGCCGGAGCCAGTAGCACGACTCTTCATTACAATTTCAATGATCAAACGTGCAAAGACGGCGATGTGCTTCTGATTGATGCGGGGGCAGAATACAATTACTTTACGGGGGATATAACCCGAACTTTTCCAGTGAACGGAAAATTCACTGAAGAACAAGCCTTGGTGTATCAAACTGTTTTAAATGTTCAGAAAAAAATTACCGAAATGATTAAACCTGGATTGATTTTTAAAACGTTACAAGAAACGACGATCAATTTATTGATCGAGAGTATGTTAACCTTGGGCCTTCTTTCAGGCCGAAAAGATGACATCATTGCATCCCAAGCCTATAAAAGATTTTATCCGCATGGAGTCAGTCACTGGTTAGGGATGGATGTTCACGACGCTGGCCTATACGTAAAAAAAGGTGAATCAAGACCCCTAGAAACCAATATGTGTTTTACGGTCGAGCCTGGTCTTTACATTCGCGCTGATGACGAATCAGTTCCAAAAAAATTTCGTGGGATCGGCGTGCGGATCGAAGATAATATCCGAGTCACCTCTTCAGGGTGCGAAGTGATGAGCTCTTCTGCCCCCAAGGAAATTTCTGATTTAGAAAAAATTGTTGGCTCTGGAAGCTAAAGTTTTCTGGCGCGGAAAATAAATTGATTTTAGGTTTATCAATTAGATCTAGAATTCGTAAATCATGACCTGCTCCCATTGAATTCGCAGAGCAGATATTGGCGCCATAAGACTCTGCTAAGCGAGTAAATTCATGTTTATTTTCATGAAATTTTTCGGAAGGGTCACGTTCACAAAATAGAAAACATTTTAAACCTAATCTTTTACAAGTGTATGCCAGCGCGACCTGAGCAAAGCCAGCAAAGGGACTGGAGTAATAAAATTCGGTTTGGCCTCTATTAAGAACTTCCCGCAAAAAAATTCTATCAATTTTCACAGTTGGAGACATTAAAGTCTGATCCGTTGCATGCATAACGATATTTCCTATTATCCAAGTCGGATGGAGAAGGGGTGATTGTGTCCCGCACCAATAGAGGTTTTGCTAATCAAAGTACCATCTACCCATAAAGCCAAAAGATTTTCATGACTAAGACCAATTGAGTGGGTGTGGCCTGCGGAACCTTCAATATCGAAAAAAACAGGGCCTGAGTTTTTTGTAGTTCGAAGAGCAAGCAATGCTTCCTTAGGGCTTAATATTAGCTCGTGCCCATGGTTATTCCCAATCTCTACATTTAAAATCACATTATCTGAAGGCAAGGCTCCATCAGGTTGTGCGAACCCTAGTTTTGGTAATGAAATTCCGATTCCGATCATTGATCCAATTTTAAAAAGATCTCTTCGAGTCATGGTCCATCTCCTGGTGAGTGAAATTAGTTACTGAACT
The DNA here is from genome assembly GCA_043747555.1 of Pseudobdellovibrionaceae bacterium. GTDB lineage: Bacteria > Bdellovibrionota > Bdellovibrionia > Bdellovibrionales > Bdellovibrionaceae > JAYWDA01. The sequence continues at coordinate 11,920 of JAYTOY010000062.1, read as the reverse complement.
TGAAACAGATTTAGCCCCTTTTTTTCTGTTCCATAAGATATCAATTTAGGAAACAGGTGTTTCGATATCTGAAACAATAAGGGTGTTTATTATGGACATCGAGACGCTTAAGTTGAGGTCAGCAACTGCTTTGCTCATTGTTGTTATCATCATTATCCGTAGGGGCCGTAATTTATGAAGGTCTAGATCAGGGCCTTTTGGGGTATATCCTAGTCTATCGATAGGTCTTAATCATTGATTTCCGAATTGTCAGATCATCCGTTTTTCGTCAAAATAAATCTATGAGAACTATCCCTAATTTAATGACGCCCAATCCGAAAATGATTGGATCAGGAAGCACATTAGAAGATGTGCTTCAGGTGTTTCTTGAAAACGGCATCACCTCCAGCCCGGTGATCAATCCATTGGGCGAAATCATGGGAATGCTTTCCGAAATCACCTTATTAAAAGCATTCATGTTGCACAAAACAAAATTCTTAAAAAGTGATAAAGTCGGACATCATCTAGGTCTTCTTGATCCGGTGGCCTATGTTCAAGTGACAGCAACACTGGCAGAAGTTTTAAAAGAAATGCTGGCAACGCCGACACATCGAATTTTAGTACAGAACGAGAAAAATAAAATCGTTGGCATTATTAGTCCTAAAGACTTGATGAGAGCAATGTTGGGTGAAGCAAACCCAAATCAAAATATTCGGCAAAAACTTCAGGAAACGGAAGAGGCTCTAAAAAGCAGTTCAAAAAAACTTCAATCTTTAGAGAAAAGTTTAGAGGTTTATCAGAAAGCTTTTCAGGAAACTCCTTACATGATGCATGCCGCGAACGGAGCCGGTCAAATTCTAATGGCCAATCGTTGTGAGCATGAAACTTTGGGTTTCAAAGACGGCGAATTGATTGGTAAAAGCATTTTCGATCTTTATCCCCAATCCATGCACTCGGAAGTTCAAAAGGGATTAGAGATGGTGATTGAGACTGGCCGCCACCCTTTAACCTACACAACTTTAATAAAAAAAGATGGTTCCCATATGCGATGTGACGTGACTAGTTCTTCAATGGTCGACGCTGATGGAAAATTTCAGTCAACGATCACGGTTTTTCGAGCCATCGATTCAGAAGCTTTGTTAAGAAGTTTGCATGGTGTTGTCGATGACGAAAACGGTCCTTTGGCAAGATATGTCATTCAAAAAGACGAGGAATAGAGACATCTGGGTTTAATTGAACCGGTGTTTTGACCAACCCCTTTGCGCTGCTTCCAGATAAAGCTCTTGCTCGCTTCGAAACAAACGGTCATCGGGAACAGTCGAGGTCACAGCTAGCTTTACATCCGTGGAAAGTTCGAGCAAAGCCAAATCCCCAAAAGTATTTCCCGAACTAAAAAAAGGTTTTTTTCCATTGGTTATTTTCAAAAGCGCCTCTGCTTTACCTTGGCGGTAAGTGATAAGACCTTTCTGGCGATCTGTAACAACGCCTTCAGCGCACTCGGTTTCAATTCCCAAAACTTGATTAAAGGGTAAACCTAATAATTTCGCTCCAGGTTCGACGGCCCACTTCACCGACGCAGTTACAATAAAAACTTTAATCCCTGCGCTGGTAAAAAGCTCAATCAGCTTTTTTTGCTCGGGAAAAATAGGCAGGGGCTTTATTTCTTGGACCGCTTTCAGTGCCCATTCTTGGACCTGGGCAAGGTCATGACCTTTTAAAATTTGGGCTAGCCATAGATATGCTTTTTGTGGACCGGCAGGATCTTTTTTAAGAGTTTCATAATGTTCCCAAGGATCAGCGGGTAACTGCACAAGTTTATGCTGAATTAAATACTGAAAAAAGGTCTCGCCCATATCCAGATCCCAAAGCGTTCCGTCGGCATCAAAAGCAGCCACTGGCTGAGAATCCTGTTGCAGAACTTGATCCATTGATTTATGTATTTGGGCCCAGAGATCCGAAGAATAATTTTTGTATTTCATATTTTTTTAGTATGAAATAGGAACCTTCAAAAGGGCAAAGATTTCATGAGTCTTTACTGTCGAGTCATACAATTAAGCGACCTTCCAGAAATTTCTCAGTTCGAGCAACAAAAGCTAGTGCAAAATATTGCCGACGAAAACGAGCGCACCTTTCACAGTTGGAGCGCACGTTGGAGGCCTGAATCATTGGAACATTACTTGCCCATGGGGTGGAGTTTCCTGGCCCGTGATGAAGACACTCTGGTTGGTTATTTTTTAGCGCAGCCTTTTTTATTTATGGATGGCCAGACCCAAACCCTTTGGGTTGAACATTTAAATTATTCGACATTGCAAGCCAGGGACGAACTTTGCGACCTAGCCCAGCGTTTATCGCGAGAGAAGCATTTTCAAAGGGTCCTGTTTCCGAATTTGCCTGGTATTGCAAATTCCGTCACGACCATGAAAGCCGAGTCCTGGCAGCCCAGTGTTTTTAGTGTCAAGACCACGAAGTCCTAAAAAAGCTCTAAAAAATAGTCTTCAAATAGGTTAATCTATCGGTTCATGAAGACATTTTCTTTTGAACAGCGAAATCAATATTGGAACGCTTTAGATCAATCTGAATTTGACCTTTTAATTATCGGCGGCGGAATTAACGGCGCCGGAGTGGCTCGGGATGCAAGCTCGCGCGGTATGAAGGTCGCTGTTGTTGAAGCCAATGATTTTGCTTCGGGCACCTCCTCTAGATCTAGTAAGCTTATTCATGGCGGGATCCGCTATCTAGAAAATATGGAATTCAAACTTGTTTTTGAGGCTTTGAGCGAGCGCACTAAGCTTTTTCAGATTGCGCCAAATTTAGTGCATCCTCTTAGATTTATGATTCCACTGTATGAAGATAGCCGTGTTGGAATGTTTAAAATGGGTTTAGGAATGTGGCTTTATGATGCGCTATCATTATTTCAAGCGCCGCAACTGCATGAAAGACTTTCTTCCGATGAATCTTACCAGCGCATGCCGCTCCTTCAAAAAAATCAATTAAAAGGCTCCTACGTTTATTCAGATGCTTACATGGATGACGACCGTTTGGTCCATGAGACTTTAAGGTCAGCCCACGAGATGGGGGCCATTGCTTTAAATTATGTAAAGGCTCAAAGAGCTAATTTTGATCAAAGTGGTCGAATTCAATCTGTCGTTGTGAAAGATGCCTTCAGTGGAAAAGAAAGGCACGTGCGAGCAAAACACGTCGTTGGCTCAGTCGGGCCCTGGACGGATCTTTTAGGGGAGGATTTTTTTCCGCAATGGAAAAAAGTTTTAAGACCAACAAAAGGAATTCATATTACTGTTTCGAAAGACCGTCTTCCATTAAGCAGTGCCATCGTGATGGCTGCTGAAAAAAGTGAGCGGATTGTTTTTGGAATTCCACGCCATGAGATGGTTATTATCGGAACAACAGATACAGATTTTGATCAAAATCCTGGAGAAGTCGTCGCCACGGCAGAAGACGTAAAATATCTTTTAGGAGTTGTTGGACAATATTTTCCTGGAGCAAAATTAAAAGCCGAAGATATTATGGCCACCTATGCTGGGGTGCGGCCACTGGTCAATGACGGGTCGTCCATTGAAGGCAAAGTCAGTCGCGAACACACAATTTGGACGATAGCAGAGCGACATATGACCTTTGTTGCTGGTGGGAAATATACGACTTACCGACTGATGGCTCAAGAAGTTGTCGATCAAGTTCTAAAATCATTTTCGGTGGAAGAAAAAGGTCGATTTCAAAGACCACAGACCGAGCGGCCCTTGTTGGCGGAAGTGGGTCCTGAATTATTTCAACAAGCCATCACTGGTGCCAGTCACTTGGCTGCGAACTTTTTGCGAAATCCGGCTGAAGTTATGACTCTGTGCGAGCGATATGGAATGGAAGCCACTGCAATTTTAAGTCGAAATCCCTCCTATTATACTTATTGGCAGCTCGAGGCGGCCCAAGCGATTGAATTTACTATGTGTTTGAATTTAGTCGACTTTTATTCTCGCCGGGTGCCCTTATTTTTAGCTCGTCAAGATCACGGGACGCCTGTTTTAGAGGAAGTGACCCAAGTTTTTGCCGAGATATTGGGGTGGACGCCCGAAAAAATTGAGCATGAAAAAGCGCAACTTAAAGCTTACATGGCGCACGAGCTTTCTTGGCAATCTAAACTGTGAGCACAGCGCTAAATATCTGCATTGACTCAGGGTTTTACGCTCAATAGACTTTACCCATACGAAGTCCTTAAAAAAGAGAGCTCAATGTCAATACTAGATAAATTTACAGACTATTTCACAAATGACATCGCTATTGATCTGGGTACGGCCAACACCCTTGTTTATGTTAAGGGCCGTGGAATCATTCTTGATGAACCTTCCGTTGTCGCTGTTCAAAAAAACTTTCGAGGTTTGCAAAACAAAGTTTTAGCGGTCGGAAAAGATGCCAAAGAAATGCTGGGCCGAACGCCCGGCAGTATTGTCGCCATTCGACCGATCAAAGACGGCGTGATCGCAGACTTTGAAGTGACACAAGCCATGTTAAAACATTTCATCAATAAATCATTGGGCGAGAAAAAAAGTTTTATCCGTCCTCGAATTATTATTTGTGTTCCTTATGGTATCACACAGGTTGAAAAGAGGGCGGTCAAAGAAGCCGCTCAGTCAGCCGGCGCTCGAGAAGTTTATTTGATTGAAGAGCCTATGGCAGCCGCCATAGGCGCAGGCCTGCCAATTCGTGAAGCAAGTGGTAATATGGTTGTTGATATGGGCGGCGGAACAACCGGTGTTGCTGTGATTTCATTAAGCGGTATCGTTTATTGCAAGTCTATCAAAGTGGCGGGTGATAAATTTGATGAAGCGATTGTGAACTATGTTCGTCGTCAGTTTAATTTATTGATTGGCGAAAGAACGGCTGAAAATATTAAAATTAATATTGGTAATGCTTATCCATTCGAAGAAGAAAAAACCATGGAGATCAAGGGTCGTGACCTTGTCGCTGGAGCTCCAAAGACCATTGAAATCACCAGCTCTCAAGTCAATGACGCTCTTATGGATCCTTTATCTGAAATTGTTGATGCGGTTCGTACTGCCTTGGAAAAAACTCCTCCAGAACTTGCTTCTGATATCGTTGATAACGGAATCGTTTTAACTGGCGGCGGTGCGCTTTTAGCCAATCTTGATGTTCTATTGCGCGAAAGAACCGGCTTACCAGTTTCAATTGCTGAAGATCCTTTAAGCTGTGTGGTGATGGGATCTGGAAAAGTCTTAGACGACCCAGAGCTTTTAAGACAACTGACCGTAGACTAGTAGAGAACTTTTCATGGATGAAATTGATATCAGGGCTTTAGCGCTATTCTTTTTCTTCGCCCTCCTTGATGATCGCAAAGCCATTGAGTGTTCCGTCCAGTCCATGATGATTTGCCAAGACCGAAAAAAAAGAAATCCAAATATCAAAAATTCTGTTGCTGTCATTTATGCAACCTCAAAAATTTGGGATCAGATTCACTTAAAATTTCAGCGAGGACTTCCCAAATGTTCCATGGAATCAGGCTGGATCGTACCTGCAGATCTTGATTTGGGGTCTTGGCGAGAATTTCAAAAAAACGCGACCAATGATGAACTTCAAAGTGTTATTTGGTCCAAGATTCTAAACTATTCAGATCAAGATATTTCAGAATCATTGGGCCTTACTGTAGGAACTGTTCGCTATCGTTTAGCACGGGCCTACCGAAAATTAGGTGGGATGACCCATCAAATTTCAATTTTGCCGGGCAAGGAGAAAACGGATGTCTAACGACGATCCAAAAAATATCTCCTGGTCTAAATTTGGAAAACGTGAAGTTTCCAAATTTATGGGTCACGAAATGATTTATGATCTAATCACTCATTCCCTAGACCCCGATCGTACGAAAGCGGTTGAAGGTTTTGTCGCGTCGTCGAAGGACGCCCAACAAGATATGATGAAAATGCTGAATGGAATGCAGTACGCTGAGCGCCTCAGTGAAACAGTGGTGTCCGAAGCGATTTTAGGACAAATCAGCGAACCCTCAACTTATTTAGCAGTCCTGCTTAAAAAAACCAAATTTCAGCATTGGCCAACAAGCATAAAATGGGCTTTAGAAGCCTTGGTTGTCGTTTCCGTGATGATCATGATCAGTTTGGTAATCCCTTGGGATCGAGTCGCTAAATTCCAACTATTTCCAGAACGTAAAGAGACGATCCTTGCTGAAATAGAGAAAACCCAGCAAGTGGGAGATCCTGCTAAATTAAAAAGTATCGAGTTAAGTGAGCCAGCTGAATTTGCCGATGAAGAAAAAAAGGAAAATCAATCAAGGCAAAAAGCAACTGTGATTGTGGCAACGCCTCCTTTAGCCACGGTGCCTAAACAAGAGCCTGTCGAAAAATCAGTTGAAGCAGAAACTACTTTAGCTAAAAAAATTGGCGAGGGCGCTATTTATCGGGGAAAAGTGGATGTTACAAATTTAGATACTGTCGGGCCCAAAATTGCTGAGAAAGTGATTGAACTTGGAGGAAGAAAAGCAGGGGAAGTAGAGTTAGGATGGCAAAAAACTCCAGGGCAAGCTTATTTTCATTTCACATTACCAGAAGCAAAATATGAAGAACTCCTTCAGTTTTTAGGAACTTACGGACCACCTAAAATCAAAAAAGAAAAACATCCTCGAGTTATGCCTGAAGGTATTGTTAGGCTGATTGTTACTATTGATGAAGCAAAGCCGTGAAAAAATTTAGAAAAACCCCTAAAAGATCCTTACGAACAATTCTTATTGTCTGGTTTCTTTTATTTTCTATCTTACCGCTTGGATTCGTAACCGGTTATTCTCTTTTAAAATTTGAAAAAGCAATCGACAACGAATTGACTCAAAGACTGTCTGGTAATGCCCGAGAGGTCTCCGGAATTTTAGCAGACTACCAATCAGGTTTTCAACAAAAGCGCGACAAGTATATTAGGGATCCTAATTTATCTTATAATTTAGTAATGAATGATGGAACAGTCCTCAAACAAATGGCCGCTCAGTGGCTAAAATCAGACTTCTCGACCAGTTTGACTTTTTTTAATCGCGAAGGCCGGATGCTAATCAGTGTTTTTAAAGATCAAAAAGGGGACATTCGATCTTTTCAGCCTGTTCAGCAAGCCGTCTTTTTATCCGAAAAATATTTGGCCTATATGAAATCAAATAAAGATATGGGGCTGACCGAATTCGGCGAAAACCAAAAGATGTCATTGATTTTGATTTCCAAAGTCCAAAATGCAGCTGGCAAAACCAGTGGTTATATCGAACAAATTTTAGATTTAGATCATGCTTTTTTTCAGAAAATAAAAGCTCGGATGAAACTAGAATTAATGGTTTTCAAACCAGACGGACATTTTGCCGTCGGAAGTCATTCCGAATTTAACCAGTATCCGAAAGATTATTTTAAAGCAGAGATTTTTTCCCGAAAGGATCCATTTTTTGATATCAAAATCAGAAATGAACCTTACGGTTTTGTAGTTTATCCCATCGAATGGGGACAAACAAATTTTTTCATCGCACCAGGAGCTTCTAAAGGTGACGTAAAAGCCGTTCTTAAAAAAGTTAATTATGCTTTTATTTCTGTTGTCAGCGCCGTCGTTTTGCTTCTGATCATTACAATCTTTTTTACTAGCAGTTGGGTTTTAAAACCACTTTATGAACTTGTTGAAGCCCTGCAATCCTTTGAAAGCCAAGAACAGGTGATCACAATTCCGGTGAAAAATGACACCGAGATTGGTCTTCTTACAGAAAGTTTCAATCAGATGAGTCTGAAAATCTCGCAGGCAAGGCGAGAATTAAAAAAGAAAATCGACGAGCTAGAAGCAGCCAATAAAGACCTGCGCGAAACACAAACTAAGCTAGTTCACTCTGCGAAAATGATCAGCTTGGGGCAACTCGTTGCGGGCGTCGCCCATGAATTAAATAATCCAATTGGATTTATTTTTAGCAATATGGCTCACCTTAGGGATTACTCGCAGCGGTTAATTTTATTGATTGAAGTGGCAGAAAAATCTCCGCAAGACCTTCCCCAGAAAAAATTAGATTTAGAATATGATTACATCGTAAAAGATCTTCCGAAATTGATTACTTCTTGCGAAGACGGCGCGCAAAGAACAAAAGAAATTGTCTTAGGTTTAAGAAATTTCTCGCGTCTTGAAGAGGCCAAGCTCAAAGAAGTCGATTTACATGAGGCCATCGCAGCGACGCTTCAACTTTTGCAAGGTGAAATCAAAGGACGTATTGAAGTTTCCGAAAATTTCGAACCCATTCCTTTGGTTTATTGTTATGCGAGCCAAATCAATCAGGTCTTAATGAATATTTTTTCAAATTCGGTTCAAGCTATTGAAGGTTCGGGTAAAATATGGATTTCTACGCAAACCTTAAAGAATCAAAAAGTGAAGGAAGCAAAGATTAAAATTTCAATTCAAGACAGTGGCCGCGGTATACCAGCCCCCATTCTCGAAAAAATTTTCGACCCGTTCTTTACGACCAAGGATGTTGGACAGGGGACAGGTCTAGGCCTCAGCATTTCCTACGGAATCATTCAGAATCATGGTGGTGAAATTCAAGTTCGTTCCGAGGTTAATGTAGGCACTGAGTTTATAATTATTCTTCCTGTGAAGCCGCCAACAAAGCCAGCATAAGGTCCTGATTTTAGCCCGGCCACCGAACTTCCGATATTTACAATGACCATGAAAAGATCAAAAGGCAACAACAACAAAAAAAGTATCTTCTTAGGATTGATCCTTTTACTTTTAGCATTAGGTCTTTTTCTATTTGAGGATCAAGACACACCGACAGTAACCACCCAACCGAACTTTAGATCCAAAGAAACGCAAGATTTAGTCAACCGCCACTTGCGAGAAACAACTCAAGACATTGTGCTGAGGCAGCAAAAAGCAGCCATTGATTCCAAGCGCGAAATATTAAACTCACAGAAATCGGGCCCGCAGAGAAAATTCGACTATAATCCGCAACGACTTGAAATCACCAATTACGACGAAAATCCAACCTTCAATCAAGAGCTGGGCCGTGGAGTTAAAGGTTACGATTTTCCCCAAGATCCAAGTCAGATTGTACAAAGTAAGTTATTTCAAGATCAAACGGATGAAAAATACAGCGAGCAATATAAGAAAGAATATGTACGACAGTTCGTTGAAAATGCTCGTAATGCTGGATGGGATATAAAAGTGGATGCCTCCTACCGAGTGATTTCAGCAAAGCCTATTCAGCGAGCACCAGCTTATAATATTCTTCAAGGCACTGGCGAAGGAAGTCACTAAAGCCAATTTCGGATATTCTTTAAAGCCCTCATGCTGGTTGCGCCGGCCTTAGTTAAGATGACGTGATCAAGCAAGGGAATCTCATGAAGTTGTGCCAGCTTAAGAATTTTTTTTGTGAACTCAATATCCTGGTGCGAGGGAAGTGCATTTCCACTGGGATGATTGTGGGCTAAAATAAAGCTACTCGCATTTCTAGAAATAATAAATCTAAAAATATCGCGAGGGTGGATTTGGCAGAAGTTCACTGTTCCTTTTGATGTCAGGGTAAATTCAACAACCTTTAATTGTGAATCTAAAGCTAGGACCCAGGCTTGTTCGACATGCCAATCGATAGAGGATGACAAGGTCCAGTGAACTTCGCGAGCAGTTGAAATATTCATGCTGGGATCTAGATGCAAAAAAGCTGCTCAGCGCAATATTAGTACCTGAGATTTAAAGACCGCTGATCTCGGTTTAATGGCCGAAAATGAACCTAAAATGGGACACGACTGGAAGTTTTTGGCCATGACTTGCTTCTGCCTTGAACTGCTATTAATCTTTTGAAACCCATGGAGGATTTGCATGAAAAGTCTCATCAAGGCTAGTTTAATTTCGATTTTATTTTTAGGTTTAACTGCTTGCGGGCCTAAAGCTTTTGTTAAAGGTGATTACGATGATGTTGAACGAAAAAATCTTTTAAATGACCAATGGTCAGAAACAGATATGCAAAGTGCGGTCAAAGACCTTGTTTCAAGCATGATGTCGCATCCAACAATTGATAAATCTAAAACGCCACCTGTTGTTATGGTTACAAATCTACAAAATAAAACCAGTGAACATATCGATACACAAAGTGTTCTTGATATGATTCGAGTCGAGTTAATGAAAAGCGGAAAGGTCTCTTTTATAGATAAAGAAGCTCGTCAAGACGTTGCCGACGAATATAATTATCAAAACTCGGGCATGACTTCCAAAGATACAAAAAAAGGACCTGGTGGCCAAACCGGTGCTGACTATATCATTAATGGTCGTCTGGATTCGATTGTTCAGGAAGTGGGCAAAGAAAAAACCGTTTATTACAAGCTGACTTTGAATCTAACAAATTTAAAAACAACTGTTATCAACTGGTCTGATCACAAACAAATTAGAAAAACGTTTAAGAAGAAATCAGTCGGCTTATAGTGGTTTTTCAAAAGGCTGTCTTTTTACTGATGGCCGTCCTTGCTATTTATTTAGCAGGATGCGCGACTTACCAAGATCAAGTTCGCGAGTCTCGCCAATTAATTTCAGCTGGAAATACCGATCAATCTCTTAGCAAATTTCAAGAACTAGCTAGCAAAGAAGATGGCGATCAGCTGGTGCATTTGTTGGATTATGGCGTCGCTTTGCAAATCGCTAATAAATTTCCTGAAAGTAATGAAGTTCTTCTTCGAAGTGATAAATTAGCGGATCAGTTAGACTACCAATCTATTTCAAGGCTGGCAGGATCAATGCTGACCAGTGAAGAGATTGTCCAATACAAAGGCGACACCTTCGAGAAAATTTTTATCAACGCCTATTTAGCCATGAATTATCTGCAGCTAGGAAAGCTAGACGATGCTTTGGTTGAAGCTCGGCGTATGAACGAAAAATATCTGAAACTTCGAACTGAAGAAAAAAAGAAGTTCGAATTAAATCCTTTCGCAAAATATTTATCCGCGCTGATCTGGGAAGCCGATGGGGCTTGGGATGATGCTTATATCGCGTACAAAGAAACATATGAGATTTCTCAGGCTATTTCAACGATCCGTGAAGACCTTATTAGATCTGCTAAAAAGTCCAGGCGCATGGATGATTATAAGGTTTGGAAAGAAAAATTTCCTGACGTTAAAGAAAATCCAGATTGGTATGATAAAAGTAAAGGCGAATTGATCGTTATTTATCAGCAAGGCTGGGGCCCGCGCAAAACCTACGATAAAAGTTCGCCCAGGTTTCCAACTTTGCAGCCGACTTTCAATCAAACTGAAAAAGCAGAGCTAAAAATCACCGGAAATGGCACCTATGTCAGTCGCCCTGTTTACAATGTTGAAAGTGCGGCAATTCAAACTTTAATGGATGATCAAGCGGCTTTGGTTGGTCGGCGAGTTGGCGGAATTGTTGCCAAAGAAGTGATGGCTGATCAAATTCGGCAAAAAAATGAATTGCTGGGATTGATCGCTTGGATTTTCTTTCATGCTTCTGATCGCGCGGATCTTCGCCAATGGTCTTTGTTGCCCCAGACAATCCAGGTGATTCGGGTTCCGCTAAAGCCTGGAAAATATGAATACTCTTTGAAGGGTTTCGATTTGGGTGGGCGCCCTACTAATGAGAATTTGGATGGGCAGAGTGTTGAGATCAAAGCTGGGCGTAAGATTTTTCGCATCTGGCGATCTTTGACTTAAGCTGAACCACCTTAAGGAGCCTGGAACCTAGGTTAACTTTCTATATTTTTTCTTATTTGATTTACTGTTTTTGGTGCTAAGAAAACTATAAACTGCCCTACTTAAGTGTGCTTACTTCAACTCGCGCGTCGAAAAAGATCAGTTTTTCCATGATCCTATCTTCTCCTTGCGGCCCCTACGAATTCCTACGGAATTCGTAGGGTAACAACGAACCACTTAAACCCCTAGGATAACAAAATAATCTTGAG